>CAZJSU010000038.1:10862-38065 GCA_964548765.1 uncultured Anaerolineaceae bacterium
CGGGTTGTGGCAGGAATGAGCTATCCCCGCTCCTGAGAGCCAGTCGCCACCCGCAGGCGCGCTTCCAGTTCACTCAGCATGATCGCCGTTGCGCCCCACACCTTATGCCCGCCCAGCGCGTAATACGGCACCCTGATCTCTACACCGCGAAATTCACGATACTCGAAAGCCTTATAACCTTCATCCAGCAGCGCGCCGAGGGAAACCGTGAACACTTCGGCCACTTCATCCGGGCTTGGCCGGAAGACCGGGGGATGCGGCATCGCGCCGACCACAGGCACCACTTCAAAATCACTGGGGGGGATGTAGATGCGCGTCAGTTCGCCCAGAATGGTGATTTCTTCATCGCACACGCCAAGCTCCTCACAGGTTTCGCGTAGCGCGGTCGTCACGAAGCTGTCATCCTGCGGGTCACGCCTGCCGCCGGGGAAGCTGATCTGCCCGCTGTGACCGCGCAGCGTGTCGGTGCGGCGTGTCAGCACGAAGCAGAGTTCGTCCGCCTGCGGGAACAGCAGCACCAGCACACTCGCCTGCCGCGCGGTGGCCGACGAGGACGGGAAGAACTGGCGCGAACCGGGGGTCATCAGCAGGTGGGCGCTTTCAGCATTAAAATCGGGGAGGCGCAGCGCGGCGCGTACATCATCGAGGGTAAGCATCTTGCGGGTCATTCCTGCCATACGTGGATGTAGTGTTCCTTACGGGTGTAAAGGACACCGCTCTCAATCGTGGGCTGCCCGTGATCCACCGGGACTAGCCGCAGCCGCAGGCGGTCGCTGTCTGGCCGCCCGGCGCTGTCCCAATCGGTCAGCGCGCCTTGCAGCGCCATGAAGGCATGAGGCGCGCCGAAGCAGAACACCTCGCCATGACCGTTGTACGGCACGAAACACGCGCTGCCGGGGCCAACCAGCGCGAAGCCATGCCCTTCAATCCCGTAAGCTTTTTCGTTCGCGCCGATGTTGTAGACCGCGAAGTAAAAGCCAAACGGCTGGTGCAGCATCAGGTAGGGCATGAACGCCGTCCAGTATTCGTTAGGCCGCAGCCGTACATCCAGCAGCCCGTTTTCAGAATCCTCGGAAAGCAGCAGATGCAGCGCGGCGCTGTCCATCGAGGCCGCCGCGTTTGAAGTCAGCACCAGCGACGAACTGCCCACCCGCAGCGTTACACCGGGGCCAGAACTCACGCCTCGCAAGCGGATAAAGCTGCATTGCAGGTTGTTCTCGCTGTAGAGCGAGCCATCAGCCAGCGTGCTGAACGCGCCGCTGACCTGCAGGGCATCCAGCCACAGCGGCGCGACAATCAGGCCGCGCGGCTTCAACTGCTGCGCCCATGCGCGCGGAATATCCCACACGCCCACTGTTGCGATCACCCGGTCGTAAGAGGCACGCGGGGCATAACCAGCAGCGCCATCGCCCTGCACCACCCGCACCTGACTGCCATAAGCCGCCCGCTGGAGGTTGTTCTGGGCCAACTGCGCCATATCGCTGTCAATCTCGACGGTGGCGACATTGCCCTCGTCGCCCACGATATGCTGCATCAGCGCGGCGTTATAACCCGTCCCGGTGCCGATCTCCAGCACGTTCTGGCCGGGCTGCAAGCGCAGTTGGTGCAGCATCATCGCCATCATGGTCGGCTGGCTGGAGGAGCTTAACACGGTGCCATCAACGTCGCGCTTGATCGGCACAACGTCGTCGGCGTAAGCCTGCTCAAGCGGGACATCGGCAGGCAGGAAATGGTGGCGGGGAACTGCCAGAAACGCGGCTTCTATCAGCGGGTCGGTCAGGTGGCCTTTCTGGCGCAGACTCTCGACCAGCGCCTGCCGCAATGACAGCGCGGGGTCCCTACTCACCATACCACGCCCGGCGTTTACGCAGCGAGACACCGGCTTCGGCATCGCTGCGGCGGGTGGTGCGTACACGACCGCGCGAGTCAATATGCACCTGCCCGGCCTTCTGCAGCCGCGCGAATTCCTCCGGCGTGATCACCGGCGCAGGCTCGCCGCCCAGCCGTTCCAGCCGTTCGCCCATACTGTCGTAACCGGGCTGGATGTTCTCGGCCATCTGCTCATCGCTGCGCTGGCCGCCGTTGGTGGCCTCTGGGGCGGGCGGCGGCGTGGGGGCTTCTGGCTGTTCGGCCTCTACGGCCTCGTTTTCATCCACAGGGATGTTGTTCTGTTCATCCGTCATTACACTTATTCCTCGTCATCTTCCTGCAATACGAGTCCGGCTGAATCCATCAAGTCGTCTAAAGACAGACTATCCGCTTCCTGTTCGCTGGTCAAGGCGGCGCGATGGCGCAGACGGTCGCCACATACCAGACACTCCGGGTCACGGTCTATCGTCACCCATACCGCTGTCTGCGGCTGGCTGGTCTGTCCGTTGATGATTTCCAGCGCGTTATTTGCCAGTATAACGGTATTTCCGGGCATCGGCTCATAAACATCTGTGCCTTTTAACAATTCATTCAGCACCAGATGCGCCTGCACCGTCGCCACCCGCGTCACATGCAGCCACAATCCCGGCTCGGCTTCCAGCGTCCCTTCAGGGCCGATCATGCCGTAATCCAGTTCCTGCCCGTTATCGCTCAGCGCCAGCGCGACCTCGCCGCGCAGTTCCGCCGCCCAGCAGGCATAACACGGCCCGTCGTAGGGGTAAATCACCACCGAGTCGCCGCCTTCGCCGCGCTCATACACCCCGGCATACACGGCGGGCAGGTTGCGATCCAGCGCGGCCTGATTCAGCGTGTACTTTGGCAGTTCGCCATCCACAGCAGACACCAGCATATCCACGCCTTCAAGCGCATCCATGTGCTGCTCGATGCGCCCACGCCGCTTATCCACCTGCGCGTTGGGGTTGCGGTGCTTGATGAGGTCGGCCACCGCGTCCACTTTATGCTGGCCGAGGTAGCGCCTGTCGGCCACGTGGCGCACGATGTTGCCTTCTTCCAGCACGTCATCGTCCACCAGCACGAACCTGCCCACGCCGCTCATCGCCAGTTGCAGCGCGACCAGCCCGCCGCCAGACCCCAGCCCGACCACCGCGACCTTTTTCGTCGCCAGCAGCGCCAGATTATCCGTCCCTAGTAACTGCTCGACTCGTGACCAGCTCATACCTCATCCTCAGAAACTTTTTCCTCTGGCGCGTCTGCCGCTTCCTCTGTCACATCCGTTTCGGCGCTTTCTGGCGCGTCCGCCTGCTGGTGATCGTCTTCTGTCGCCACAGCGACGGCTGCTGGCTTGATGCCGAGCGCGTCTTCCAGCGCGCGCACATAATCTACCAGGTGCTTCTCCGGCGACCACGCCCAGCCGGGCGGGTCGGCCACCACTTCCGACTTTGCCCACATTTCCTCGAAAACATCATACAGATCGTCGCCTGCCTCCATGCTGAGGAACGGCGCGACACGGGCTTTCGGCGGCTGCTCTGGGTAATTCCACGCCGTGCGGATAATCAGCACACGGTCTGCGCCGACACGCGCGGTCATGAAGCAGATTTCCAGCGGCGGCGGTTCGTCCGCGCTCCACAGCACCACCGAAGTGAACAGCCCTTCGTCATGCAGCCGTGCAAATTCAGCGTTGGCGCGCTCCTGCTTCACCAGATGCCAGGGGTACTGTGCCAGCGCGGGCAGTTGGTCGTCCGGGTAAACCGCCGGGATGATCGGCTGGAACATGCGGACATCGCGGTGGATGTACCAGAAGTCCACCCGCATGTGCGACTGGTTATCGAACGGCAGCGCCACGAAGTTCGCCAGCGCGGGCGCGTTAATCGTGGTGGATGGATGGCCGAGCGTGACGATGGGCGCAAGCAGATACTCCATCCCGTTTTCGTCATCGTCCAGCCAGCCAAGCGCGGTCATCTGGTCGCCCACGCTGGGCTGAATCATGAAGCCGGGCTGCTTGTGCCAGTCGCCCAGATAGCGCAGCGGCACGTCCCACTTGGCCTGTAACACCTGCCCGGCCTGGTCGCGCCCCTGCTGGCGACGCACGCGCCAGTTCTCCTGTAACCACCAGATAATCTCGTCCTGGCGCTCGTCGCCCTGCTGGAAGGTGTGGAACTGGCGCACCGCGCTTTCATCCGGCGAGATCGTGTCCAGCACGTAAATTGTCGGCACGCCGTTGGTGCGTTCGCCCCCCACAACCAGCCCTACCAACGCTTCGCCGGTTTCATCGGCAACGAAGCTGCGGGCGGCAGCGACCATCTTGTTCAGCACCCGCTGCGCCACCACCAGATTAGGCACGGTCGCACGGCGCATGGAAGCCAGTGATTTCAGCATGTTGCATTTATCTCCGTCGGCGCGGCAGCGGGGTATCCGGGCGGACACGCTCCTCAATGCCCGGCCAATCCCCGGTGGCACGCCATGTATAGTAGGCGTAGAGCCACTGTACCGACCAGCCCGCGACTGTCACCGCTGTCGAGCGGCTGGGGTTCCAGCCATACTGCTCGCCATCCTTCGGGTTAAACAGGCAAAGCTGGCCGTCCTCATACTGGTGCTTCTCGCTGTAGAGGCGCGGCTTTAAGACGTAGGCCTCTGCGGGGCGGTTGGGATATTCATTCGGGTAAACAATCTTGAGCGTATGCTCTGGCGAGCGCAGGGTCGAGAGGTTTATCTCCACATTCCCCTCCCAGTAGAGCAGCCCGAACTGCGGCACGACCAGTTTAAACGTATTGCCAAAGGTCGCCCGCATGGCCTCTACTTCCAGCCGCAGACGCGAGGAAACATTGTTCCGTGTTCCCCACCATGCTGCCATCTTCCGGTTCTCCTCTCTCGTTTATCACCTACGCCGCTTATTTTACCACCATGCAGCGCGTTAATAACGTATGAACCGGATAAGCACCCAATAATTCAGTGTTTCTACTGTTATGTTATACGCAGCGGGCGGTAAAACGTTGCACTGGGCAAAGCGGACGGCGGACAGCCTGTATGCTGTCCCTACAGCACACAGGCCTTGCAGGGACGCGATACAAGGCCTGTCCGTCGTTAGCAGAGCAGCGATACGGATGCGTAGGGGCGGCATGGCCGCAGGTCAGGCGGGGTGAGGTTTCACGTGCTGGTTGCAAACCCGCCCCTACACCTGAATGCGGATGTCAGGCATACACCATACATCGAAGGGTTGAACCCTTGTGCGCCTTAAAAACCATAAGGACAACGACGGTCAAGCCTTACATGCCGTCTGGCACACAAAACACCCTCCGAATACAAAACGTCAGCAGGCATGGCGCTTGCCGTGCCTGTTTGATTGTGGCGAAAATCACTTTTAACCGGGGGCAAACCAGACTCGCCTCGCGCGTAAACCCGGTTTACCCGCCCGCAAATTGCGAAATTTACCACAAGCGTAGATTTCCCCACCCACGCCATGCACAATAGGGTTACTGTCACTGGCCGGGACAAGTGATTCTATTTGTAACCACGAAGGGAACTTTTCTCAAATGCGCTATACACGCTTTGTTGTGATGTCTCTGCTCCTCGTGCTGTTGGTCACGAGCTTTGTACCACTGGCCGCGCAGGATGGCGAAACGCTGACCGTTTACTCCGGGCGCAGCGAAGGGTTGATCGCCCCGATTCTGGAACAATTCACCGCCGACACCGGCATTAACGTCGAAGTACGCTATGGCGACACGGCGGAGATGGCCGCGACCATTCTTGAAGAAGGCGATAACAGCCCGGCAGATGTTTACATCGGGCAGGATGCCGGAGCGCTGGGCGCGCTGGCACAGGCTGGCCGCCTGACCACGCTGCCGTCGGACGTGCTGGAACGGGTGCCGGGGGCGCTGCGGTCTGCCGAAGATCAGTGGGTCGGGCTGTCTGGCCGGGCGCGGGTACTGGTTTATAACCCCAGCGTCCTCAGCGAAGACCAGCTCCCCACCTCGATTACCGAACTGGCCGCGCCAGAATGGGCGGGGCGCGTGGGCTGGGCCCCGACCAACGGCTCATTCCAGGCGCATGTGACCGCGCTGCGCGTCCTGCTGGGCGAGGAGGCCACGCGCGAGTGGCTGGAGGCAATGGTCGCAAATGGCACCATGCCCTATGAAAACAACCGCGCTATCGTACAGGCGGTCGCCGATGGTGAAATTGAGGTCGGGCTGGTAAACCATTATTACCTGCACGGCTTCCTGGCGGATAACCCGGACTTCCCGGTGCGGAATTATTACTTCCCGGCGGGCGACCCCGGCGCGCTGATTAACGTGGCGGGCGCGGGTGTGGTCAACACGTCAGACACGCCGGGGCTGGCACAGCGCCTGATCCTGTACCTGCTCGGCACCAACGCGCAGCAGTACTTCGCGGACGAAACCTATGAGTACCCGCTGGTACCCGGTATTACCGTCAACGAGGCGCTGACACCGCTGGAAGACATCCAGACACCGGACATTGACCTGAGCAACCTGAGCGACCTGCAAGGCACGCTTGACCTGCTCAGCGAGACAGGCGCGCTGTCATAACCGGTTTACATCACCCCCTGTTCCCCTCTCCATTTTATTTTATGGAGGGGGAATCAGGCGAAATGGGGTGAGTTTTGATACCGCGATAACACACGTTTCTACGATAAGGCCGTTTCATGCTACGCACTCGCATCGCTCCCGAATATCTTCTGCGCCGCGCCGTACATAATCGTTATACGACGCGGCTGTGGCCGTACCTGCCCACGCCGCTGCACGTGATCGCGGCGGTGATCGTCATGCTGGTGCTGCTGCCGCTCAGTTATCTTGTGCTGCGCGCATTGGGCGCGGGCGAAAGCGGGCTGGAATACCTGCTTCAGGCACGCACCTTACAGGTAGTCTGGAACAGTTTGCTGCTGGCCGGGGCGGTCACGCTGTCGGCAGGGGTGATCGGGACGCTGTTCGCATGGCTGACAGCACGCACCGACCTGCCATTCCGCCGCTTCTGGCTGGTGGGCGGGGTGCTGCCGCTGGTGATTCCGTCCTACATCGGCGCGATTACTTTCATCGCCGCCTTTGGCCCGCGCGGCCTGCTTCAGGGTGTTCTTGAGCCGCTCGGCGTAACCGAACTGCCGACCATCTACGGCTTCGGCGGCGCGTGGCTGGCGATCACCCTGTTTACTTACCCCTATGTGGTGCTGCCGGTACGCGCCGCGCTGATGAGCATGGACCCGGCGCTGGAAGAGGCCGCGCAGAGCATGGGCATGAAGCGCTGGCAGGTCTTCCGCCGGGTGACGCTGCCCCAGCTTAAGCCCGCGCTGGCAGCAGGGATGCTGCTCTCCGCGCTCTACGCCCTCAGCGATTTCGGCGTGGTTTCGCTTATGCGCTATGATGCCTTCACGCGCGTGATTTACCGCCAGTACACCGGGTCGTTTGACCGTCACCGCGCGGCGATTCTGGCGCTGGTGCTGGTCATTCTGACGATCGGGCTGCTGCTGCTGGAACGGCGCACCGCCGCCGCGACGCGCAACTATCGCATCGGCACAGGCGTACAGCGGCGCGCGCGCCCGGTGCGGCTCGGCAAATGGCGCGCTCCGGCGCTGGCCTTCTGTACGCTGCTGATCGCCGTTGGCGTGGTCGTCCCGGTGCTGATCCTGCTGTCATGGCTGCTGCAAAACCCCGGCGCAACCCGTGACATGGCGCTCCCCTTCTGGAACACGGTCAGTTCCAGCGGCCTGACCGCGCTTGTGGTGGGGCTGGCGGCGCTGCCGCTGGCGGTGCTGGCGGTGCGGTCATCGTCGCGCGTGGAGAAGTCGCTGGCGAGCATCCCCTATCTGGGCAACGTGCTGCCCGGCATTGTCGTGGCGCTGGCGCTGGTGTTCTTCGCCGCCAACTACACGCCCACGCTGTACCAGACGCTGCCAGTGCTGGTGCTGGGCTATGCCACACGCTTCCTGCCCTTAAGCATCGGCGCGACCCGCAGCGCCCTTACGCAGATCAACCCCTGTGTCGAAGAATCTGGTCGCAGCCTCGGCTTACGCCCCTGGCAGGTGACGGCGCGCATCACCGCGCCGCTGGCACGCGGCGGCATCCTGGCAGGCATGGCGCTGGTGTTCCTGAGCGTGATGAAGGAACTGCCGACAACGCTGCTGCTGGCTCCGACAGGCTTCAAGACCTTCGCCACGCAAATCTGGACAGCCAGCGTCGAGGCGCGGCTGGCGCAGATCGGCGCGCCCGCCCTGCTGCTGGTGGCGGTGTCGGCGCTGTCACTGGTGTTTATCCTGCGGCAGGAACGGTAGGGGCAGGCCGTATTCTGCAAAAACGAGATGCGGCATAGGGGTAGGCTTGAAGCCCTTCCGCATTCGGTATGTCCCTACTTGCTGAAACGCGGCGACACTGCTAAGCTGGCAGGCTGATCGCTGATAGCTGACCGCTGATTGCTCAATGCCCTATACTCTTGAGTGCCACCACCTCACCAAAGCCTATGGCAGCCATACCGTGCTGCATCAGGTCAACCTGACCGCGCGCGCCGGGCAGATCATCGCGCTGCTTGGCCCCAGCGGCGGCGGCAAGACGACCACGCTGCGCCTGATCGCCGGGTTCGACTGGCCGGACAGCGGCACGATTCGCATTAAAGGGCGCGTGGTCGCCAGCGATACGGTGCGGGTGCCGCCGGAAGAACGGCGTATCGGCATGGTGTTTCAGGAATACGCGCTTTTCCCACATCTGGACGTGGCGGGTAATGTCGGCTTCGGCCTCAGCGGGTCACGACGCGAACAGCAGGCGCGCATCGAGGAAATGCTGGCGCTGGTGGGGCTGTCGGCGCTGGCACGGCGGATGCCTTACGAGCTTTCCGGCGGGCAGCAGCAGCGGGTCGCGCTGGCGCGGGCGCTCGCCCCTAACCCCGACATCCTGCTGCTGGACGAGCCGTTCTCCAACCTCGACACCGCGCTGCGCGCCGGGGTGCGGGCAGAGGTACGCGCCATCCTCAAGCAGGCCGGGACGACCTGCATCTTCGTCACGCACGATCAGGAAGAAGCGCTCAGCCTGGCCGATGAAGTCGCGGTGATGCTGCACGGGCGGGTGGCACAGGCGGCCCCGCCGCAAACGCTCTATCATCATCCGGCCAGCCGGGAAGTCGCCAGTTTCATTGGCGAGGCGAACTTTCTACCGGGCGAGGCCGAGGGGGACAGCGTGATCTGTGCGCTGGGCAGGCTGCCGCTGGCACACGCGACTTACGGCGCGGTCGAGGTGTTAATCCGCCCGGAAACGCTGCTGGTGAACGCCGGAGCCGGCGCGGTGATGGCCGAGATCACCTGGCGGGAATTCTACGGTCACGACCAGCGGCTTGGCCTGCGGCTGGCGGATGGCACAACACTGGTCGCGCGCGCCGGGTCGGAGCAGGATTTCGCCCCCGGCGAGACGGCCAGCGTTTCGGTAGCCGGGGCGGTGCAGGTGTTTCAGAGGTAGGGGCGCAGCGTACTGCGCCCAGGGCAAGCCACCCCAACGCAATGTATATGCTCAAATTTCTCACTGAGCCGGGTTATGAAGGCAAAGGCCAGCCTCAGACCCTGAGCGCGCCTCGAAACCCCCTCCCGGAATAGAAAGAGGGCGCGCTGTTATGAAACACAAAGACACGGCCATAACGACGATCAGCAAAGATGGCACCGCCAAGCTGCCTGATGTCGTCAGGTGTTTGCAGCCAGCTCTCCGTTTTCGTGTCAAATTCGCCTAGCTGCTGCAACTCTCGATACTGGTCTTCGTCCAAAAGCTCGACCCCCATCGCGGCTGCGAGGTCAACAGCGTTACCCGCCGGGTGAACACCCTTCTTCTCTCTCTCTTTCTGCCCTTCTTTGTCATAACAGATGCTTCTGCGGCCTGCGGGGCTTTGCTCAGAGCAATCGTAAAAAATGTATTCGTCGGCCTTTTTATCGTAGCCAACGACATCCGGTTCCCCGCCCGTGCTTTCCATAGCGTTGAGCGAGGCCAGTTTATCCGTATCAGCTTCCAGCTTCGCCTGTACTTTCGCCCATTCAAGACCCTTATGGCGGCTCATGTTGTCTTCAAAACGCGCCTTCAATGTTTCCAGGAGTGCTTCTCCCTTGTCCGACGGCAACTCTTTGTTGATCTTAACCTTCGGAATAGGTTTACCGCTGCCTTTTGACATCGTTTTTGCTCCTCTCTGGTCTTTTAGTTTTCATACATCACCTCTTTACAGGTGCTGTTGGCTAACGCATAAAACGATCCTATCCGTAAGGGGCAAGTCGGCGACTTGCCGGGGGCGCAGCGTGCTGCGCCCCTACGAAAATGAATTCGCCAACACCATTTTTATATCACTTCCCCCCTTCCCTATTCAAGCAAACGCAGGAATATCAAGCCGCATCGCGTCAAGACTCATGAACAGTTTATAAAAATCGCCGTTATTGGGGGATATTGAGGGGTTTAGCGCCGCAGCGTGGCGACAAGGCGCAGCGGATTAAGCAGCAGGTCGAGCGCGTCGTTCACGTCGCGCACCAGAATGTCGGCGGATTTCAGCAGCGTTGCCGCCAGCCCTTCCTGCCCCAACACCGCGATTCGCAGCGCGGCGGCGTTAAACATCGCCACGTCGTCCGCCCCGTTGCCGATCACGGCGACAGACTCCGCGCCCAACGCCAGCACATAGCCGCCCTTTTCCACCGCGCCATGCTGAATAACCGTCGTCTGCAAGCCGAGTTCAGCGTCCAGCGCGGCCTGTGTGCCGTAAGTGTCGGCGGTCAGCAGGTGTACCTCGGCGTACTCATCCAGCAGCGCCAGCCGCTCCTTCATGCCCGGCAGCAGCACGCCGTCGAGCGCAATCGTGCCGTCAATATCCAGCACCACATGCGTAATTTGCAGCAGGCCGCGCCCGGCAACCTCGACTTCGATCACGACGACAGCGCCTGAATGGTGACGATGTACTGAGCCGGGTCGTCGCCCAGTTCCGGCACGGGGATTTCAAACGGCGCGGAGTGGCCGGGTTGCAGTTCGGCCATGCTTAAATCCATGAAGCGCGCGCCAATCACCACGTCGGCGGCGCTGAAAACCGTCACGGCGACGCGCAGGCTGTGGAGCGGCTGCGCCCCGGTGTTGGTCACGCTGCCGCTGATGACCAGTTCGCCGCGCTCGTTGTACGAAAAGTCGTCCGTCCAGCTTAGGCTGTCCGCGCCATGCACCCGCGCGTCCGGGTCGGGCTGCCAGCCGTCGCTGCCAAGCGTCAGTTCGTAAGTTGCGCTCAGGCCGGGCAAGCCCTGCCCAAAGCGCAGGCTGAAGGGCATAAACTCGCCGGGCATGACCGCGTAGCCCATCGGTACGTCTATCGCTTCGGCCACTGGCAGGCCGTCGGCGCTAAGCAGGCGCACGCGCAAGGGCAGATTCACCGCAGGCGCGCTGCCATAATTCGCCACTTCCCCGGTCATATAGAACACGCCTGCCGGGGTCTGCCAGCCGGAAACACGCACGACATCCAGCGCGGTACGCTCTGCCGATACCAGCACCGATAACTCGGCGGGTTGCAGTTCCGCCGCCGGGTTAAGCTGGAAGGTGTTAATCACGCCCTGTAGCTCGTCAATGCGGTTTTCATTCACGATCACGTCCAGCACCCCCAGCAGCGTCCCGGTCTGCTGGATGAACGTATTTACCTGCTCGGTTTCGCCGCCTGCGGTCGTCCGCAGCCCGGTCATGCGCCAGCTTCCATCGCCCATCGCCTGACGGTTCTGCTCGGTATAGCGCGGGGCATCGGGGCGGATGTTCGATTGATACTGGTCGAGCAGGTCATTGAACGCCTGCACATCCAGCGCCGCATCCAGATTCATCACGGCAACTGCCAGCGCGGGCTGGTGGCTGCCCGGCGCGGCGAAGGTGACAGCGGCCAGCGTGGTCGTGTTCTGTTCATGCACCGGCCATGTACGCGGCACCACCAGCGAAAACGCGCCGCTGGGATGCTCGTAACGCATCGGCGAAACATCGGGCGGGAGCGGCGTGGGCGCGAAGACCACCGCGCCACCGCTGCACCCGGCGAGGAAGATAATCAGCAGAGTCAACCACCACATCTTACCGTTTAATCCTGACAACCTCATGTAATATACTGATTTTCAACCACCGCTGCCATGCCCTTTCTTCACGGAGCAGGCTGGCAGTTACTTAGAGCATCTCGCCGGGGCAGCTCCTCAGCCGATGGTGTTAACGAATCCATTTTCGTAGGGGCGCAGCGTGCTGCACCCCCGGCAAGTCACCGACTTGCCCCTACGGATAGGATCGTTTTATGCGTTCACCAGCAGCATCTCACCCCGGGCCAACCCCACACGCAGCGCCACCCAGGGCCAGAGAAACGTGGCGGCGAAAGCCAGCAGCGCGTAACGCGGCACCCGCAGCAGGTTTTCCAGCGTGGTGCCGTCGTCGGCAAAAAGCCCGAACACCACGCGCGCGCCGAAAAAGACGGCCAGCACAAAGATGAGGCCAAGCACACAGCGCAGCACGCGCTGCCTCGTGTCCCCGGCGGACGAGAAACGCGCATACCGCTGCTCGGCGATATGCCCTAAGCCGGTTCCCGCAACCACCCCGGCGATAGCCACGCCGAAAGGGTCTTCAAACAGAAACACCGTCAGAACAATACCCACCAGCACCACCAGCGCGACCTGCGCGCTTAAGCTCAGGCGCGACCAGAACGGCGGAAAATGGCGCTCCAGCCAGCGGGACAGCCACAGCGACAGCAGCCCCAGCAGCGCCCCGGCGACGACATCCTGCGGGTAATGCACCCCGGCATACATCCGCGACCATGCCATCAGCAGCACGTAGACCACCACAGCAACGGTCACCCAGCGGCGGCGCAGATACAGCGCCAGATACCCCCAGATCGCCACCGCGCTCATAACGTGATTACTCGGCAGGCCGTAACTGCCCGCCTCGGCCACGACGCGCACCGCGTCGGAAACCTCAAACGGGCGGGGAGCCTGAAACAGCAGCTTCAGCGCGATGTTCAGCGTCACCGCCAGCAGCAGCGCGAACAGCACCCGCAG
Organism: uncultured Anaerolineaceae bacterium; assembly: GCA_964548765.1. Lineage (GTDB taxonomy): Bacteria > Chloroflexota > Anaerolineae > Aggregatilineales > Phototrophicaceae > JAIOHN01. Next base: position 23,764 of record CAZJSU010000038.1, read on the forward strand.
CCCCAGATAGCGGTTAACCCCCCAGTAAATCACGGAGAGAACCACCATAAAGACGTACTCGCTCCCGGCGGCATTCAACGCCATCGCCAGCAGGTCAAGCAGCCTGCTGCCGCCCGCCTGCAACCACAGCACCACATCGAGTCCCAATCCGGTTTCGAGGCTGGTGAGCATGAATCATCCTTCCTGTATTTACCCCTGACAGGTGAGGCGCATTGTTCTATCGAGGATACCCGGAATGGGGCGGCTACGAAAGCAGATGCAGCAGGCCGGGGCGCACCGTAAAGGTCATCTGCTCCCCGGCGGCGTGTTCGCCGTCGAGGTCGAGGCCGACAGCGCCGCGCGCGCTGGTGATCTCTATCTGGCGGCCACGATGCGCGCGCACACACGGGTGCGTCAGATGGCTGGCATCATACAGGCGGCGCAGCGCCCAGATAGCCCGCAGGCGCGGCATCCCCTCGATCAGCACCACGTCGAACAGCCCATCGTCAGCCTGCGCGTGCGGCGCGATCTTCATGCCATGACCAAAGGTAGTCCCGTTGGCGACCGCCACCAGATAGGCATCGCCCTCGTACCATTCCTCGCCATCCACTACCACCCGCATGGCCTGTGCGGTATGGGTAGCCAGCGTTTCCAGCGTAGATTGGAGAAATGTCCAGGGGCGGCGCACCGCCGACTGGTTCACGCGGCGGTCAATTTCCCCGCTCAGCCCGGCGCTGGCGATGTTCAGAAAATGCTCACGCTGGCCGTTAAAGGTCAGCAGGCCGATGTCTGTCGGGCGCGGCTGCGCGTCGGCAATCCAGCGGGCGGCCTCTTCAGGGTCGAGCGGGATGCCCCGGCTGCGCGCCCAGTCCGTCCCGGTGCCGATAGGCAGGTTGCCATAGACCATCGGCGGCTTGTCGGGATACTGTTCGTTGAGTGCGGCCAGCGCGTTCACCAGCGCGTGATTGGTGCCATCGCCGCCGATGGAAACCACGCGCCGCAGGCCGCTGGCATAGGCTTTGTCCAGATGCACGGCCACTTCTTCCGGCTTCTGCGTCACGGCGACCACCAGATCGCCCAGACTTTGCCACAGCAGCGGTTCGATCTTCTGCCACAGGCGGCCTGCCTTGCCGCCCGCAGCGTGCGGGTTGAGGATAATCAGCGTCTTGGACATCCCTGCTCAGTGCCGTTCCCATTTGGTGAGAGCTTCATGGAAGTTCTCAAGGTTAAATGGCTTGACCAGAAAGTCATTCGCCCCGTGTTCTATCGCTGCCTGCCGTTCCTGTGGCGAGGAGTGCGCGCTCATCATGATGACTGGAATCTGCGACCACTCGGCATGATCGCGCACGGTGTCCAGAAATGTCAGGCCGTCCATCTCCGGCATCAGCAGGTCGCAGATGATTACATCGGGCAGTTGGTCGGTGGTATTCAGCACCTGAACGCCTTCCCTGCCGTTGCGCGCGACAATCACCTCATAATCGCCCCACTCGAGCATCTGTGCCATCATCATCAGCATGTCGGCATTGTCTTCTAGCAGCAAAATACGTGTCATTTAAGGTCACAACCTTACATTTATATCTTTGCTATAATCGCATTGTAGACCACTCTGCCGCCCCGCACAATGAAGGTATTAACGCGGCTGCCTTGCTGGCTGCCGCCCTTACGGGCGCACGTGTCCGTCCCCGATAATCACCCATTTGTAAGTCGTCAGTTCCTCCAGCGCCATCGGGCCGCGCGCGTGCAGTTTCTGCGTGCTGATGGCGATCTCCGCCCCCAGCCCGAGCGCGCTGCCATCGGTAAAACGGGTGCTGGCGTTGACGTACACCGCCGCCGAGTCCACCTCGTCCAGAAAGCGGTTCGCGTCGTCCATATTCTGCGTCAGGATGCCGTCGGAATGGCCGGTGCTGTGCTGGCGGATGTGTTCAATCGCCTCGTCGAGGCCGTCCACCACCTTCAGGCTGAGGATGAGCGCGTACCATTCGGTGTCGAAATCTTCTGCTCCGGCGGCTTCCACGCGAGCATCCTGCTTCAGCAGTGCATAAGCGCGCGGCTCGGCCTTAAACGTCACGCCGTCCCGGCCAAGATGCTCCACCACGCGCGGCAGGAAGTCCGCAGCGACGCGCTGGTTGACCAGCAGCGTTTCCAGCGCGTTACAGACCGCCGGGCGCTGGGTCTTGGCGTTGTGGATCACCGCCAGCGCCTCATCCAGCTTCGCTGTTTCGTCCACGTAAAGATGGCACACGCCGATGCCGCCCGTAATCACCGGGATGGTGCTGTTCTCGCGGCAGAAGGTATGCAGCGCGTTCCCGCCGCGCGGGATAATCAGGTCAACGTACTGGTGCAGACGCAGCATCTCGCCGACATACTGGCGGTCTGTGCTTTCGATGTACTGGAAGGCATCGGCGGGCAGCCCTACGGAAACCATCGCTTCTTTCAGCACGCGCACCAGTTCCATGTTGCTCCGCAGCACATCGCTGCCGCCGCGCAGGATGACCGCGTTGCCACTCTTGAGCGCCAGCGCCGCCACATCCACCGTCACCTGCGGGCGCGCCTCGTAGATCACACCCAGCACGCCCAGCGGAGTCCGCCGCTTGCTCACGCGCAGGCCGTTGTCCAGCGTCTGCGCGTCAAACGCGCGCCCGACCGGGTCGGGCAGGTCGGCCACTTTGCGCACATCGGCGATAATGCCATCCATGCGCTTTTCGAGGTCGAGCCGGTCCTTGATGTAATGCGGGCTGGTGCCTGCGGCCTTCGCATCCTCAATATCGAGGCGGTTGACTTCCAGAATGGACGCGCGGTTGGCCGCCAGCGCGTCGGCAATCGCCAGCAGCGCGGCGTTCTTCTGGTCTGTGGTGGCGCGCGCCAGTTCGATGCTGGCGGCCTTCGCCCGCTGGCCGAGTTCGGTGAGGTTTATCGTCTGCGTTGCTTCAAGCATGGTTCTTTCCTTACATAAGCCGCTGAGTGCGTGTTATTCCGCAAAAATATCGCTGACCTTGAGTGTAAAGCCGGGCTGCCGTAACAGTGTTCTTCTGGCTTGAAGGCGGCACTTCAACAATCACTCCATCCAGCAGCGCCAGCCGCTTGTCCTCATTTTCGGGCAGTTGGGCGATCTCCCAGAATTCGTCCGCCGTGTAAAGTTTTTCGCCAATGACCATCAGCTTGCCCAGCCTCGTTCACTACCCCAGCAGCACCAGATTGTTACGATGGATGGCTGCGTCCCCATAACTATACCCTAGAATCTCGATAATGCGTTCCGACTTCACGCCGCACAGCCGCCGCAGGTCGGCGCTGTTATAGCCCGCCAGCCCATGCGCGATCTCGGCTTCATCCGGCGCAAGTACGCGCAGAGTCTCGCCGCGCTCGAACTCCCCTTCGACAGCGACGATACCCACAGGCAGCAGACTCGCACCGCCGCTGCACACCGCCCGCGCCGCGCCCGCGTCCACCCGCAGCACCCCGCGCGGCTTGTCCATCACCAGCCAGCGCTTGCGGCTCTCTAAATGGGTGGTGGTCGCCTCAAAGCGGGTGCCGATGCCCTCCCCCGCCAGCAGGCGCACCAGCACATCGGCCTCGCTGCCCGCCGCGATCACCGTCGTCACACCGCTGCGGCTGGCAAGCTGCGCGGCCTGTAGTTTCGTGACCATGCCGCCTGTGCCTAAGCCCGTCCCCACGCCCCCGGCCAGCGCCCACGTCTCCGGCGTGATCTGCGTCACCTGCGCGATCAGACTCGCGTCCGGGCTGTGGCGCGGGTCGGCGGTGAACAGGCCGGGCTGGTCGGTGAGGATGACCAGCAGGTCGGCTTCCAGCAGATTCGCCACCAGCGCCGAGAGGTTATCGTTATCGCCGACGCGGATTTCCTCGGTGGCGGTGGTATCGTTCTCGTTGATGATGGGGACGATGCGATGATCGAGCAGCGTGAGCAGCGTATTGCGCGCGTTAATGTAGCGGGTACGGTTATCCAGATCGCCGCGCGTCAGCAGCACCTGTCCAACCGCGATTTCGAAGATGTCGAACAGTTCGCTGTAAATCTGCATCAGCCGCCCCTGCCCGACGCTGCTTAACATCTGTTTGGCGGGCAGCGAACGCTCCAGTTCAGGATAGCCGAGGCGTTCGCGCCCGGCGGCCTGTGCGCCGGATGACACGATGACGACCTCATGCCCCTGCTGGCGCAGTTTCGCCACCTGCTGCGCGATCTCTAACATGCGCTGGCGGCTCAGGCGTGGCGTGCCGTTGGTCAGCACCGTAGTCCCCAGTTTGACGACGATTCGTTGTGATGGCATGATGGTTATGATGATAGGGTTTGAAAGATTGATGGCTGCGATTATAGTCGTCGTAGCAGAGCGCCTACAATGGTCAGAAAGGTTGCAAATGGACTTAGGACATCCCGCCGGAGTGGGTCGCCAGCCGTGAGCCGCTGCCGGATTGGGCGCTGGTCGGGTAAAATAGGCAGCGCTGGTGTGGGCAGGTCTTAAATCTGCCCCTGTAAACAGGTAACAAGGAATTTAGGATGGCTTATCTTCTTCTACGGCTGCTGGTAAACGCGCTGGCGATTGGCATCGTGGCGCGGCTGCTGCCCGGCTTCCATGTCGCCAACAATGATCTGGGGACGTTTATCCTGATCGGGCTGGTGTTCGGCATCGTCAACGCCTTCATCAAGCCGCTGATTACGCTGCTCACGTGTTCGCTGGTCGTCTTTACGCTCGGCCTGTTCATCCTCGTCATTAACGGGCTGATGCTGTGGATCACCGCCGCGCTGCTGCCCAACCTGCTGCGTATTGACAACTTCTGGTGGGCGATCCTCGGTGGCATCATCGTCAGCCTGATTAACATGGTGCTGGAATTCACCCTCGGCGAGAACAAGCCCGGTGTCGAACTGCACGTCGAGTAGGGCGAGGCCGTGACTATCTCAGGGCGATCTACCGGATCGCCCCACTTCCCGGAAGCATTAACGCCCCTCCTAAGCGTTTCTGCACCCCACACTTATAAAAAGCGGGTAAAAATCGCTTGAAAATTCTAACCTTAATTGATTCATGAGCCATAATTGTGTTATTGTGAAAATCGTAATGTGACAACTTGTGTCACGCCTCACATACACGGGGTTCGAGCAATCTACCCCCGGCGGCTCCACCAGCCGCATACTGGACTGTACCAACAAGGAAAAGAGCATATGTACGCCGACAATGCCCTGTTTTTCCCGCACCGTGCGATCCCCTCTCTCCGTAAGCTGCGCGGCCCGCAGTGGCAGGAACTGGTTGAACACATCATCTCCCTGCCAGAATGCCATGAAGAAACCCTTGCCTTTATGTTGATGATGATCCGCCTTAACGGCTGTCTGGGCTGCGAAACCGACAGCTTCCGGGCGATGCGCGGCTGCACCGCCTGCGCGCTGCAAACACTGCGCCGCTACAAAGGCACCGACGAAGACTTAATAAAACAATTTGAAGAAGCCTTATGTGATGTCCGCAAGTTCACCAATAGCAAATTGTTTGTCGGCATGGGACAGGCCGAAATCCGAGTGATGTAGCGCTTTGGCACTGTACGCCATCAGCGACCTGCACCTGGCGCATGAAGCCAACCGCCGCGCGGTCGAGCGTGTGCTGCCACACCCTGACGACTGGCTGGTGATCGCCGGGGATGTGGGCGAAAAAGAAGATGATCTGCGTTTCGCGCTGGAGGTTTTTACCGCGCGCTTCAGGCGGGTCATCTGGACACCCGGCAATCATGACCTGTGGACGCTCCCCAGCGAGCAGGACGGCCTGCGCGGCGCAGCGCGGTACCAGCGGCTGGTCGCAGTCTGCCATGAATACGGCGTAACCACCCCGGAAGACCCGTACCCGCTGTGGACACAGGGCGGCGCAACCTACCGCATAGCGCCGCTGTTCACCCTCTACGATTACAGCTTTCGCCCGGACGAAATCCCCGCCGAGGCCGCGCTTGACTGGGCGCTGGAGGCCGACACGCTCTGTTCGGACGAGTACCTGCTGCACCCCGACCCGTACCCCGACCGCAGCACATGGTGTCACGCGCGCTGCTGGTATACCGAGCAGCGTCTCGCCGCGCTGCCCTCCGACGCGCCGCTGGTGCTGGTCAACCACTGGCCGCTGCGCTACGATCTGGCGCGGCTGCCACGTGTCCCGCGCTTCTCGCTGTGGTGTGGCACCAAACTTACGGAAAACTGGCATCTGCGCTTCCCGGTCGCGGTGGTCATCTACGGCCATCTGCACCTGCGCGGCACCCACAGGCGCAACGGCATCCGCTTTGAGGAGGTGTCGCTGGGCTACCCGCGCAACTGGGATCAGAGCTACCCGCTGGAGCATTACCTGCGCCCGATTTTCCCGCGAAACGGCTGACTCTTCCCCACAACCTACATGCAATCTTGCGTGGTAATTATAGTCTATGCTATAATCGCAACACCTCGCGCTACTGGTGCGAGGCATTTTGGCATAATGCCCCTGCTTCTGGCAGCATCGGTTAACCAAAAAGTTCATAACAGAGCGCACGATGCCGCGATTGAGCAGCGGTATTGCTTTACAGATCGTCATTTATTAGAGAGGGTGACACCGCTATCAGCACCTCAGAATTACGCCTTAATGAACAGATACGCGCACGCGAAGTCCGCCTTATTACCGATACCAATGAGAATATTGGTGTGGTATCGCTACAGGAAGCGCTGGCACTAGCCGAGTCGAAAGGGATGGACTTGGTCGAAGTCTCGCCCAATGCCAAGCCCCCGGTCTGTCGGATCATGGACTATGGCAAGTTTCAGTATGAGCGACAACGGCGGGAGCGCCGGGCGCGTAAGCAGCAGAAAACTGTCGAGGTGAAAGAAATTCAGCTTCGCCCTAAAACGGACGATCACCACCTGGGATTCAAGGTCCGCGATGCCCGCAAATGGATCGAAAGCGGCATGAAAGTGCGGGTGCGGGTTCGTTTCCGGGGGCGTGAGCGTGATTTTCCTGATATTGCGCGCAACCGTCTGCTGGATATTGCCAATGAGCTAAAGGATATTGCCACTGTTGAGCAGTATCCCAGCCTTGAAGGCAGTACCATGCTGATGATTTTGTCACCAGCAAACGATAAGAACAAAACTGGAGCATAAGACGTGGGCAAGAAGTATAAACTCAAGACGCATAAGGCCACTGCCAAGCGCTTCCGTGTCACAGGCGGCGGCAAGGTCATGCGGACGAAGGGTGGCAAGAGCCACCTGCGCCGCCGCACCCCGGCGCGCACCAAAGCTAAGTTCACCACCATGCTGCCTGTAACCAGCGCCGAAGCCAAGCGCGTCAGCCGGCTGGCTCCCTATCTGCGCCGTTACAAGGCCAACCCGCCCGGACGCTAAACACCGGGCAGCTTTTTTCGATGGTCAGGAAAAACAGCCAGGGCTTGGCTCTGGTTGTTTGTTGTCAGGAGTAGTAAGCAATGGCAAGAGTAAAGACAGGGTTCACCCGGCGGCGGCGGCACAAAAAAGTCCTCAATATGGTCAAAGGCCAGTGGGGGACTCGTGGCCGCCTGTTCCGCCGTTCCAACGAAGCGATGCTGAAAAGCCTGTGGTACGCCTATCGTGACCGCCGTACCCGCCGCCGCGACCTGCGCCGTCTGTGGATTACGCGCATCAACGCCGCCTCGCGCATGAACGGCCTCAGCTACAGCCGCCTCATCTATGGCCTGCGGAAGGCCAATGTTGAGATTGACCGCAAGATGCTGGCCGACATCGCCGTGCGCGATGCCGCGACATTCCAGAAGATCGCGGCACTCAGCCAGATGAATCAGTAGGTTCACCCGGCGCGACACTCACAGCAACCCTCAAGGGCGCACAACTATGCGCCCTTCTTGTTTTACATGGAGCAGCAAAGGCCTATGCAGATTGCCCGGTTCACCCATGTCAACAAGGAAGTTATCGAGCCAGTGCTGGAAAGCAGCCTGAGCGAAGGCTATGGCTTTGTTCAAAAGCTGCTGGATGAGTATCTGTCTGGCGTAAACTGTTTCGACCAGCACGGCGCGACGCTGCTGGGAGTTTGGGACAGTGGCGCGTTGATCGGCATCGGCGGCGTTCACCCGGACACCTACCTAAACCAGCCTGAAATCGGGCGCATCCGGCATGTGTATGTGCTGCCAGCTTACCGGCGCTCAGGTGTAGGCAGGCAGTTGATGCAGGCGCTTATCACCCATGCGCGACAGTCCTACCACGTGCTGACACTGCGCACGCTCACACCGCACGGCGATGCGTTCTACAAGTCGCTCGGTTTTAGCGACACGCCCCGCTACGAACAGGCCACCCACTGGCTGGAATTAAAAACATCCACATTCACAGAGCCATGATTACCAGCACCCAGAACGAGCGCGTCAAACTGGTGTATGCGCTGCAAACGCAGGCTAAACGCCGCCGCAAGGAAGGCCGAATCGTGCTGGAAGGCGCGCGGCTGGTGCGCGATGCGCTGCAAGCCGGACACAGGCCGGAGTTCGTCTTTTTCACCCCACAGCACGCCGAGTTGATGCACGATGTGGCCGAGGCGCAGACGGTCAGCGAAGAGGTGATGCGCCACATGAGCGACACGCAGCAGCCGCAGGGGGTGATCGGCGTGTTTCCCCTGCCGCGCCCCCAACCGCCACAACCACCACAGCGCCTGTTGATCCTTGACGCGCTGCGCGACCCCGGCAACATGGGGACGATACTCCGCACAGCAGCAGCGGCAGGGGTGCAGGCGGTGGTTCTCGCGCCGGGCAGCGTAGACCCGTATAACCCGAAGGTGCTGCGGGCGGGCATGGGCGCGCACTTCCGCGTCCCCGTGATCGAGATGGACTGGTCGCAGATGGCGGCGTACTGCGCCGGGCTGCGTGTCTACCTGGCCGCCAGCAGCGGTGACACGGCTTATGACGCGGCGGACTGGTCGCCGGGGTGGGCGCTGGTGATCGGCAGCGAGGCGCATGGCGCGGGTGAGGCCGCCCAAACGCTGGCAACGGCGCGGGTTTATATCCCGATGGCCGCCGAAACCGAGTCGCTCAACGCGGCGGCGGCAGCGGCGGTGCTGCTGTTCGAGGCGCAGCGTCAGCGTCCATGAGGCGTTTGCTGCTGGCGCAGGCGCTGCTGGCCGGGGTCTGCCTGCTGCTGATCGTGGTCAGTATGGCGGTTGGCGCAGTGGTCGAAGCCCCGCCCGCCGTGCTGGAGCATCACCCGCAGTGTGTGCTGCCGTGCTGGGAAGGCATCAACCCCGGACGCACCCGCATTGACCCGGCCAACCAGATCATGCTCAATATGGGTTACACCGCCGAAAGCACGATGGTCATGCGCTCCCGCCTGACCTACCCGCCGCGTGACGCGGCAAGCTGCGCGGTGCAGATCGAACACCGCGAGGCCATCGTCACCGAGACGCGGCTGTCTCAATGCCCCGGCCTGCGATTGGGCGATGTGCTGCTGGCGCTCGGCAGGCCGGAAGGCGTGCAGCCGGGGAACATGACCTTTTACTTTCAGCAGGGGCGCGTGTCGGCAAAGCTGCATGTCAACGGCTGCGCGCCGCGCCTGTCGCCGTTTCTGCCAGTACAGGAGATTCGTATGCGCGCGGCCAGCGATGGTGATGTGATGGTCACATGGCAGGGGTTCCTGCCCCCACGCGATTACGTGCGCCAGTTCCCGCAGACCTTGCTGCTGGCGTGTTGATGCAAAAGGGCGCAGTATGACTGCGCCCTGACCGATGACTGTAGGCTGGCGACTGACGATTACATATTAATCATATGCCCTTCCAGCCCGTGCGCGGCCTCTTTGATGGCCTCGCTCAGGGTGGGATGTGGATGCACGTTGCGGGCGATCTCATGCGGCGTGAGTTCCCACATGCGCGCCAGCGTCAGTTCCGGCAGCAGTTCGGTCACGTCGGCACCGATCATGTGGCCGCCGAGCAGTTCGCCGTACTTCTTGTCACTGATGAGCTTGACAAAGCCGACTGTATCGCCCAATCCGTGCGCCTTGCCGTTGGCCTGGAAGGGGAACTTCGCCACGTTAATGTCGTACCCGGCTTCGCGCGCCTGCTTTTCCGTCAGGCCAAAGCTGCCGATCTGCGGCTGGCAGAAGGTCGCGCGCGGCAGCATCCGGTAATCCAGTTCAATCGTCTCTGCCCCGGCGATGTTCTCGGCGGCGATCACGCCCATCGCCTCGGCCACATGCGCCAGCGCCAGCTTCATCGTCACGTCGCCAATGGCGTAGATGTGCGGCACGCTGGTCTGCATCTTTTCGTTGATGTCCACCGCGCCGCGCTCGGTCAGCGCTACGCCGGTATTCTCAAGACCGTACCCCTCGGTGCGCGGCTTAAAGCCAATGGCCTGCATGACCTTATCGGCCTCCAGCACCTCCTGCTTGCCTTCCGCGTTTGTCACCGTCACCCTGACATTCTTGCCTGTGTCCTCAATGCCCTCGACTTTGGTGCTGGTCAGGACCTTGATGCCGCTGCGCTCGTACTGCTTCCTCAGTTCGGCGCTGATTTCTTCGTCCTCGGTCGGCACGATGCGGTCTAAAAATTCCACGAGCGTGACATCCACGCCGTAGCTGTGCATGATGTAGCTGAACTCCACGCCAATCGCGCCTGAGCCAGCGATGATGATGCTGCCCGGCAGGTCGTCCTGCATGATCTGCTCTTCGTAAGTCACCACGCGCTCACTAAGCTGCGTGCCGGGGATGAGCGCTGTCACCGCGCCAACCGCCAGAATACAGTGTTTGAATTTAAGCGTTTCGGTCTTACCGTCGTTCAGTTCCACATCCAGCGTGTGCGGATCGGCAAAGGTCGCCCAGCCGTCATACTCGGTGATCTTGTTCTTCCGCATCAGGTAATGCACGCCCTTCACGCGGCCATCGGCCACCCTGCGGCTGCGCCTGAAGGCCTCGCCATAATCGTAGGTGACGCTGCCCTCGACGTTGATGCCGAAGGTCTTCGCCTGGTTCTTGAAGATATGCACCAGTTCGGCATTCCGCAGCAGCGCTTTTGACGGGATGCAGCCAACATTCAGGCACACGCCGCCCCAGTATTTTTTCTCGACGATGGCTGTTTTAAGCCCTAGCTGGCTGGCACGGATGGCGGCGACGTAACCGCCCGGCCCCGCGCCCAGCACCACAACATCGTATTCTTGCGCCATGATCCTGCTCCTCAGGTGAATGAAGCCCCTCCCCCTAACATGCTCTCCATAAACGGAGAGAGGGCAAGCGAAGCGGGGGTGAGGTCAGCGTTAGACTCTTATCATTGGAAACAAAAAGCGGCAGGGTTCTTACCCCTGCCGTTTAGTGTACCGTATCTGTGGATGTGTTCCTAGCGCCGCCTGCGTTTAACCGTTCGCTGGCGTAGGGGTCGGCGTTGGTGTGAGCGCTGCCCTTTCGCTGGTCAGGGTGAAGGTCAGCGGCAGCTTCGCCTCCGATGCCCATTGCAGCACCAGCGCATCCTGCGGCGATGCGGCCAGCATCACCGTGTCCGCGCCAATCTCGATTACCTGCACGCCTTTGACGATCACCTGTGTCACCACCTCTGGCGTTTGCCCGGCGGCGATCTGGTCAGCAAGAATGACATCACCGGCCTGGAACTGCTCATCCAAGTCCACAAACAGCATATCCGCCTGCACGTCTACTATGTCGCCTTCCCGAATTGTGCTTGCTGTCGTGCTGTCCAGCGGGATGCTGACCTCGACCGTACCCTCCGGCAAAACAGCGCTGGCCGCAGACGCAGCGGCATAACCCAGCTTCAGCGGTAAGCCCGCCTCCAGCGCCTGAGTCACATCGGCGGCTTCTGTCGCGTACATGGACAGCACCAGCCCATCTGCTGCCACTTCGACCAGTTCCGGCTGCACCAGAATACGATAAGTGACACTGCGCCCCATCTGGTTATCCGGCGCGACGGCAAACAGCAGACCAGACTCGTCATCTTCACGAAACTGTATCTGGGTGGTAATCGCCACACGCTCTCCCACTGACAATTGATCGGGCATATCGTCCAGCGGGATAAACACCCTGGCGCGAGACTCCCCGTTAAGCGACATTTGCCAGCCCGCGCCGGGCAGCGTGATTTCCTCAACCTGCTGCCTCGCTGCACGGCTGGCGACATCTCCGGCCAGAATCGGCTGCCAGCGCTCAAAGTCACGTTGGAGATACTGGCCGATAAGGCCATTCATATCACTTCTGGCGATAGCAGGTACGCTGTCCTGCGGCACATAAACCAGCATCAAGGCATCTTCGGTCAGCCATGTGCCTTTTTGCAGCGGAAACCGCGCGACCACCACAGGCTGAAGGTCGGCGGGGATGTCGCCCGGTGAAGCAGGGATACGTGAGGCGGTGTCGGCTGCAGCCCCATCCCGTTGAACCAACGTCAGCGGCACGCCCGCGTCCACCAGTTCCATGATGAGCAGGCGGTCGTTATTCGAGGCCATCGTGATCACGACTTCCACCTGATCGCTGGCTTCGGCATCGGTCACTTCCAGCACTTCAGCCACGTCCACAATGGGTCGGGTGATCGTGTGCGGCTGCTGCTCCTGATCGAGATAGGCCAGTTCTGCAAAAACCGCCAGCAAGTCACCGGACGCGAATTGATCTGCTGCCTCGCGGTCAAGTGGGATACGCGCCGGATAGGACATATTGCGCGGCAGCCTGCCGGTGGGATTTTCGGCCACCAGATCATTCACCAGCAGCGGCATCAGCGCCGGAATATCCACCAGCGCATACTGCCCGGCGGCCTGCTCCGGGCTTCCATCAAACACGCTTGCTACACCGCGCGAACTACCGAACAACCGCTGCAGGTCTATGTCTACGGGCAGGTAAGCTGTCGCCAGCATTTCCGCCGTGATCTGCGTCCCGCGCCGGATGGTGTCGCGGGCGATAAGGACGGGCTGGAAGCCGGGTGATGCCACCTCATCTACCATAACTGAACTCGGACACTGAATAAATTCGGTGCTAACTCTGTCTGCCCGCACCCACCCCTGTATCACGGCTTGATAGACCTGCCCCCGAACCAGATACCACGTCCAGCCACTGACACGCACTTCAATGATTTGCACGATGATGTCGTTCACTAAAGGCAGTTTATAAGTATCAAGGCTCGGCTCGGCATACAGTTCACCTCTAATACCGCCGATGCAAGCGCCAACCCGCCCCTGCACTAACGGAATCACAAGCGTCTGCCCGGCCTCGACCACAGCGCCGGGTGCGAGGTTATTCGCCGCCAGCAGCGCCTCAACCTCCACGCCGTACAGCAGCGCAAGCGCCGCCAGCGTATCGCCCGGCTGCACCACATGCGTGATCCCCCCAGCGGGCGCGGGAACGGTTTGTGACGCGCCAGCCACCATTGCGGTAGCCGTGAGCGCGAGCGCGTCGGCGGTTGCTGTCGGCACGAGGGTGGGTGTGGGAAAAGGCGTGTCTGTGCTGGCCTGCGCTACAAAACCAACCTGCGCTGGCGGCCTGATGCTGGCAAAAAGGCTGATTGCAGCCAGCATCACCGCCAGCGCGGCGGCCAGCGTGACGGGCAAACGAAAGTTCCGGTGTCTTTTCGGTGCGGCCAATGCCGAATGAGTCGTCATGTTCTCCTCCTGAGTTAAGGCGCGCTGCTGCGCTTGCAGCGTGGCGACCAGTTGATCTTCGAGTGTTTGCTGGAAGTCGGCGCGCGCCTGCGGCTGAGTCGCGGCCAGCGAATCGAGCAGATCATCGCCGCTGGTCTGTCCCCTGTGCAGCAGACGCTCGACCTTTTCCAGCAGGTCTTTATCGTGCGCGTGGTTCTCGTTCATCAGCCTCGTCTCGCTCCACTTCCCGGCGCAGATCATCCAGCGCGCGGCACAGATGCGCGGCGACGGTGCGCTCGTCCAGCCCCAGTGCCGCCGCAATCTCGTTATTTCGCAGCCCGCCGAAGAAACGCAGCGTCACCACCTCCCGGCGGCGCGGCGGCAGCGCGGCGATCATGGCGCTCAACCGCGCGAACTGCTCCTTCCGCAGCAGCGCCTGATCGGGCGCAACGCCTTCGCCTGCGATGTCGGGCAGGTCATCCAGCGGCAGATGTTCAACATGCTGGACATGCTGGCGGTGGAACTGCGATACGGTGTTATGGGCGATGCGAAACAGCCACGCCGCGAAAGCGCCCGCGCCGCGATCTTCAAACCCCGCGAACCCGCGCACCACCTTCATAAAAATCTCCGCTGTCAGGTCTTCGGCATCCTGCGCCCGCCCCACGCGATAGGCCACATAGGCATAAACGCGCGGGAAATAGCGCCGGTACAGCACCCGGAAGGCCTCCGGGTCGTGCCGTGCCTGCTCAATCAACGCCTGTTCGTCCGTCATGCGCGCAACTGACTTCCGGTGCGATCTGCTCTA
>CAZJSU010000039.1:0-7532 GCA_964548765.1 uncultured Anaerolineaceae bacterium
TAACAAAACGTATTACAGGAGTTTGGGGGATTCAGCAGTGAATTTGCAACGGTATACCAATAAATCACAGGAGGCGCTGCTGGGGGCGCAGTCGCTGGCGACCGAGTTCGGTCACACGGCGATTGACCCGCTGCATGTGCTCATCGCCTTGATGCAGCAGGCCGATGGAGTCGTGCCGGAGGTCGTCGCCAAGATTGGCGCGCGGCCACAGGCGCTTTTGCACGAACTGGAACAGACCCTTGAGGGTCGCCCGCGCGTCAGCGGCAGCAACGCACAGGTTGGCCTTAGCCGCGCCACGCAGCAGGTACTCAACCGCGCCGAGCAGCAGGCCAAAAAGATGCGCGATGATTACGTCAGCACCGAGCATATCCTGCTGGCGCTGACCGAGGACAACTCGGTGAGCGGCACTCTGGAACGGCACGGCGTAACGGATAACGCTATTTTACAGGCGCTTACCGCCATCCGGGGCGGCCAGCGCATCACCAGCCAGGACCCGGAAAGCACTTTCCAGAGCCTTGAAAAATACGGACGCGACCTGACCGCGCTGGCGCGGCAGGGCAAGCTCGACCCGGTGATCGGGCGCGACGACGAGATTCGCCGCGTGATTCAGGTACTCAGCCGCCGCACGAAGAATAACCCGGTACTGATCGGCGAGGCGGGCGTGGGCAAGACCGCCATCGCGGAGGGGCTGAGCCAGCGCATTGTCAACGGCGATGTGCCGGAAGGGCTGCGCGACAAGCAGATTATCGCGCTGGATATGGGGTCGCTGGTGGCGGGCGCGAAGTATCGCGGCGAATTTGAGGAACGGCTGAAGGCTGTCCTCAAAGAAGTGGCAGACAGCGAAGGCCGCATTATCCTGTTTCTGGACGAACTGCACACGATTGTGGGCGCAGGCGCAGCCGAGGGCGCGATGGATGCCAGCAACATGCTCAAGCCGATGCTGGCGCGCGGCGAGCTGCATTGTATCGGCGCGACCACGCTGGACGAATACCGCAAGCACATCGAGAAGGACGCGGCGCTGGAACGGCGCTTCCAGCCGGTGTTCGTGGACGAGCCGAGCGTCGAGGATACCATCAGCATCCTGCGCGGCCTGAAGGAGCGCTATGAGGTGCATCATGGGGTGCGTATTCAGGACAGCGCGGTGATCGCGGCGGCGACGCTGAGCAACCGTTATCTGCCGGATCGTCAACTGCCGGATAAGGCGATTGACCTGATTGACGAGGCGGCGGCTAACCTGAAGATGCAGATTGACTCGCGTCCTGCGGCGCTGGAACGGGTAGACCGCCAGATTATGCAGCTTGAGATTGAGCGCGAGGCGCTGCGTAAGGAACGCGACAAAGCCTCGCAGGATCGGCTGAAGATGATCGAGGAGGAACTGGCGAATCTGCGCGAGGCGCTGGACGCGCTCACGGCGCGCTGGCAGACCGAGAAGGGCGCGATTGATGAGATGCGCGAGACGAAGGCGCAGATGGACGAGGCGCGCGTTCACCTGGAGCAGGCCGAGCGTCGCTCCAACCTTGAGGAGGCCGCGCGCCTGCGTTATGGTACGCTGCCGGAACTGAGCAAGAAGCTGGCGGAGCAGGAGGCGCACCTGCGCGACCTGCAAGCCGACGGCGCGATGCTCAAGGAAGAAGTGGACGCTGACGAGATCGCGCAGGTGGTCGCCCGCTGGACAGGCATTCCGGTGTCGCGCCTGCTGGAAGGCGAAATCGAGAAGCTGTTGAAGATGGAAGAACGCCTGCACGTGCGCGTGATCGGGCAGAAGGACGCGGTGCGCGCGGTGTCCGCTGCGGTTCGGCGCAGCCGTGCCGGGCTGCAAGACCCCAATCGCCCGGTGGGGACGTTCCTGTTC
This sequence comes from uncultured Anaerolineaceae bacterium, assembly GCA_964548765.1. GTDB lineage: Bacteria > Chloroflexota > Anaerolineae > Aggregatilineales > Phototrophicaceae > JAIOHN01. Next base: position 1,853 of record CAZJSU010000039.1, read on the forward strand.
CTGGGGCCGACGGGCGTAGGCAAGACCGAACTGGCGCGCGCGCTGGCGCAGTTTATGTTCGATGACGAGAACGCGCTGGTGCGGATTGACATGAGCGAGTACGGCGAGCGTCACAGCGTCGCCCGGCTCATCGGCGCGCCGCCCGGTTATGTCGGCTACGAGGAAGGCGGCCAGTTGACCGAGAGTGTGCGCCGCCGCCCGTACAGCGTGGTGCTGTTCGATGAGGTCGAGAAGGCGCACCCGGAAGTGTTTAACGTCTTTTTGCAGGTGTTCGATGATGGCCGCCTGACCGATGGACAGGGGCGCACGGTGGACTTTACCAACACCGTCATCATTATGACCAGTAACGTGGGCAGCCAGTTGATTAAGAACATGGGGCCAGACGCGGATAAAAAGGCGCTGCGTGAGGCGGTGATGCTGGAACTGGACAGCTACTTCCGGCCAGAGTTCCTCAACCGGCTGGACGAGATCATCATGTTCCACAGCCTGACGCAGCAGGACATCGTGCGGATTGTGGATATTCAACTGGCGCGGCTGGAACACCTGCTGGCAGAGCGCGGGCTGACGCTGGAACTGACTTCGACAGCACGGGCGTATCTGGCGCAGCGTGGGTATGACCCGGTGTACGGGGCGCGTCCGCTGAAGCGGGCGATGCAGCGCGAACTGCAAGACCCGCTGGCGCTGCACATCCTCGAAGGGCAGGTGCGCGAGGGCGATCACATCATCGTTGATGCCGCGCCGAATGGCGAGGGGCTGATCTTCACCAGTGTGGCGCAGGCCGAGGGCGAAGTGGTGGGTTAACCCTGTTCGCCGCGCTTCCAGGTATCGCGTACGGCTGCAATCATCATTCAGGTGTAGGGGCGGGTTTCAAGCCCGCCCGTGAGACCTCACCCCGCCTGGCCTGCGGCCATGCCTCTGCGGGAAGGTCACAGACCCTCCCCTACATATCGCTGTTCTGCTAACTATAGACAAACCTTGTATCGCGTCCGTAACAGAAAACGCTCTCTAAATACAAAACGTCAACAGGAACCTCAACTCACCCTGTTATCAGCTTCCCCTCAAAACAGGGGGAATCTGCAACCTGAATTTCCACGACAATGGAGGCATACGATTGGGAATAAGGGTGGTGTGCCATGAGGACAGACTCTCCCAAGACCGAACCGATGCTCCGCGAAGGGCTGGAATTCGACTCAACCGATCTCACGTTTAACTTCGGCGCGGTGATGACCGACAACCAGCGCGAGAAGCTGCTGGCGCGGGAACGGCGGCTGAAGCGCCGGGCGTTTCTGGCGTGGCTGCTGTGCATTGTGGTGCCTGTCGTGCTGGTGCTGCAATTCGGCGCGCCTTTTGGCTGGCTGGCAGGTGGCGTGCTGGCGCTGTTCTTCGGCAGCATCGGCTTCTCGCTGCGCGAACCGATTCAGGCGGTGCAGGCGGATTTGCGCGACGGCATGGTGCTGCGTGCTGCTGGCCCGGTACGGCTGGAGATCAAGCGCGACGGGCCTTTCGCTCGTAATTACCTGTACATTGAAGGACAGGTCTTCCGGGTGAATGACCGGGTTTTTCTGGGCTTCAAGAATCACGAGCGCTATTACGTGCATTACGCGCCGCGCTCCAAGTACCTGCTCTCCGGCGAACCGGTGGCGAAAGCGTTTACGGGAACTCGATAAACGCCACTGGAACAGAGGCGGTGAGATAATGCTTCGGTTCGGGGTGATGAAACTCATGCCCCGCCGCGTACATCGCCCCGGCGCGGATACGCAGCACGACCGGGGTTTTCGCGCGCCGCTGGCCGACAGTAGCCGCCCATGACGGGTCGAGCGAGAGATGCACATACTGACGGCGCTGCGGCTTTAGCCCCTCGCGGCGGATGGCTTCCAGCGCGGCGGGAGTCGTGCCGTGATACAAAAACTCCGGCGGCTCGGCGGGGGGATAAGTGATCGTCGTGACCGCGCTGTGACCGTAACGCGCGCGGATACGATTTCCGACGACTTCAAAGCGCTGCTTGCCATCGGCGCTGGGCTGCGTGGCGACCTCAAGCACGTCTTCCAGAGTCACGTCACCGTTAAAGTGCGTCTGCACCCGCTGCCACACCGTTTCAAGCGCGACAAAGCCCTGCTCATCCAGTTGCAGGTCGAATTTTGCTGGCTGGTGGCGCAGCATGAGCGAGAGGAATTTGGAAAGGCGTTTACGATCAGTCATGATTCCGTCATCGTTATGTGTACCGGGCGCGCCGTCGTGCGCTTACGAAATGGAGACCTGAAGCACATGCCCCTCTGCCGCGCGTAGGAGGCGGTCGGCCAGCGCGCGGCCCAGCCCCTCCGGCGCGAACTGGCGGGCGATAATCACATCCATGCCGCGCTCGTCCAGCACACGCAGCGCTGAGAACAGATTTTGCGCCGCCTGCCCCAGATCATCACGCGAGCCGAGCGACTGCAAGGCCAGCATGGTTGGGCGGGCGTTCAGGTCTTCCTGCAAAGCCTTGAACAGCGCCTTCTCCTCATCAGTCACCAGCACCCCGACGCGCTGCCCGGCGGCCAGCCGCTCCGCAATGAGCTGCTGCATCCGCACGGTAACAGCGTCATGTTCGCCTTCCAGCAGCAGCATTTCGGCGTTGGGCGAGTAATGCTTGAGCAGCATCCCCGGCGAGGCGGGCGCGTCTGCCTCTGGCGTGAGGTGGGCATCGCGCAGCGTCACATCGGGAATAACCTCTCGCAGCATTTCCAGCGTCAGGCCGCCGGGGCGCAGCACCTTCGGCGCGGCGCTGGTCATATCCAGCACGGTGGACTCCACGCCTACCGGAGTCGTCCCGCCGTCGAGGATGACATCCACATGCCCGCAGAGGTCGTCAAGGACGTGCTGCGCGCTGGTGGCGCTGGGGCGCATAAAGAGGTTGGCGCTGGGCGCGACCACAGGCAAACCCGCCGCCGCGATCAACGCCTGCGCGACAGGGTGCGCGGGCAGGCGTACCGCGACAGACTCCCGCCCGGCGGAGATTTCCGGCGGAATGTCGGGGTGACGGGGCAGCACCAGCGTCAGCGGCCCCGGCCAGAAGTGTGCAGCCAGCGTGTGCGCCAGCGGCGGCACATTGATCGCTACCTGCGCCAACTGCTCCGGCGCGGCGATATGCACAATCAGCGGATTGTAGGCCGGGCGGTTTTTGGCCGCGTAAACCCGCTGCACGGCGGCGGCATCCAGCGCGTTCGCGCCCAGGCCGTAAACCGTCTCGGTAGGAAACGCCACCAAGCGCCCGACGCGCAGCACATCGGCAGCGGCTTTAATGATGTCGGGGTCGGGATTCTGCGGGTCTAGCTGGAAAATATGCGTTTGAGTTTCGTAAGTCATACGTTCGAGTTTCGTTCACTCGCGCAGGTGTTCTGGACAACTGCACGTATAATGGCAGGGCAAGGCGCGTGTGCTGATGCAGGCGCAGTTATAATATAATGTAGGATGAAGCAAATTTGAAGCGATTAGCGGGCCGTTCTCATAAGGCGCTAAACGCTAAGGGATAATCGCTAAAGGCCAATTTATGACTGACACGCCGAATTACCCCGATATTCTTGGCTACATCACTGGCGGCGAACGCCTGAATGTGAATGTGGTACAGGTCGCGCTGGCGGTGCGCCCGCGCAACGTGCGCGCTGGCCGCCCGTTTGAGGCTGTTCTGCTGGTACAGAACGCTTCGGATATTAACGTGGATGTGGGCGTAAATCTGGAAGTGCCAGAGCGTGACTCCAAAAAGCAGAAGGGCATGTTCATCAGCAAGAAGAACCGGCTGGTGGTGGGGCTGCGCCCGGCGGAGGTGGGGTATATCGTGCTGCCCATCGCCTGCATGGCAAATACTGGCGTGGATAACGACTACAAGCTCAGCATGGAAGTGAAGGTCAAGCCGCTGGATAAACCGAACCGGATTCGCCTGTCTGGCGGCGGTGGCAAAATCCCGATTGACAGCCTGCGCGAAGAAACGCGGACGCAGATGGAAGAACTGAAGAAGCTGAATTTTGTCACCAGCAAGCGCTTCGGTCTGGGCGATAAGCTGGAAGCCGCGTTTAACGTGCTGCCGGGGCGGCTGGGGCAAATCCCGGATTTTCAGCCGGGCTGGGTCAACCTGTGGGCGATGGGCGATCATGTGGATGAAGAGGCGTTGATGAACCGCTATGCCAACCGCCTGCTGGAGCGGGCGCTGCCCCAGTTGACGCGCGAGCATGTGTTCGTCCCGCTGGCCGAAACCACGCAGGCGCGTTTCAGCGCTGCGGGGTATCCGCTGCTGGCGGCGGAGGCGCTGTTCATCGCCAAGCTGCTGACGTATGTGCTGGAGATGGCCGCGCCGCGAGACGACAACTACGATTATCTGGCGAACCCGTCCTTTAACGTCGCCATGACGCTGAAGAAACGCGCTGAGGGTGCGGAGAGCGACATCCCCGAACTGCCGCGCTGGTTTGTCGGCCTGCTGCATCAGGTGGCGCGCAACGAGGAACTGCTGCGCGCGCCCGCGCAGGTGGTGAGCAAGCTGCTGTATAGCGACCTGCTGACGGATGTGCTGCCACACGCTTTTACGATGATTAAAACCGCCACAGGCGAGGACATGGGGACGGGCGAGGAGATTTACCAGTACACGCAGCAGTTCCTGACCCGGCTGGATGGTGAACAGCCGATGGATTTTACGCACGCCTATCTGCCGCTGGTGATGGGTGGTGTGATCGTTTATGACCGCGTTGTGAGCAAAGACGAGAACATTGTGGACACGCTGCACGACATCGCCGAGGCGCTGGCCGCGCGCGAAGCCGAAGCCGACGATGAAGAAGCCTCCATTGTGGACCTCGCCAAGCAGTTGATTAATCGCCACGCGGCACAGTTTGGCTATCAGGTGTGATATGGGATACCGGCTTCACAAGGACAACATTCATTTCGAGCCGCTGTACCCGGACGTGCTGGGTGCGATCACGGGCGGGACGCGCATCAACATTAACGAGCTTCAGGTCGCGCTAGGGGTGTTTCCACAGCGCACCTATCTTAACCAGCCGCTCGAAGTTGTCCTGATCCTGCAGAACATGGTGGATCAGCCGATGCAGGTCAAGGTGGGTATTCAACTGCCGACCGAGGATAAAAAGGGCAACCCGGTGGTCATTGATACGCCGCGCAAGATCATGACGCTGACGCTGCGCGCGGGCGAGGTCGGCGTGCTGCATACGCCTGTTGTGCCGCGCCCGCCGACACACCCGGCCAATAAAATCCCGATACGGATGGCGGTACGTTACCGGACTGCCGCGCCCGGTAAGCCTGTGCGCCCGCTGGGCGGTGGTGTGCCGCCTACGATTCTGGGCATTTCGTCGTTCAAACTTCAGGCGCTGCGCGATGTCACCTTCTCGGCTCATACGTGGGGGCAGTCTACCGACATCATCACCACCTATTTCGACATCGCGCCCAAGCTGCTGCCCGCGACCCCGCTGGACGTGAAGCCGCGTTACGAGTCGCTGTGGACACATGAGGCGATGGCCGAGGAGCGCGAAGTCGTGCTGTCGAAGGTTGAGGATGCCTACCGCGTCGCCAACAGCCTGACCCGTTACAGCGTGTACGAGGCGCTGCTGGAAGCGGTGGAGGAGCGGTTCGCGGCGCGTGATCTGGTGCTGCACCCCGGCGAGGCGATGGCGATTGCCAAGATGATGACTTATACGCTGGACGA
>CAZJSU010000039.1:7632-16263 GCA_964548765.1 uncultured Anaerolineaceae bacterium
CGCATTGATCGGCCATAACCGAAACCGCGTTAAACCCTTGTGGAATTTCGGTTTGCCCTTTGAAACAAATCCACGTTACAATAAGACAGCATAGTCTATCATTAAAGTTGCGTTATATGGCTGATTTATCAAGCGGAGGTGCAGCCGTGAGTCGTTGGCCGAATAAGTATGTGATTGGCCTCACGGGGAATATCGCTGTTGGGAAAAGTGTGGTGCGGCAGATGCTGCAACACCTGGGGGCATACACGATTGACGCGGACGGCCTCTCGCACCAGGCCATGCAGCCCGGCGCGCCTGCTTACAGACCAATTGTTGAAACCTTTGGGCAGTTCATTCTGGATTCAGAACGGCGTATTAACCGCGCCATGCTCGGCAGCATCGTCTTTTCTAACCCGGAAGCGCTGAGCAAGCTGGAAGCGATCATTCACCCGGTTGTGGGGCAGGCGATTAACACCCTCGTCGGGCGCTCGAAGCAGCGCGTCGTCGTGATCGAGGCGATCAAACTGCTGGAAGGCGATCTGGCGAACGCGGTAGATGCTATCTGGGTGGTGGATGCGCCGCCGCAGGTGCAGTACCAGCGCCTTATCCAGAAGCGTAAGATGGCTGAGGCAGAGGCCAAACAGCGCATCCTCGCCCAGAATTCGCAGAATGCCAAGATTGCGAAGGCGCATGTCATCATTCGCAATGATGGCAATGTCGAGGAGACTTGGAAGCAGGTGCAGGCGGAGTGGAACAAAATCCGCGAGAAGCTGACCGGGGAGAGCGCGACGCAAACGCCCGCAGGCGGGCATCCGGTGCCTGCGGTGCCATCCGCGCCGGTGTCCAGCACCGCCCAGACCACGCCGCTGGCCTCCCAGCCTGCTGGCACGCCCGTACAGTCGTCATCGGTGGATGTTGAAGTTCGGCGGGGGATGCCCAATAACGCCGAGGTCATCGCCACCTTCATCAAGGAAGTCGCCAGCAAGGATGTCTCCCGGATGGATATTATGCTGGCGTTTGGGCAGAAAAGTTATCTGCTGGCGCAAACGCCACAGGATAAGACGGTCGGGTTGATCGGCTGGCAGGTGGAAAACCTGATTACGCGGGCAGATGAGTTCTACCTGGCACCGGATATTCCCCCCGGCCCGGTGGTCGAGGCGCTGGTGAACGCGATTGAAGAATCGTCGAAGATGCTGCAAAGTGAAGTGGGCTTCATCTTCCTGCCGCCCGATACCGGGCAGGATGTCATCCAGCCTTTCCTGCACAGCGGCTACGAGACGACGACCATCAAGGACATTAAAATTCCGGCATGGCGCGAAGCGGTGCAGGAATTTATTACGGGCGGCAGGGAATACAAGATTCTGACCAAGAAGCTGCGCGAAGACCGTGTTCTCCAGCCCTTGTAGGCCGCGAACTACCCCTTGAGATTGAATTGCAGGCGGGTTAACATCATCTTCTAAGTACCGGGTAGAAAGCGCTGCGTTTTCCACGCGCACCCACTCGGCACTTAGAATTTTTGACTCTGGTAAAGGTGCTGAACATGAATCGGTTTGAGCGTGTTCCGGGTGTACAGTGGGCGATGCGCCATCCACGACTGGCCGCGTGGATTGTGCTGTCTGTAGGCATGGTGATCCTGCTGGTGATTGAAGCGCGCGATGTCGGCCTGCTGGCAACCCAGTGGGCGGCGCTGGCGGCGGCCTGTGTGCTGGTGGCGGGCGCGTGTGTGTGGATTATCAGTTGGGAAGACACGGATGAAGCAGCAGAGGCCGCGCCTGAAGAATCAACCCCGGTGGACGAGCCTGTCCCGCCCGTGGCTTAATCGCCGTCTTCGTCACGCTCATCTTCTTTAGGCGATGCCCCCTGAGACGCGCCTTGCGGGGGCAGCGCTGCAGCATCATGGTGTGAGAAGCGGCTGGCGGAGGCTTCCTCCATGAGGAGCTTGCCGTTTCCGCTGGCGGCCAGCGCCAGATTCTCGATATGCAGCGAACGGCTGGGGATGGCAATACTTAAACCCAGGTCTTCGATGATTTCCATGATGCTCAGGTTCACGTCTTCGGTGATGGCGCGGAAGGCCGCGATGTTCGGCTCGTAGAAGTTGGCGATAATCAGTATATCCAGCGAACTGTCCCCGAATTTCACAAAATGGACTTCCACGCTTTCGGGTTCAACCCTTTCGTGCGCCAGCAGCATCTCGCGCAGGCGCGCGACCAGCACCCGCATCTGGCTGTGGCTGGTGGCGTAGGACATGCCGAGCGTAAATTCCATGTGGCGCTTGGTCAGTCGTGACCAGTTGAGGATGGCGTTATTGGTGAGTTTGGAATTGGGGATCGTGACATAGGCCTGGTCAGCCCGCCGGACGCGCGTTGTGCGCGACCCGACTCGATCCACCGTGCCTTCCACATCCGTCGTCTTGATGAATTCGCCCACGACGAACGGACGGTCGCTGACAATCGTGCTGAACGCGAATAAATTCGCTACGGTGTCCTGCGCGGCCAGCGAAATCCCCAGCCCGCCGATGCCCAACCCGGCGATGAGCGCGCTTACGTCAAAATCCCACTCCTGCAGAACAATCACAAACGCGACGACGATAATCAGCACGCGCAGCGCCGTCTTGATGAACGGCAGCAACTGCTCCTCGATGGAAATCCCGGTAAAGCGGCGCAGGCGCATCGAAGAATCCACGACCACGCTCACGGTGTTGTAGGCCGCCAGCGTCAGCGCGATGATGACCAGTGTTCGCGTCAGGTGATCTACAAAAATATCGGTGGTGCGGTCTATCAGGATAATGCGGGTAGCGATTGCGAGGCCAACCGCGACGATGATGATACGGATGGGGAGTTCGAAGATTTCGACCACCAGTTCCCCGCTTTGCATCCCGGCGCGGCGGCCCAAAAACGCGCGGATAGGGCGGAAGATCACCCACGAGAGGGCGCTGCGTAACAACCAGACCAACGCCAGCGCCAACATTGCCAGCAGGATACGTATCAGTAAATTGCGTGCTTCGATGCTGAGAAACCCAAGCGATGATAAATCTACCATGCGTCCATCCTCGATCATTCACGGTATGGTCTTATCTTGCCAACCCTTCCTGAAAAGCACAACCTAAATTTATAGGAATTTCATGTACATTAACGCAAACACGGATAATTGTGCGTTAATCTATAATTATTGTAACCACAATTCTTTGACAAGGAACAGTAATGCATATCTGGTACGACGAAACCCACGAAGAACTAGACGGCCTGCACACCTGCCCGGTTTGCCAGAAACTGTTCCTGAAGGAAAAGAATATGTACCTGCATATCATGCGCGTCCACCCGGACGGCCAGCAGATGGCCTTTGACCTGCACGCTGATATGTACATCCGCTGGCAGGAACGCCTGCCGCGCATGAGCCAGTAACATCCCTCTATCGAAACAGAACGTCAGGCGGCTTTTCTGCTAACGCCTGTTTAGCATGAAGCGTGCCGGATGAAACCTCACCCGGCACGCTGTTTAGAACGGCTAACCCTGTTTCTCGCGCATCTGTGCATCCATGACCGCAACGGCGGTCATCGTCACGATGTCCTTCACATCATCCCCCGCTTGCAGCACATGGACAGGCGCGCCCACGCCCAGCACAATGGGGCCGATGGTTTCGGTATCGGTCAGGCGGTCGAGCAGCTTGTACGCGATATTGGCCGAGCCGAGATCGGGGAACACAAGCACGTTGGCCTCTTTGACCTGGCTGAACGGGTAGCGCTCCTCGACGATGCTGCCCACAACCGCTGTGTCGGCCTGCATTTCGCCGTCTACCACGATGTCGGGGCGCTTCTCATGCACAAGCTGGACAGCATCGCGCACCTTTGTCGAGAGCGGGTGCGGGGTGCTGCCGAAGTTGGAGAACGAGAGCATGGCGACGCGCGGTTCAATATCGAGCGTTCTGGCGAAGTCGGCGGCGAGGATGGCGATTTCGGACAGCGTTTCCGCGTCCGGGTCAATGTTGATGGTCGTGTCGGTAAAGACGTAAACCTGCCCGCGCACGATGGTCAGGTAAACGCCGCTGGCGCGTTTGGCCCCCTGACGTGTGCCAAACACCTGAAGCGCGGGGCGCATGATGTCTGGGTATTCGTGCGTCAGCCCGCTGATGAAACAGTCCGCATCGCCCATTTTGACCATCATCAGGCCGTAGTGCGTGCGGTTGCGCATGGTGCTGATGGCACGGGCGCGGCTGATGCCCTTGCGCTCACGCAGGCGGAGGTAAGTCTCTTCATAGCCGGTAATATCGGTCTGGTGCGGGGTGATGATCTGCGGGTTGAAGTTCTTTAAGCCGAGTTCTTCTATCACCTGCTGCACCGCTTCCGCCTCGGCCAGCAGGATCGGTGTGCCGATGCCTTCTTCCTGAATCTGGTAGGCGGCGCGGACGATGCGCGGATGCTCGCCCTCGCCATAGACCACGCGCATCCTGCGCTGGCCCATTTTAGACTTGTTGATGATGTTGTTCCGCACCAACTGCCCCGGCCCCTGACGGCGCAGCAGTTCGTGGCGGTAGGCTTCCAGATCAATCTCGCGCCGCGCCACGCCGCTTTTCATGGCGGCCTCGGCCACTGCCGGGGCGACCCACAGCAGCACGCGCGGGTCAAGCGGTTTGGGGATGAGATAATCGCGCCCGAACTTAAGCGCGGACATGCCGTAAGCGGTGAGGACGCTGTCTGGTACATCCTCATGCGCCAGCGCGGCCAGCGCCTGTGCTGCGGCCAGCTTCATCTCCTCGTTGATCTGCCGCGCGTAGACATCCAGCGCGCCCCGGAAGATGAACGGAAAGCCGAGGACGTTGTTTACCTGATTCGGGTAATCGCTGCGGCCTGTGCCGACGATGGCATCCGGGCGCACGGCCAGCGCTTCTTCCGGCATGATTTCGGGGACAGGGTTGGCAAGCGCCAGAATGATCGGGTTCTCGGCCATCGTTTTAACCATCTCCGGCTTCAGCACGCCCGCCATCGAGAGGCCGAGGAATACATCTGCGCCAACCACCGCGTCGGCCAGCGTGCGGGCATCGGTGTGATTGGCGAAGCGGATTTTGTACTCGTTCATGCCGTCTTCGCGCCCGGCGTAGATGACCCCCTGCGAGTCGGTCATGAGGATATTCTCGCGCTTTACGCCGAGGTTAATGTAAAACTCACCGGTGGCGATGGCACTCGCGCCCGCGCCAGAGATGACGACTTTCAGGTCTTCCAGCCTCTTGCCGATGATCTCGCAGGCGTTGATGAGTGCCGCGCCGGAGATAATGGCCGTGCCGTGCTGGTCATCATGGAAGACGGGAATATCGAGTTCGGCCTTCAGCGTTTCCTCGATGATGAAACATTCCGGGGCTTTGATGTCCTCCAGATTGATGCCGCCAAACGTGGGCGCGATGGCGCGGCAGGTGGCAATGATCTCGTCGGCGGTTTTGGCGTTCAGTTCAATATCAAAGACATCCACATCGGCAAAGCGCTTGAACAGCACGCCCTTGCCCTCCATGACCGCTTTGGAGGCCAGCGGGCCGAGATTGCCCAAACCGAGAATTGCTGTGCCGTTTGAGACTACCGCGACGAGGTTGCCTTTGGCGGTTAGCTCATAGGCGGCCAACTCGTCCTCGCTGATCGCCAGCACCGCCTCGGCCACACCGGGCGAATAGGCCAGTGAGAGATCGCGCTGCGTGGTCAGCGGCTTAGTCGGCGTGACTTCAATTTTGCCCGCGCGCCCCTGTTTGTGATAGTCCAGCACATCCTGTCTGGTAATTGCCATTTTGCTGCTCCCTAAGATAAAAAAGAAATTATTGGACAGCTTGTTACAATGTACATTCTACCAGATGTTCAGCTATGAGATATTTTGTGTGTCGTGGTTTAATGGGCCATCTCATTATTTAGGGGAAGATCCGCCCACACGCCCAACGCGCCGCCCGTTTCATCCACCACATTGGCATTCATAAAGCCGCCGTTGGGCTGTAAGGTGTACAGGCCCACCCGCAGCGTCTGCGCGCCATCCGGGATGCTGAGCGCGGCGGAGGTCATGAGCGTGTCACCAGCGCACCAGTAACGCCCCGGCCAGAAGCGCCCGTCATGCTGCGCCAGACGGTTGCCGTCTGCGTCCAGCAGATGCACAAAATACTGGTAATCCTCGGTGATGGCACCGGGCAGCAGCCAGCGCAGATGCACCCGGTCAGGCGTGAGCGCATAGCCGACAAGCTGCGCGCCGCTGTCGAAGCGCACAGGCAGGATCGGCGTGAGCGCGGCGGCCTGCCATTCTGGCGCGTGCGCGAAGTGGTGCAGCACGTAAGCCCCATCGCCGGGGCGGAGCGGGTAGTGCTGTGAACTGGCTGTTTGGTAAAAGTCAGTCAGTGGACTTTCCGGCGCGTTGGGCGCGACCAGCACCGTGAAGGGCTGTGCCGGAAGCACAAGCAGCCCCTCGCCCGCCAGCGCGCGCACACAATCCGCCGTGTCATGCAGCAGCACCGACCAGATGACCGGTTCCTGATCGAGCGCCATCTCGAAGCCATCGGTCAGCACAAGCACATCGCGCGCATCCGCCAGCGCGTCGCGCACGGCGAGGCGCTGGCGCAGCGGGATGCCGAAGTAAGCCGGGGTGGAGGTGGTATTGATGAAGGCCATCAGCGCGAGCCAGTAGAGCGCCTGTGTAAGCGGCAGCAGGCAGAACAGGGCGGCGAGCAGAAAGGCGAGGGGGCGCAGCGGGCGCGCGCGCCGCGCCATGACCCGCACGGGCAGCGCCACCCCTGCGCCGATCAGCAGGGCGAAAGCGGGCAGGCTGGCGATGAAGTAGGCTGGGTGAACAGGTGTCCAGCGCAGGCTGAACACCAGCAGCGGCAGCAGCGCCCACAGCCACACCAGCCCGGCCAGCCGCCAGCCATCGCGCCAGATGGCGACCAGCCCCAGCAGCAGCGCCGCGCCATAAGCCACGAGCCACACCGCTTGCAGGCTGTCCATTTCCGGCGCGACCAGACGCTCCTGCCCCGGCGTGATTTCGCTGGCGATACCTGTGCCTGTCGCCAGCGCCACGTTGAACACCAGTGCTTCCTCGCCCAGTGTGAGCGCCCGGCCTGCGCTGTTCAGCACGCCAGTGATGCGATCCGGCTCCTGCTCAAGCGTCTGCGCGATGCCCAGCGCGAAGGGCAGCATGACCAGCGCGCCCAGCACGACGCTCAGCAGCAGCGCGGGCAGCGATAGCCTGCGCCCGCCCGCGACCAGCAGCCACAGGTACAGCGGCAGCAGCACCCACGCCGCAAAGTGAATTTGCAGCGCGAACAACAGCAGCGGCAGGCACAGGATTTGCGCCCAGCGGCGGCCTTCCAGAAAGCCGTACAGCCCCAGCAGCAGCGCCAGCAGCAGAAATGGCGTGTGAAAATCCTGCGCCCAGATTTTACGGCTGTAGAGGATCGCCCAGGGGTTGAGCGCGTAGACCAGCCCGCCGACCAGCGCCGGGACAAGGCCGAGGTAGCGATAGGCGATGAACCACAGCAGCCCCACGCCGACCACGTTCAGCCCGGCGACGAACAGCGTCGCCGCCAGCGCATCAGCGCCGAGGGCGAAGGGCAGCGCCATCACGTAGACGCTGGCGGGCGCGTTTGGCACGCCGACGGATGAGGGCATCCCGGTCAGCGGGAACGCGCCGCCGTCCAGCCAGTCCAGCGCGAGCAGGGAGAGCGTGGCCTCGTCGTGTTTGAACTCGACCACGCCGGGATAGGCGAAGCGCAGCAGCGCGGCCAGCAGCACGATGAGCAGGGTCAGCAGCGCGACGGGGGTGAGCGTGTGGGTTTTTAACGCAGGCAATCTACTTCCTCCAGCGGCAGCAGCACCCGGTCATCCGGCACGGGCTGGCCGTTTTGTGTCACGCGCAGCCGCGCGCCATCTGGCGTGTACAGGCCAACAGCGACCTGCGCCAGCGCCTCGTCGGCGGGCAGCGTGTAGTGATCGTACAGCGTTTGCCCCGGCAGCCAGTCGGGCGCGGCGTAATCACCGCCCATCGTCTCGCCGTCCTGCTGCATGACGATCTCGCCGCCCGTGTCCAGCCCATGCACGAAGGTGTGCAGGGCGGCGGCAGGGGTGGCGCTGACATGCCAGTACAGGTCAACCTGATACTGGTTCTCGCGCTGGCTGACGGACGCGCACCACAGCTCAACCGAATCACCGAAGCGGTAATCCAGCCGTTGAGCGGCGTTTACGCCCGCGCCGTTGACGCGCACCAGCGGCGCTAAAATCAGGCTGTCGGTGCCATCTGGCAGGCGCAGGAACTCGCCTGTGCCATGGTTGAGCATCTTCACCAGCACGCGCCCGATGTAGGGCGGGGTGTCGTCGTGCAGGCGCATCTCGTGGACTTCTGAGGCGAAGCGGTCTAACGGGTAGCCGAAGGTCGTACCGCCGCCGCCGGGTGAAAACGGCTCGCTGACCGCCCAGGCTTCGTCGGCCTTCCGGTTAATCAACTGCACCACCGGGCGATATTCCTCGCCTATGGTATCGCGCAGCGCGCGCCAGAACAACTCAATGCTGAACAGGCCGCCCGGCGTGGCGCTGTGCTGGTCGAGCGTGTAGCCGAGCAGTTCAAAGGTGTCGCCAAAATTCGCGCCGACGCGCTGCTGCATGTAAAAAGGCGCGTCTGGCGGTGACTGCTGGCGAAACCA
>CAZJSU010000039.1:16363-33962 GCA_964548765.1 uncultured Anaerolineaceae bacterium
CGACGCGCTGCTGCATGTAAAAAGGCGCGTCTGGCGGTGACTGCTGGCGAAACCACAGCGTCCCCGGCGCGATAATGGTGGTGTTGACAAGGGCGTAGGCCACAACCCCGGCGCTGATGGCGACCGCCGCAGCAGGCGCGAGTGCTTCTATGGGCCTGCCTGCGTGAGATGGTTCTCTCCGCTGCGGGCGATACAGGCCGAGGAAGGCCGTTAGCCCTACCGCAGCCAGCGTGACCAGTGCGCCGATATGCTGCGGAGTCGTGCCAGCGTAATACAGGCGCACGGTATGTTCGCCCGGTGGGACGCGCAGCGCGATCATGCCGACTTCCTGCTCCGGGTAAATTTCAGCAGGTTCGCCATTGAGCGTGGCCTCCCAGCCGGGAAAGTAATACTGGCGGAAGCGCACCGGGCGCTCGTCGGTGACGGTGACGCGGATGGTGTCGTCGGCGATCTCCTCAACCTGCAAGTCCGGCCACTGGCGAATCATATCGAGGCGGAAAACGGTCAGCCGCAGCGGGTTGGCGATGTACTGCTCTGGCTCCGGCGCGGGGTCGTGGCGGATGCGCTTGCCCCATATCGGGTTGAACTCATTGTAACTGGTAGACCCCCAGATGTAATACGTTTCCTCCATCTCGATCTCATCCAGCGCGGAGAGGTTTTCCCAGTGGATAAAGGGCTGGTTGGGGTAGATCAACGGCAAGGCGGCGGCCAGCACAAGCAGCAGCCCGGCGCTTAACCCGGCTGAGCGCCAGCGGCGGGGCAGAATTAAAATACTCGCACCCCCGGCCAGCGACAGGAAAATGACCCCTACGCGCAGGAAGCGCTCTGGGAAGCGCAGTTGGCGCAGGTAGGGCAAGGTCAGCCAGACCGGGAGCGAAGGCTCGATCAGCATGAACAGCGTGAAGGCCAGCGCCAGCGCCAGCACCGCCGCCAGCACATAACGCCGCCTGACCACCAGCGCGGCGAACCCGGCCACAGCCAGCACCCCGCCCACCAGCCCGAAGGTCGGCGTGAGTTCAAAGCGCAGGTCGGTCAGGTCCATCACCGGGGGCTGCATAAAAAGCTCGCCCGGTTGTAAGAAGTTGCTGATGAGGTACGGCACCGCGTCGTCCGGGCTTTCGACTGCCGCGACATAGCGCAGTTCCAGCGCCAGCGGCAGCAGGAAAATAGCGGTCAGCGCTACGCCCAGCGCAAAGCCGCCGACCATGTGCAGCAAACGGGGCAGGAAGCTAGCACGGTCGTGGCGCGCGGCCCACAGCGGAAGCGCGATGATGGCCGGGGCGACATAGAGCGCAGTGATAAAGGTGATCGGCTGGTGCGAGAGGATAATGCCCGCGAAGGGCAGCGCGACCCCCAGCAAGCCGCGCCGCGTGGGGCGCTGTGCAAGGCGCAGCATCCCCCACAGCAGCCATGGCACCAGCGCGGCGGCCATAATCTGCGGCAGGCTGCCCTGATCCCACACTTCAAACAGGCGCGAGGGCGCATACGCCCACAGCATGGCCGCCAGCAGCGCCGCCCTGCCCGGCAGGAAACGCCGCGCCAGCCCGTACATGCCGACGCTGCCAAGCACCCACGCCAGCGTTGTAAGGATGTTGAAGGCCAGCGGCGCGGGGATGCCGACCAGCCCCAGCAGCCCGCCCGCGTAAAACGTCCCCGGCGGATAGAAGTTGAAGATGGGATAACCATAACCCAGATGAAAATACGGCACCCAGCGCGGCCACAGATTGCCGCTGGACAGCAGCGTGGTCATGGCGTAGATGCGCTGGACGTGCAGCGGGCCGTCGGCAGTGCGGATCACGCCGCTGCTTAACGCGGGCAGGATGCCGACCAGCGGCAGCAGCGCCGCGACCAGATAACCGGGATCGAGGTGGCGAAAGTGGTTACGCATCAGCTACTCGTTTGCAGACATCGCAGGCGCGGGTTTTAAGCCCATCCCTGCACAGGCCGTTATGATAGCGGATTTACGACGGGGTTTAAACGGGAAACAAAAAGCCCGCTTTTGACGGGCTTCTTTTGCCGAGGCCCAGACTTGAACTGGGGACCCACGCATTTTCAGTGCGTTGCTCTACCAACTGAGCTACCTCGGCGTACATGCCAATGCGATTGGCACGTGGCGGATAATATAGCACACGGCATCAGCAGACGCAAGAGGCGATTACCCGCAAATGCGAGGTTGATCGGGACACAGATGGCTGTGTCCCGATGTGGTGTGACGATGCTTTAGCCTGTGCGCGACCAGATGGAGATGCACGCGCCGGGGCCTGTGCCGCCGATGCGGAAGCTGGTGGGCGAAAGCACGATTGCCAGAATGCCGCCAGCGTAGTAGGTGTTGGGTGAGCTAAGGCTGAAGCGCACCCGCCCCCATGTCCAGCCAGAGCCATCGGACGCGATGCTGGAAACGGTGGTTCTGCCCGGTAAACCGCAGCCACCACCATCACTGGTGTACTCGCCGGGTTCGAGGATGATCTGCCCGGCAGGCGGCGGGCCACCGGGGGCTGGCGGCACAGGTGTCGGCTGGCCGGGCTGTGCTGGTGGCTGCTGTGGGTCGCCCGGTTGGTTGCCCTGAATAACCGTGCCGCCCTGATTGCGAATCGCGGCCAGCACCTGCTCAATTTCGGCGAGGCTGGGCAGCACGATGGCGTAATGCAGCAGGTTTTCGGGGATGCCTTGCAGCGGTGTTAACGCGCTCAGTTCCTCAGGGGTCATGGGGCGGGAAGGCGACCAGGGGCCAGCCAGTGACCTGCCATCCTCGCTTAATTCCACTTCCACAGCGAAGCCAGCAGGAATGACTGTGCCGCCCTCTATCGTCGCGCTGCCAGACAGCACGAACAGCTTCATGATGCCATTCTCGACAATGAGCGCGATGGTCGAGCCGATCTGAATATCCGCGCCGTTGGCGTTGATGTTGACAGCGATGTTTTCTGGCCCCTGTACGATCAGCACCGACGGTGGCGACTCGACACACTCCAGACCGCCAAAGCCTGTACGGAAGTAGAAGGCCTGCATGGGCGTGCGGGTTTCGCCGTCAATCACAGGCAGCGCATTCAGCGCTCCGCTGGTTTCTTCCTGTACCAGTGGGCGGTTGATCCAGCCCACGCGCTCGTTCTTGAGGACGCGCACCCATTGACCATCCGGGCTGATGCCATCGGCGGCCAGTTCCTCGCCAAAGGACGTTCCCATGAGGATGTTCCATGTGGTGCCGGGGCCGCTGCGCACGTTGGCGTTCGTGGTGGTGAACACGCTTACAGGCTCGACAGGCACAAAAGCATCTTCCGGCGTAACCGCGTTTTCAATCTCCACATCACCCAGCAGCATAAAGACGACTGCCTGACCGGGCAGGCTGCCGGGGACATTGGCCTGTACGTTTAATGTGGCGATGCCCCACAGCGATTCTTCGGTACTGAGCGGGGCTGTCTGGATGGTTTGCAGGATGCTCAACGCGGCGCGGTCTGACGGTGTGGAGAAGAATGCCTCTGGCTGCTCATCAAAAAAGGCCGCTTCTACCTGATTATAACCGTAGCAGGCGTTATTGCGTTCCAATGAGTCGCAATTGTTGCCCACATCTTCCAGCGCCTGCTGTACCAGCACCGGACAGGTCGCATCGGTCACCTGCTGCTGTGCCAGCATCTGTGGCGCAAGAACCAGTAACCCTAACAATATTAATAGTATCATTAACTTGCGATCAACACGCATGGAAAAGCGCTCCTTAAATGTAGCTTTTGTGTACTGCCATCATAGCATAATTCTACATTGGCCGCATGGTAAGACTTTGTGCATGTCAGCCGGGCGTGACGAGCGCCTCCCCGAACTGCTCCAGCATGGGCGGCGCGGGCGCGGCAGGCTGTTCGACCAGAATGAACGGCAGGCCGCCGATGGCGGTCGGGTCGCCGGGCTGCAATTCAGGGTAACTGTCCAGCGTCGCCGGGGGCAGCGCGAGGCGGTAACTGCCGCTGCTGTCTGGCCGCAGCGTTGTAGGGTTATGTGTCAGGCTGTAGAGGGTGGCGCGGGTGCCAGCGGCGGGAAGCGCTAGCGTCTGCGGGCGCAGCGTCTTGTTCCAGACCACGTAAATGCGCTCGCCCAGCGCGGCCTCGTCAAAGGCGATAATGGTGGCTTTTTCGGCGATGGTAAACACAAGCGAGTTGCTCAACGACGCGCTGCCGAAAAGCTGCGCCAGCAGTTGGTAGGCTGTGGCTGCCGGGCGGGCTGTGCCGGGGTAGGGGTGATGGCTGAAGCACAGGGCGCTGCGCTCGTTGCGGAACAGGCCGAAGGCATCGCCCGCGCAGATGGCATCACCTTCGCAAAGCTCGCCATCGTGCAGCACGAAATTGGTGCCTGCGGGCTGGTTGCCACAGTCATCGTACAACTGGTGAAAGAACACCACGTCCGCCCCCTCTGCCCAGGCGTAGGCGCTGCTTTGCACAAAAAAGGCGGCCTGCTGCTGTAACGATGCGTGTTGAAGGCGTTCTTCCGGTTGGCTGGCCCACAGGGGGCCGGGGTAGTCGTCCCACACAGGCACGCCGCTTTCGTTTAGCCAGATGGGACGCTCCAGCTCGTAGGCGGTGAGGGTCTGGCGGGCGTACAGCACCAGCCAGCCGCTGCGCCAGGGGTAGCCGTAATTATGAACGGCGGCGATGTCGAAGTACCAGTTAAACTCGTCGCGGCGCGGGTCGTTTTCGAAGATCGCCAGCACCTGCGCCAGCCAGTTATAGCCGCTGTTGTAGAGCAGGCCGCCGAATATCACCTGCGCGTCGGGGTCGGTTTGTTTGATAACGATATAGGCGCTCTTAAGCAGGCGGGCGTAATCGTGGATGCTGGCTTCCCAGAAGGGCGGGTAATCCGGCTCGTTCCAGACTTCCCATACGCGGATACCTTCATCGGCGGCCCAGTCGTTCTGCTGCGCCAGCGTGCCGCCGGGCATGTAGCGGGCGACCGCCGCCTGCACGAAGTTCACCCAGGGGTTATCCGGGTTGAGGGCTTTGCCCTCGCGCGGGCTATCGGTGCCATCGGCAAAGATTGGCTCGTTGAGGCCGGCCACACGCACCCCGTCCTGCGCGAAGGCTGGCCGCCCCAGCAGCACCGCGTTGATCTTCAGGCCGTGACGCAGGTCGTTTTCCACGAGGCGATCATAATTGGCCCATTCAAACTCGCCCGGTTGTGGCTCGACCTGATCCCAGTACAGCGGCCAGCGGTTCCAGCCCGCGCCCAGCGCCAGCGCGTGATGATAGCGGGTGTCGCTGGTCGGCTCGTTGGTCAGGCTGATGTGGTTAATGCCCAAACGCGGCGAGCGCAGATACGGCTCGGCGGTGTTGAGGCTGACCGGGGTGATAGGGGGCGCATCGTCCTGCGCGTGTACGGTTGCGAGGGGCAGCAGCGAAAGCAGCAGTATGAAAAGGGCGCGGAGTCGCGTCATGGATGACCTCTGGATAGTACGAGATGGCGGCGGGGGTGTTCCCTGCCCGCCCTGCAAAAATACAGACCTTTTAATTGTATTCCGAACTCGACGGACTGATAGTAGACGTATGTTGGCGAATTCATATCCGTAGGGGCGAAGCACCGCTTCGCCCAGGACAAGTCACTGACTTGCCCCTGCTTTCCCCCTCAACACACGCTTTAACGAAAACGTTACACGAATCAAAACGCCCTGCGGAGACAGGGCGCTTCCAGTTGCTTATGCTAAAAGCTGATCGCTTAGGTGAGCCGGGTGTAGAACTCGACGATAAGCTGTTCATCTATCGGAACCGGGATTTCCTGACGCTCTGGCAGGCGCGCCAGCGTGACCGCCGCCCCAGCCTTATCCACAGCCAGATACTCAAGGATGTTGCTGCCGGATTCCAGCGACTCGACCACATGCACATTCTGGCGCATCTTCTCGGTCAGGCGCACTTCGTCGCCGACCTGCACCGCGTATGACGGGATGTTGAGCCGGGTGCCGTTGACCAGCACATGCCCATGCCCGACAAGCTGGCGCGCTGCCCAGATGGTCGGGGCCAGCC
Organism: uncultured Anaerolineaceae bacterium; assembly: GCA_964548765.1. Lineage (GTDB taxonomy): Bacteria > Chloroflexota > Anaerolineae > Aggregatilineales > Phototrophicaceae > JAIOHN01. The sequence continues at coordinate 22,357 of CAZJSU010000039.1, forward strand.
CGGCGCGGTAGACGATGTTGTCCAGACGGCGCTCCAGCAGCACGAGCAGGTTCGCGCCGGTGTTGCCGGTTTGACGGCGGGCTTTCAGGAAGTAGTTACGCATCTGCTTTTCGCGGATGTTGTAGATGAATGCCAGCTTCTGCTTCTCGTTAAGCTGCATTCCATAGTCGCTGCGCCGCCCGCTGCGGAACTGCTTTTCCTTGCCATGATCGCCGGGTGGGTAGGCGCGCTTTTCCAGGATGCGCTGGTATTTTGGACGGGGGACCAAGACCTCGCCAAAACGCCGCTGCACTCTTGCTTTTGGCCCATGATAAGATGCCATAAACTTTGTTGACCTCAATGATTTGGTAACGGACAATTTTGAGAGGAAATTGCAGCCGTCAAAAGTTTTATTTTACGGGTTTCGCGGGCGATTGCTAGGGTAATTTTAAGCCGGGCGTGGTATTCGCACGCCCTGCGCGGTTTACAGCACTGCGGCCTCGGCAGACACCAGCGGCAGATTGAAGGTGTCGGCTACGGCGGGGTGGGTCACGCCGCCCTGACAGACGTTCAGCCCCTTGGCGAGGCCGGGGTCGCTTTGCAGCGCGTCGTGCAGCCCCATATTCGCCACTTTGAGGATGTAGGGCAGGGTGGCATTGGCGAGGGCAAAGCTGGACGTGCGCGGGACTGCGCCGGGCATATTGGCAACGCCGTAATGCACCACGCCATCAATCTCGTAGGTCGGGTCGCTGTGGGTGGTGGGGTGGGTGGTTTCCACACAGCCGCCCTGATCTACCGCGACATCGGCGATCACGCTGCCGTTGAGCATATCCGCAAGCATACCGCGCGTGACCAGATGCGGCGCGCGCGCGCCGGGGATCAGCACCGCGCCGATCACCGCGTCAGCCGTGCTGACAGCTTCGGCGATGTTGGTGGCGTTGGAACTAAGCGTGGTCAGATGCCCGCTGAGTACCTCAGAGAGGTAACGCAGGCGTTCGAGGTTGATGTCGAGCAGCGTCACGCGCGCGCCCATGCCGAGGGCGATATGCGCCGCGTGGGTGCCGACTGTCCCCGCGCCGAGGATGACGATATGCGCTGGCCGCACCCCCGGCACGCCGCCCATCAGAATGCCGCGTCCGCCGTTGGGGCGTTCGAGGTAGTGCGCCACGATCTGCGTTGCCATGCGCCCGGCGACCTCGCTCATCGGCTGTAACAGCGGCAGATGGCGTTGGCGATCTTCGACGGTTTCGTAAGCCAGCCCGATGACACCACTTTCCAGCAGCGCGTGGGTCAGTTCCTGCGAGGCGGCCAGATGCAGATAGGTGAACAGAATCAGGTCGTCGCGCAGGTAGGGGTATTCGCTCGGCTGTGGCTCTTTGACCTTGAGGATCATCTGCGCCCGCTGCCAGACATCCTCGGCATCGTCCAGCAGGGTCGCGCCAGCAGCGCTGTATTCCGCATCCGCAAACGAACTGCCTTGCCCCGCGCCGTTCTGCACCACCACCTCATGCCCGTGCCGCACCAGTTCGCGCACAGCATGGGGCGGCAGCGCCACCCGGTTCTCGTTGTCCTTAATTTCTTTCGGGATACCGATGAGCATAACGTACTATCCTTTTTCAGAAATTTATTTGTCAGAACGATGCATGACACGTGATGAGGCAAAAACACACGCATAGCGCTCATCCCTGTGCTTTCATTGTACAGGATGTCTTAAAAAAGGATAGCAGGTTTGGACAGAGTGTACGAGATGGTGCTAAGTTTCGGTTTCTGTCTCCAGCACCTTACGCTCGCGCAGGGTGTCCATCAACTGCTCGAAGCTGATACCGTAACGCGCGGCGATCTCGCGGGCATAGCTCATGCCCATCGGCGGGCTGGGGACGATCTTGTAAGTGCGCCGGGCCACCTGTCCATCGCCGTTCTGCTCAAGTTTGACCATCGAAACGAGGCTGACGACCTTGCTCGCGCCGGGGGTGTCGGCGTTGATGCTGTCACAATCAGCAGCCAGTTCGTGCAGGTGGGTGGCGAAGATCGCCCGCGCGCCGAGTGATCGAATCACACGCACGATGTCCCGCGCCAGATACAGGCTTTCGCCCGCGCTGGTGCTGGCAAGCGATTCGTTCATCAGGATGAGGCTGTAGCGCGTGGCCTGCGCGAAGATTTCGCTGAGGCGGCGGGCTTCCTCGCCCAGGCGACCTGTCTCAAGATCGGGGCGTTCCTCAGCGGCGAAGTGGGTGAAAATGGCATCCACCGGACTCATGCGCGCGCTGCGGGCAGGCACATACAGCCCGGCCTGAAACAGTACATGCGCCAGCCCGACCGCCTGCGTATAGGTGGTCTTGCCGCCGCGATTGGGGCCGGTGAGGATAAAAACGCGCCCTTCTTCGCCGAAGTCCACATCGTTGACCACCACCTCGGCGCTCAGGTGGCGCTCCTCGTCACTATCAAGTTGAAGCGCGAGGTTGATGTTAAACAGGTCACGCAGGATGCACACACGCTCATCCATCGGCGCGATCTCCGGGCGGCACATGGGCAGGCCAGCCTGCTGTAGATGGCGAATCATACGCACCGCGCCCAGATAAAAGGCCATCTCTTTTTCCAGCGCCACCAGCACGCGCCCGGTGATGCGCGTATAGCCGCGCAGCGTCTGGGCGATGGGGCGGCTGATCTGATCCATGATGTCGGCCAGATCGCGGAATAAGGGGTTCATGAGGGGGTTGTCGCGCTCTGGCAGGCGGGCGCTGAAGAAGCCCATATCGTCGCGGGCGCGGTGCAGCGGGCCGATGCCCTCGTTGTCGTCGCGCACGTGGTTCTGGCCGAAGATGCGGCTGAGCAGCGTGGAAGCGTCCCCTTTGAAGCGCTCGGTATTGATCGAAAGCAGCGTGGCCTCCACCGGGCGCAGTTGACCGTCGAGGTTCACGCCGATGGTGATGCTCTTGATGCCGCGAATCTGCGTCAGCAGGCCGGGCAGTTCGGCTTTAAGGTTCTGGAACAGGGCTTCGCTGGCGATGCTCTGCACCATCTCGCGCAGGCGGCACAGGGCTTTGGACTGTATGCTGCTGCCCGCCGCCTGAAACAGCCCGTTCAACTCGTCAATGCAGCCGACGTAGTTTTCCAGTTCGCTCAAGCGCCACGCGACTTTACGCAGCTCGCTTTCCTGCCACTGCGGCTCGTTCATGTAGCGTTCCAGCGCGACAATCGCCTCCAGCACATTGCCCAGCCCGTCGGCAAGCGCTGGCGCGCGCAGCAGGTCTTCAATGACCTCCTGCCGGTATTCCAGCACGCGCGCATCGTCCGAAGGGGTGTTGAGGATTGTCCGCACATGACGCTCGTAACGGTTTTCAAGGCTGAGGCGGCGGACGATATTTTCCAGCGTTAAGTCGGCCATGCTGTAGCCATCACTGCGGGTTGCAGGCGGCAGGACATCCTCCGGCCACAGCAGGCTCACACTTTGCTCAAACGACATTTTTTCCCTTTAACGACATACTTACCTGTAAACCACCGACACGGGCAACTATAACTTAGTATACGGACAGCAGCGAAAAAAGCATACTTTAGGCTTCGCTGCCGTTGTGAGCAGGCGCAAAGCGCAGCCGCGCCTGTGTGCAGTGAATTGCCAAAAATATCTGAACAAAATATAATCCCCGCTTCATTTACGGAAATGTGACGATGACTGCCGCGATGAGTTCCCTCAACGTGCCAGACCTGCACACCGTGTCGGCGGCGCTGGTGCGGAGGGTTGCGGCGGGGTTGAAAGGGTAGACGATCATTCTGACACAGTTGGCTATTTCAGGGCGGGGGACAGCCTCGCCTTGCGCGATATGAGACTTTCCCCTGAACAGGCGACATGGGTTGACCGGGTAGGCACCTTCATCCTCGCCAATATCATGTGGGCGCTGCTGGCGGTGCTGGTGCTGCCGCTGCCCGCTGCGACGGCGGGGCTGTTCAACGCGCTCGCGCCGATGCCCAGAGATCGCAGCACCGCGCTGTTTCGGGACTTCTTCAGCGGGATGCGTCAATACTGGTGGAAAAGCACGCTGATCGTGCTGGTGGATATCGTGCTGGGCGGGCTGGTGGTGCTGAACTTCCGCGTCATCGGGCAGCCGGACTTTCCGCAGGTGTTCTCATGGGCGGTGGGCAGCATCACCCTCTTTGTCGGGCTGGCGCTGGCGCTGACCAATATGTACCTTTGGGCGCTGCTGGTGCAGTTCGACCTGCCGTTCAGGGCGCTGTGGCGTACCGCGTTCCAGATGGCGCTGGCGCATCCATGGTGGTCGCTGCTGGTGCTGGCGCTGGCGGCCATGCCCCCGCTGCTGGCGACGACGCTGCCCGCCTTCTTCACGCTGCTGTTCACCTTTTCCGGCACCGCGCTGGTGGTTCTGTGGGGAACGTGGCGCGTCATCAGGCGTTATGTCACCGAAGAGGACGGCGCTGCGCCGGAGTAAAGGCGGCGCTAACGTTCCCCGGCAAAGCGATCAGGCATTCGCGGCGACACGCAGGATGGCTTCGAGGCTGCGCTCGATGTCATCATCGGTGGTCGCCCACGAGGACACGCTGATACGCATGGCGGTCTGCCCCTGCCAGACGGTGCCGCCCGCCCAGCACGTGCCATCGTCCTGAACCCCGGCCAGAACGCGCTTTGTTTTTTCAGCATCGCCAAAGCTGACCATCACCTGATTCAGCACGACATCATGCAGGACGGCATAGCCCGCAGCACTCAGGCCTTCTGCAAGGCGGCGTGCCTGCCGGCAGTTGCGCTCGATCATCTCGACGACCCCGGCGCGGCCTAATGAGCGCAGCGCCGCCCAGATTTCGACCCCGCGAATCCGGCGTGACATCTCCGGCGCGTAGTGGAACGGGTCGCGCGTGTCGCTCTGCACCAGATAGGCCGCCGACGAGGACATGGCCGCCCGCAGGTAGAGCGGTTCGCGGACAAAAGCCAGCCCGCTGTCGTATGGTACATTCAGCCACTTGTGCGCGTCGGTCGCCCATGAGTCCGCCTGATCGAGGCCAGCGGTCAGATGGGCATAGGCCGGGGCGGCCATCGCCCACAGGCCAAACGCGCCATCCACATGCACCCAAGCCCCTGCTTCGTGAGCTTTGGCGCAGACTTCGGCCACCGGATCAAACGCGCCGGTGTTCACGTTCCCGGCCTGAACGCAGACGATGGTTGACTCGGACAGCGGGGGGAGCTGGTCGGCGCGCATCCTACCCTGCGCGTCTGCCGGAACCCGCACGACGCGCTCCCGGCCAAAGCCGAGCAGGCTGAGCGCTTTTAACAGGCTGACATGCACCTCGTCGCCCACCACGACGGTGATGGGTGGCGCGCCGAACAAGCCCTGTGCCTCGACATCCCAGCCAGCCTTTTGCAGCAGCGCGTGCCGTGCCGCCGCCAGCGCCGTAAAATTCGCCATCGTCGCGCCCGTCACGAAGCCCGCGCCTGTGGCGACGGGCAGGCCGAGCAAATCCACCAGCCAGCGCAGCGCGACGACTTCCAGCTTCGCGGCTACCGGGGAGCTTGTGACCATCGCGCTGTTCTGGTCCCACGCCGAGGCCAGCCACTGCGCCGCCAGCGAGGCGGGCAGCACACCACCTGTCACAAAGCCGAAGTAGCGCCTGCCAGCGCTGCCGACTGCCGCTGGCGATCCTGCTTCGTCCAGCAGGGCAAGCACGGTTTCAGGGTCACAGGGGGCTTCAGGAAGGGGTTCCTCAAAACGTTCCAGCCCGGCCAGCGCCTTGGCGGAAGGGTACACTTCCCGCTGGTCGAGCGTCTGTAGATAGCGCAGGCTGCGCTGCGCTGCGGCGTTGAGCAAGTTCTCCATCATCTTCCCTTTTCCCATGACCTAATGGCCGGAACGCGAAAACGCATCATCCCACTCAGGCCAGACACCGGATCATGCTGTGTGCTTATGCTGTGTGCTTATAGGCTTTTCTAACTTTAGCTGGAAAAGCCGCGCATGTCATCTAACGAAAGTTATATTGTGGGCTTAAAGCAGGGGCGCGAGCGCGGCCTCGATCTGCGCCAGCGACTCGGCTTGCACCAGATGGTCGCGCACGGTGGTCGCGTCGGGGATGCCGGTGACGTACTTAATCAACTGGCCGCGCAGTTCACGGATGGCGACGATTGGCTCAAGGCGGGTGGTTTCCAGCGTACGCCGCGCCTGCTGCAACGCGGCAGCGGCACGCTCGGCGATTGTCGGCTCTGGCAGCGCTTCGCCTGTGCGGATATAGTGGGCGATCTGGCGGAAAATCCAGGGATTGCCGAGCGCCGCCCGGCCAATCATCACGCCGTCGCAGCCTGTTTCTTCCAGCATCCGGCGCGCGTCGGTGGCGTTGAACACGTCGCCGTTGCCGATGACCGGGATGCTGGTTACGGCCTGCTTCACCTGCCGGATCACGTCCCAGTCGGCCTGCCCGGTGAAGCCCTGCTCGGCGAAGCGGGCGTGAACGGCGATGGCCTGCGCGCCAAGCTGCTCGGCAGCGCGGGCGAACTGTACCGCTGTCGGGTTCGTCATGTCCCACCCGCTGCGGATTTTCACCGTGACGGGGACCTCCACCGCGTTGACCACCGCTTCCACCACCGCCGTCGCGCTGCACAGGTCTTTCAGCAGCGCCGCGCCGCCGCCTTTTTTGGCGATCTTCGGCACCCAGCAGCCCATGTTGATGTCTACAATGTCCGCGCCATGATCGGCCACGATACGCGCGGCCTCGGCCATGATGTACGGGTCGCTGCCGAACAACTGCACCGCGAAGGGGCTTTCCTCTGGCGACCAGTCGAACTTGAGCATGGTACGCTGGCGCGCGCCCTTGTACTGCATGGCCTGGCTGCTGATGAGTTCGGTACAGACCAGCCCACAGTCGCCCATGTCGCGGCAGAGGGTGCGGAAGGCGTGGTTGGTCTGCCCGGCCATCGGCGCGAGCGTCAGCGGCGGGTCAATGACGAGGCCGCCGATAGTCATCGGTTGGAGCAGGTGGGTAATTGTCTCTGTAATCATATACGCCAGTATATCATATTCGAATCTTTGTGATCTTTGTGTCCTGGCGGTTCAAATCATCCTGCTATACATCTTCCAACCGGGGCAGCGACTCGAACGCTGGCACATCGGCGATATAGACGTTGCCATAGCCGTTCATGTCGCTGGTAAAGACCACCTGCTGCGCGTCTGGGGTGAAACGTGGGTGGACGTGAAGCTGCTGGATTTTCATGCTGGAATGGTGGAAGCACAGCACGCGCGGCCCGTCATAGTCCACGCCGTTCCAGCGCCACAGACGCACCACCTTGCCCGCGTCGCCCACGACAAGCTGCTTATCGTTGGAGTGGATATGCCCGGTGTCGTGTGGGAAGGCGACTTCCGTACAGTCGGTATTGTCGTAGCGGATGTGGCCGAGGAACTTGCTGCCGTCTTTGTGCTGGCCGTGATAGCCGATGAACTGACCATCGGCGTGCCAGTATTCATGGCCGACGATTTCGCCGTGCTGCGGCGGGCGGATTTTCCACACCTGCCCGGTTTCCACATTCAGCCCCCAGATGCGGTTATCCACCAGATGCCAGGGGCCTTCGTGGCAGAACGTGAGAATGTGGTTGATGGTGGGCGAGGTGTTGACATGGCCGACCCAGTATTTTTCCTCCCACACGGTTTCGCTGCCGCTGCCGTCCACCGCGATTTTCTCGATGCGGCTGAGGGGCATGGCCTCCCACGTTTCGTGAAAACCGACATACCCGCGCAGCAGGTCTACCGGGAAGCGGTGCGACATATCCTCAGAGATACTGATGTAGATGTGCTGGCCGTCGGCGCTGCAATTAATCATCGAGACATCGAAGCCGCGCGGCACCTCGTAAATCACGCGCTGGCGCAGCGTGTCCAGATCAAGCGCCAGCAGGCGGTAGCCGTGAAAGAAGTACGCTTCCTCCGTGACCGTGTTGCGACATGCCCGGATGAACTCGACTTCGCGCGGCAGTGGCAGCGGGTCAAGATCGGTAAGCTGTGTGATCTGGCCGCTGATCAGGTCAACGCCGAACAGGTTCGTGCGGTTGTCGCGGTCGCTGCCGAACAGCAGGGCGCTGCCGCCGCGATACCAACCGGGATTGGTGAAGTAAAAATGATGGCTGTGGCCTTTGTAATGGGTAAGCTGGCGCAGGCGCACACCTGTTACGGGGTCGGCAAATTCGCGGATTTCGGACGGCCATTGTGTGTTTACGGGCATGGTTTGGGGCTGCCTTAGATTAAAGATGTTCGGTGAAAAGGGAGGGCTTGTCACCCTCCCGAAGTCGTTGTGTGAAGCGCCGGGTGACGGGTTACGCCAGCACCTTGTCGGCATCGGTAATCGCGTCCAGCAGCGCGTGCATTTCGGGGATGCTCAACTGCTGCTTGGCATCGCTCATGGCGACGGGCGGGTTGGGGTGGCACTCGAACATCAGGCCGTCCGCGCCGACAGCTTTGGCCGCGCGTGCCATCGGGATAGCGATGTCGCGCCGCCCGGCGGAGTGTGAAACATCCACGATGACGGGCAGGTGCGTTTCCAGCTTCAGCACGGCCAGCCCGCCCAGATCGAGCGTCGCGCGTGTCCACTTCTCGAAGGTGCGGATGCCGCGTTCCATCAGGATCACGTTGGGGTTGCCGCTGGCGACGATGTACTCCGCCGCGTAGAGGAATTCCTCCATTGTGGAGCCGAAGCTGTGCTTGAGGATGACAGGCTGGCGCACATTGCCCAGCGCCTTGAGCAGGAAGCTGTTCTGCATGTTGCGCGCGCCCACCCAGAAGATGTCCACATAATCAATCATGACCGGAATCTGGCTTAAGTCCATGATTTCGGTGGTCAGGTACATATTGTATTTGTTGGCGACCTGCCGGGCGATCTTCAGCCCTTCCTCGCCCATGCCCTGAAAATCATAGGGCGATGTGCGCGGTTTCCAGCCCATGCCGCGCAGGATGCGTACCCCGCGCGAAGCCAGCGCCGACGCGGTTTCGTCCATCTGCTCCATGCTCTCGACCGCGCACGGGCCGCTGATGATGGTGAATTCGCTGTTGCCGATCTGCAGGCCGTCCGGCATGGTGATGACGGTGCGCTCGTCCTTGCTCTTGCGCTGCACGCGAATCTTCTGGCGCGCCTCTTTTTCCTCCAGCGCCAGCGACGCGCGGAAAATCTCGCGGAAGAGGGCTTTGATGGTCTCGTTGCTGAAGGGGCCTTTGTTGTTCTGCTCTAACGCCGTGAGCATCTGTGCCTCGCGCTCCGGGTCATAGAAGGACGTGCCAAGCTGCTGCTGCACCTTGCCAATCTCCGAGGCGAGGCCGGCGCGCTTGCTCAGCAAGTCCAGAATTTGCAGATTGATGTCGTCCACCTCTGCGCGAAGTTCCTGTAAGCGATTTTGCGTCATAATGTTTACTTCTTCCCCATGCGGTTGTCGTTGGCACAGGATTATACAATTGGCTGCTGCTGTTGCCTATCGCAATTAGCACCATCACCGCTGTCGAGTGTTCTTTGTAAGCTCTCATCATTTCTGTTCGGTTTGTGCGCTATGATAACGTAGGCACACTTGTCAACCCGATGACCCAACGTTAGAATCTGGCAAATGGTGTTTGTAACTCTGGAACTGATCTACGTCATTTGCGCCCTGCTGCTGCTGATCTATGCAGCGGCCAGTCTTTTATTACTGCTTATCTTCTGGCGACACCGCCACCAGCAGTTTCATCCACCGGCCATTGACCAGTGGCCGACGGTGGTGATCCAGCTTCCCATCTACAACGAGCGTTATGTGGTGGAGCGCCTGCTGTGTGCGGTGGCGACGCTGGATTACCCGCGCGACCTGCTGACCGTGCAGGTGCTGGACGATTCGACCGATGACACGCCGCGAGTGGTGGCCGCGCTGGTAGAGCATTTACGCCGCGATGGCCTGCGTATCGAGCATATCCGCCGCGAAAAGCGCACAGGCTATAAAGCCGGGGCGCTGGCCTACGGCCTGTCGCTGGTAGACAGCGAACTGGTGATGGTGCTGGATGCGGACTTTGTACCAGCGCCGGACTTCCTGCGGCGAACAGTGCCGTATCTGGTGGCGAACCCCAATGTCGGTATGGTGCAAACCCGCTGGGGACACCTGAACGCTTACGATAACGCGCTGACGCTGGGGCAGACGCTGGCGCTGGACGGGCATTTTGTGGTGGAGCAGACCGCGCGCAACCGGGCTGGCTGGCTGATTAACTTCAACGGGTCGGGTGGGGTGTGGCGCGCGCAGTGCATCCGCCAGGCGGGCGGCTGGAGCGATGACACGCTGACCGAAGACCTTGAACTGAGCTACCGCGCGCAGTTGAACGGCTGGCGCTTTCTCTATCTGCCGGATGTCGTTGTGCCGGCGGAACTGCCGCAGCAGATGGCGGCCTACAAGCAGCAGCAGGCGCGCTGGGCGAAGGGCAGCACGCAGACGCTGCTGCGTACGCTTGTTCCGGTATGGCGCGGGCGGCTGACGTTGGGCCAGCGCATCATGGCGACGCTGCACCTGTGCCAGTACATGCCGCACCCGCTGATGCTGACGCTGCTGCTGCTGACACCGCCGCTGATGATCGGGCGGGAGCTGCAAGACCTGCCGTTCCAGCCGTTGGGGCTGGTCGGGCTGGGGCCGCCGCTGATCTACGTCATCAGCCAGTACATGCTCTATCCTGACTGGTGGCGGCGGCTGCTGGCGTTCCCGGTGCTGCTGGCGCTTGGCACGGGCATCGCGTGGAACAACACGGTCGCGGTCATCGGTGGGCTGCTGCCAGGCAGGAAGGGTGCAGAGTTTCGCCGCACGCCCAAGTTTGGCGCGGGCGGGCTGGCAAGCTCTTACGCGCTGCGTATAGACCGTTCGATACTGGTCGAACTCGGCCTTGCGCTGTACGCGACATGGGGCATCTGGCTGGCGATGCGCTTCAACCGGGCGCTGGTGCCGCTGCTGGCGGTTTACAGCTTTGCTTTTGGCATGGTGGCGCTGTGGAGCTTGTGGGATCGCGTGGTGATGTGGCAGCAGGCGCAGTTGCAATCGGCAGGTTGACGGTTGAGGCGTGAAATGATAAACTGAAAATGTAACTTCTCCAGCAATCCGTTGTATTTATGGATGAGTTACTGGAGTATTGGGGAATTGGTGAAATGGTAGCCACGATACTCTTAAAAAGTATTGTCCTTACGGACGTGTGGGTTCGAATCCCACATTCCCCATAACAGCGCTCTTATAGGGCGCTTTTTTATTTAGCGGGGTTGTCGCGGTGGTGGCGCGGCATGCGGGGACGATGAGCCATGCCGTTGAAAATGGACAAGCGCGCTAAAGACGCTAAATTACCTCAGCCCCTTCAGCGGGCTTGTTTTCCTCAGCCAGATGGCTTTAGCCTCTGGCGCGGCGGGCCGACCCCCTGCGGGGACGATGAGCCATGCCGCTGAAAACGGACAAGCGCGCAAAGGCGCTAAACTGTCTCAGCCCCTTCAGCAGCGCGGCAGGTTGAAACCATGCCGTTGAAAATGGACAAGCGCGCTAAAGGCGCTAAATTACCTCAGCCCCTTCAGCGGGCTTGTTTTCCTCAGCCAGACGGCTTTAGCCTCTGGCATACTACTCAGGCCATGGCTTGCTGAAGCGTTTTGATGGCTTCCGCTTCCAGATCACGGAT
>CAZJSU010000039.1:34062-37620 GCA_964548765.1 uncultured Anaerolineaceae bacterium
GGCTTCCGCTTCCAGATCACGGATGTGCAGCACCTGCGCCGCCAGCTTTTCGCGGAAGTCGGCGGCTTGCGCCGTGTCCAGCGGGAAGTGGACAGCGGCCTCTTTTTGCAGCGCCTGCAAACGGGTGTTGATTTCCTCAATGGCTGGAAGCGCGTTCGCCCCCTGTTCCGTGAACAGGGCGTGTTTACGGTCGAGCAGGGTTCTGGCTTCGCCCAACAAAGGTACATCATCCGGCAGCAGCAGCCCGGCCAGCGCTGTCCACGCTTCCGCGCTGCGGCGAAACTGGCTGGCCGCGTCCTTCAGCGCGGGCTTGCTGAGGATGGCGGCGGCATCGTCCAGAAAGTCGGCGTACATGCCGCGCTCAGCGCTGCCACTTGGTGCGTGCTGGACAGCGCCATACGCACCCTGATGCGTGATATTCCCCACCAGCGCCATCCACATCCGTTCCCCCGGCTCGAAATAACGCGCCCAGCTTTGTTTGTTGCGCGTATTGGTCAGCATGTTCGCCCAATGTTCCAGCGCGGCCAGCCCGAAGTTATCGCGCTTGCCTTTGGGCGGCGCTTCGGTGAACAGGCTGATGCACTGCCAGATGCCCTGACTGACCGCTGCGGGCAGGCGGCTCCAGTTCGGCTCGCCGAGCGCGACCACGCCGTACTGGTCTTTCTTCACCCGGCCACGCGCGTTATCCAGCACATCCGCCGGGACCTCGTGTGGGCTGCTGGCACGGTCAGCCAGATAGGCGGTGCCGTTTTCGCAGCCGAACACCAGCAGCGGCATCATCGCCCAGTTGCGCTCGTCATAGGGTAGGGCGTTGTAGGGCAGCGTGAACATATCCGCCCAGACAAGCGCAGGCCGCCCGCCTTCCAGCACTTCAAGCAGGTTGGCTCTACCTTTCTCCGGGTTGTCGGTGCGGTATATCTCCTGCGGAATGGCGAGGCGTTCCAGCAGCGTGTCGAGCGGGTTGAAGGTGTTGCGCGTGAGCAGCACCAGATGCGGCAGGTAGCCCGTGTATTCAAAGGTGAAATAACCGAAGGCGATGCCCCCACTCACGCCGAGCAGCAGCGCTTCGCTGGGCGCTTGCCCGGTGTGGGGCGCTTTTATGCCCTGATACGCCAGCGCGTTGTGTACCGTTCCCGTTTCCCAATGGCGGCCTGAGAAGGCCTGATAACCCGGCAGTACAGGCATGATGTTTCCTTTCCATAACTCGTCTGATGCTCAGATTGTAGGAAACAACGCGCCGTTTGTGTGAAAATGGCGATATAGTCTGCACTTTTTTGTCAGGGCGATGGGGGTTCGGGGGCGGTTTGCAGCCCTTGCAGCAGGCTGACCGCGTTTTCGCCCAGCGCGGTGATGGCGTAGCCGCCTTCCTGCACCGCCAGCGTCGGCAGCCCCAGCGCGGCGATGCGCTGGCCGATGACGGTATAAACCGGGGTCGTCAGCTTCAGCTTGCCGAGCGGGTCATCGGTAAAGGTGTCGAACCCGACAGACAGCACCAGATAATCCGGGGCATAATCGCGGATACGCGCCAGCGCCTGATCGAGTACAGCCAGATAAGCCGCGTCGTCCGTGCCTTTTTCCAGCGGGAAGTTGAGCGTAAAGCCCTTGCCCTCGCCTTCGCCCTGCTCATCAGCATAGCCGCAGAAGTACGGATACTCCCACTCCGGCGCGCCGTGCAGCGAGATGAACAGCACGTCGGCGCGGTTGTAGAAGATGGCCTGTGTGCCGTTGCCGCCGTGAACATCAATGTCGAGGATGGCGACGCGCTTTGTGCCTTGCTGCGTCAGGTAGTGGGTGGCGATGGCGGCGTTGTTGAAGTAACAGTACCCGCCCATAAAATCCTGCCCGGCGTGATGCCCCGGCGGGCGGCACAGCGCGTAAGCGACTCGCTGCCCGGCCAGCAGGTGTCCGGCTCCCGTCAGCGCGCAGTAGGCGCTGGTCAGCGCGGCCTGATAGGTGCCTTCAGTGACAGGCGCGGAGAGGTCGAAGCTGTAATAGCCGATCTCCGCCCAGGGGGACGGCGAGAAGCGGTTGAGCGTGCGGCGCGGCATGGCCGAGGGGTAAGCGCCTTCCGGCGTGCCGCCCACCGCCACCCATCGCTCGTAAATGGTGCGGAGGTGTTCGATATAAGCAGGGCTGTGAACCGCCGCGATCGCCTCCAGGCCGAACTCGCCCGGCTCCAGCACTGCGCCGATGCCCGCCGCCTGCACCGCGTTCAGGATGATCTCGGCGCGTTCCGGCGACTCTAAATAGGGGCTGAACTGGCCGTCTATGAATTCGCGAGCAGGGTTGTGCAGTGTGTGTCTGGGCGAGTAGATGATGTTCAATGCCTATCCCATCTGCTCCTGAAGCGCGGCGCGGTCAAAATAGACGTTCTCGCCCGCGAACTTCTCGGCCTCGGCGTTCCACGGAAAATGAATCAGCACGGTGAACTGCACCTGCTTGTTGGTCGGCGCGATGCCCGCCCACTCGCCCTTGTGCGTCCCGGTCAGCGTGGCGACCTCGATCACCCCCTGCGGGCCGATCACAATATCGGTCAGGTCGAACGTCACATCGGGGAACGCGCCGAGGAACGTCGTGTAAAAATTGCGCGCGCCGTCGTGGCCTTCCCAACGCTGCCCGGTGGGGATGATTTCGTACACGCAGTCCTCGGCCAGTGTCGCAATCAGCCCGTCGAGGTCGCGCGCGTCCTCGGCTTTGGAGTGGGCGATCCACAGGCTGCGTATCTGCTTATACAGTTCGGGCGTGACGGGCAGCGACAGGCTGCGGCGCACATCGTTAGAAACATCGGCCATTATTCTCTCCTAAAAATTTAACGCAAAGACCGCAAAGAGGCGAAGGACGCAAAGCGATAAATTTTCTTTGTGATCTCTGTGTCTTTGCGGTTCAATCTATTTTTTAATCACAATCTGCACTTCGCCGGGGCCGTGCATCCCCAACACCAGCTTCTTCTCAATGTCGCCTGTACGGCTAGGGCCGGTGATGAGGCAGACGTTGGCCTTGTCCCAGAAGACGCTGTGACCGTGCTGCCGCTGGATGGTGACCCAGTTTTCCAGCCGGGGGATCAACTGGTCGGCAGTGACGACGGCGATATAAGCGGGCGGCAGTACCGTCGCGGTGCGGCTGCGGCCTGCTCCGGTGCTGACCACGAGCGTGCCAGTGGCGGCGATCGCGTAATCCACTCCGGTCAGGCCGACCTGCGCGGGTTCGAGGTTTGCCAGCGTCTCGTAACGGAACTCATGGTGAAGGTCGGGCTGTGTGATAGTGATGCCTGAATCACGGATGGCGCTCTCCAGCCCTGCAACGGGGATGAACTGGAAGTCCCATGACAGCAGGTGGGTGGTATTGTGGGATTCCAGCAGGCGCATGACCTGATCGCAGGCGGCCTCGTCGCCCTCGCAGACGAACGCCTCGCCTTGCAGCAGGCGTGTTTCCTCGGCAAAGCGCTCGATCAGCGCGTCGGTTGAGGTGTCGTCCAGCCGGGTGACTGGCACATACTGGCGGGGGCGGGGTGGCGCGTCCGGGAAGGGCTGGCGGGCGGCGCGTAGTTTGTTCAGGATG
>CAZJSU010000040.1:0-1679 GCA_964548765.1 uncultured Anaerolineaceae bacterium
TGCCCGGTCAGGCGGTGATGCAGACGCTCCGGCAGCGCGGCTGGCGCTTCTCGCCCGATCAGGTACAGTTCCGCAACACCATTACGCTTGACCTGACGCAAAGCGAGGATGACCTGCTGGCGGCCATGAGCCAGAACACCCGCCGCAAGGTACGCACCGCCGAGAAAAAAGGCGTGACCATCCGCGCGGCGACCACAGCAGACCTCGACACCCTCTACCGCCTCTACCAGACCACAGGCGAGCGCGATCACTTCCTCATCCGCCCGCCAGAGTATTACACGCACGAATGGCGTTATCTGATGGAGGCCGGGCTGGCACACGCGCTGATTGCCGAGGCCGAAGGCCAGCCCATCGCGCACGTGATCCTGTTCCACTTCGGGCAAAAGTGCTGGTATTTTTACGGCGCGTCGGCCAACGAGGAACGCCAGCGGATGCCCAACTACCTGCTGCAATGGGAAGCGATCAAATGGGCAAAGGCGCAGGGGTACAGGGTGTATGATCTCTGGGGCGCGCCGGATGTCTTCGACGAAAGCGACTCCATGTGGGGCGTGTACGAATTCAAGCGCGGCTTTCGCGGGACAGTCACGCGGCATATCGGCGCGTGGGATTACGCCCCCTACCCGCTGCTGTATCGTGCTTACACAGAGGCGTGGCCGCGCCTGCGGGCGTGGATGAGGCGGCGCGCTGAGCATTAAAATGCGTTGTTTGATGGGCGAAGCGCTCCGGCTGATTGAGCAGCAGCAAGAGTCCCTGGGCTGATTCTGGCCTTCAGCCCGTATCCGCTGTTACAATCTTCGTCACACGCCACAGTTCACCCAGCGAAAAGAGGCTGAAGTGCAGCTATACGACCACGCATACATCGAAACCAACGGCATCACCCTGCACGTGGTGCAGGCCGGCCCACAGGACGGCCCGCTGGTCATCCTGCTGCACGGCTTCCCGGAGTTCTGGTACGGCTGGCGCAAGCAGATTGACGCGCTGGCGGCGCAGGGGTTCCGCGTGTGGGCGGCTGACCAGCGCGGTTATAATCTGAGCGATAAGCCGCAGGGCATCGCCGCATACAACTTAGACGAACTGGCCGCCGATGTGATCGGCCTGATAGACGCGGCAGGCGTGGAGAAGGCGTTTGTGGTCGGGCATGACTGGGGCGCGGCGGTGACATGGTGGACGGCCAATAAATACCCGGAACGGCTGGAGAAAATCGTCATTCTCAACGTGCCACATCACGCGGTCATGCGGCGTTACATGCGGGCGAACCCTTCACAACTTCGCCGAAGCTGGTATATCTTTGCGATACAGATTCCCTGGCTGCCGGAGCAGTCATTAAGCGCTGACAATTTTAACGGCCTTGCACGCAGTATCCGGCGGGTGGGCAGGCCAGACGCATTCAGCGATGAAGAGATGGTAGAGTACCGCAGGGCGTGGTCACAGCCGGGCGCGATCACCGCCATGCTGAACTGGTATCGCGCCGTCCTCCAGAAGCCGCCGCAAAGCCTGCCCTCTCCACGCATTACCGTGCCAACGCTCATCATCTGGGGTCGGCAGGATGCCATGCTGGAACACGAGATGGCCGAGCAAAGCGTCGAGCTATGTGATGACGGACGGCTGGTCTTTATTGACGAGGCCACCCATTGGGTGCAGCATGAAGAAGCGGAGCGCGTGAATCAGTTGATAAGCGA
>CAZJSU010000040.1:1779-37262 GCA_964548765.1 uncultured Anaerolineaceae bacterium
ACACATGACCGAAGGTAAAATTGTTTTTGAAGGCCAGACACACAAGGGGCTGGAGGTCACGCTCCGCTATCCTCGCCGCGAGGACACCTATGCCCTGTGGGAATTTATCAACACGCTTTCACAGGAGCAGACCTACATCCTCATTCAAGGCATCGAAATCTCGCTGGAAGACGAACAGCAGTATGTCGAGGGGATGCTGGAAGATATTGCCGCCGGGAAACTTGTACAGGTGCTCGCCTTCAGCGGGGATCGCCTGATTGGAAACACGGAAATCAGACAGGAAGCACTCAGCAGCAGCCATGTGGGCAGCCTCGGTATTGCCGTCGCGCAGGCCTATCGCGGGCAGGGCGTGGGCGAGCTGCTGATGAACACCGTCTATAATGAGGCTGTCGCGCGGCTGCGGGGTCTCCGCATGGTGACGTTGAGCGTGTTTGGCAACAATCCCGCCGCCATTCACCTCTATCGCAAAGTCGGCTTCGTCGAGTACGGCCTGCTGCCCGGCGGTTATCGCCATCGTGACCAGTACGTGGATCGCGTATACATGGTCAAAACGTTGGAATCAGCAACCGATACGCCCTAAATGCAGCGGTACGCAGACTAAAACCTTTCGACGCTGGCAAAATACGCGCCCGTGCTTTCGCCTTCGCGCCCATACACTCGCAGGCTCCATTGCCCGCCAACATGAATCGTGCAGGTAAAGGCGACACCGGTGTTCCCGCCCAGAATGCTGTCGCGCAGGCAGCGTTCACGCGCTTCGCTGCCGTTGGCATCAAAGAGGGCGACGTTGTGGCTAACGCCCTGCGCGGTGGGCGAGAAAAACTGAAGCGCGACCGCCAGTTCTTCGCCGCGCTCGGCCATAAACGTCAGTTCATGAGTATAACCCGGCTCCAGTATGTCGGACAGCGTTTCACTGCGTTTGATGTTTTTGCTCTGGCTAGGCGGGACGATGTAGACCGCGTCCGGGCTTGTGGAGATGACAGGCGGCTGCGCCCCAGAGAGCAGCGCGCGGAACTGGCCGGGAATGCCCGACCCCAGCGCCAGCAGCACAAAGTAACCGGATACCAGACTTAACAGCAGCAGGCTGAGGCAGCCAATCGTGCGCCACGAGCCGTCCTTTCGCTGGGAGCCAACCTTCTTTAGCGGCGGCAGGTCGGCGGGCGGCTTTGCGGGCTGCGCTGCACGGCGCGGCGCGTCTGGCAGCGGCTTTTCGGTCAGGCGTTTCGGTGGTGGCGCGGGGGGTGGCTGGCTGTCGCGCAGGGTCAGCAGCCGCTGGCGCGCGTGGACATGGAACGGGTCAAGCGCCAGCGCGCGTTCCAGACAGGTGATTTCGTGCTGCGGCTTTTCGCTGGCTCGCGCGGCCAGATACCACAATTCCGCCGTTGGTCGGCGTTCCAGCAGCGGGCGCAGCAAACGCCGCGCCTGCGCCTTTTCGCCGTTATCCAGCGCCCTGTGGATGGAAAAGTGGTTGTCCATCATGGGTTTTGTTCCCCTGATGATGGTGACAGGGGCGACACTTCCGGGTATTCCCTTCGGTCGCCCCTGTTATCACGAACGGTCTTATTCCGCAGGCAGGATGGTGAACAAACTGCCCGCGCCGCGCCCGTAAACCTCCGGGAAGTAGAATTCCTGCCCGGTGGTCGGGATGACGTTATACACCCCTTCCAGCCCGGCGCGGATGCTGTAGACGTACTCATACGTGCCTGCCGGCAGGTATGTGCTGAACAGCACCACCTTCTCGTCGCGGAACTCGATATTGCTGAACCACCACCAGCCCCAGCCCCGGCTCAGCGGGTCGCTGTCATCCAACCCCGGCTGTGTGCCGATCTGCTGGCTGGTTTCCAGCCCGGGGTCAACCCCTTCGGTGCCTGCCGGGATCGGGTCTTCAATGATCGCATAGTGCAGGTCGTTAGGCGCGATGATCGTCAGCCGTACCTGAATCAGTTCGCCGACACGCGCCTCGTTGACCGTCTCGCCGGTCTCCGGGTTGACATAGCGCCGCTCGACGATGATGCCCCGATTCAACGGCTCGATCTCCGGTACGGGCAGATATGCCCGCAGGTAGGCGGTATAGTACAGCACGCCAGGGCCATCACCGCGCGCGATCACCAGTTCGTTGACCTGATCGGCCAGCATGTCGGCCACATCCACGCGCAGTTCAGCCGATTCTTTCACATTCTCCGCTGTCGCCTGCCCCTCATGGAGCATCTCGCCATTGAAGGCCGCGCTGTAGGCGTAATCTGCGTTCAGTTCGCCGCTGACCACCATCCAGTCGGTCAGCGCCATCACCGCCCACGCGGTTTCCTGCGTGGTTTCCCACACTTCGGTCGTGCGCGCCACCATCAGCCAGCGCACCACGTTGGGGATGAGGTCGCTGTCTGGCCGCAGCGTGACCAGCGCTTCCAGTACGATCGCGGTCGTGCGCGTGTCGGTGTTCCAGTTCCAGTAATCGGGCTGGTCTTCTTCCCAGTGTGTGCCGTTGGCGCTGATGATCGCGTCGTTGAACAGATCGCTCAGCAGCGTTTCGGTGCGGCTGTTATCTGACGGGTCAATCATGTGCAGCGTCAGCGCGAGGAAGGCTTTGGCGTAGTGATCCAGCCGTGCGCGGCTTTCGTACAGGGTGGTCGTGCGGGCGACATCCGGCGCGCCGGAACGCGCCAGCGCGTACAGCACGAACGCCTGACGGTTCAAGCGCCACGTTTCCACATCCAGCCCCGGCACGATAAAGGTGGTACGCAGATAACCCTGCGCGCCGCTGATGACGTTATCGGCCACCGCAAAGCCGGAGTTGCGGGCTTCGGTCAGGCCGATGAGCGCGTAGGCCGTCGTCAGCGGGTTGCTCTCGTCCTGCACGAACCAGCCCCAGCCGCCGTCCGCGCCCTGCTGGGCATACAGCCGTTGCAGCGCGAAGTTCACCGCCAGATTCAGGTTCGCTTCCATATCTGCATCCGCCACACCCAGACTTTCCAGCGCGCGGTAGGTCATGATGTTGGGCAGGAAGCGGCTCACCGTCTGCTCGATGCACTGGTACGGGTAGTTCCGCAGATAGGTCAGCCCGTCAATTGTGGTCGCGGCCAGCGAGTGATCGAGGCTGATGGTCAGTTCGCCCTGTGTCACGTCGAAGCGCTGCGGCAGCGCGATCGCCTCGGTACGTTCGCCCGCCTCGCGCAGCAGGCCGCCCGTCCCGACCGTCTCCGGCGCTTCATATTTATATACAGGCAGCAGGCGCTCATCACCCTGCCCCAGCGGCGGCTTGCTGGCATCAGTGTACTGGCCGTCGCCGCCATTGGCGAAGAACGTCAGGTCAAGCGCGCCAACATCGCTTATCGTGACCGGCCACACCACGCGCTGGCGGCCACCCGCCGGAATGGTGACGGTCTGGCTGAAGTCGCCTTGCAGCGTGAAGCCCGCGCCCTCGATAAAGACCTCGACTTCCATAGCCTCGCCGGTGTTGTTGTTGACAATCGCCAGCAGCGAGACGACATCGCCCACCACCGCGAAGCGCGGCGTGACCGGGCGGATCAACAGCGGCTTGGTGCTGAGCAGGTCAAACGTATCCTGCCCCACCAGCATCTCACCGTCCTCGCTCTGCGTCACGGCGCGCGCATCCAGCCGCCATGTCGTCAGGTTGTCCGGCAGGGTGATGCTAAAGGTCGCCCGCCCGTTTTCGTCGGTGACGATGGACGGATTCCAGTACGGCGTGTCCACAAATTCCTCGCGGATGTCGAAGATACCCCCCTCGCCACCGCCGCCACCGCCTTTGATCGTATCCAGCACGGTCTGTGTGATCTGGTCGGTATTTCTGGTCAGCGGCGTACCTGTGCGAACCCCCAGCCCCTGCGCGCCATAGAAGAAGCGCAGGATGGGTGTGCTGTTCGGCTCGCCAATGGAGAGCGTCGCCAGATCGGTCAGCGCTACGCCGACCTCTGCCGAGACCGGGCTGCCTTCGTAGTCCGTCGTCTCGATGGTGTAGGTGACTGTCTCGCGCGGGCCAGCCTGCTCACGGTCTGGCGTGGCGCTGATGGTGATCTCCTTGCGCTCGGTCTCGACCCCTAGTTCGATGATGCCCATGCGGAAGCCCGCCACCGGGTTGCTCTCGTCCACGCCCTTCACGATCATGACCGTGACAAACACATTCGGCGCGAAATCCTCGGTGATGGGCAGTTCGTAAACATAGGAATTGCTGTCCATGGTGATGACTTCGGTATGCAGCACGTCGCCGCGCTCCACCGTCACCAGCGCGTTAACCTCCCCCTGGAAGGGCGAGGTAATCAGGATTTCCGCTGTATCGCCGATCTCGTAGTCGTTCTGGTCAGAGATCAGGTCAATGCGGTTGCTGTTCTGCTGCCGCCATGAGACATATTCACGACTGCTGACCCACAGCGTCGTTGAGGCGACCACTTCGTTGCCCGCGCTGTCGCGGCTGGTGATGGTTATCTGGAAGATGCCGCCATTGGGTGGGGTGAAGGTGTACAGCGCGTCGCCATTTTCGTCTGTGGTGACGCTGCCGCCTGTCACCGGGATTTCTTCCACCTCCCACGTCCATGTGGTGCGCCCGGCTTCGTCCTCCTCCTGCACACTGTACCAGCGGCGCTCGACGACCTCGACCTCAATCTCCTGCCCGGCGACCCCTTCGCTGTCCCAGTCTACCGCGACGATCTCGATGCTGGCTTCCTCGCCCGCCACGCCGACATACTGCTCTGGCCGCGCGCCGATGTAGATCAGGCCCTTATGGACGACCACTTCCGTGCGCCCGGCAACAGTCAGGCCGCTTTCGTCCTGCACCACCGCTTCGATGGTGAAAAGCGCGCTCTGTGTCGAATCTTCCAAATCCGCCGGAATTTCGATCAACAACTGGCCGTTTTCGTCCGTCACGCCTTCACCGCTGGCAACTTCCTGCCCGTAGAAGCCATAGAACACGCCGGGGCCGCCGTCGTAATTGTAGTCGGCAAAGTCGTAGTAACCCTGCCCCTGATAGTCGAAGTTATACGGGTCGCTGCGAACGCTGTAGGTCACGGTCGCGTCGCTGACCCTGCCGCCGAAGAAGTAGCTGCTGTCTATCAGGACGTTGATGGTGCTGTTCTGCACCACTTCGCTCTGCTCGGCGGTGACTTCAACCTGAAACTCCGGCACACGATACTCCGCGACGGTGAAGCTCACGCCGCCGCCTTCTTCGCGGAACTGGGAGCCGGAGGGCAGCCTGACGTTGATACGATAGAAGCCCAGCCCGGCATCCGCCGCGATGTCGAACTGGCCGCTGAAGGTGCCGAACGGCGTAAGCGGCAGGTCGGCCTCGTAAACGATTTCACCCTCATTGTTGTAAATTTCGACAGGCACGCTGTCAAAAGCTGGCAGCGTATAGCGCACGTCATCCTGTTCGCGCACAATGCCCCGGAAGTACACAGGCTGGTCGGGGCGGTAAATCGGGCGGTCGGTATAGGCGTACACCTGATACCGCGTCGGGAACTCGTTGGTGTTATGGCCGAACTGGTAGCCCTCGATGCCGTCTGACCAGATGGATGAACTGATGCCGAAATGGTCTTGCGTCTCCAGCACCGCGACACGGGTGACGTACAGATCGGTCACGCGCGGCACATCCAGCCGTAGCAGGCCATCGGCATCGGTGCGCCCACGAGCCACTTCTCCGGATTCATCTTCCTGATAAATGACGATCGGCACATCAGCCAGCGGCTGGCCGCTGTTTACGTCCGTCGCCCACACCGTCACGCTGTCAATGGTGGACTTCAGCACCAGATTGGCGGTGCTGACCATCATGAAGTGACGACGCGGTTCCATCCCCTGCTCGGCCAGTTCCGGCGCGGTGGCGGTCAGCAGATAGACCCCCGGCGCAAGCGCTTCTGTCGCGTCGGCGGCTGGCTCGACCGTGACTTCGGTCGCCTGCCCCGCGCTAAGCACATCAAGGTAATACTCGCCTTCCGCGCCTTCGGCCACCCACGCGGTACGATCATCGCGCAGGCGCACCTCCCACCAGGCCACGCCGTCCGCGCAGACCGGGCCGTCGGTGATCTCCAGTCGGTAATCACGGTACAGCAGGTCAAGGATTTCGCCCTCGCTGCCGGGGCTGCTGCGGGCGCGGATCGGGTCTGGCTCGGTGACGACCACTGCCGAGTCGCCCACCTGCACCCGCGACTCCATCGCGCCGGGGCATGAGGCTGCGTCCTGTGCGGCTGCGCCCAGATTCAGAAGCTCGTAGCGCATCGCATTTTCTGGCGTGTCGGCAGCGATAGACCAGTTCCGCAGCGCGCGCTGTTCGTCCATGCTCAGGCTGGCCGCCGGATCATAACTCTGCGCCATGATGCGGTTGACGAAGCCCTGCACGTTAAACGAAAACAGGCTCAGGTCAACCCGGCTGACGTTGCGGTGTGTCAGGAACAACTGCGTCTGGTCGTTGTAGGCGTTATAGAAGCCGACCACGCCGGGCGTTTGCAGGCTGACATCCGGCACGTAAGGCAGCGTGGTATAGGTGATGGTCATCCCGTTCTGGATGGCGTTCCCGTAAACGTCTTCCATGCCGGGCGCGATGGTCACGGTGTAGGTGGTGCTGGGTTCGGTGGGGAAGCTCAGGTAATAGCTGTCATCCCATTCATAATAAAAATCGTCGTACTCACGCCAGGGTTCGGGTTCAACCGTCACCTTGTCGCGCAGCGTCTCCGGGTTCATGGGCGATGCGAAGTAGATGGTCAGCCCGCCATAGGGGGGTGCGTCCGTTTGCCCGTCAAACGGGCTGGTCTGGATGATGGCAGGCAGCGGCACAGTGACGAAGCTCCACTCGCTCTGCCCAGAGAGCGGCGTATCGCCACCCCGTCCAAACGTATTGGCGCTGTCGAAGCCCGCCGTATAAAAAGTATCCAGCCGCAGGTTTTCGGCAGGCGTAAAGCTGAAGCCCGCGTCGTCCTCCGCCCACTCGAACGTGCCTTCCACGCTGCCGGTGGTCTGCGTATCTGGCCGCAGGTAAAAGCCCGCTTCGACGCTCTCGCGGTTCATCGGCTGGTTGAAGCGCACCATGATCTTATCGTCCAGCCGGACATCCACCGCGCTATCCAGCGGCGCGGTTTCCACAATGGCCGGGTCAACGGTGCGGAAAGTCCACTGTACGGGCTGGTTGAGGGTCGCGCCGTCGGCGGCCTCCAGCCCGGCGGGAACAGTCACGGTATATTCCGTCCCGCCCGCCAGCACGGGCCGGAACACATAGATCGAAGTGTTCAGCCACTCGCCCTCACCTTCGACAGCAGGTGTAATCGCCAGCGGGTTGGGCAGGTCGTCCATGTCCTCAGCAATCGTGAGCGGCACTACCGGACGGCTGAAAATGACCGTTATCAGCGCGTCGGTTTCGATGCCTGTGCTGTCGGGCGCGGGCAGCACCTCGCGCACAGTCAGGCTGCCTACGGTGCTAAAGCTGAGCGTCGTGGCCTCGGCCATCACTGTGCCGTTCTGCGCGCGCAGCGCATCGCTCACCGTCACCGTGTAAGTCGTGGCCCCGGCGTAATCTTCGGCAGGGGTAAACGTCACCGCGCGCGCCTGCTCGTCGCAGGTGATTTCGCCGCTGATGGCCGGGGTGATGCTCACCGCCGCCTGCGCGGTTGCACAGTCTACAGGCTGGTCAAAGTAGAGGGTGATCGGCTCGCCGTTTACTAGCTCCTCGCCAGAAAGGGGTGCAGAATCGATCAGGTCAAAGGGTATTGTTGGGGCATCCTGCTGTGCTGACAGGCCAGAAATGCTCAATACGGCCAGCAGAGCCAGTGCCACAATCAGAAAACGACGCATAATCATGTCCCCCTGCGCATTAAGGTCAGAGTTTCCTTGCTAAATTCCATTATAAACCAACACCGGGATTAAGGTCAGTAGGCCAACCAACGGACAGGCTACGCCTGGCCGCCGGAAGCCATGCCACCGACCCACTGTAAACGGCAGAAACAGCCCGCTAAATCACCGGCACATAAGTAAACGGCAGGCCAAGAAAATCCTTCAGCGCCTGCCAGTGAAACGCGGCAATCTCGCGCCCGGTGAACACCACCTGCTGCCCAAATGGCGGGTCAGCGGCGGCGGGGCTGGTGGTGTTGGAGATGCCCTGCCGCTGAAAGAGCCAGTTTGCCCGCAGCAGGTGAAAGCCATCGCTGACCAGTACCGCCTGCTGCCAGCCGTGCGCCTGCATTAGCTCATGCGCGTAAAGCGCGTTTTCCTCGGTGCTGCGGCTGCGTTCTTCCAACAGAATGGCCTCGGCAGGCACGCCCGCCGCCCGCAGAATTTCGCCACAGGCATCGGCCTCGCTGCGCGGGATGCCCTGCGGCCTGCCGCCAGTACAGATCATGTGGCGGGCGATTCCGTCATGATAAAGCTGCGCCGCTTTCTCTGAACGGCGGGTCAGCGCCGGGCCGGGGCGACCATCACGCCGCAGCCCTGCCCCCAACACGATAATGACATCGGCATCCTCAGCGCGATCAAGCCGGCCATAAACAATCACCGCCGCTGTCAGGATGATGACCGCCACCAGCCACAGCAGCAGCAGACGCGGGAACAGCCAGCGCAGCGCCCTGCCGACACGGCGCAGGATTACAAACATCCGCCGCATCAGCCCTAATGCCTGATGCCGTCATCGGGGATGTCTGTAAAGCCCGGCACAGATGTCCCCAGCATCCAGCCATTGACCATGCTCAGGCGGATACGCATCACAGGCAGAAGCCCCTCGCCGAAGCCGATGGCAGGTTGTGGCGAGACGATAACCGGGTCTTTCAGGTGGATGAAATTGATGGGGGTCATGCCGGGGCCGGGTTCGTCTTCATCCGGCTCCTCATCCTCTTTGGGGTCAGGGTAAAAGTCTTCGGTCAGGTCGGTCAGATCAAAGGCAGACTCAGCCATTTTGCGCTCCTCCGCGCTCAGCCCGGTCAGCGAGGAGCGGATTTGTGATTGCAGCATGTTGGTCAGCGATTGCAGGTACTCGCGTTCACTCACCAGCGTCCCGGTCAGCACCGACCCATTGACCAGCAGCGTAATCCCCAGCGGCGCGCCACCGAGGTTGACCAGCGCAGACACCAGATAGGACAGGACGAAATCCGGCTCCTGCCAGGAAAAGCTGTCGTCCATCATGCCATCAAACTCAAAGCCGTTAAACATCGTGTCTGCTCCTGCCTGTATAGTGGGGTAAACGGAGGGGGATTATAGCGAAAGCGGGATGAAAAGACAGCGCCCGCCTTGCCAAGTGGCAAGGTATTTCGGATAGACCACAAACGGTTATGTGTTTCTTGTAGGGGCGACACGCCGGGTGACTGAAAGGAATACTGAAAGTGTCGCCCCTACTTTGTAAACCCTATGGCGATGATAATCGCCCCTACGTGTATATCACCAGATTATCAGCACTCAGAGAAACCGCACGAACTGCACACCTTGCACCCCTCTGCGCGCACCAGCGAAACCGTGCCGCAGGCCGGGCATAAGTCCGCGCCGACCTTGAAGCCAGTCACCACACCGTTGCTGTGTTCGGCTTTGGCCGTGCTGGATACGTCGGGTTTGCTCTCGCCATTAAGCGGCAGGCCAAGCTGCTGTGAGGTATCTGGTGGGAAGTAATGTTCCATCAGTGCCGCTGCAACCACATCTGGCAGCGAGGTCACGCGCTGCGGCCCCATGCCAATCGAACGCGCCCCGCCGATGCCCTGCAACTGCTCGATCACCAGCCGGAGCATCTGCATCCGGTTCTGTGGCGCTGTGGTACGCAGTTGCAGCGAGATCATGCGCCCTAACCCTTCCGCGTCGGCCTGCAGGTCGCTGCCCGCCTTGCCAACGGTGATAAACACCTCGAACGGGCAGCCGTTTTCGTCACTGTTCATGGTGATAAAGGCCGTGCCGAACGGAGTCTTGCGGCTAACGGTCACGCCGGAAAGCTGCTTCGGGCGTGGATAGACTTTGTGCGGTGTCGAGACCTGCTCCATCTGTTCCGGCTTGCTGCTCTCGGCCTTTTTCGCCATCTCGCTCTCGGCGCGTTCATCCCCCTTGAGCATCAACACCTGCTCGTCGCGGCTGCCGTCGCGGTAGATGGTACCGCCCTTGCAGCCCAGTTCGTACATCAGCATATAAAGGTCGCTGACCTGCTCGACGGTGTATTCGTTGGGGACGTTGCTCGTTTTTGAGATGCTGGAATCCACCCAGCGCTGGATGGCCGCCTGCACCTTGACATGCTCCTCCGGCAGCAGGTCCATCGCCGTGACGAAGTAATCCGGCAGCTTGTCTGCACCGGGGTGCTGCTCGTACCACTCCTTGACCAGTGGCACCTGCTCCTCATGCAGCCCCAAGCGGCTCTTGCGGTAATACACCCATGAGAAGAAGGGTTCAATCCCGGTGGATGTGTTGACCATGGTGCCTGTCGTGTTATGAGACACGAAGCCATTAGCGACATAGGTATGATTATCCGGTACAGAGAGATCATAGGTATCAGAATAACCATCTTCGATACTTATGATTTCATCCAGATAGATGTCTTTATCTACCAATTGGGCCAAGCGTGTTTGGCTCAGCATTGGGTACTCACTAACAGTTTCCCGCACGAACTGTTGTGTCAGCGCACCATTGCTCACTAGGCCGATAATTCGCTGACGAACTTCGTTCGCTAGTCCTTGCGACTGATGGTAAAATTCCTCGCACAACACAGGTACAGCAATGCTATCGCCACGATCAACGATATTCCCCAAGTCAGCAGCACGGCTGCGTTTGCGTTCACTGATAAAGCCAACTTCTTGAACAAACTTTTCGGCCTCACGGCGATTCAAGATGCGTAGTTCGTACTTAGTACGTTTACCCAATGTATTCACTTGACTGGGCATGGTGCGTACCGTAGCCACAATTCCAAGACTTAACAATGCAATCTGTACTTGACTGATGAGCTTTTGAGATGTAGATGCCAGAGTAATCGTCCCACGATGTACAGAACCATCCGCCTCAAATAACCCACGCAGGAAAGCAGCAACACAGGCTCTTCCCGCTTGCAGCACCTTCGACGGGATAAAAGCCCCTTCTGCTCCTTCACCATGATTCCCTGCAGGTTTTAACAGCCTATTGGCTTCAAAGAAGCGCGGGATATAGTAACCTGTGAGGTTTGCCATCCAGCAACCTTCCCGATCTTCAATTTGCACGTGCCGATCTCGTCCCCAAACAACACGTAGCAAGTCCTGAACATATTCCAGCAGATCAGGGTCTTGTTTAGCGACCACTATATGGAGCCCACCCCGACGTTTGGTATATCCATCACCCATATACAAACCAAGGAGTTCTGCTAAATCGGGTGACATGTGCGTTGGCAGATCACTAAGCGCACGATTTCCCTGCTCGACGGGAGTCAACGCCACAACTTCACCTGGCCCCATCGTGTTCTTCTTGAGGACAACTTTGTCACCAATTTGAAGTTCATCCATCCTACGCCAGTTATAGCTACCATCATCATCGATCATCCGAATACGATGATTAAGTGTGGCAGTGATGTTAAACCCTCGTTTCGTCGTAATTTTCTTGATCGGGGCATAACCGTTGATATAGAAATGTGAGGATTTACGAACACCCTCGTCTGTATACACATCTTGAGCAATTACCTGCCATTTCTCACCATCTGGATTACCCATGTTGATGATCGGTCGCAAGCCATTTATAGTACTAACAAGGGTATCAGGTGCGACACAGCCTGTAGGCGCTTGTGTTAAGAGCGTGACGTTACGGATGCCGTGTTCCAGCACCTTCTGCTGGATATCCTCCGGCATGGACTGCATGAAGCCGCTCTGCACGAATTTCTCCGGCTCCAGCTTCGGGAACGACCCTTTTTCCTGCGCTAGTTCGATGGATGTTTCGTACACCGCCCGCGCGATGAAGCTGTACAGCTTGTCAATGAAGGCGACGGACTCATCGCTGCCGTAGCGAATGCCGAGCTTAATCATCAGTTCGGCCAGCCCCATGTTATTGAGGCCGACACGCCGCTCCCCAAGCTGTTGCAGCTTATTGTCTTCAAAGAAGTACGGCGTTTCGTCAATCACGTTATCGAGGAAGCGTGTGGCATAACGCGCGACGACTTCCAGCGTGTCCCAATCCACATCATGCTTGTCTTCGTCATAGAACTTTGCCAAGTTAATAGCACCGAGGTTACAAACCCCATACCCTGGCAGGCTTTGCTCGCCGCAGTTGTGAACAACCAGCCCATTCGCCACAAACGAATGCGTTAATGGCTCAGTGAGGTCAAAGACCTCTTCAGTCCCATCCTCACGGACAAACTCGACAGTCGCCGTAAAGTGTTCAGCATATGGCCCACGCTTACCACGTGTCACGTAATCCTGCAACGCCGCCTGCTTGTACTCCATCAGGAAGCCGATTTCGTCGGCAAAGACCACCATATTCCGGCGGCTAATGACTAACTCATGCTGCGCCTCGCACCAGTACGTTTTGAGTTCACGGTTGCTATCGGGCATCTGCCGATAACCCGCATTGCGACGGTTACGATAAATTCGGCTGGCGATGCCGAAGTTCAGCAAAAGCTGCTGCACTTCCTCCAGCAGTTCAAGCTGGTTCGCCGCCAAACGCACACTACCGCCTTTTTCCCCGCCATCCTGAAAGCTGCCATCTGCTGTAAAGAGTGCTTGCAGGAAACCACGCTGCATGTCCTCTGTGCCTTTGAACACGGCTTCGGGAACGCGGTGTTTTGTTTCAGTTAAACCGTACTGTTCGATGAGAATCCGAAGTCGTGCCGAACTTACACGGGCCTCATCCCGTCCGGTCACATGCGTCACGCCAACAGGATAGGAACGCGCAGCGGATTTTGTAAGCGGCGCGACCATCGTATCCACGTAACCTGCAAACAGCGGGGCAAGTTCGCGCTTCTCGTCCCCGAAGAACGACAGGACAGCGCTTTCACGCTTGATCGTGCCATCACCCACTAGCCAACCGAGGACACGCCCTAATTCCAGCGATCCCTGCATCCCAAAGCCACCTTTGCGATTCAGGACGTGAATTTTGTCGCCCGGTTCCAGATCACGAAGTTCAGTCCAGCCACCCGGAGTCATGATCCGGTGATCGGCAGTTGCCCTCAGGTAGTAGCCCTCTTTCGTCTGCAAACGATAGACGGGCTTTGTGCCTGTGGCAAAGACGCGCGTCGAAGACGTGGTATGGCTTTCAAGGCCAAACCGTCCATCTATAGCGACTTCGATTTCGGTTTCATCGTCGAACAACTCTAACGCCTTGACAAGCCCGCCATCCGTGTAGACGCGGGTGTCCCCTGTCACGCATGGATTAGTAGCAATCAAACTGGCATGGTAATAACTGTTGGACATTTTGTTGGAGCGCTCGTTAAACCACACCCCCGGCTCAGCGCTGGCCCACGCGCTTTCAATGATGGCGTTCCATACTTCACGCGCCTTAACCGTGCGGTAATGCAGCACCTTGCGCCCGGCGGCCTGCCACGCTTGCAGGTCGCCATCCCAAAGCTCATCGTAGTCCGGGTCGCTGGTATCGGGGAACACCAGTTCCCACTCAGCATCAGCCTTCACCGCTTCCATCAGCTTATCCGACACACCGACGCTGATATTAGCATTGGTGATCTGCCCCGCTGTACGCTTGCTGTTAATAAAGTCGAATACGTCAGGATGCCAGTCTTTTAATATTATCATTAATGCACCCCTTCGACTCCCACCCTGCTCGATCAGGCCGGTGACGAAGCTGTAGAGCGCTCCCCACGATACCGCACCGCTGGAGCGACCATTCACGCCCTTTACATAAGCATGGCGCGGGCGCAGGCTGGACACATTGATGCCGACCCCGCCGCCGCGCGACATGATCTCCGTCATCTGGCGCAGCGTCTCGATAATCCCCCCGCGCGAGTCACGGGGCGACGGTATGACATAGCAGTTATAATAAGTTAGCAATTGATCCGTTCCAGCGGCGGCCAGGATACGCCCTGCAGGGACAAACTTCCAGTCGTCCAGCGCCCAGCGAAAGCGCTCTGTCCACTGCTGGCGCAGTTCTGGCGTGGCTTCGACAGATGCAATCCCCGCCGCCACTCGATCCATCATCTGGCCGGGGTCGGTTTCCAGCGGCTTATCCACATGCTCCACATCGCGCGTGACCACTTCGCCATCCAGCAGTTCTATCGTCACTTGCGGCAGGTCAAGCGCCTTGATATGGCCAATCTCGCGCTGCCCGGTTTTAGAATCCACCACCACGATCACGGTATCGCCCACCGCCAGCGTGGAGCGCGTCATATCCTTCTGGGCGTAGCGATCCAGAAAAATTTTATAGCCCAGTTCGTGCAGCGCGTTCTTCTTCATCTGGGATTGCACCATGGAACTTTATCCCTCCCCTTAGAAATAAGGTTGAGTAAAAACAGGATTATGCAAAATCAAATTCCAGCCGGGCAGCCAGCAGGCGGTCAATCTCGCTGCGGACGCTTTCCAGACTGCTGACTTCGAGGTAGATAAGCGCGTAACGGATGTAGGCGATTTCGTCCAGATCGCGCAGGCCGCGCACGACCATATCGCCAACGATACGGCTGGGGACTTCTTCAGCGCCCATCTGCTGCAAGGCGCTCTCGATGCGCTCCGCCAGACGGTTGATCTCCACCGCCGGGACAGGCCGCTTGGCACAGGCCATGCGGATGCCATGGACCAGCTTATCGCGGTTAAACTCTTCACGATTGCCATCGTGTTTGATGAGCAGCGGCGTACTCAGCAGCGCGCGTTCATGCGTGGTGAAGCGCAGGCCGCATTCCTTACATTCGCGGCGGCGGCGAATACCATCTTCATCATGGGTAGTGTTGATGACTCGCGTATCACATGCGCCGCAGAAGGGACATTGCATAAGACATCACATCCCGTAAGACAGAGGGGCAGCAGGCCCGGTAAGTAGCAGCAGGATAATAAACCCCCATAGGTGTGGTTTATGGGGGTGGGTCAGTGTTCAATTTAAGAAAAGTATTGGTAACCCAGAGTTATTGTAAAACTACCCAAACTCTAGCACGATGGGGACGGTTTGTCTACTAAGTTTCAGCACTTGTTTGGTTAGAAAATGGTAGTGACTTATAACGGATTTCCCACATATACCACATCATCCCACACGCCTTAAGGCTTGCCTCAGACCATCATAAATGTATCGCCCATCTGTGCGAAAACCTTTACGCAACCTAAATCGAGATTGTGCTTTTGCCAAAAGCGCCCATACTTAGAAAGAGCGAAACGCACATACAGACAGGCCATGCATCTACCGAAAAACAACCTTCGCCCTTCCCGGTCATCACGGCGCGGCGGCCTGACGCAGATCATCTTTGAGCTGGCGCTCATCACGCTGGTGGCCTTGCTGTACTTTGCTTACTTCCTGTCTGCCAGACCACTGAATACGCCGCCAGACCTCAGCCTCGGCGGGCTGCACCCGGCTAACCGCTTCGGCGGGCTGGAATACGAGCGGCTGGCGGGCATCCTGCTGCCGATCAAAACCGGGCTGGAAACCTATGGGCAGATACCCACATGGAATCCGTACCTGAATGTCGGCACGCCGCTTCTCAATAACGCCTTTAATTACCTGTTCAACCCCTTCGCCAGCGTGCCGGTGCTGCTGTTCGGCGGGGTGCAAGGCAGTAAAATCGCGCTGATGGTGGGGATGCTGCTGGCCGGGTGGAATATGTGGGCGCTAATGAAAGCTGTCGGCGCGGGCGGGCTGGCACGGGTGGCAGCCGGGGCGTTTTACATGCTCAGCGGCGCGCTGGCCGCCAAATATTATATCGGGCATTTTCAGCTTGGCCTCAGCCTGACATGGCCGCCGCTGGTCTTCGCCGGGTTATGGTGGACGCTCTACAGCACCGACCGCCGCGCCCCGGTGCTGATGGCCGCCGCCTTTGCGCTGCTGTTCTTCTCCGGCAATATTTACTACTCGCTGCATGTACTGCTGTGCTGTGGGTTCATCTTCCTGCTGCACATGCTCCGGCGCGACGATGGCCGCTGGCGTGTGCAGTGGGCGCGGCTGCGGCGGGTGCTGGTCGGCGGCGGGCTGGCGCTGGGCTTCGCGGCGGTGCAGTTCCTGCCCATCTGGACAACGCGCGATTTCGTGGTTCATGCCCGCGTCGCGCTGGACGGCAGCGGCCAGTTCGACCCATCGCTGGAGTCGCATTACGAGCTAACGCAGGCCGTCGTGAATTACGTCTATCCCTGGTCGCAATGGCATATCTTCGATGACCGTAGCCCCTGGTATCAGCGGGTGGTGGTGGATTACGCCTACATTGGGCCGGGGGTGTTCCTTTTCGTGGCGGGCATCGGCTTCGCCAGACGCGAACGGCGCGGGCGCTACCGGCTGGCGGTATACGCCGCGCTGCCGCTGGCGCTGCTGATGATGGTCTGGGGCGCAGGGCAGACCGACATCCTGCTGTGGCTGTACACCAATATCGAACTGCTCTCCGAGTTTCGCTATCTCGGTCGCGCCCACGCTATCGGCGCGTTATGGTGGATCGTGCTGGCAGGCATCGGCATTGACATGCTCTGGCGCTGGATCAGCGACGTGGACGCGCCCAGATCGTTCAGCCGCCGCCGCTTGACAGGGCTGCTGCTGCTGGCAGGCATCGCGTGGGCGTGGTTTCTGGTCTACAGCCTGCTGGATAACAGCACCCGCCTGCAACTGGCGCTGAACATCTTC
The DNA here is from genome assembly GCA_964548765.1 of uncultured Anaerolineaceae bacterium. Taxonomy (GTDB): domain Bacteria; phylum Chloroflexota; class Anaerolineae; order Aggregatilineales; family Phototrophicaceae; genus JAIOHN01. The sequence continues at coordinate 18,436 of CAZJSU010000040.1, forward strand.
CCGCTTTACATCACGTTGACCGAGCGCGTCTTTGCCAATTACCAGCAGGCCGCCGACGTGCTGTGGGCGCTGGCGCTGCTGGCGCTGGTGCTGGACTGGCTGGCAGCGTTGCTCCGGCAGGCCGCACAGCGTCCACGACGGCGCGCGCTGGCTGCCCTGCCGCGCCTGACCGCTGTACACCTGCTGCGGCTGGGGCTGGTGGCGCTGGTGCTGATGACGCTGACCGATGTCATGCGCGCCAACAGCCCGCTGATACGCTTCGGCGAGCCTGTCAATGACTTCACGCCCTTTTACGTAACCGCCCACACGCTCGACAACGATTACCCTTTCCCGGCCATTCAGGAGCCGTTCTCGCCGTCCACCTTTGACAGCTACACGCACCAGGTACGCAACTGGCTGCTGAACGAAGGCTGGACACCGCGCCCGCTGCCGGATGTCACTCCAGGCGACTCGTCGCTGCGTGACGTGGCCGGATGGGGCATTGTCTCCAACCAATACAGCGGCGTGGCTTACGAGCTGGCGCTGGCCTTTGTCCAGTCGCACGAGCATGAACTCATTGAATGCGACCCAACCCCGCCCGCCGTCCCCACCGCTGGCCCTTGTGGGATGCCGGACGAACTGGCCGCCGCGCTTTACCGCCTACCAGAGGCGCTGCCCTACGCTTTTATCGCCGCTGAGGACGCGCTGCTGGACGCTGCCGACAGCATTACGGCAGCGAACGTCCTCCGCGTGACAGCGCTGACGCATGAGCAGGACACGATCACCATTCAGGCGCAAACACCGCCCGGCGACAGCGATCATCGTTACTATCTGGTGGTGCAGGAGACGCACTTTCCCGGCTGGCAGGCGTGGATAGACGACCAGCCCAGCGCGACAATGACGTTCAAGCGCTTTACCGGGCTGCTGCTGCCCCCCGGCGCGCATACGGTCACGCTGCGCTTCCAGCCGCCGGGGCTGGCGGCGGGGGTGCTGTTCTCGGTGCTGTCGGTCATCGCGGCGGGGTTTTATCTGCGCGGCCAACCTAATAGAAAAACCAGCGCCCCCTCACCCCCTGCCCCCTCTCCCACACAAGTGGGGAAAGAGGATGTAAGCTCAAGTCCTCACCCTGGCGACCAAAGGGAGTCCCTGTGGGAGGGGAGAGGGACACTGAGCAGGGGGGAGGGGCAGAACCTCTAGCGCTGCTGTTGGTGAACTCCCAAAACGATCATATCCGTAGGGGCAAGTCGGTGACTTGCCCTGGGCGCAGCACGCTGCGCCCCTACAAAAATGAATTCGCCAACACCCTCTCTAGCGCCGTTTCCGCAGGAAGGTCGGGATTTCGATGTCGTCCTCGTCATACACGCGCCCGGAGTATTCCGGCCCCTGCGCGGGGGGTGTCTGTGTCTGCGGCGGCTGAGCAGGCTGCTGTGGCGCGGCGGGTGATGGCTGCTGCGCCGGGGGCTGCTGTGCGGGCTGCGGCGGGCGCTGCTGATACTGCTGCGGCTGCATTTCCGGCTGCTGGAACGGCTGTGCCGGACGCTGCTGCTGTGGTGGCTGCTGATTTTGCTGCGTGCGCGGCTGCGGCTGTGTACGTACTGGCTGCTGCGCCAGCGTCCCGCGCGCGACCCGGCTCTGCTCAAAACCGGTAGCGATCACCGTAATGCGAATCTCGTCACCCATGCTCTCGTCAATCTGCGCGCCGAAGATGAGGTTGACCTCTGGGTGCGCGCTCTGCTGGATGATGGCGGCGGCTTCGTTAATCTCGAACAGCGTCATATCCGAGCCACCCGTGATGTTAAACAGGATGCCGCGCGCGCCGTCAATCGTCACGTCGAGCAGGTTGCTGCTGATCGCGTTCTCGGCAGCGGCACGGGCGCGGTCATCGCCTGTCGCGCGGCCAATCGCCATCAACGCCGCGCCGCCTTCGGACATGATGGTGCGAACGTCGGCGAAGTCGAGGTTAATGAGCGCCGGGACGGTAATCAGTTCGGAGATCCCCTGAATACCCTGCCGCAGCACATCGTCCGCCAGCGAGAACGCCTGCTGAAGGGTTGCGCGCTTGTCGGCAATCTGCGTCAGGCGGTCGTTGGGGATGACGATCAGCGTATCTACCTGGCTTTTCAGCGCCTCGATGCCGGCCTCTGCCCCTTGCAGGCGGCGCGGCCCCTCGAAGCTGAACGGCTTGGTCACAACGCCAATGGTCAGCGCGCCGAGTTCCTTGGCAATCTGCGCGATCACCGGGGAAGCCCCGGTGCCAGTGCCGCCGCCCATGCCGCAGGCGATGAACACCATGTCTGCCCCACGCAGCACCTCGTAAAGATCGTCGGCGCTTTCTTCGGCGGCTTTACGCCCGATCTCCGGGTTGCCGCCCGCGCCCAGGCCGCGTGTCAGCTTGTCGCCAATCCTCACGCGCGTCTTGGCTCTTGAAAGCATCAGGGCCTGGTTGTCAGTGTTGACAGAGATAAACTCGACCCCTGCCAACCCTTCGCTAATCATGCGATTGACAGCATTACCCCCACCGCCGCCAACGCCGATTACTTTAATTTGCGCGAAGCTCTCTCCAGGCACAAATTCATTCAGTTCTTCCATAAAATTCCTCCAAGCGCGCTTAAAACTCTCGCTCTAATGTCTTTCTGAATATAGCGTTAATTGTACGCGCATCGTCATAATGCGCAAATAGGTCTAAAGGCTATCCTGCGGCAGCAGCCGCCGGATAAACCCGCCCAGTAAATTCCCCAGTTTGGCGCTGTTGAACGGGTTCGCGCCGTTCTGCGCTTCGGGATGCACACTTTCCATCTCAAGCCCCAGCCCCAGCAGGCCGACACTGGTACTGTAAGCCGGGTTGCGCAGCGCGTCGGCCAGCCCGGTCACACGCTCCGGCTTCGCCAGCCGCACCGGAATCCCCAGTGTATGCTCGGCCACCTCGCGCATCCCCGGCAGTTGGGCGCTGCCGCCCGTAATCACCGCCCCGGCGCGCAGCAGGCCGTCATACCCGGAACGCTTGATCTCGCGCTGCACCAGTTCGAAAATCTCCGTCACGCGGTACTCGGTCACTTCGGCAAGGCCGCTGCGGTGAACTTCTGTCGGCATCCCGTCGCCAAAGGGCTGCACCAGAAACGTCTCCATCATATTAACGGCTTTGCGCTGGGCATGACCATACTGAAGTTTGACCGCTTCGGCCTGCTCAAACGGGATGTGCATCCAGTGGGTGATGTCGTTGGTGATGTGGTCGCCGCCCACCGCGATCACCGCCGCGTGCCAGACGGTGCCTTCGATGAAGATGGCGATATCGGTCGTGCCGCCGCCGATGTCAATCACCGCCACGCCCATCTCGCGCTCTTCCGGGGTCAGCACGATATGGCCGGAAGCCAGCGGGTTAAGGATGAACCGATCTACATAGACCCCCGCCGCCTGCACCGACTGCTCAAGGTTCGCCAGACAGCTCGACGACGCGGTGATGATATGCGCCTCCAGTTCCAGCCGGAAGCCGTGCATCCCTATCGGGCTGCGGACGCGCTCCTGCCCGTCCAGCGAGTAACTGCGCGGGACGACATGCAGCACCTCGCGGTTGTGCGGGATGGCGATCGCCCGCGCCGCGTCCATCGCCTTGTCCAGATCATCACGGCTCACGCCGCGCGTCCCGGTAATGCCGACCATCCCCCGGCTGCTGATTGAGGCAATATGGTTCCCGGCCACGCTGACAAAGGCGCGGCTGATGTCGTAGCCGCTGCTGCGCTCGGCCTTGTGGACAGAGGCAGAAATCGCCGTCGTGAGCGCGGCCATGTCGTTGACAATGCCTTTTTTCATGCCCCGGCTTGGCTCGATGCCCACGCCTACGGCAAACACATCATCCGGGCGCACCTCGCCCACAATCGTACAGATTTTATTCGTGCCTACATCAATGCCGACAACGAGATCAGCCATAGTTGGTTATTGCCCCACGAATTCTACGTAGAACGGCGCGTCAGGGTCGGCCACGTTAATCTCCAGTGGTTGAACACCACGCGAGAGCAGGCTCTCGACCATGGCCTCGTACACCAGCCTTTTATCCGGCATATTCGTGCCTACCCCAAACCACACTTCCCAGCCGCGCCCGTCCTGATAGCCAAGCCCTTTATATGGATGGTAGCGCAGTACATCAATATTCGACCATAACTCGCGCAGTTGCAGCGCGCCGGTGACGATCTCGGTATCAATCTGCATGTTCGCGCCCAGCGGCCCTTCGGTCACGTAATCGGCCACGCGCAGCAGGTCCGGGCGGTCCTTGCGCTGCTGCATCACCCGCCCCTGCACATCAATCCACGTCGCCACGCCCGCCTGCTCCCATACCAGCGCGGGCTGCCGCTCCTGCACAATGATCTGCACCATCTGCGGCGGCCAGCCCACCTGCACCGACGCATCGGCCACCGTTGGCGAGCGCAGGATGTTCTGACGCACCTCTGCCGGGTTCAGCCAGAAGACGTGCAGATTGGCAATATCGGCCAGGGCGAAAACTTCTTCTTTCGTCAGGTCTTCCAACCCGCCGACAGCGATACTGTGGACGTAAAACGCATCTGCGCTGAAGAAAAGGAACAGAACCAGCGTCAGGCTGAAGATAATCAGCCCGCTGAAGAAGCGCCAGCCAACAAAGACACGTCCCCGCGCCCCGTGCTGTACCGGAAGGCGCTCTGCCACGTCGGTGGCCGCATAAGCGCCACGCCAGACACCCGGCAGGCGTTCAGAGCGTTTTCTGCCCTCCCGTAAGCGTGTCGCCATCTAGCACCTTTCCAGCATTTTCCCACAAATCCAACTTAAACTATAGTCCAAACGCTTTTGCCTGTCCAGAAATCAAAACCCGTCGCCGAGCATTTCAATCTCTGTTTCCAGTGTAACACCCATTCGTTTTTGCACAACTTCATGCACATACTGTATGAGTGCATAATAATCGCTGGCGCTGGCCGTCCGGGTATTGATAAAAAAGTTGGCATGGACGGGCGAAACCATCGCCCCGCCGATACGATGACCCTTCAGCCCCGCTGCCTCGATCAACCGCCCGGCGTAATCGCCCGGCGGGTTTTTGAAGATGCTGCCCAAACTCGCGCCCGGCGGCTGCGTGGCTTTACGATGCGCGATGTAAGCGTCCATCCGCTGCTGGATGCCCGCCGGGTCGTCCGGCGTGAGCGCCAGTGTCGCCAGCAGCACCACAAAACGGCGGTCTGCCCGCGCTTTCAGGCTGGAGTAACGGTAGTCATAGTGCAGGTCAGCCTGTGTGTAGAGCTGCGGCCCCTTGTCCGCATCCAGCACAACCACGTCACACACCAGCCGCGCCATATCGCCGCCGTGCGCCCCGGCGTTGTTGACAATCGCGCCGCCCAGCGTCCCCGGCACACTCACCGCCCATTCCAGCCCGGCCAGCCCACGCGCCGCCGCCTTACGCGCCAGCACACCGAGGCTTGTGCCGCTGGCGGCGGAGACATTCCGCCCATCGTGCCAGTCGCCAAAGCAGATGTCCGTAACCTTGTTAATGATGACCAGCCCGCGCACCCCGGCATCGCTCACCAGCACATTCGCGCCACCGCCCAACAGCCGCACCGGGATGCCCTCTGCCCACGCGGCAGCGACGACCTCGGCCAACTGCTCTGGCGAGCCTTTCGCCACGTACAGCCACTGTGCCGGGCCGCCCAAACGCGCCGCCGTGTACCGCGCCAGCGGTTCTTCTGCCAGAAGCTGGTCACCCAGCAGCGTCTTGAGGCGGCTCATCCGTTTTTCCCTGGCGGTTCTGTCTTGACTTGAGGAAATTCACGCCGACCAGCGGCGCGTCGCCCGCGCTCATAATCACGATAACGGCAGGCGGCTGGACTTCCGCATCCAGCAGGCGGGCGGTATCGTTCAGGCTGCCGCTGTGGCGCACGTCAGGATGCCGCATTATCGCTACCACATCAGCACTGGAAATCCCCGACTGCGCCTCGCGCGCGGCGTAAATATCCGTCACCAGCACATGGTCGGCAGCGCCAAAGGCTTCGATATAGTCTTCGAGCAGCGCGTGGGTGCGGCTGTAGGTGTGCGGCTGCCATACCGCCCACAGCGCCCGGTCGGGGAAGCGCTGGCGCGCGGCCTCCAGCGTCACTTTGATGGCGGTCGGGTGATGGGCGTAATCATCAATCACCGCCACGCCGCCCACTTCACCGCGCAGCTCGAAACGCCGCCCTGTCCCCTGAAACGCGGCCAGCGCCCGCGCCGCTTCCTGAAACGGTATCGCCTGATGGTCGGCCACCACCAGCGCGGCCAGCGCATTCAGGATGTTATGCCTGCCGGGCGGAATCAACCGCGCCGTGCCTGTCTTCTCACCTTCGCGCAGCACATCAAAACGGGTCAGGCGGTTTTCGTCCAGCCCGATATTCGTCGCCTGCCAGCTCGCCAGCGGGTTCTCGATGCCATAAGTCACCACCGGCAGCCCGGCAACAGCGCGGTTCTGCGCCAGAATCATCGCCGTAGAATCATCGGCACAGGCCACCAGCAGGCCATCTTCCGGCAGCAGCCCCACGAACTTCGCAAACGACTTCATCATGTCGCCGGGTGTGGCAAAAAAATCGGGATGGTCGTACTCAACGCTGGTCACTACGGCGACCTGTGGGCGCAGGCCGTGAAACATATTGTCGTACTCGTCCGCCTCCACCACAAACGCCCGGCCTTTTCCCGTGCCGCCGTTGCGCCCGGTATTGCGTAAAATGCCGCCGATGATATAGCTGGGGTCCTGCCCGGTTTCGATCAGGATATGCGTAATCATAGCTGTTGTCGTGGTCTTGCCGTGCGTCCCGGCGACAGCGATGCCTGTTTGCCCGCTCATCATCGCCGCCATAATATCCGCGCGGCGGTAGGTGGGGATGCCGAGCGCCCGCGCCATCGCCAGTTCTTCATGATCGTGCGGCACAGCCGACGTCGCAATCACCATCTCCGCGCCCATCACGTGCTGCGCGTTGTGGCCGATGAAAACGCGCGCGCCTTCTTTTTCCAGCGCCTGCGTAAAGGCATTGGCATGACGGTCTGACCCGGTGATGTAATAACCCTGCTGGAGCAGCACCCGCGCGATGGCCGACATGCCAAAGCCGCCGATGCCGACCAGATGAATATGCTGACCAGGGACAAACTGCACCATCGTCAAATGACCACCAGCACGAACAGAAACAGCACGATCACCGCAATCGCCAGCAGATTACCATCACCATTCACGCCGCCGCCCAGAATCACCAGCGGCAGCAGGTCCCGCGCCTGATCGCTGGGCGACCCCGGCGAGGGCGCGACAATCCATGGGCTGAGGGGGTACTGGTTAATATCCAGAAAATACCACAGCGACCCCCAGATCAGATAACCGTTGATAAAGCCGACGATGCTGCCGAGGATGCCTTCCTGAAGGCTGTCGCGGCCTTCAGGGCGGGTGCGCCCCAGCGCGCGGGTTTGATAGGCAAAAAACACAATGACGATGAAAAGCGTGGACTGTACCAGAAAGACCTCGCGCTGCCCCACCCCCGCCAGCAGCGTCCCGCGCAGCAGGCTGTCAAACTGGAACAGGGCAAACAGCCCCAGAATGATGCCCGCCATGGAGATGAGTTCTTTGTTCCAACCCCGCAAATAGCCAATGATGGCGAAGAAAATCGCCAGCATGACCATAATACCAACTAACTGAATCATGCACGATCTCCCGCAAGTTGCGCCAGTTCCGCAGCCAGACGGCGCGCGCCGCCGGGCTGCGACAGCGCCGCTGCACTGTCCCGCATATGCGTGAGGCGCGCCGGGTCGGCCAGCAGCGCGCGCAGGGTGGGCAGCAGGTCATCCGCCAGCCGTCCATCCTCCAGCACCAGCGCCGCCCCGCGCTCCGCCAGATAGTCTGCGTTCACCTTCTGGTAGCGCCACGCATACGGATAAGGTACGAGTATAGCAGGCAACCCGAACAGCGGAAACTCCGCCAGCGTACTTGCGCCCGCCCGGCTGAGGCAGACATCCGCCGCCGCCAGCGCTAACCCCATATCATGATGCAAATACGGATAAGCCTGATAAAGGTCGCTCTGCGAAAGCTGTACCCGCCGCGCCTCTACCTCTGCCCAGTCCAGCGTGCCGCTGACGTGGATGACCTGCCAGCCGTCGGCCAGTATTTCCGGCAGGTGTTGCAGCAGCGCCCGGTTGATGCTGCGCGCCCCACGACTGCCGCCAAAGACCAGCAGCGTCCGGCGGTGAGGGTCGAGCTTAAAATGCGCGACAGCGGCCTCGCGGGTGGCGTTCTCGACTTCTTCACGCAGCGGATAACCCGTTACCACCGTCTTTCCCGGCGGGAAATAAGCGCTCGACTCCGGCAGGGTTACAGCGACGTGCCGGGCGAAACGCTGGAGCAGCTTAATGGTCGAACCCGGTTCAATATCCGGCAGGTAGATTAAGATAGGCACCCGCAGCACCCACGCCGCCAGCGCGACAGGCAGCCCGCTCCACCCCCCGGTAAGCAGCAGCGCCCCCGGCCTGTGCCGCAGCATCAGCCCGAAAGCCTGCGCCGTACCCAGCGCGAACTGCGCGGCGCTCAGCAGCTTTCGCGGCAGGCTCACCCCGGCTACCGGCCCGGCCTGCACATCGTAATAAGCAGCAAACGACAACCCGGATTCTTTGACAAGCTGCTGTTCCAGCCCGCCGCTGCCCACAAAAATTAGCTCACTCTGCGGGTGATGTCTGACGAGCGCTTCGGCTGTCGCCAGCGCCGGATACACGTGACCGCCCGTTCCGCCCGCCGCCATGATAATTCGCAACGACACCTCTCCGTTCTGGATTCTGATTTTGCCGCGCGCGCACCCGCCCCACGCTAATCAATAACCCCGTTCCGGCCATCAACGTCACCAGCGACGAGCCGCCGTAGCTGATGAAGGGCAGCGGCGCGCCTGTCGGCGGGACAAGCGCCGTCATCACCGCGATATTCAGCAGCGCCTTGGAAACGACCCAGATGGTCAGCCCGGAGGCCAGCAGCGCCCCAAAGGTGTCTACCGAACGGCGCGAAACCTGAAAACCGCGTATGGCAAAGGCCACATACAGCAGCACCACCAGCCCCGCGCCAATGACCCCAAGTTCCTCGCCGATGACCGCAAAGATACTGTCGGTATGCGGCGCGGGCAGAAAACCGAACTTCTGCTTGCCGTTGCCCAGCCCCACACCCGTCCAGCCGCCGTTGAGGAAAGCGATCGCCGCCTGCTGCACCTGATAATGAGCAGCGGTCAGGTCGTTCATGCTTTCCAGAAAGCCCTCAACGCGCGGGCTGGCATAACTCAGGCGCTCGCTGAGGAGCAGCAGTACGCCCACGCCCCCCGCCGCGCAGCCCGCGATGGTAAGCTGGAAGAGGCTGGCCCCGGCCAGAAAAAACATCACGCCAGAAGTCATGAAAATCGTCGCCGCTGTACTGACATCTGGCTGGAACATGACCAGCCCGCCGACAATCCCGACCAGTACGGAGAACGGAATGAGGCCGTAGGTGACGCTGCGAATTTTGTCGCGCAGCGAGCCAAGCCACGCGGCCATGTAAACGACGATCATCAACTCCGCCGCCTCGCCCGGCTGGAGCGAACCGCCGATAAGCGAACGCCGCGCGCCGAAGGTGTCGTCACCGAAGATCAGCACCGCGATCAGCAGCGCGATGACGACCAGCAGCAGCAGCACCGCGAAGCGCCGCCATATCCGGTAATCTATAAACATCAGCAGCAGCATAATGACCGCGCCAATCGCCATATTGCCAGCATGGCGCAGGAAAATGGCCGACTCGCTGCCAAAGCTCTGGTAGCTCCAGTCAAAGGTGGTGCTGTAGACCATCATCAGCCCGAAGCCCATCAAACACCCGACCACGATCAGCAGGTAAGGGTCGAGCGTGGCGATGAACCGCCGCTGGCGCTCCACCGGGCGCGCGACAGGCTGGCTGCGAACGCTGCGTACAGAGGCGGGCGGCGCGATCACCGCCTTCTGCACAGGCACACTCTGGTCATCGTTGTCTACAAAGGTCGGCTGCCCCAGCGGTCTATCTGTCATAAACGCCCCAATCTCATTACCGATCACTAACGATATTCACATCCAGCACATTTCAGCCAATCAGCGAACAGCATGTTCATAAATTCAAAATGCAGCGCTGCCTTACCTCCCCCTCTCCACGTGTGGAGAGGGGGTTGGGGGTGAGGTTCAACATCTAACAACCTAATTATAGCCCCATCACCAATTGGCGAAAGTGATCGCCGCGTTCAGCAAAATCCTCGTAAGCGTCGTAACTGGTGCCGCCCGGCGACAGCAGCACCACGTCGCCCGGTTGGGCCAGCATGACCGCGACATCCACTGCCTGCGCCAGTGTTTCCACGCGCATTACGCCGTCGCTGTCCCCGGCGACGCGCCGCACGGTGTCCACAATCAGCTCGCCCGCATGACCAAACGCGACAATCATGCGCGCTTTTTCCAGCGCCAGCGCGATCATTTCGTCCCACGGCAGGTTTTTGTCCTTGCCCCCGGCCAGCAGCACCAACGGTTCGTCATAGCTGCGCAGCGCGGCCAGCACGCGCTCCGGCGCGGTGGCGATGCTGTCATTCACGTAGGTTACGCCGTTCACCTGCCGCACCACTTCCAGACGATGCGACACGCCTTTAAAGCCGCGAATCACCGCCGCCATGACCTCTGGCTGCACTCCCGCCGCCCCGCTGATCGCGCAGGCGGCCAGCACGTTCAGCACATTATGCTCTCCGCGCAGCGGGATGTGTTCGCGTTCGCACACGACATGCGGCTCGCCATCGAAGCTGGAATAGCCCGCTACCATCAAGCGCTGGCCGATGAGAAACGCGCCGTCCGGCACCATCTCGCGCGCGCTGAACCAGCACAGATCGCCCTTAACAAGGCTCTCCAGCGCACGGCTGCCGGGGTCGTCGCGCCCCAGCACAGCGATGTCGTCCCCCTGCTGGTGCAGCAGCATCTGTGCTTTGGCGCGGGTGTAAAGCTCCATCGTCGTATGACGATCCAGATGATTAGGGGTGATATTCAGAATCACGCCCATCGGCGGGCTGACGCTCATAATCTCAAGCTGGAAGCTGGAAAGCTCCATCACCACCCGATCATCTTCTTCTATTTCCGGCAGGACATCCAGCAGCACATGGCCGATATTGCCGCCCACCCATGTTTTATGCCCGGCCTGCTGAAGCATCTCGCCCACCAGCGTGGTAGTGGTGGTTTTGCCCGCGCTGCCCGTAATGCCGATCACAGGCGCGGGGCAGCGCTCTAAAAACAACTGCGCGTCGTTGGAAAGGGGGATGCCGCGCGCAATCGCGGTACGGACAATCGCCAGATCAAGCGGCACCCCGCCCGATACGCACAGCAAGTCCACGCCATCCAGCAGGCTTTCAGGATGCCCGCCCAGCACGAACTCGACGTTGCTGTATGGCGCAAGGTCGCCATTGAAATGATGGATCGGGTTACGGTCACTGACGACCACGTTCGCGCCCACAGTGGGCAGCCAGCGCGCCAGCGCCCGCCCCTGCCGCGCGAAGCCCAGCACCGCGACTCGTTTACCATTCAGGGGATCACTCATGGCTCATCACTTTAGACTTAAACCATCGCCAGCGCCACCCCAAGCATCGCGCTGAGGAGGCCGACCAGCCAGAAGCGCTGCACCACCTGCGTCTCGCTCCAGCCGCCCAGTTCAAAGTGGTGGTGCAGCGGGGCCTGCCGGAAGATGCGGCGATCCACGCCCCAGAAGCGGCGCGTATACTTGGCCGAAGCCACCTGAAGCATCACCGAGACGGTCTCTGCAACCGGCACAATGGCGATGATCGGCAGCAGCAGCCATTGCCCGGTCATGATAGCAATCGTCCCCAGCGTCGCGCCCAGCGCCTGTGTCCCGGCATCGCCCATAAACAACTGCGCCGGGTGGGCGTTGTACCACAGGAAGGCAAAGCACGCGCCCACGATAATAAAGCAGAACTGCGTGATGAAAATCTGCTGTTGCAGGAAGGCGATCACCCCGTAAGCGGCAAAGGCGCTGGCGGTGATGATGCCCGACAGGCCGTCCAGCCCATCCGTCAGGTTGACCGCGTTAGACATGGCAACAATGACAAAGATGGTGATGGGGATAAACAGCAGCGGCGGAAGCGGGAGGGATACGCCCAGAAATGGCACGTTAACGCTGTTGGCATAAGCGAACCCGCCGTCATACTGCGAGATCACCACCGCCACAAACGCGGCCAGCCCCAACTGTACCGCGAACTTCATCCTGCCAGAAAGCCCCTCGCCGCGCGGCCCGCGCGAGAGTTGAATACCCTCCCAATCATCAATCACGCCCAGAATGCCAAAGCTGACCAGCACAAACAGCGGCAGCAGGATGCTCGGCCCGGTCACGGTTCGCACCACATTGACGATGTTCAGGCCAAGCGTAATGAGCAGCGCGGGCAGGATAATCATAATGCCGCCCATAGTCGGTGTGCCGATCTTCTTCTGGTGATGCTCACTCAGTTCGACCCGAATCTGCTTGCCAACGCGCAGGCGGCGCAGAATCTCGATAAACGGCCCGCCCCAGATCACGCCCAGCAAAAAAGCCATCGCGCCCATGGTCAGCGCAAAAGGAAGTCCCATGGATTACTTACTCCTATTGACCGATTTCATTCACCCGCCCGCCCTGATCGCGCAGCGCATGGCGAATGTCATCCGGGGGGATACGCAGCATAATCACCAGCCGTTCCGCCAGCCGCTGGAAAACGGGCGCGGCCACCTGGCTTCCCCAGTAATCGCGCGGGCGATCCAGCTTCACCAGAACGCTCACCTGCGGATCGTCGGCAGGCAAAAAGCCGACAAACGAGGCGATAGAAGCGTTGGGTTCATACCCCACTGGCGAGGGGATTTGCGAGGTGCCGGTCTTGCCAGCGATGGTGTAACCCGGCACCTGCGCGTTGCCATCCAGCCCATCCTGCACCACCGTCACCATCATATCGCGGACGATGTGCGCTGTCTGCGCGGAAATCGGGCGGCTGAGGGTGGAAGGCTGCGAGGTCTGCACCCGTTCGCCATCAATCAGGCGGTAGAAGACGTGCGGCTGCATCATCAGCCCGTCGTTGGCAATCGCGTTAACCGCCGTGAGCATTTGCAGCGGCGTGGTGGCGATACCCTGCCCGAAGCTGTTCGTTCCAAGCTGGCTCTCGCTCCAGTTACTGTCGCCCGGCACGAACATTGTCCCCGATGCCTCGCCTTCAAGGTCTACCCCCGTAGGCCGCCCCATGCCGAAACGCCCTAAAGCGCTGTAAAAATCCGTCGGCCCCATCCGCAGCGCGACGGTGGCCGCGCCGACGTTGAGTGAATTGACAAGCAGTTGCGTCATATCGGTGTAGCCATAAGCCTGACGATCCCAGTTACGGATGGTGATGCCGCCCATTTGCAGCTCGCCCGTGTCCATGTAACCGTCATACTGCGTCACCGCGCCAATATCCAGCGCCGCCGCCATCGTGATGACCTTAAACACCGACCCCGGCTCGTACTGTTCGCCAATTGCCGGGTTCACCAGCACCGATGCATCGGTGATCTCGGTGTAATTATTAGGGTCAAACGAGGGGTAGCTCGCCATCGCCAGAATATCGCCGTTGCGCGGGTTCATGATGATGATCGTCCCGCGCGTCGCGCCGCTTTCAGCAATAGCCCGCTGCAATTCGCTCTCGGCCAGAAACTGGATGTCACGGTCAATCGTCAGGACGATATCGTTGCCCCGGTCACTGAAATTATTCTGCGGCACATCAAACGGAATATTGCTGATGCGCTGGTCACGTTCGCGCCCGGCAAGCTGGCCGTGATAGTAGCCCTCGACCCCGTAGTAACCGCGCAGGTCGCCGCCAACAAACCCCATCACCTGTGAGGCCAGCGTCCCCTGTGGGTAACTGCGGCGCGGCACAGGGTCAATGCTCAACGCCGACGCGATAAAATCCAACTGTGCGACCTGCTGCCCGACTTCGGCGCTCACCCGGGGCGCAAGCAGCACCCACTGCCGCGAACTGGTGAGCTGCTCGAATGTCTGTAGTTCATTCAGATTCAGCAGCGCGGCAAGCTGGGTGGCGGCGCGGCGCGGGTCGGACACAAGATTGGGGCTGATGCCGATCCTGTATTCCAGCGTATTAACCGCCAGCGCTTCCATATGGCGGTCGTAAATCGTTCCACGCGCGGCGGCCAGCCGCAGGGTGCGGCTGTAACCGGAATTACGCAAACTCTCCAGATAGGTGGTCACTTCCGGGGCAAGCTGGAACTGGAACGAGGCCAGCCTTCCCAGCAGAAACAATGCCGCGATGACCAGCCCGCCGATCACCATCGGCAGCCGCCGCCGGAAAACTTCTTCCTGCTGTGTCGGATACATGCTTTACTCGCCCCCTTCAGAACTGCCGCTGTTCTGGCGCTGGAATGCATCCCACTGCTGCTGTAACCAGCCGAGGAATGTCTCCTCATAAACAGGCACCACGTCGCGCTGCGGCGCTGGGGCCAGCGGCGTAACCGCCACCCGGTCACGAGATGGGCGATAACCGGGGACGATGAGATACTCGATGTTCTCCCGCCCGGCTTCGACAAAGCCCATCTCGCGCGCGCGTTCCTGCAAGCGCGGCACGCTCTGGAAGCGGGCGATTTCCGCGCGAAGCTGCTCGTTGGCCTGCTCAATCCGGTTGCGCTCGGCGATCAGCGCTTCAAGCTGCCGCCCGGTGGTAGAAAGCGCGGCGGCCTGCGCCAGATATAACGCGCCGATAATCAACGCCACCACAAAGCTGAGCGCGGCGAGGGCGAAAGCCTGCCGCTGTGTGCGCCAGGGGCGGCGGCGCAGGGCATGTTGAAACCAGTTACCAGTATCAGTGACCATAGTTACGCTATAACTTCTCAACAATTCGCAGTTTTGCGCTGCGGCTGCGTGGGTTGCGGGCGATTTCTGCCTCCGTCGCCGTGAGGGGCTTACGGTTGACCAGCCGCACCGTCGCCACGTGACCACAAACACATATTGGCACGTTTGGCGGACAAATGCAATCGGTGCTTGCCAGTTTAAACGCCTGCTTCACGATGCGATCTTCGAGGCTGTGAAAGCTGATGACCGCCAGCCGCCCACCAGAGCGCAGCAGGTCTATCGCCAGCGGCAGCACCTTCTCCACCGCGCTCAGCTCGTCGTTTACCGCGATCCGCAGCGCCTGAAATACGCGCGTCGCCGGGTGAATTTTATCACCGCGTCTGCGTGGCATCGCCTGTTCAATGACGGCGGCTAACTGCTTCGTGCTTTCCAGCGGGCGCGCCTGCACGATCGCGCGCGCCAGCTTACGGCTGTGCTGTTCTTCGCCGTATTGGTAGAAGATGTCGGCCAGTTCATCCGCGTCCAGCGCGTTGACCAGTTCGGCGGCGGTGGGTTGGCTGCTGGTCGGGTCAAAGCGCATATCCAGCGGCCCTTCGTGCATAAAGGCGAAGCCGCGCGCTGCGGTATCCAACTGCATCGAGGACAGGCCCAGATCGAGCAGAATCGCGTCCACCTGCTCCCAGCCCAGCCGCTGCGCTTCCTGTGCCATTTGCAGATAGCTGGCGTGGACGAGCCGCGCCCTGTCGCCATAAGTGGACAGGTTTTCACGGGCAATCGCCAGCGCCGCCGGGTCGCGGTCTAAGCCCAGCACCACACCCGCGCCCGCCTCCAGCAGCGCGCGTGTATGCCCACCCGCGCCCAGCGTGCCATCAACGACCCGCGCCGCAGGCAGCAGCCCGTCCAGCACTTCTTGCAGCAAAACCGGTTCGTGCGGCGGCATATTAAATTCCCAGTTCCAGCAGGTGTTTGGCCTCGGCCAGCGCGTGCGGCACCCCCTCTAACGCGGTGCGCCAGCGCCCCGGCTCCCAGAGTTCGAGGAACGTCTCCATCCCCGCGATCAGCACCTCGCCATCCAGCGACGCATAATCGCGCAGGTAGCCAGGGATGAGCATCCGCCCCTGTTTATCGAGCGACAGCTCCACCGCGCCAGAAAACAGCAGGCGGCGCAGCGCCCGCGCGGTGGGGTGCGTAATGGGCATCTGATTCAGCCGTTCAGACACAAGCTGCCACGCTTCCTGTGGATAAATCACCAGATTATGATCGAGGCCACGAGTCAGAATCGCGCCTTGCGTGAGGTAGGGGCGGTAACGGGCGGGGATAATCAAACGGCCTTTTTCGTCGAGGTGGTGAGAGTATTCGCCCCAGAACATGCCATACATCCCTGCGCTTCAGCCAACGGACTTCAAGCCGGATTATACCACATTATCCCGCAGCAGATTTTCAGGAATCCCACATAATTCCTATCCAATTGAACGTTTTGCCCCGCTTACCGATACTAACAGTACAACCTGCAATATAAATCTATTGATTGGACTTCAGCATGTTTTACTTTTCTTCTTTACGCAAGCTGCTTCTGCCCATCCTGCTGCTGTTGGCAGTCACCTGCGCGCAGCCAGCATTGGCACAGGACACCACTGGCACACTCATGCACGACGGGCTGGAGCGCAGCTACACGCTGCATCTGCCAGACGGCTACAACGACGACGAACCGCTGCCGCTGGTGCTGGCGCTGCATCCAACCGCCTCATCTGGCGAATGGATGGCGATCCTGACCGGGCTAAACGACGCGGCAGACGAACGCAACTTCATCGCCGCCTACCCGCAGAGTTATGAATTTGCGTGGAACGACGGGCGCGAGACAGGCCCGGCGGTATCCGGCACAGACGACGTTGGGTTTATCAATGCGCTGGTGGAGCATCTGACCGAAGCGTATGCCGTTGACCCGGAGCGCGTGTATCTCGCTGGTTATGCTGGCGGCGGCACCATGACCTACCTTGCAGCCTGCCAGACACATTCCCCATTTGCGGGCGTGGCGGTAGTCGGCGCGCTGCTCTGGGATTACCATGTCACCGCCTGCCCGGAAGAAGGCGACCCGATCCCCATGCTCATCATGCGCGGCTCGGCAGACCCGTTCTATTTAGAAGATGGCCGCGACTTTACCGTTTCGTCCACCCTCAGCCTGGAGAACACGCTGAATCTCTGGGGCGGGCGCAACGGCTGTGATATGGAAGCCGGGCAGCAGGTGGCGAATGTCACGCTGTACAGCGACTGCGCCGCTGGCAGCCGCCTCGCCTATTACGAGGTGGAAGGCGGCGGCGGTAACTGGCCGCGCACAGGCAATTATCACCTGAACCAGTTCGGCGTTGATGCTACGGAAATTGTGATCGGGTTTTTCGCGGGGGATGAGGACTGGGCAGCAGCGCAGCCAGAGCCGTTTACCGGGCAGGCCAGAACATATAACGCCTTTGTGCCTTCCAGCTACAACCCGGCAGACCGCACGCCGCTGGTGGTGGTGCTGCACGGCAGGCCGGATAACGGCGCGGGCATCGCTTACATCTCCGACATGAACACCATCGCCGAACGCGAGGGCTTTGTGGCGGTTTATCCTGATGGGCTGGAGAACGAGTGGAATTACACCCGCGCGATTCCGATGTTTGGCAACATGGACACCGCCGACGACGCGCAGTTCCTGTCCGACATGGTTGATGACCTCGCGCAGGACCTGAACATTGACCGCGAGCGTGTCTACGTCACCGGGTTCTCCAACGGCGGGTTTATGACCCAACGCCTCGCCTGCGAAGCCCGTGACCAGTACGCCGCTTTTGCTGTCGTCGGCGCGACCGCCTTTCTGGGCATGATCGAGTTGTGCGAAGATAAAGCGCCTGCGCCGATCCTGTTCATGCATGGCACAGAGGATGTCAGCATTCCATGGGAGGGCATCCCCCGGTCGGTGGGCGGGGAGATGGTCTACCTTGCCGCGCCGATGCTGCGGACGATTGAATTCTGGATCGCACACAACGGCTGTGATGTGACTTACGAAGAAACCCAGCTTGAGCCACAGGGCGACTCGCCGGAAACCAGCGTGCATTTACTGGAGTTTGACGGCTGCCCGGAGAACAGCGCGCTGGACTTCTACGCGATCTTCGGCGGCGGGCATAACTGGCCGGGGGTGCCGGGGCGCTTGCGCGAGGACATCGCGGGTAACGTCAACATGGACATCCACGCCAGTCAGGTGATCTGGGACTTCTTCTCGGAGTTTACGCAGGAAGAATAAATTTTGCACCACCGAGGGCGCAGAGATTAGAGAGGTTCGCCCCCTGCGTCCTCGGTGGTTTGACGATTATCTCCGCCCGGAAGTCGTTTCGCCTTTGTCCTCAAAAAGCCAACCGCGTGCCGGGTCATAAATCAGTTCGATGTACGGCTCGGCATCGCGCGAGACACCGCCCGCGTTCATGTGGTAGAACAGCTCGGCATAGACCACCGCCCGATCACCCGTCTGTGACACAGTGCGTACCTCGCCAAACTCCACACGGTTCACACTGTCCCACCATTCCATATACCCTGCGTAATCATAATTGGGCGCGCAGCAGTTGAATATCTGCTTGAAGGTGTCGCTCAGGCGCGGCCAGCTTGCCTCATAGCGCTTCTCGCTCACCAGTTGGTAATACTCGCGCACGGCCTGCTCCGGCGCTGGCGCAGAGGGCAGGATCACGCCAGCCGTTGGCGGAAGGTTGGGCGTGAACAGCGGCAGCAGCGTCGGCGTGGGGCTGCCTGTTTCTGCGGTTACAATGACGGTTTCCGTCGCCCGCGCGATGTCCGTCGCGGCGATGCGCTCCACCGTGACGCGCGGCGTGGGGCGGCCTCCGCCGCCGGGAAACGTAAAGTTCCACAGCAAAACGGCAACCAATCCGCAGCCCGCCAGCAGCGCGCAGGCGAAAAAAGCGATGCCCGCGCTGAACACCACCAGCGGCACGTTTAAGCGGTCTGCATATTTTGCCAGTTCATCACGCATGAC
>CAZJSU010000041.1:0-2135 GCA_964548765.1 uncultured Anaerolineaceae bacterium
TGCACTTCCTCTTTACCGTGCATCCGCGCATTGTAGGTCGGGATGTAGTCCATCGGGCCGGGGCGGTAGAGCGAGATAGCGGCGATGATATGCTCGAACTTCGTCGGGCGCATCCCGCGCAGCATCTGCTGCATCCCCGTGCTTTCCACCTGAAACACGCCAACCGTGTCGCCGCGCCCGACCAGCTCAAACGCTTTATCCAGCGCTTCTGCCCATTCCGGGCTGTCGGCCACCTGCTCGTGGCGATAGGGGATGTTCTGCATGTTGTAGTGAACGCCGTGATGCCGGGCGATCAGGTCGCAGGCTTTGCGGAGAATGGTCAGGGTAGACAGGCCGAGGAAGTCAATCTTGAGCAGGCCAATGGACTCGCAGGTTTCCATCGGGAACTGTGTCACGGCCTTTAGCGAACTGGCTTCTTCCTCGCCTTTTTCACCTTTGGTCGGGCGGTGCAGCGGCAGATACTCCACCAGCGGCCTGTCGGCCACGATCACGCCTGCCGCGTGGGTCGAGGCGTGGCGCGTGATCCCTTGCAGGTCGCGCGCGGTATCAATCACGCGCCTGATGTCAGGATTGGTGTTGTACAGGTCGAGCAGTTCGGGGTTGCTCTCCACATAAGTCATCAGCGGCTTGGGCTTTGGCTCGGTGGGGATGAGCTTGGCCGCCCGGTTGACCTCGGCCAGTGGCACATCCAGCGCGCGCCCCACGTCGCGCACCGCCGCCTTCGGCCCCATCGTCCCGAAGGTGATGATGGCGGCAACTTTGTCCTCGCCGTACTTGCGCGCGGTGTACTCGATCATCTCTCCCCGGCGGTCATCGGGGTAGTCGAGGTCAATGTCTGGCATACTGACGCGACCGGGGT
The DNA here is from genome assembly GCA_964548765.1 of uncultured Anaerolineaceae bacterium. Classification (GTDB taxonomy): domain Bacteria; phylum Chloroflexota; class Anaerolineae; order Aggregatilineales; family Phototrophicaceae; genus JAIOHN01. The sequence goes on from CAZJSU010000041.1 coordinate 860, forward strand.
TCAGGAAGCGCTCGAACAGCAGATTGTTGATGATCGGGTCAATGCTGGTGATGTCGAGCGCGTAGGCGACGACGCTGCCCGCGCCCGACCCGCGCACGTTCCACCAGATGTCCGCCTTGCGCGCGTACTGGCACAAGTCCCACACGATCAGGAAATAGGTGTCGAACCCCATGTTGTGAATAATGCTCAGTTCACGGTCAAGGCGCTCGGTCAGCACCGGGTCATTACGCCAGTTGTCCCCGTAGCGCCACGTCATCCCCTTCTCGGCCAGATAACGCAGGTAGGTGTCGGCGCTATAGCCGCGCGGCACTGGGAAGACGGGCAGGTGATAACCCTTCGGGTCGAGGTCTACCTCGCACATCTCGGCGATTTTGAGCGTGTTTTTCAGCGCTTCGCCGTCGCGGATGTGGCCGAAATCGCGCCACATCTCGGCCTGCGACTTCAGGTGATAACTGGCATCGCTCATCGCCAGCCGGTTGTCGCGCGGGGTGCGTTTGAGTTCGCTGGTCTGGATGCAGAGCAGCGTGTCGTGCGGGTCGTAATCTTCATCCAGCACATAATGCACGTCGTTGGTGGCGACGAACTGTATATCGGCGTAGTCGCGGTTTTGCAGCAGCCAGTTGTTGACCATGCGTAGTTCTTCGATGTCGTGCTGCTGCAATTCCAGAAAGAAGTTTTCCTTGCCAAAGACATCCTGATACCAACCGATCAGTTCGCGGGCTTCGTCGTCGCGGCCTTCCATGACGGCGTTGGGAATCTGCGCGGCGAGGCAGCCGCTGGTGGCGATCAGACCTTCCGCGTGTTCTGCCAGAAAGTCACGGTCAATGCGCGGGTTGTAATAGAAGCCGTTGAGTTGGGCTTCCGTGGCGATCTTCAGCAGGTTCTGATAGCCTGTCTGGTTTTTCGCCAGCAGCAGCATGTGATAGGGCTTGCGGTCTTCACGCTCACGATCAAAGCGCGTGCGTTTGGCGAGATAGGCTTCTACGCCAATAATCGGCTTGATGTCTGCATCCTTGCAGGCGCGGTAAAAATCCATCACGCCAAACATCGTGCCGTGATCGGTGATCGCCAGCGAGGTCATATTCAGGTCTTTGGCGTGCTTTACCAGCCGGGGAATCTTACTCAGGCCATCAAGCAGCGAATATTCCGTGTGGACATGCAGGTGGATGAAGTCAGACATGATTGCAATTTCCATCGGGTTGTGTGAGCTGGTGGGGATTATAACACCTGCGCCGAGGAATAGAACGGGTTTTCCGATAGAATCTGGTTAGGGATG
>CAZJSU010000041.1:2235-13521 GCA_964548765.1 uncultured Anaerolineaceae bacterium
TACTGCTGACATAACGAAACGGAGTGCTGTATGTTGAAGATGCTTTGGCGGGTGATGGTGCTGGCCGCGCTGTTTAGCCTGCTGCCTGTGCAGGTCGTGTACGGACAGGACGAGGACGACCCGCGCGACTTTGTGCTGGGGGCATTGGAGCGCCTGTCTGCATCGTCTTATCAGTTTATCAGCGAGGCGATCATCTCAACCGCGCTGCAGGGCGCGGAGCAGCAGTACGAAATTCACAACGTGATAGAGGAACAGGGCGAGGTAGCCGATAACGGGGATTATCATGTCCTCATCACCAGAACCAGCGGAGCCAGTCTTGAAGAAGCCGAAGCCATGCCGCCGTTTCAGGTCGAGCAGGTGCAGCTTGAGGGTGAGTCGTACATCAACCTGCTGATCGAGGATACGCCTTATGCTGAAGAGTTGAAGATTGAGGGGGGCTGGTGGCGTTATGATGACCTGCTGGCACAGTTTGACGGCATCATGCGCGCGGCGATTGAATCGCAGTTAAGTTACCGCCTGCCGCTGACCCTGTTTTTAGACCCGCAGATCATCACGGACGTGACCGAACTTCCGTCTGAAGTCGTGGATGGGGTGGAGATGCGTGTGTTCCAGCTAGAACTGGACGCACTGACGGTGCTGCTGCGCCAGTCTCCGGGGAATGTAGAGCTTGAGGATGTCCTCGACCAGTTGAACCTGATGGCTGCCAGCGATGTAAGCCTGAATTATCGGCTGTGGATCGGCGCGGAGGATGGCCTGATTTACAAGGGAGACAGTGAAGGGCGAACCTATATCCCGTACCTGAGCGAGGAGATGGAGGACGGGCCGGACTATGACGTGGATACACATGCTTCGATAGAATTTACCATCTCAGCGCATGATGAACCTGTTGAGATCAACGCGCCGTCTGACCGGGAACTGAACAACTGATTTTTATCTCTCACACACGGGATTGACAACCCATGCCGCTACTGAAGATCGAGGCCACGCTGACCGAGCAGGACAGCAAGAAGCATATCGCGCATCCGTTTGACGTGCCGGAAGGCACCACCCGGCTTGATATTCGTATGGAGTTCGAGCCTAAAAACGTCCCCGGCCAGCCGGGCAGGAACCTGCTCAGCCTGAGCCTGTTCGACCCGGAAGGCTCGCGCGGGGCAGGCCACAACCGCCGCGAAAATGTGATCCTGTTAAGCGCTGTCGAGGCGACACCGGGCTATCACCCCGGCGCGATCCAGCCGGGCAGGTGGTCGGTGGTGGTGGATACCCACATGGTGCTGCCGGGAGAGCCACTGACTTACCAGCTTGAGGTGAACGCCTCGTCGGCCCTGCTGACAGGTCACGCACCGAACTGGTCAAAGGGCAGCACTGCGCCGCGCGGGGTGGGCTGGTATCGCGGTGATCTGCACTCGCACACGATTCACTCGGACGGCAGTTGGGATGTGCCTGATCTGGTGGCGGCGTCGCGAGCGCGTGGGCTGGACTTTGCCACGCTGACCGATCATAACACCGTGTCACCGCTGCCACAGATGGAGAGCCTGGCGGGTGATGACCTGCTCACGATGGGCGGGATGGAACTCACCACGTATTACGGCCACGCGGTCGCGCTTGGCGTGCGCCGCTGGCTGGACTGGCGCGTCCAGGCTGGCGCGCGCACCATGCCGCAGATCGCCGCCGAAGTCGAGGCGGCGGGCGGGCTGTTCATCATCGCGCACCCGATGTCGGTGGGTGACCCGGTGTGTACCGGCTGTAACTGGCAGTATCAGGACATGATGCCCGGCACGGCGCGGGCGGTCGAAATCTGGAACGGCGGGCGCTGGCAGAAGCCGCACGACCAGAACGAGCGCGGGCTGGCGCTGTGGTATTCGTGGCTCAACGCGGGCTATCGCATGGTGGCGACCGCAGGCACAGACGCGCACGGCCCCATCGCCGAGGATGTGCAGATAGGGTTGAACCACGTCTACGCCGAAGCGCTGAGCGAAAAGGCGATTTTGCAGGCCATCAGAGCCGGGCATCTGTACGTGAGCGTCGGGCCGAGGCTGGAAATCAACGGGCGCGCGCCGGATGGCCGCGAGGCGATGATGGGTGACGTGCTGGACGCGGACAGCGCCGAGATCACGCTGCGCTGGCAGGGCGCGCCGCCGGATTCTGCGCTGCGTCTGATTGGCGGCGGGGAGGTGATGGGCGAACTGCCAGCCAGCACGGACGGCGAACACCGCTGGAACGTGACCAGCCAGCAGGCGCGCTGGTACGTGGCCGAACTACGCGCGGCGGATGGTGTGATGCTGGCGGTGACGAACCCGGTGTTTTTGCAGCATGACTGGCGCTGATGTCCGTGAGCAGCACATGACTCCCCGGCATATCGTGGCGGTATCCGCCCTGATTAGCAACGCCAGCGGCGAGGTGCTGCTGGTACGCAGCCCGCGCCGGGGGTGGGAATGCCCCGGCGGGCAGGTGGAGGAAGGCGAAACGCTGATCGAGGCGCTGCGGCGCGAGACGCGCGAAGAAAGCGGCGTAGAGATCGAAGTCGGCGCGCTGGTCGGCGTGTATTCCAGCATTCAGCCGCCCACGAAAGTGATTTTCGGCTTTCTGGCGACTTATCTGTCCGGCGAACTGCAACCGAGCGCTGAGTCGCCGGAGGTCGAATGGGTGGCGCGGGAAACGGCGCTGGCGCGCATTACCCACCCGGCCATTGTTGACCGTGTGCGCGATATGCTGAATTTTAGCGGGCGGGTGATGTACCGCGTTTACACGGTCGAGCCGTACCGTGTGCTTGAGGAGCGCGGTCTATAGCGGGGAATAGAACCGCAAAGACACAAAGCTCACAAAGAAAATCTAAAACTCTGTGTTCTCTGTGTCTCTGCGGTTTGATGATTTACGCCTCGGCGGGCGCGTACTCGATCTCTTTAAGCGCCTCGACGATCTGCTGCCACGTGGCGGGTGCCTGCCATTCGACAGTCACCGTCCTGCTGTCTACCTGACCTTCGACCTGCTGCACGCCGGGAAGCTCGCTCAGCTCAGTCTTGATGGTGCGAACGCAGCCATCACAGCCAATATTGGGAACCTGAAACGTCTTACGTTCCATAGGGGTAATCTCCTGTAGTAAGCTCACATAAAAGAGACGATGCGGGATGGCGAAAACATACCCCACCCGGTATGTATTATATCCCCAGACAGGCGCGAATTTCCATCTGTACCTGCTCGTCGGCTTCCTGCGCCAGATGGTTAAGCAGCACAGGGCGGGCATGGTCACTGGCGGCGTGCCACAGCCCCCACGCGGCATGGCCGCGAATAAGGGGCGAGGGATCGCCCAGCAGGTGTTCCAGCGCGGGCAGCACGGCGGGGTCGCCCCAGTTGCCCGCCGCGATACAGGCGTTTCGTACCAGCCGCTCCCGCTTGACGCGCTCGACAGGCGAGCCGCCGAAACGGGCTTTGAAGCCCGCGTCATCCAGCGCCAGCAGGTCAGGCAGGGGCGGCGCGGCGCGGTCAATCGCTGTCGGGTAGAAGCTGCGTTCGGGCGTGGCGGGGGCGAAGCGCTGGAAGGGGCATACTTCCTGGCACACATCGCAGCCGAAAATCCAGTTGCCCATCAGCGGGCGCAGGTCGCGGTCAATCCAGCCCTTGTGTTCGATGGTCAGATAGCTGATGCAGCGGCGTGCGTCCAGCACGTGCGGTTGGGGGAATGCGTCCGTCGGGCAGGCGTTGAGGCAGCGCGTACAGCTTCCGCACATGGTCGCCCGGTGCGGCCTGTCGTACTGGTCGAACTCAAGATCGGTGAGGAATTCGCCGAGGAAGAAATAACTGCCCCGGCGCGGGTGAATGAGCAGCGTGTTTTTGCCGATGAAGCCCATGCCCGCCTGCTGGGCGTGGCTGCGCTCCAGCACAGCGCCGGTGTCTACATAAACACGGCGCTCGATGCTTTGCCCGCTTTCCGCCTGCATCCATTCGGCCAGCGCTTCTAAACGCGGGGTCATCAGGTCGTGATAATCCACCCCCCACGCATAGGACGCGATGCGCCCGCGCGCGGGGTCGGTTAGTGTTTCCTGTGGCACAGCGGCGGTGCGGTAGTCCAACCCGACGATGACCACCGAACGCGCGCCGGGCAGAATCACGTTCAGGTCACGGCGGCGGGCCTGGCGGTCTGGCCGCGCCATGTAGTTCATCGTGCCATGCATCCCCGCGTCAATCCAGCGGAAGTAAGCCGCCAGCGTGGGCGAGGGGCGGGCGGGCGTGATGCCCATGAGGTTGAAGCCCAGTTCAACCGCTTTGCTCTTTAGCTTTTGTGCAGGAAAACGCATCAGATTGGGCGCGGTACCGCGCGCTTAAGGGATAACTTCAATGTCTGCCGGATTATACAGCCGTTCCCAATCACGGCGCAGGATGGCATAGCTGTACACGTCCTCGAATTCACCGTCATCATTGCGCCCGTGAGCGCGCAGTGTGCCTTCATATTGGAAGCCGGGTGTTTTCTCAATCGAGCGTTTGGACGCGATATTGGAGACAAAACAGCCTGTCTCGACGCGGTTGAGGCCGAACAGGTGAAAGCCGATGTAAAACAGGTGTGGCTTGCTGCCCGGCGCGACCCCCTTGCCGCGCATGTGCAGCAGGGTATCCGCGCCCGTATGACCGCGCAAATCGCTCCAACTGCTGATGCCGAGCAGGCTTATCCCGGCGATTTCGCCGTTGAGGGTGGCGTAAAAGCCATAATTAATGCACTTTCCCGCCTCGTCATATTTTGGCAGATAACTTTCTTCGATTTCCTCAATCATGTCGTCCGAGTCGGGAAAGCCGCTGAACATCGCCAGCACTTCCTGCGTGTTACTCGTTGTGATCGGGTAAAGCGTGATTGCGCCCTGCCGCAGCGCGCGAAAATGTGTATTCATGGGCTTTAGTGTGGCCGCCGCGCTTCGATAGCAACCCAGTCGCCCTGCTGGCGGCGGTGGTATGGCTCAAGGCCGGTTTTCCGCAGCGCGGCTTCGACATCGGCGGCCTGATCTTCGATGATGCCGCTGAAGATGCCGCGCCCGCCGGGGCGAATCACTTCACCGAGGTGCTGGTCGCACATCTGGATGATGATCCGCGCCAGAATGTTGACGACGGCCAGATCAAAGCGCCGGGCAGACGTGACGACGGTTTCCAGCGAGCCTTCCTGCACGGTGATTTGTGCCGCTGGCACGCCGTTGTCCTGTACGTTGTCCTGCGCGGCCTTCACCGCTATAGGGTCAATATCCAGCGCCAGAACATGCCCCGCGCCCAGCTTGGCGGCGGCGATGGACAAAATGCCTGAGCCGCAGCCCAGATCAAGCACCCGGATGCCCGGCTGTACCAGCGCTTCCACGGCTTCCAGACAAAGCTGCGTGGTCGGGTGGGTGCCAGTGCCGAAGGCCATGCCCGGATCAAGCGAAATCACCACGTCGCCGGGCGCGGTTTCCATCTCCACCCAGCGCGGGCGGATCAGCAGGCGCTGGCCGATGCGTACCGGGTGATAATGAACCTTCCACGCTTCCGCCCAGTCTTCTTCCGCCACCTCGCGGTAGACCGGGGTGGGCATCGGGTACATCATGCCCATGTAGCCGAGCGCGCTTTCCAGTTCCAGCTTGGTGTCTTCCATGCGCTCGTCGGCGGGGAAGTAGGCGCGAATCGTCAGGTATTCCGGCGGGGGAAGCTGGTCTTCGTCCAGTTTATCGGGCGGGATGCCTTCCTGCTCAATCGCCACGCCCTGATGCCCGAAGCGCTGGAGCAGTTCGGCAACGGCTTCGGCGGACTCGCCATCCACACTGAGGGCAACTTCAATCCACGCGGTCAATTCTGTTCCCCTGCGAAGAAGTCCATCACCCGGTCAAAGAAGCCGCGTTCCTGCTGCTGCGGATGGATATTGCTGCCGAAAGTTTTGGCTAACTGCTCGAACAGGTGGCGCTGCTCATCGGTCAGTTGGGCAGGCACCGCTACCTGTACATAAACCAGTTGGTCGCCCCGGCCAGAGTTCGAGCCGTCGCTGCGTAAACGCGGCACGCCTTTGCCGCGCAGCCGGAAGACCTTGCCCGTCTGCGTCCCGGCGGGGATGGTCAGCTCTACATCACCGTCCACCGTTGGCACAATGATCTTGTCGCCCAACGTCGCCTGCGCCACGTTCAGGTTGATGTCCAGAATAATGTCATTATTACGCACTTTGAAGAACTGGTGTTCCTTGACGTGAATGACCACGTACAGGTTGCCCTTTGGCGCGCCAGCCTCGCCCGCGTCGCCTTCGTTGCGTACCTGAATTTGCAGCCCCTCGCGCACACCCGCCGGAATCTGCACGGTCAGCACCGCGTGCTTGCGGGTGCGGCCTTCGCCCCGGCAGTTACGGCAGGGAGTCTGGATGGTCTCGCCGCGCCCGTTACAGCGCGGGCAGGTGGTCACGCGCACCATCGAGCCGAGGAAGGTCTGCTGCACCTGACGGATTTCGCCTGTACCCGCACACTGAGGGCAGGTAATGGTGGACGTGCCAGGCTCGGCGCGGCTGCCATCACAGACCTCGCAGGTCTCCATGCGGTCAATCTCGATCTCTTTCTCCACGCCGAAGATCGCTTCTTCAAACGTGATCGTCAGGTCTATCTTGCGGTCTGCGCCGGGGCGTGGGCCAGCCCGCCCGCGCGTGGCCGAGCGCCCGCCGAAGTTGCTGAAGAACTCCTCGAAGATTTCCTCAAAGCCAACCCCGCTGAAGCCGCTCGCGCCATAGCCGTTGCCCTGCACCCCGGCATGGCCGAAGCGGTCATAACGCGCGCGCTTTTCATCATCGGACAGCACTTCGTAGGCTTCGCCGATTTCCTTAAAGCGCGCTTCGGCATCCGGGTGCTTGCTCACGTCCGGGTGATATTCGCGCGCCAGTTGGCGGAACGCCCGCTTAATCTCGTTTTTATCGGCGCTGCGAGCAACGCCTAATACCTCGTAATAATCTCGTGCCATAGTGTGTGCCATTATCCCGCGTTTCTACACTCAATTGTAGCTGAGAATGAAGAATCCAATGTGGTTGATTTAACGCTCACTCCGGGTTCTAAAACAGGGCAGATCAAATGCATCTGCCCTGTAGAATCGTCCTGCTAAGCCATCAGCTAGGCTTCGGTGAACTCGGCATCCACAACGTCTTCGTCGTTGGGGCCTTTCTTCGCCTCGCCGTTGCCCGCATCCGCGCCGCCATCGGTGCCTGCGGCGGGAGCCTGCTCGTACATACGCCCGCCGAGCGTCTGAATATGCTGTGCCAGCGCGTCCATCGCGGCTTCCAGTGGGGCGGCTTCGCCGCTTTCCTGCGCCTTGCGTACCGCGTCAATTTTCTCCTGCGTCTGCTTCTTGGCATCTTCCGGCAGCTTGTCGTCGAAGTCGCGCAGCAGCTTCTCGGCAGAGAAGATCGTGCTTTCCGCCCGGTTGTGAAGCTCGGCGGTTTCCTTGCGTCTGGCATCTTCCGCCGCGTGGGCTTCGGCTTCCTTCACCATGCGCTCGATCTCGTCCTCGGCCAGCCCGCTGCTGGCGGTGATGGTGATCTTCTGTTCGCGCCCGGTGGCCTTGTCTGCCGCGCTCACGTTGAGGATGCCGTTCGCGTCAATGTCAAACGTCACCTCGACCTGCGGCACACCGCGCGGCGCGGGGGGGATGCCATCGAGGATGAATTTGCCCAGCGACTTGTTATCCGCCGCCATCGGGCGCTCGCCCTGCACGACATGAATCTCGACCTGCGTTTGCCCGTCGGCAGCGGTGGAGTAAACCTGGCTTTTCTTGGTGGGGATGGTGGTGTTGCGTTCGATCATCGGCGTAGCCACACCGCCCAGCGTCTCCACACCCAGCGTCAGCGGGGTCACGTCCAGCAGCAGGATGTCCTTGACATCGCCACCGAGTACGCCCGCCTGAATGGCAGCGCCCAGCGCCACCACTTCGTCGGGGTTCACGCTGCGGTTCGGCTCTTTGCCGAAGAATTTCTTCACGGCTTCCTGCACCGCAGGCATACGAGTCATGCCGCCGACAAGGATGACGGTGTTGACCTGATCTTTAGAGAGTTCCGCGTCTTTAAGCGCCTGCTCACAGGGCTTGATCGAACGCTGAACCAGATGATCCACAAGGCTTTCCAGCTTGGCGCGGGTCAGCGTCATGTTCAGGTGCTTGGGGCCGCTGGCATCGGCGGTGATGAACGGCAGGTTGACCTCGGTGCTGTGCGTGCTGGAAAGCTCGATCTTGGCTTTCTCCGCGCCTTCCTTCAGGCGTTGCAGCGCCTGCCGATCCTGACGCAGATCAATGCCGTTTTCCTTCTTGAACTCCTCAGCGAGGTAGTCAATGATCGTCTCGTCGAAGTTGTCGCCGCCGAGGTAGGTGTCGCCGTTGGTGCTGCGCACTTCAAACACGCCATCGCCCACTTCGAGGATGGAAATATCGAAGGTGCCGCCGCCCAGGTCATACACCGCGATCACTTCGTTTTTGCGGTTATCCAGCCCGTAAGCAAGGCTGGAAGCGGTGGGTTCGTTGATGATACGCAGCACTTCCAACCCGGCGATGCGCCCGGCATCCTTGGTCGCGTTACGCTGCGCGTCGTTAAAGTAGGCCGGGACGGTAATCACCGCCTGCGTGACAGGCTGGCCCAGATAAGCCTCCGCGTCCGCCTTGATCTTTTGCAGGATCATGGCCGAGACTTCCGGCGGGCTGTATTCTTTCTCGCCCATGTGAACGCGCACGTCGCCGTTGGGCGCGGCGCTGACTTTGTAGGGGATGCGCTTGATGGTGTCCTGCACCTGGGCATCGCTGTACTTGCGCCCCATAAAGCGCTTGACCGAAAAGACGGTGTTATCCGGGTTGACGACGGCCTGATTGCGCGCGACCTTGCCGACTAACCGTTCTCCCGTCTTGTTGTTGATTGCCACAACAGACGGAATCAGGTGGCCGCCCTCGGACGAGGGGATAACAGTCGGCGTACCGCCTTCCATAACTGCAACGACGGAGTTCGTCGTACCCAGGTCAATACCGATAATTTTACCCATGTGAATATTGTCTCCTGATGAATAATTGCGTTTGCTGTGCCCACAGGCGCGGCAGCAGGATGCTTTAAGATCAATGACTTACTCGGCGACGCGCACCCGTGCCGGGCGCAGCACTTTATCGCCGTAGGCATAACCCTTTTGCAGTGTTTCGCTGACATGGCCGCTTTCCACCGCGCCGCTGCTGTCCATACCAATGGCTTCATGCAGGTTGGGGTCAAAGGCCTTGCCAGTCGGCTCGATGGCGACAACGCCATGATCGTCCAGAATCTTCTTGAACTTGCGCTGAATCGCCATTACGCCTTCCAGCCAGGGATGCGCCTTCAGGTCATCTGACAGGTTGGCGATAGCCAGTTCAAAGTCGTCCAGCACGGGCAGCAGCGCCACGAGGGTACTTACGCGCGCATCATCTTTAATATCGCTGATTTCGCGTTCTATCCGGCGCTTGTAATTGGCAAAGTCTGCCCGTTCGCGCTGCCAGCCGTCGAAGTATTCTTTTGACTGACGTTCCGCAGCAGCCAGCGCCTCGGCCAGCTTTTGTGTATCTTCAACGCTGTCGGCGGTCTGTTCCAGATCGTCAGCATCGTCTAAAGGTCTGGTTTTATCCTGACTCACAGGCATTATCCTTGTATCGGGCAAAGTAAACAGATATGAACAAATGAGATCAGGTAGGAGTTTACACCACCACTCATAGAATTTCGTTAACAAACTGACCGTGATTTGTAAAATTAGCGTGAGTGTTTAATGGATGAACAGGTGTTTATTCGGCCTCGGACTTGTCCGGCAGGCGGTTGGTACTGCCTTCATTGTAGAAGTCGGCCAGCATCTCCGTCATGAGGCCGGCGACATAGCGCACGGTGCTGACCGCGCGGCCATAGTTGATGTGCGTCGGGCCGATGATCCCCACCGCGCCGCTGACCTGGCCGGGGATGCCGTAGCGGCTGAGTACCATACTGAGGTGCTTCAGTTCCTCCCAGCGCCCCTCCCCGGCAATCAACACCTGCACCCGGTTGTCGTGCGCGTTCAGCACTTCGCCCAGCAGCATGTTGAGGAAGGCGCGCTCCTCAAAGACGCGCACCACCTGCTGCGCGCCCTCGCTGCCCTGAAAGGCGGCAATCGTCTCGCTGAGGCCGTCGCCATAGATAAAGCGCACCTGATTGCTATCTGCGCGTTCCATCATGTCGGCGGCGAGGTCGGCCATTTCGCGCTCAAGAAGTTGTAGCTGTACGCTTTTCATGCGGACTTCATTGGCGGTCAGGTTCTGGCCGAGCATATTAATGCGCTGCGCGGTTTCGCTCAGCACGTTCTGGACGACTGGTTCGGCCAGATTAAGCATTTGCTGGAGTACGCTGCCGCTGTGCAGCACCAGCACCATCAGCACCAGACGGCCCTGAATAGAGATCAGCTCCATGTGTTTAAAGCGGTTGATCTCGGCAATCGGCGGCGTAACCAGCGCGGCAGAGCGGGCGGTGCGCGCCATGATCGTCGCCGCCAGCCGCATCCACTGCTCGGTCGCCAGCGGCGATGTTTGCAGCTTATGGGTGATGCCTGTCTGTTCGTTAGGGCTGAGGTCTGTGCTGGGCAGCAGGCGCTTGACGAAGTAACGATAACCGTCTTCTGTCGGCACGCGCCCGGCAGAGGTGTGCGGCGCTTTGATATAGCCTTTTTCCTCCAGCACAGCCATCTCGTTACGCACCGTCGCCGTGCTGAAATTCAGGTTATAAGCCTCCACCAGATACTTGGAACTGATCGGTTCGGGAGACTGGGTATACGCCTGTACAATCAGGGTCAGAATTTCTTCCTGCCGCCGCGTAAGTTCGGGCAGGGCTGCGTCGTCAGTATTCATAGGGACAGGTCCGATGTTACGATAAAACTCGTGATATTGATTTGTTGCCAACGTATTTCATTGATGATAACATGCGCCAAATTCAGTGTCAAAGCAGGAGAAAAACAGGACGATGAGCGACAAAACGTTTGAGGCAACACAGGAAAATTTCCAGACTGAGGTGTTAAATTCAGATACGCCTGTACTGGTGGATTTCTGGGCGGAATGGTGCACGCCTTGCAAGATGATCGCGCCGATGGTGGATGAGATCGCCGAGCAGTACGCGGGCAAGCTGCGGGTTGCCAAGCTGGACGCAGACACCAATCAGGATGTGCTGATGAGTTACGGCGTGATGGGCATCCCCACATTGATCCTGTTCAAGGATGGTGAGGCTGTCGCGCGTGTGACCGGGTACAAGCCGAAGGACAAGCTCACCGCCGAGCTGAAGCTGGACAGCGTGTTAAGCTA
>CAZJSU010000041.1:13621-37102 GCA_964548765.1 uncultured Anaerolineaceae bacterium
TATAATCAGAAACACCCGCCTGTTCGCGGGTGTTTTTCGTTTACGCTTCTTCGGTCTGTTCCTGTGCAAGTTGTGCTTCGGTAGCGATGGGGACTGTAAAGTGGAAAGCCGTTCCCTTGCCCAGTTCGCTCTCGACCCAGATATGCCCGCCATGCTGCTCGACAATGCCGCGCGTGATCGTCAGGCCGAGGCCAGTGCCGGGCTGGTCGCGCGCCTGCGGGTTGTCGCTGCGGAAGTACGGCGTGAACAGCTTGGCCTGATCTTCAGGACTCATGCCGATGCCTGTATCCTGCACGGCGATATGCAGCACTTCCTGTGTGCTGCGCCCTTTGGTGTCCCAGCGGTTGTGAACGACTTCTCCGTTGACGCTGATGAGGCCGCCTTCAGGCGTATATTTGTAAGCGTTGCTGAGCAGATTGGTCAGCACTTGAATCAGGCGGTTCTGGTCGCCATAGACGGCGGGCATATCCTCCGGGATGTTGATCTCAAGCGTCTGCTGGCGTTCCTCAATCTGCCGCCGCAGGGGCAGCAGCGTGGCCGAAACCACATCCTCAAAATGAATAGGTTCGAAGTTCATCACCAGATTGTTCGTCTGAAGTTTGGTCACGTCGTTCAGGTCGCTCACCAGCGTGGTCATGCGCTCGGTGTTCGACCTGATGGTATACAGGAACTTCTTCTGCTGGTCATCTAATTGGCCGTTGCTGGCGCTCATCAGCAGCAGGTCGGTATACCCTTTGATCGAGGTCATGGGTGTTTTAAGCTCATGGGCGACGAAGCTGACGAACTCGCTCTTGCTCTCGTTCGAGCGTGTGAGTTCGGCGTAAAGCTGCGCGTTCGCCAGCGCGATGCTGGCATGTTCTGCCAGACGCTGCACAAACACCAGATCAACCAGATTCAGGCGCGGCAGCTTGTTCGTTTCCAGCACCAGCAGGGCGATGATCTCGCCGCCGGAGAGCATCGGCACAGTAAGCTGGCTGAGGGAACGGTGCAGGCTGGGGATGTAGCTGGGGTCAATGCTCACATCGTCGGTCAGGTCTGGGCGGCGGGTACGCAGCACACGGCTGACAATACCCCGGTCAAGCGGCCAGATCATGCCCTCCGCGCCTTCGGGGGAGTCGTCGTCGCCATAGCCATATTTCCAGACGACGTGCAACTGCGGCGGATCGCCCACCACCAGCCCCAGCACCCCGGCTGTCGCGCCACTTTTGGCGATCGCCCAGCGGATGGTGACTTCGGCCACTTTGGTCGCGTCGAGCGAGCGGTTCAGTTCCACGTCAATACGTTCCAGCGCTTCCAGTTCGGCCACGCGGTCGCTCAACTGCTGGTCGGTCATGCGGAACAACTGCGCGTTGTAGATGGCAACCGCTGCCTGCCCGGCGAAGGTCGTCAGCAGTTCGGCATCCTCCTCCACGAAGGGCGCGTCATCCTTTTTGTTGAGGACTTCCAGCACGCCAAGCACCTGATTGTTAGCCACCAGCGGCACCGCCAGCACGCCCATCGTCTGGAAGCCTTCTTCAGCATGTTCGCCGCCCCAGTCGGGATCATTGGCCGGGTCGTCCACAATTTTGGGCCGGCCAGTCGTTACGACCTTGCCCGCCAGCCCGGCACTGGACGGAAAGCGCCTGCCGACCAGTTCGTGTCCGACAGGGCCAACGGCGATGCGGAACTCCAGTTCCTTCTTTTCCTCGTCGGCCATCAACAGCAGCGAACCGGCCTCTGCTTCCAGAATGTCTACCGCGCTCTGGGTAATGAGCGCCATCAGCTTTTCGACATCTTCCAGTTCGCCAGCCAGCTTGTGGCTGATGTCATTGAGCGCGGCCAACTGGCGCGCGCGCCGTTCGGTCACTTCAAACAGGCGCGCCTTGTCAATCGAGGTCGCCGCCAGCGCGCTCATGTCGTTAAAGAAGCGGTACTGCTCGTCGCTGTAGACATGACCGGGGCGCGTCGTGCCGACCGCCATCACGCCGACCATGCGCCGTCCGGCGACCATGGGAACCCCCATCCACGCTTTCAGATTAGGCGTTTCGTATTTAATCGGCGCGCCGCGCTGGGCCATCGCCGCCGCGAAGTCCGGTACGCGCATCGGCTGCTGTGTGCGGGTGATCTCGCTGAGAAGGTCGCTGCCAAGCGGCCAGCGTTTTAATTCCTGCTCGCCATAGCGTTCGCCATCCTCCTGAAAGAAGGCGAAATACAGTTGCTGTGCGCGCTCGTCGTACAGCACGATGTAGAAGTGCCGCGTCTCCACCAATCGGTTGGTCTGCGCGCTAATGAGTTCCAGCAGGTCGTCGGAACTGATGGTGAAGTTCACCGCCTGGCTCACCTGACTGAAGGCATCCAACTGCTGCACCCGATGTTCCAGCGAGGCCACCACCTGCGCGCGCTCGGCAGCGATGGCGAACTGGCTGGCGAGGTTTTGCACAAACAGCATTTCCTCGTAGTTGTAGGTTTTCGCGCCCGATTTCGGCTGGCCGATGCTGATGAAGCCGTTGATCTGCTGGCTGCCGCGCAGCCCCAGAATAAGCAGGGTGTTGAGGATTTCCAGCCGTGATCTTTCGCCGCGAATTTCCAGCGGCCACGGGCGACCCGGCTCCAGATGAATAAACTGGTCGTGGGCTTCCAGCGCGTTGATGATGCCGCTGTCGGCGGCGAAGGAAATATCGGTCTCGCCTGCCTCGCCTACGGCGATGTAACTGCCGTCCGGGCGCAGCGGCAGGAAAATGAACAGGTTGGACGGGGAAATCGTCTCGTTCAGGACTTCATGAAAACGCGCCGCCACTTCATGCAGGTCGCTCAGCCGCGCGATTTCATGGGTGAAAAGCTCGGTGTAATCCTGAAAATCGTGGCGCTGGCGGTAATAGATTCTGTCAATGCGCTGCTGCAACAGGTTGCGAACGGGCAAAAAGCCGATGGCAATGATAAAGATTGCCACCGCGATGAACAGGGGTTGGTTGGCCTCGGCAACTTCCTGCGTGAAAAATAGCGTCACCCCAAAGACCAGCAAAAAGTACCCGGCGATCAACGCTACCAGCATAATGGTGTAGGTGATGCCCGTGCTGAGGACGCGGTCGGTATCAAACTTGCGGTACTGCAGCACAGCGTAAGCCAGGCTGAGGGGCGCGACCACCGCGAACGGCGTGCTGGCCGACGTGTTAAAGGGCAGCAGCGCCTCGGTGTTCAGCAGTACCGAGATGGTATTGACGAGCCACAACAGCACAGGTGAACAGGCCAGCAGAAAACCGACCAGCAGGGTGTTGCTCTGGTCGCGGATAATGGGCGAAAGCACCCGACGGCGCGTGATGATCGCCTTGAGCAGCAGGATGAGCATCGCCAGAAACAGGCTGGCAAAAGCGACCATCGCGGGCTGGAACTGGGGCGCGGGCGGGTAAATATAGGTGTATAACAGCACGCCCGCCAGCAGCCCATAAACCAGATATGGCACCACCACCAGCCAGGGCGCGCGGTACAGCAGCAGCAGGCGCTGTGGAAACACCATGCTAAGATGTACCAGTGTCGCGCCGAGTGCCGTTGTGGTAATCAGCCACAGCGGAATCAGCCCATGGGTGGAGCTAATGTCGAATAACCCGGCCAGTAACAGCGCCAGCAGAAGCGCGACCCGGCTGACCAACCGGGCTACAGGCTGGTGTGGGCGCAGGCGCAGCACCGCGAACCCGACAAACAGGCTGATTAGCCCTGTCACATACGGCGCGATGAAGAAGCCGGACAGCGGCACAAAGCCAAACGCGCTCAGGCGGTAGCTGATGCGACAGTCTCCGATGCGACTGCTGACACCGGGACATTGAATATCGCCTTCTGACAGGCGGTTAAAGTCTACGGTGACAACGCTGTTGGGCGGAAGCGTACGCATGATCTGGTGATAGTTGCTGACCGCCTCATCGTAATTCTGCGGCGAATCAGCCAGCGGCTGGCCGTTGATGGCGATGATATGGTCGAGCCGCTGTAAGCCCGCCTCCAGCCCCGGCCATGAAACACGGCTGACAGGCAGCGCGCCGTCCACAACCAGATTGCGCGAAACCATCGCCCCTAGAAATGGCTGCCTGAACCAGCCGAGCGCCAGCGCAAGGTAAATGACACAGCCAACAATCGCCACGATGCCGATGGCGGCGGTCAGGGCAAACCAGAAGCGGTGGCTGGCGGTGACGGCCTGCGCTTGCGCTGAACGCGCGGCGTTCGTTTGCTCAATACCGCCATGGCTGGATTTGGTTGTCACGCTGGTCATTGAGTTGTCTCGATTTTTTAACCCGTTCTTTAATTTTACATTGTATCACAGGCTCGTTTTTCAAGAGTGTTTTACTTTATTGATTTTCGGTTTAATTTAGGTTTTTACAATAGGGGGGGCGGCGGCTTTTTGTTATAATCCCTTGCGAGCGATAATGATTAAGCAGATGAGGACAGTGAAGGCCGCTTTTTGTAACAGGAATTATCCGAGAGCATAATTTTGTGTTCAATAGATTGGATTGAGCGATGACAGAACGGGTAATACGGGTGTTGATTGCCAAGCCGGGTCTGGACGGACACGACCGGGGCGCGAAGGTGATCGCCCGTGCGCTGCGCGACGCGGGCATGGAAGTGGTCTATACCGGGCTGCGCCAGACACCGGAGATGGTGGCGGAGGCGGCGTTACAGGAAGATGTGGATGTTGTTGGCCTCAGCATCCTCAGCGGCGCGCATCTGGCGCTGGTGCCGCGCATCCGCCAGATGATGGACGCGAGTGGCCTGAATGATGTGCCGATCATCGTCGGCGGCATCATCCCGGACGAGGACCGCCCCCGGCTGGCGGAGATGGGCGTGACAGGCATCTTTGGGCCGGGGACCAGCACAGAGGACATCGTGACCCATATTCGCGGCGTGGTGCGGCTGGACGGCGCGTCATGAGCGAGATCGCGCAGCAGCTTCTTGCTGGTAATCGCCGGGCGCTGGCACGGCTGCTGACATGGGTAGAGAACGGGCATGAAGGCGTGGACGAAGCGCTGGCCGCGCTGTTCCCCCGCACAGGCCGTGCCTGGATTATCGGGATAACGGGCGCGCCCGGCACAGGCAAAAGTACGCTGGTGAACGCGCTGGCGCTGGCCTACCGCGCGCAGGGCAAAACCGTAGCGATTGTGGCGGTTGACCCGACCAGCCCGTTCTCTGGCGGCGCGATTCTGGGCGACCGTATTCGGATGCGCGACCTGAGCGGCGACAGCGGCGTGTTCATCCGCAGCATGGCGGCACGTGGGCATCTGGGCGGGCTGTCCCGCACGACCCGCGACGCGATCCGCGTGATGGACGCGGCGGGCTTTGACGTGGTGCTGGTGGAGACGGTGGGCGCGGGGCAGAGCGAGGTAGACATCGCCCGCGCGGCCCAGACCACGCTGGTGGTCGAAGCGCCCGGCCTCGGCGACGATGTGCAGGCGATTAAGGCGGGCATTCTGGAAATCGCCGATGTGCTGGTGGTGAACAAGGCAGACCGCCCCGGCGCGCGAAATACCGCCCGCGCGCTGAAAGCCATGCTCGAACTGGGGCATCCCGCCGCCCGTGACCAGCTCACCGCCCATCACGGCCAGCTTCTGCGCGAAGCGGCGGCTGCGCCCGCCCCCGACGCGGCGCTGTGGCTGCCGCCCGTGATCGAAACCGTCGCCGCTGAAAACAAGGGCATAGACGCGCTGCTGGCGGCGATTGAGAAGCACCGCGCTTATCTGGCCGATCATGACCGTCTGGCACTGGCCGAGCGCCAGCGCATCGAGATTGAACTGTATGAACGCCTGCGCGACGCGCTGATGGCGCGTTTGCTGCAAAGTGTGTCGCAAAGCGACCTTTCGGCGGTGATTGACCGAATTCACGCAAGAGAACAGGACCCGGAGAGCGCTGTCCAGATGCTTCTGGCGCATATACCCGTCCCCTGAAGAAATCACCCCGCTCACTCGGTTTGCATAGGATAAAGCATGACGACATTTGACAAGATTCCCGGCACGAAGTATGTACGTAAGCCCGGTTCCCACATCCTGCTGGCGGAAAGCCCCAGCCCCTACGGGCATATCCTGCTGTTCTGTGGCTCGGCCTCGCAGGAATTAGGCGCAGAGATCGCGCGCTATCTCAGAATTGAGCCGGGCAAATATACCCGCACGGTGTTCTCTAACGAGAATATCTTCATCCAGCTTAACGAGAGCGTTCGCGGGCAGGACGTGTATCTGGTGCAGACGATGGCCTCGCCCATTCATGACAACATCATGGAAATGCTGATCATGATTGACACGCTCAAGCGCGACTCTGCCGCGCGTATCAACGTTATTTTCCCGTACATGACCTACAGCCGGTCGGACAAAAAAGACCAGCCGCGCGTGGGCATCGCGGCGCGGCTGCTGGCGAACCTGATCGAGGTCGCCGGGGCAGATCGTTACATCACGATTGACCTGCACGCCGGGCAAATTCAGGGCTTTTTTAACATCCCCGGCGACGTGCTGACCGCCTTTCACCTGCTGAGCGATTATGTGCTGGAAAAGCAGATTAAAGACCTCGTGGTGGTTTCGGCTGATCTGGGCTTTGCCAAGAAGGGGCGCAACTGGGCAGAGAAACTGGGGACACCCCACGCGATTATCGAAAAGCGCCGGGTAGATAATGCCGAGCGCCCCGAAGCGCTTTCGATCATTGGCGACGTGCGCGGCAAGAATGTGCTGCTGGTGGATGACGAAGTGCTGACGGCGGGCAGCGCGGTCAACGCGGTGCAGGCGATCCGCGAATACGGCGCGAAGGATGTCTATTTCGCCTTCACGCATGGGCTGATGGCCGGCAAGGGTGTGGAACGGCTGGCGGAACTGGACTTGAAAGAGATCATCCTCACCAATACGCTCCCCGTGCCAGAAAGCAAGCGCCTGCCGAACATGACCGTGCTTTCTGTCGCGCCGCTGCTGGGCGAGGTGATCCTGCGCGCTCATGCCGGGCGCAGCGTGGGTGAGCTGTTCAACGAATAGAGAGGATGCTCGCCCCGTCATGATGGTGGCTGAGCATCCTCTCTAAGCTGTACAGGACAGAGAGGCTGCTGTGTGTTTTACTGCGCGGTGTCGGCGACTGCCAGTTCGACCGTCAGGTTCACGCCCATCTGCTCGGTGAAGCCCAGCAGCGTCTGCTGCATCTGGCCGCGCGCGCCGCTGTACTCGCCCGTGCCGCCCGTGATCGCCCGCGCAACTGGCACATTGAGGTCGGCCAGTTCGAAGCCGTTGGTGACGATAATGTTGTCCTCGAAGGCGTAAATCTGGGTGGAGACAACCCATTCGCCAGTGGTGGCATGGCCGCCTTCGCCGATCATCCAGCCGTAGCATGTCCATTCACCGATGACCAGTTCCGGGAATTCCGGCTCGCCGTTCGCCAGTACGCCGTTGCTGCCGTTGAGGGTGCCGACCGGGTAAATGTAACCCTGCGTGACGAAGGGCGACCCGTAGGCAGGCATCCCGTCTTCATGCAGTTGCTCGGTGCCAAACACGAAGCGGGTGCCGTCCTCGGCGACTTCCACCTCGATGATCTGCGCGTCGGCTTCGGCGCTGCTGTCCTGCGCCAGCGTGGCGGAAACCCCGGCGATGCTGAAGATGGCGACGAGAACAACAAGAACGATGAGTTTGCTGTGTTTCATGAGGCTGCTCCTGATTAAGTGGTTGTGTGAGTGAGTGCTGCCGGGCTTGCGTTATCCCTGTGCAACGCTTGTCAGCATATAAGTAATCCCACGCAGAGAGCATCTAACCAAAGGTATATTCGGCCTGCTAACCCCAGATTATTTTGCAGGCCGTTGTCCGCGCGACCGGGCAGGGCGTTTCTGCGTACAATACAGAGGTTGACATGAACAGGGGTAAACACCTTGATTGAAACCACAACACGACAGACTCCCTTTTCGCTGCGCGCGGCGGTGTTGGCGGCTGCCGCCTTCCTCATCGTGACCGGGTTAATGCTGCTGGCAGTGGAGTGGGTCGGTGTGGCGCGTATTCAGGCCGCTGTTGACTCGGCAGGGCCTGCCGCGCCGCTGGCTTATGTCGCCTTAAAGACCGCGACCTATGTTTTCGCGCCGTTGAGCAGCGGGCCGATCCAGATGTCGGCGGGCTTGCTGTTCGGTCTGTGGCCGGGCGTGTTTTATACGCTGCTGGGCGAGGTGCTGGGCGGCAGCGTGAGTTTTCTCATCGCGCGGCACTTTGGCAGGCGGGTCGTGCTGCGCTTTGTTGGCGGGCAGCAGGGCATCCGGCAGGTGGACGACTTCGCCGCGCAGTTGGGCGGCTGGCGGGCGCTGGTGTATGCGCGGTTGTTCCTGTTCGCGCTTTACGATTTCATCAGCTACGCCGCCGGGTTCACGGCGACCATCCGGTTTTACCAGTATGTGCTGGTGTCGGTGATTGCCGGGATCGTCCCCACCTTTTTGGGCGTGGCGATGGGCGCGGCGCTGGCCGAAGACCGCAGCAAGGTCATCCTTGTGTATGTCGGCGTGGGGGTGCTGTCGCTCATCCCGCTGGCGTTCAGCTTTTACATGCAGCGCCGCAAGAGACGATTTAAGGCATGAACATACAACGCTGTAGTCTGCGTAATTTCTAACGGGGCGCAGACATCCTTATGCTATAATATCCTGTCAGACTTTGTAAAAATGAAAATTCGAGGTTGGAATGTTCAAGAACCTTGTAAAGATGGTGGTGGGTAATCCTACTGAGCGGGCATTGGCGAAGTACCGCGAAGTGGTCGAGCAGATCAACGCGCTCGAACCCGCGATGCAGGCGCTGACCGACGCTGAACTGCGCGGCAAAACCGATACCTTCAGGCAGCGGCTTCAGGACGGGGCGAAACTGGACGAGGTGCTGACAGAAGCGTTCGCGGCGGTGCGCGAGGCATCAGTCCGCACCACTGGCCTGCGTCATTATGACGTGCAGTTGATCGGCGGCATGGTGCTGCACGAAGGCAAAATCGCCGAGATGAAAACGGGTGAAGGCAAGACGCTGGTTGCCACCCTGCCCCTATATCTTAACGCGCTGCTGGGGCGCGGCGCGCACCTGGTCACGCCTAACGATTATCTTAGTAAGGTCGGCTTACAGACGATGGGGCCGATCTATCATTTACTGGGGTTGAGCGGGGCGGTTATTCAAAACACGGGTGGCAGCCCGGACAGCGGCTCGTTCCTGTTCGACCCGGACTATAACTCGGACGACGAGCGCTACCAGAACCTGCGCCCCATCACCCGGCGCGAGGCGTATCAGGCCGACATCACTTACGGCACGAATAACGAATTCGGCTTCGACTACCTGCGCGATAATATGGCGATGGACAAAAGCCAGCTTGCCCAGCGCGAGGTGTTCTATGCCATCGTGGACGAGGTGGACAACATCCTGATTGACGAGGCCCGCACGCCGCTGATTATCTCTGGCCCGGCAGACCCGCCCTCTGAACATTACAAGACCTTCGCGCAGATCGTCAAAACCCTTAAGCGCAGCAGCCCGGAGAGCGTGGACGCGGAAGAACCCGATGGCGATTACGTGGTGGATATTAAGGATCGCATCGCCTACCTGACCGAAGCCGGGGTGGAAAAAGTCGAGCGGCGGTTGGGGGTGGATCAGCTTTATCACCCCGACAACGCCGACATGATCCCCTATCTCGATAACTCGCTGCGCGCCCATGCGCTCTATCATCGGGACAAAGAGTACGTGGTGCAGGAGGGGCAGGTCATCATCGTAGACGAGTTCACCGGGCGCTTGATGATCGGGCGGCGCTTCTCCGAAGGGCTGCATCAGGCCATCGAGGCCAAGGAAGGCGTGCAGATTCGCCGTGAGAACCTGACGATGGCGACCATCACCTTCCAGAACTTCTTCCGCATGTACAAAAAGCTGGCGGGCATGACGGGTACTGCCATGACCGAGGCGGAGGAATTCGAGAAAATCTATAATCTGGAAGTCGTCGCCATCCCCACCAACGTGCCAGTGATCCGTGACGATGGGGATGACCTGATCTACGCGACGGAAAAGGCCAAGTTCAACGCCATCATTCAGGAAGTCAAGGAACGTTACGAACAGGGTCAGCCTGTGCTGATCGGTACGGTGGCGATTGAAACGTCCGAGCGCCTGAGCCGGGAACTGAAACGCGCGGGCATCCCGCATGAGGTGCTGAACGCCAAGCAGCACGAGCGCGAGGCGATCATCATCGCGCAGGCGGGTAGGCCGGGCGCGGTGACGATTGCGACAAACATGGCCGGGCGTGGTGTGGACATCCTGCTCGGCGGCAATCCTGAAGGCTATGCCCGCGAGAAGCTCCGCAAGCAGGGGATTGAGGTGACAGAAGCCACGCCGGAACAGTGGCAGGCCGCGCTGGCGGAAGCGGAGGCCGAGGTCAAGGCTGACCGCGAGAAGGTGCTGGCGACGGGCGGGCTGTTCGTGCTGGGGACGGAGCGCCACGAGGCGCGGCGAATTGACAACCAGCTTCGCGGGCGTTCTGGCCGTCAGGGCGACCCCGGCGAATCGCGCTTCTTCCTCAGTCTTGAGGACGAGCTGATGCAGCGCTTTCAGGGCGAGCGCGTGAAGAACTTCATGTCATGGGCCAACATCCCCGAAGACGAGCCGATTGAACACGGCATGATGACCAAGTCCATCGCACAGGCGCAGGTGCGCGTGGAAGGCCATAACTTCGACATCCGCAAGCGCGTGCTGGAATATGATGATGTCGTCAACAAACAGCGCGAGGTCATTTATAAGCAGCGTCAGGAACTGCTGGAAGCGGAGAACCTGCGCGAACAGTACCTCAAAACGATGGAAGAGAGCATAGAGGAACTGCTGGAAGAATTCATCGTGGACGAGGACGACCCCGCCACATGGGACCTTGAAGGGCTGCACCGCCAGTTGTTTACGGTTTTTCCGGTGCCAGAGCAGATCACGCCTGATGCTATGGCTGAGATGAGCCTCGAGGAACTGGAGGACGCGCTCATCAACGCTTTGCATGAAGCCTATGACCGCAAGGCGGCTGAACTGGAGAAGCACGAACCAGGGCTGATGCACAAAGCCGAACGGCTGGTGATGCTTAGCGCGGTGGATCAATACTGGCGGCGGCACCTGACCGATCTCGACGTGCTGCGTGAGGGGATCGGCTTGATGGCGATTGCCCAGCGCGACCCGCTGGTGGAGTATAAACGCGCGGCGTTTGAGATGTGGCAGGAGATGCAGGGCGAGATTCGCAAGAAGGCCGGGCGCGATATTTTCAGCGTGCAGGTCAACCTGCCGCAGGCACAGCCGCGCCGGATGATGCAGGCCGTGCGCGCCACCACAGGCAACGGCGCAGCAGCGGCGGCCAAGCCTGAGCCAGTGCGGAAGTCCTCGAAGGAGAAGCTGGGGCGCAACGACCCGTGCTGGTGTGGCAGTGGCAAGAAGTACAAGAACTGCCATCTGAAGCAGGATCAGCGCGCCCACGTGACTTAAGCGCTTGATGCGGGGCGGCCTTTGTGGTCGCCCCGTAATGCTTGCTAATAATAACAAAGCTGTTATTATTTTATGCAGGCACTGGTCGTCTGGTCCTGTTTTGCACGCTAGAATAGGCCAGAACAGCACAGGTTGCAAACAGGGATGACAGATACATGGCAACACGGATAATGGATGACATTGATCCTACCTTGTTAGGGTTCATACAGAACAAAGTCAATTCGTTTGTCAAATGGGATCTGGTGCGCTTTTTTCACGATAACCCCCATGCGATGGATACTGCCGAGAACATCGCCCGCTATACCGGGCGTGATGTACGCACGATTGAAGAGGAAGTTGGCGGGCTGGTGCGCGCGGGGGTGCTTCAGGAACACGTGGTTTCGCAAGTGCATGTTTACTCACTGGTAAAGGATCGCAAAATGCGCGATCTCATTGGCCGCTTTGTGCTGGCCTGCAACGATCGTCAGTTCCGCGTGAAGGCGATCTACCACGTGATTAAGGCCATGCGGTAAACAGCGCAGGATCAGCACAGAGGCGATGTTCGGAGCGCTCAATCAGTTTTTGCTGCTTTATGTCTGGTTCATGCTGGCATCGCTGATTTCCATTATGCTGCTCATCGCCCGCTTTTATCAGCACTTTTCTGGCGAAGAAACTTATTTCCGCTTCTATCTCGTCCCGCTGGTGCTTTTTGGCATCGCAGCGGTGCGCTATGCCAGTATTAATCAGGGAATTGGGGACTGGCTGGGCGATATTAGCTCCGGGCTGGCGGGGACGCTGCTTATCCTGCTCAGCCTGCATCTCTACCGTTTGATGACCGCTGGCCGAAAATAAACACAGGACACGGCATGTTTATAGATGTTTTGCCGCTTGTGGGCATGTTAGGGACGCTTTCCATTCTTGTAATGCTGATGGTGCTGGCGCTGTTGAGCAAACGGCTGGGCAGCGTGACACGCGCCGCGCCTTACTACGTCGGCTTTTATATCGCGGCGCTGCTGGTAGGCATCAGCCTGCTGCTGCAAATTCTGTGTGTGCGTGGCGACGTGAAAGGGCTGACCCACACTAATCAGGAACTGCTCATGCTGGTTATTTTCGCCGCGCTGCCCGCGCTGGCGCTGACCATCGCGGTGGTGGTGGCGTGGCGTTACTGGAGCTGGCTGCTGGCGGAGCGGGGTTGAGCCTGATGCTGCAAATTGGCGATATTCACATCCACCTGATTAACGATGGCGAACACTGGATAGACCCCGGCGGCATGTACGGCCTTGTCCCGCGCGCGCTCTGGCGCAGCTACTCCACCCCGGACGGCGACCAGCTTATCCAGTCCGCGCTCAACTGCCTGCTGGTGCAGGCCGGGGGCAGGAACATCGTTGTGGACACCGGTTACGGCGATAAGCTGTCCGAGAAAATGCAGCGCAACCTGAAAATGCAGCGGCGCGGCGGCGGCCTGCTGGGCGGGCTGGCGCGGCTGAACCTGTCGCCAGAGGATATTGATCTGGTGATAGACACGCACCTGCACGGCGATCATGCCTCTGGCAATACCGTCATCGAGCCGGACGGAACGGCGCGCCCGACCTTCCCGAATGCCGAATACGTGGTGCAGCGGCGCGAATATGAGGACGCGATGCGCCCCAACGAGCGCACCCGCGCGACTTACCACCGCGAGAATTACGAGCCGCTGGTGCAGTCCGGCCAGATGCGCCTGCTGGAAGGGGACACAGACCTCGCGTCGGGGGTGCGCGGAGTGGTCACGCCCGGCCACACGCCCGCTCACATGAGCGTGATTTTTGAAAGCGGCGGCCAGTATGCGATGTTCCTATGCGATATGTCCAGCTTCGCGGTGCATTTCGAGCGGCTGGGCTGGATGACCGCCTACGATGTCGAGCCGCTGGTGACGCTGGAAACCAAGCGCCGCTGGCAAAAGTGGGCGCTGGAACACGACGCGACGCTGATCTTCCCGCACGAACCGCTGCGCCCCGCCGGGCGCTTGACCGAGGCCGATGGCAAGCTAACGGTGGTATCGCTGAATGAGCCGTATGTCTAGCTTGCCAGCAGCGCCTTCGTCCGCTACAATCACGCCCATCACCGAATCTATCCAAACGAGAACCAACCAATGGCAGGCACGACGGTCAACAACTAACCTCAGCGAGGGGTTCCCCATCTGTTGGCCGTATTGATTCGCCCATAATGCTTTAATTTCGATTGCAATCCGCCACGCCGCAGGGGTACTGCCCTGCGGCTTTTTTTGATTCGCGCATTCACCTAGGAGAGGACGACCCATGCAGCGTTTTATGCCGCCTTTTGATAACATTCAGAAAATCAACCTCATCAACTTTTGCACCCGCTTTCACTTTTACCTGCACATCTCGACGTTGTTCTTACAGCAGCAGCGCGGGTTGAGCCTGCTGCAAATCAGCACCATTGAGTCGGTCGTGGTCGGTATGATCTTTCTGGCGGAAGTCCCCACCGGAGTTATTGCTGACCGCATCGGGCATAAGTGGACGCTGGTGCTGTGGTCGCTGTTTCTGATGATCGGCGAACTCATGTTCCTGTTCAGCGAAACCTACCCGCAGTTTTTGCTGATGTCGCTGTTTATCGGCATCGGTCATGCTTTTGGCTCTGGCGCGCGCGACGCGCTGGTCTACGACAGCCTGCCCGCCGAAAGCCGTGAAGCGCAGATGCCGCGTGTGATCGGGCGGATCAACAGTTGGGGGCAGATCGCGTTTTTTATCTCGCCCATTCTCGGCGGCCTGATCGTAGGCGATCTGGCGGTGGGGCGCGTGCAGGCGGCCATCGCGCTGACCGCCGGGGCGCTGGCAGTGGGGGCGCTGCTGGCGCTGACGCTGCGCGAACCGGAGACGGAATGGCAGGCGGAACGCCCCAACACGCTGGCGATCTTTCGCAGCGGCCTTGCCGAACTGCGCGGGAACCCGGTTTTGCGCCGGATCACGCTCATCAGCGTGCTGACAACACCGTTCACCGGCCTGCTGATTATCACCCTCGCGCCGCCGTATCTGGAACAGCACGGCGTATCGCCCTTTGCTATTGGCATGGCGCTGTCCATAGGCAGCCTGCTGGCGGCGTTCACACAGCGTTACGCCTACCGGCTAGAGGCATGGCTGGGCGCTGGCCGGGGGTTGATGCTGCTGCTTTTGCTGCCGGGCGCGTCTTATCTGCTGCTGGCGCTCATCGCCGGGCCACTGGCGGCGTGGCTGGTCACGGTGTGGATGTATGCCACCAGCGACATGCGCGCGCCGCTGCTCTCCGCTTACCAGAACGCGCACATTTCCAGCCGCAGCCGGGCAACCACACTGTCGCTGATGAGCATGTTTATCAGCCTGTTCGCGGCGGTGATGGGGCCGCTGTACGCCGCGCTGGCGACTTACTCGCTGCCGCTGGCCTTTGTGGTCATGGGCGGGGTGATCGTGCTGGCCTGTGGTCTGCTGCGGCCAAATCAGGCGGTGGTGCCGAAGGAAGCAGGAGCATGATAATGCAGTAGGGACGCGCAACGGCGCGTCCGCCCACCTGTATCATACCTGCCTGGGGGTGCGTTTAAAACCCGCCCGTATGCAATATGCATCGCGTCCGTGATGTGCTGACACCTGACATCTACCGCTGCGTCTGCCATTCCTGAATAGTGGTGCTAAGGAAATCGCGGACTTCGGAATCACTCACATCGCCCACTGTTTCGAAGAACTGGCCGTCCACCTCAATCGCCACGCCGCCATCTGGCGCGGGATGCACGTGGATGCTGCGCCCGCTGTATTCCGGCGTGTAGCGCAGCTTGTGCTGCAAATATGTTTCGATAGACCCGGCGACGTTGAGTTCCGGCACAGGCGGCAGGTCGAGCTTGCCGCGCCCCAGCAGGCCGCGCTTTGCTGGCGCGACAGGCTGATGGTCAATGTCGTAACGGGGCAGCGCGCCGGGGATCGAGCCGTCCGGCGCGGGCGGGGGCGGGATGTAGGGCTTTGGCGGCTGTGCCGGGGCGGGCGCATCTGCCACATCATACGGGGAAGGGGGCGCTTCTTCCTGTGCCGGGGTGTCGTTCATGTCAGCAGTCGTGCTGGCGACGGGCGCGCCCTTGACCAGCGGCGACAGCTCACGCATGACTTTGAGGAAGTCGGTTTTGAAGTTTTCGTCGCTGGTCAGGTTGCGATAGGTCTTGTCGCCCATCTGGATAATCAACCCGCCGTTCACCACGTCGCGCATGATCGCCATGACCTCGACCGCTTCGGCGCTGCCGCCATCGCTCAGGCTGACCGCCTGCAGCCCTTTACGCGGCTGGCGCGGCGCGGCGGTGGATGGCGCTGGCGGGGGGGCGCTGCTGCCTACCAGCAGGTCAAGGTCGGGCAGGTCGCCCATGTCGGCCTGCGCGGCGGGGGGGTACATGGGGGCTGAGGCTGGCTCGCTGAAAGGCAGCGTCGCGCGTTCCTGCGCTTTGATGATACGCGCCCGCACGATTAAAAAGATCGAAATCATCAGCAGGATAGCCGAGCCGCACAGCAGAATAATCGGAAATGGCGGAATCTGTCGTAAAAAATCGCCTACATCAGGACCCATGATTTTTCCCCATCACATCTTTCTTATACACTGGCGGGCTGGCAGACCGGGCAGAAGTGCGTCCCACGCTGTGTCACGCGGATTTTCTCTAAGGGATGGCCGCAGTGGGGGCAGGGTTCGCCCTCGCGCCCGTACACGTAAAAATGCTTCTGCGACTCGCCCGCTGTGCCGTCGGGCTTGCGATACCAGCTAATGCTCGCGCCTTCGTACAGGATGCCCGCGTTCAGCGCGTCACGCACCGCTGTGTACAGCCGTTCTGTGTCGTCGCTAGTTAGCGTGTGCGCGCCGCGCAGCGGGTGAATGCCCGCGCGGAACAGCGCTTCGTCGGCGTAAATATTGCCCACCCCGGCGATGAACCCCTGGTCGAGCAGCAGCGCTTTAATGGCTTTCTGGCGGCCTGCCAGCCGTTCGCGGAACACGCCCACCGTAAAGGCATCTTCCAGCGGCTCTGGCCCCAGCCTGCCCGTGATCTTTTCGATGTCGTCGGTCAGGTAAATTTTGCCGAACTTGCGCGGGTCTGAGAAGCGAAGCTGCTGGCCGCTGTCTAGCTGTAGGCGGAAATGTACCCATTTATCCGCGTCGCTCACTGTGTCGTCGGCCACTACGTACAAGCGCCCGGTCATCTTCAGGTGTACCACCAGGGTGTCGTGGTCAAGCTGGCACAGGATGTACTTGGCGCGGCGGTCAATGGCACGGAAGGTTTGCCCGGCGATACGCGCGGCGAACTCTGCCGCGTCAGGGCTGTGGATGGTGTTCGCCCAGTCGTACCACATACCCTGCACAGTGCGCCCGACCAACGGCGCACGCAATCCTCTGACGACGGTTTCTACTTCCGGTAATTCTGGCATATGTTTAGTGTAATCCGAATCGCTTACTTGAACTTAAAGACTGTGTAGGTAAATTGTACTGGCAGGGGGAGCGGCCT
Organism: uncultured Anaerolineaceae bacterium; assembly: GCA_964548765.1. Lineage (GTDB taxonomy): Bacteria > Chloroflexota > Anaerolineae > Aggregatilineales > Phototrophicaceae > JAIOHN01. The sequence continues at coordinate 30,524 of CAZJSU010000041.1, forward strand.
GTCCAGCACAGGCCTGTTTGGGCAGAATATGGTACTTTAGAATGATATTATGTGCAATATGCACAGCTTGAAAAGGATTTTTTCATACTTTTTATCTAATTGTAAGGTTTCTTCTCTATTCCTGATGGTAGCATATGTTATATACTGCTCACGTAGAGCATTGAATAGTTTAGTATTTTTGAAGCCAGCTTCACCTGGCAAGGAGAAAACGGCCCATGGTCGTCGCCCGGATGAACCCCCAAGCAGCACACTCCAGCCAAAGCGCTTACGATACTGCTCTCGAACAGTACAGTCGCGCGACTCGCCACCTTGAAGTGGACGATGACATCATCGAGTTTATGCGCTATCCCCGGCGGGAGTTTACCGTAAACTTCCCTGTACGCCGTGATGATGGCCGCATGGAGATGTTCACTGGCTATCGTGTGCATCACAGCACCGTTCTGGGGCCATCGAAAGGAGGGGTGCGCTACAGCACCAACGTCACCCTGGACGAGGTGCGCGCGCTGGCTATGTGGATGACATGGAAGTGCGCGCTGGTCAACATCCCCTACGGTGGCGCTAAAGGCGGGGTCATTGTAGACCCCAAAACCCTCAGTACCCGCGAATTAGAAAACCTCACCCGACGCTACGCTTCTGAACTTATCCCCCTCATCAGCCCACATTCTGATATTCCCGCCCCGGACATGGGGACAAACCCGCAGGTCATGGCGTGGATGATGGATACTTACAGCATGACCGTCGGTTATTCCGTCCCGGCCATCGTCACCGGCAAGCCGCTGATTATCGGCGGCAGCGAAGGGCGCACAGAGGCGACCGGGCGCGGCGTGATTATCGCCATGATGGAAGCGCTGAAGCAGATGAACACCGCCAGCCGCAGCAAGACCTCTATCGTCATACAGGGCTTCGGCAATGTCGGCTCCAGCGCGGCCAGTTACGCTTACGAGATGGGCTTCACGGTTGTGGGCATTGGCGATATAACTGGCAGCCTCTATAACCCTCACGGGTTGGATATTCCTAACCTGCTTGACCATGTACGAAAGACGGGTTCGCTGCTGCACTTCGACGGCGGCGAGCCTGTATCCAACAGCGAACTGCTGACCCTGCCGTGCGACGTGTTGATCCCCGCCGCGCTGGAAAACCAGATTACCGATGAGAATGCCGAGAAGATTCAGGCCAGGCTGATTGTGGAAGCCGCGAACGGCCCCACCACGCCGCAGGCCGATGACATTCTGAACGACAGGGGCATCCAGATCGTGCCGGACATTCTGGCGAACAGCGGCGGCGTGATCGTGTCCTACTTTGAATGGGTGCAGGACTTGCAGGCGTTCTCGTGGGACAAGGAAGAGGTCTTCCGCCAGTTGCAGCGCATCCTCGTGCGCGCCTATGACGAAACGCAGTCGAATGCCGAGCGTTACAACGTGGACATGCGTATGGCAGCCCAGATGACCGCCATCAAGCGGGTGGCGGAGGCGCTGAGCGTTCGAGGTTTTTATCCCTGAAATTCCGGGGTAGTTTCAGATAAAATGTTCAAAACGGGCTGCGAAAACCGCAACCCGTTTTGCGTTGCAGCGTTAAACAAGTTAAGCTACAAAATGTGAGTCATACACGGAATTGATGCATGAAGGCTGCGGAACAGGTTATAAGGTGGCTAGGGCTGGATGGATTCTTTTCACCCCGACCGACTGAGGACAAGTTATTGCGCGATCTGGTGAGTTCTGCACAGCGCGCAAAACGGGCTGAAAACTATGAGATCAGCCTGACCCTTTACGAACAAGCCCTCACCCGTGCCGAAGCCGTCCGCGACCTGAACACGATAGCGTTGATTAACCTCCAGCGTGCCGAAGTTTACATTCGCCAGCAGGAATGGTCGGCAGCGGAACACCTGCTTCTGGGGCTGCGCCGTGATGCACAGAACACCGGCCAGCGCACGCACATGATTTACGCGCTGTGCGCGCTGGGGACGCTGGCGCAGGCACAGGGCGACTGGAACGAAGCGCGCGCCTACTATGAGCAGGCGCTGAAAGTGGCGCAGGGCAGCCAGACTGTGAGCGGTGAAGGCCGCGCCCTCGGCTATCTGGCGGATACCTACCTGCACGAGGAAAACGCCAGCTACGCGGTGCGTCTGCTGCGCGAGGCCGTCCCCAAACTGAGCCTGAGCGATGATCTGGAACTGAGCAGTTATTTTGTTGGCCGCCTGGGCGAGGCGCTGATCCTCAGCGGGCAGGAGGCCGACGGCGAGCGCCTGCTGTACCGGGCGCTGCGTCTGGCCGAGCAGACCAGTCATCGCGGTTATGAACGCCGCTGGTCGCTGGCGCTGGGCGAGCGCGCCCTGATGAAGCAGCGTTACGAAGAAGCGCAGAAACACTATGCGCGTGGGCTGGCGCTGTTTCCTGTCGGCGGGGTTGATGCGGATCGCCTCATCGCCCGCGCCAGCCTGAGCCGTGCCTACCTGCAATCGGGCGATGCCGAGAAGGCGCTGGATTACGCGCGGCAGGCGGCGGACGAGATCACGCCACAGGCCAGCGCACTGCTGCGCGCGCAGGCGGAAGGCGCGCTGGGAATGGCGCTGCGTGCCAGCGGCAACAGCGCGAAGGCGCTCGGTTATCTGCAAAGCGCGACCCAGCATTACCAGCAGGTCAACGGCGCGGGCCGGAACAGCCTGTATGTCGAGCTGCTGCGCCATCTGGCGGCGGCGCAGGCCGATACTGCCGACAGTGACGCTGTGGTAACGACTTACGAGCAGGCGATAAAGCTGGCGCAGGAACTGGATATGCCGCTGGAGGTGGCGCAAACGCGCGTCGAGCTGGGGCTGCTGCACTTGCAGCGGCGCGAGATGTCGTCAGCCATTGACCAGTGGAGCGCGGCGCTGGCGATTTACCTCGAGGAAGGCCAGCACGCACAGGTAGCGCGTTTACGCTGCGACATTGGCGCGGCGCGTAAGTTTCTGGGGCAGGGGCAGCGGGCGCTGAAAGAGTACGAGCAGGCGTTGATTACGCTGAATTCTGTCGAGGACTGGTCTACACGCGGGCTGGTCGTCTCCAACGCCGCCGTCGCCTATGCCGACATGGGCGAGGTTGAATCGGCGGAAGCCTTTTTTAACGAGGCGATCACGATTGCTGGCCGTCTTGGTGATCGCGCGGCGGAGGCGGTGCGGCGCGGCAACTTCGGCTGGTTTCTGCTGGCGACCGATCGCCCGCATCAGGCCGTGACGGTGCTGGAATATGCGCTGCGTATGAGCCAGCAGCAGGGCAGCGTCCTTCAGGTGGCTGTGCAGACCAGTAATCTGGGGCAGGCGCACGATCAACTCGGCAACGAAAGCACCGCGCTTATGTATCATGAGCAGGCTTACGCCATGCTGCCGCCACAGGTGGACAGCCACTGGCGCGCGGTGGTGGTGTTGAGCATGGCAAACGCGCTGCGGCGGCGTGGGCGCAGCGAGGAGGCGGCACGGCTGTTTGACGACGCGCTGGCGCAGGCGCGCGCCACAGGCGATGTGGAAATTATCATTGGCGCGTTGACAGGGAAGGCGCGGGTGCTGCTGGCGCAGGAGCAGCCCGAACAGACCGAGGAACTGCTGCGCGAAGCGGTCACGCTGGCGCGCCGTGCCGATATGCGACGGTTGCTGGCCGGGGCGCTGCGCGCGCAAAGCGAGCAGCAGGCGGCGCTGGGCCAGTACGACGCGGCTCAGGCGGCCTGGAACGAAGCACTCAGATGGTTTACGGTGCTGCACGCTCCAGAGGCCAGCCAGCCGCCGTACTGGTTAAATCCCGCGCCGCTGGCGAAGGGATAATCCGCTGTTGAATTACAGCAGCCCGCTGCGCGAAGCAATTAAAAAGAGCAGCATTCCCAGATAGATGCTGGCGGTAATCACCTGCCAGCGCGGCGGGGGCGCGGCATCCTTGCGGGTGAAATTACGGATTTGCTCGCGGATTTGCTCGATAATCTGGCGAAGGTTCATAGCATGTGTTTCCTTATAAATAGAATGATGGCTGATTGATGAAGCCAGTTGTATCACTCTCCAAGCTTACGCTCAATCTTTGAAATATTGCCTTAACGACTGACAATTTGATGCTTTTTTCACAAATTATCTAGGGTATCACTTCTTGGACAGGGTGAACATGGCAAAATTCTGGTTTGTCTCTGCGCCGCTCATGGGACATTTGGACTGGGGCGGCTTCCTGAAGACTGCCCGCGTGCTGCACCAGCACGGGCATGATGTCACGTGGGTAAGCGGAAACAGCGTCGCCGGGGCGGTGACTGCCGCAGAAGTGCCTTTCGCGCCCGTTCGCACCACCGGCTGGCTCTGGCCGCCGCCCCCCGCGCCCGACCTGGACAGCATCCCCCCACAGCAGGCCGTCATGCTGCGCTACCAGCGCGCGCTGGATACGTGGCTGAGCGAGGACCTCGTGGCCGATGGCGTGCGCGCGCTGCTGGAACTGGCGGACGACCTCGGCAAGCCTGATGTGATTGTGACCGACCCCTTCCTTAGCGCGGCGGCGCTGGCGGCGGAGGCGCTGGACGTGCCGTTGGCGGTGGGGGGCTGGCCCGCACAGCGTGAACTGAATGAGGATTTTCTGTTCCCGGTGCAGAGAACATTGGGCGATGAAAGCCAGCAGCGCATCGCCCGGCTACAGGAACACTTCGGGCTGGCTGGCGTAAATTTCTCGCAGGGGCCAACGCCCTCCATTATCAGCCCACACCTGCACCTGTGCTACTTCACGCGTGGCTGGTACGCGGCGGACGAGAGTACCCTGCTGCCGCAGAATCTGTTTGTCGGCGGCAGGCCGACCCCGCCGCAGGACGCGCCGCCGGAATGGCTGACCGCGATCCCCGAAGCCGTGCCGCTGGCGTTGATTACCCTCGGCAGCGTGTTCACCGGGGATTTAGGCTTTTTCGCATGGGCGGCACAGGCGGCAGCCCGTTTGCGGCTGGTGCCAATTGTGGTGATCGGCTGGAATCCCATCACGCCGGAGGCCAAAGCCGACCTGAAAAAAGCCCTGCCCAACACCACCCGGCTGCTGAACTGGGTCAGCTTCGATCACGTGCTGCCGCGCACCCGGCTGATGTTCCATCACGGCGGCATGGGGACGACTCACGCGGCGGTGGTGCATGGCATCCCGCAGATCGTCGTGCCACACGCTGCCGACCAGCGCGGGCAGGCGCGGCGCGTGGCACAGGCCAAGCTCGGCCTCAACCTGACCGCGCATGACGTGCGCCAGGGGGCGCTCTATGAAGGCGCGCGGGCGCTGCTGCAAGATGAAAGCGTGCAGCAGAATGTACGCCGCTTTGCGGATGACATGGCCGCGCTGGGCGGACCGGAACGCGCCGCCGAAGCCCTGAGCGCGCTGGCCTCATAAGCCCGGCTTGCGCCCCAGAATGATGAGGTAATCCTGCCTGAAGGTCGCGTCTTTTGTGCCGGCACACTGCGGGTTGAGCCACTCGGCAACCGTCGGTGGTGCCTGTGCCAGCAGGATATGCAGCCGTTCAATGACCTCTGGCGTACAGCCCTGCCGCTCTGCCCATGAGAGCAGCTTCATGCTTCTGAAAAACGTCTGCGTATGCTCGACAGTCAGCCCGGCATCCAGATACATCCCCTGCCATTCGTACCCGGCGAAAGCGCGGTGGTGGCTGGGGTCGCGCAGGCGCTGGAACGAGTCGATATAACGCGCCGCCCGGTCTTCATCCGGCAGCACATGATCCTGAATCAGCAGCAGGCCGCCGGGCTTCAGCACGCGGGCGCATTCCTGCACGAAGCGGAAGCAGTCCGGGAAGTGGTGCGGGGCGATGCGGCAGGTCGCCAGATCAAAGGTGTTGGCGGCAAAGGCCAGATTTTCGCTGTCGGTGGCGCTATAGGCCACGTTTGCCACATCCGCGCTGTCAATAAAGGCGCGCGCGGCTTGCAGCATGGCCGGGGTGAGGTCGGCGGCGACCACCCGCGCGACATGCGGCGCGAACTTCAGCGCGGTATGCCCGCCGCCCGTCGCCACGTCCAGCACGCGCCAGCCCGGCTGTGGCTGCGTGAGATCGAGAAACCAGTCGAGTTCGTCCCCTTTGGCATGGCCTTCGCTGGTGACATAACCCTGCGCGTACTGGCCGAAGCGTGCCTGCGCCTGGGCCTTCGTGTCGTTGTCGGGTGACATGCGCTGTCCTTCCGGTACAATAGAATGGACGATCACGTGAATTATAGTGAAATGCGGATAGGCTGGCGATAACTTCCATGACCCCGGACGACACCCATAACGAACGGATAGCCTTCACGCTGCGGGCGGTGATCGAGCGCGTGCAGGCCGAGCCGCTACGGCGCATCGCCCGGCAGATTGAGGTGCGCGCCGCCTACCGCGTGACGGTCTATCACCATGACCGCCGCGCGCGCGACTGTGTAGCGACACTGTACCGCACCCGCGATGCGATCACCCTGACGCTGGCCTATGATGGCCTGTTTCACCTGAAGCCGATAGTGCATCCGGTGTCCCCGGAGCGTTACGAAGCATTCACGCTGGCGCTGCAAAAGCTGCACTTCGACACGCTGAAAGACCAGCCGCGCCTGCCGCAGTATGGGCTGGATTTCTGGCTGGTGGA
>CAZJSU010000042.1:0-6508 GCA_964548765.1 uncultured Anaerolineaceae bacterium
CCACGCTGTCAGGGCAGGGCGGTCATCTCGTCCCTGTCGCTGGCGCAGATCACACCCGCCAGCGCGAAGGCCACCATCCCCTTATTGCTTAAAGCCAGCGCGCTCACTGCGACCTGCGCCGGGGGCAGGTCGGCAATAAGCTGCACCTGGGTCGCGCTTGCCATGAGGTCTTCGGCGTGGCGCTGGTGCGTGGGTTTTAGATTGGTGCCGTTGTAGAGGCGCAGGACATTGGTTTCAACGTCGCACGTCACTAGCAAGCGCCCGTTGGAGGAACATTCCATCCGGCTGACTGGGTAATGCGCGTGGAAGCGCTGTCGCACCTGCCCGGCAGAATCCACCAGCACCACCTGCTGGCCGTCGCTGGCGAAGATTGACCCGCCGCCCTGCGCTATGGCGATGCTGTAGCTGAACTCGGCGTGTGGGTTCAGCCCGATGTTGAACACGCCAGGCGCGGTGGCCTGCTGGAACAGATGCAGACAGCCGCTGTCATCCAGCGCGGCGACAAAGCCAAGAATGCGATCAAAGCCGACAGCGGCAAAACGCGCGGCCTCGGTGGTGAACACGCTTTCCTGACCTGCGGCCACCAGCGTGAGCCGCTCGCCCTGCTGGTAAAGTTGGGTACGTCCGTCGCCGCTCAGGTAAAGTTCGCCGAAGCGTGTGCTGATCTGTGGAAGGATGGCTTTGTTCGGCGCGACTAACCCGGCCAGAAATTCCTGCCATGCAGGGTCAGTCCATGACGCAGCCCGCGCTTCGTCCAGCGTCTGGTCGCCCATCTGTACCCCGTTTTCCGGGTTGATGAAGTAGACCCGGCTGCGCCCAAGCCACGCGGCCAGCAGGGGCGTTTTGCCGGGCAGGATGTGCAGACGTTGTATCGTCTGGTTGGTCAGGTGCAAACGCCAGCCCATGAGCGTTCTTTGGTATAATTTGGGATAAACTTGGGATAAATTTAACGTGAGGAGGCGTAAAAAGCAAAAGAAGCCGTCGCTATCAGGCGTAAACAGGCGGCTTGTTCAACAAATGTGAGCCGCGATAAGCACCTTTACTCGCCCGGTACGGCCACGCGGATACGGCCACGCGGCGCGGTCACGATGTAGCGCACCTGAATTTCGGCATCGTCAATGCTGCGGGCTTCCAGCACGTCGCCAACGAGGAAGTTATAGATATTGGGGTCATATACAGGCTCGATACCGCTGCCCCCGCGATTAAGCTCCAGCCGTGCGCCCACTTCCGGCGGGATGAACACGGTGATGTCACCGTTACGCACAGCCAGCGTCCCCAGACTTTCGCCCGCCTCCGTGCCGATCGGCTGGTAAACCGGCAGCGTCACCAGCGCGTTCCCGTCCTGAATGTCGGTGTTGATGCGCTCTATCGCCAGCGTGCTGGTGTTGAGCGTTACGTCGCCGTCCAGCGCGGTCAGTTCAATATCCAGCGGTACGCCAGAGGGCAGGCTCAGGCGCAGCGTACCCCTGCCGACATTTTCCAGCAGCGGGAAGGGGTTGGCCTGTTCTTCAAAGAGCGACAGCCTTGCTGCCGCGCCTTCTTCCAGATAGACCGCCTGAAGCCGGCTTTCGCTGCTGCCTGTGAACGTGCCGCGCACGATGCGTTCCGGGCTGGTGGCGGGCAAAATTTCAATGTCGCTCAGGCGCATGTTGATTCGCAGGGTAAGGAGGGTGATATTCTCCGCGATCGGTTGCTCGACGACTTCCTGATAATCGTCTCGCTGCTCGGCGGCGCGGGTAGAGAAGGCCACCACGCCGACCCCCGCGACCAGTGCCGCAGTCAGCACCAGCGCGATACCGCTGCCGAAGGTCACGCGCGGGCGCAGGAAGATCGCCAGCCCGCCCAGCACCAACAGCGCCGGCCATGCGCGCGTTACCAGATCGTAAACGCCTGCCGGAATCACCTCCAGCGCGCGCAAAAGCAGCACCAGCGCCAGCGCCAGCAGCACAATACCCCACAGCAGATTCGTCCGTCTTCGTGCCTGCATCCCGGCTTAACCCCTCAACTGCCGCAGGAAAAAAACAAGGCTCACCACCAGCAGCAGCGCAGGCCAGTACCACGTCACGCCAGAAGTCGCCCAGACCAGCCAGCCCGCGCCTGTCAGCAGCACGGCGATGATAATCAGCAGCAGCCAGCCCGCGCCGCGCCGCCGCCGTACCAGCAGGGACTCCTGCGGGATCGCCATCCATAATGCCAGATAGAGCAGCCCGTAAGCGCCCAGCGTGATGATCGAAAGCAGCGCAAACAGAAAACGCAGCGGCCACGCGCCGACAGGCAGCAGCGCACCCAGCCCGCCACAAACCCCGCCGAGGACGCGATCAGTAAAACTTCGGTACATCGTGAACCGTTTCTCGCGGTTGAAATAACCGATAAAACTATAAGCGATAGGGGGTATTCTGGCAAGCGCTAACGCGAGGGACGCACGAAGCGGATGACCACCCGCGCCCGTCCGAATTCCAGTTCGTCACCATCGCGCAGACGGTAGGGCTTTCCGGGTGTTAGCTCAAAGCCGTTGATGCGGGTGCCGTTGGTGCTTTCAAGGTCTTCGATATGCAGCGCCCCGTCGTCATAGGTAATCAGCGCGTGGCGACGGCTGACCCCGTTACGCACCCCTTCGTATGGGCCGAGATCAAGGTCGGGCTGTACCTCACCCTGCGAGTCATGCCGCCCAACCAGCATTTTCGCCTTGACCTGTAAGCCAAAGCTGGTACGGTTTTCACCGCCGATCTGCACCAGCAAACGCCAGGGCGGTGCAACCACCTCTGGCGGCGGTTGAGGGCCTCGGTCGAGCATCGGGTCGCCCTCACGACGCGGCCTTAAAACATCGGTGTTCCCCTCTTTTATATCGCCCGGCACGTTCCATATTCCTCGATAATGTGGAAGGTAATGCTTTAAAAATAGTTTGACGATGCTGATCGGAATTTGCAATAGGCGGTCTGTACCGTACAATCTAACCGATCAAGGAGGCGGTAGGATGCGCTGGAAACGAATAATGATTATCCTGACGCTGATAATGCTGCTGTTTATCAGCAGCGGCACATCAGCACGCGAAATCCTCCAGGGCGACACCTGTACGCTAAGTGCGGACACCACTATCACGGGCAATCTGTTCGTATTCTGCCGTACTCTCGTTATTCACGGCACTGTCGAGGGCAGTTTGATCGGCGCAGCGCTCAATGCTGAAATTCAGGGCGCTATCCGTGACGATATTTATCTGGCGGGCGGCCAGCTTGATCTGCACGGGACGGTTGGCGAAGACCTGATTTTCGCGGGGGCGGTGCTGCGGGTTCACCCGACAGCGGTTTTGGAAAGTGAACGCAGCGACCTTATAAGCGCCAGCCTTAGCACCACCCTGTTTGACGGGGCGGTGATTCCCAATAACGCCACCAATGCCGGGTATCAACTGCTGCTGTTTGGCGATGTTGGCGGTGAAGTCAGCTTCTGGGGTGCCGCGCTGACGGTGGCCGGGGAGGTTGGCGGCGATGTAGATGCACAGGTGGGCGATTCTGCCAGCGGCGATTCTTCGCAAGTCCAGACCCTGCTCATACCCCTGCGCTTCCTCAATTTTGACCTGGAACTGACCAACCCGGGGCTGACCGTTGTTGAAGATGCGGCCATTGGCGGCCAGTTAACCTATACCGCGCTGTCCCCTGGCCGGATTGAGGGGGAACTGACCGAGGAGCCGATTTACGTGCCGGTGATTGTCGCGCCGGATTTTACAGACATCAATCTGACGGACGAGGGCAACGTTGCCTGGCTGAGCAGCTATCTGGGGCAGGTGGTGCGGGAAATAATAACGTTGGGGATCGTTGGCGCGGTGGGGCTGGCGGTCATGCCGCGCCAGATGCAGGTCCCCCTGCATAACCTGCGCCAGCGCCCGTTAAGCAGCCTGGGCATCGGCATTCTGTCATTTATCGTTTCCTTCGGCGTGTGGCTGGTGTCGGCGCTGCTGCTTCTGCTGCTGATTTTTGTCTTGCTGGCGCTGCAAATGACCGATCTGGTCGTAATCAGCTTTATGGGGCTGGGCGTGATAGACCTCGGTGGGGCAGGTATCTTCTACTTTGTAGCGATCTACGTCTCCAGAGCAGTTGTTGCGTTGGGGCTGGGGCGGTTGGTTGTGCGCCTGGCGCTGGGCGATGCTGGCGGGGCGCGGGTGGGTTACATCAGCCTTATCGTGGGGGCGGCGATCTTATCGCTGCTGGCGTGGCTGCCCTTCGTGGGCAGCGTGGTGACGGCGCTGGCGCTGGCGTTGGGGCTGGGCGCGGTGATTATGGCCGTGACGCGCATCCAGTTCCGCGAACCGCCGCGTCCACAGCCACATTCTGCGACTGTTCTGCCGCGTCGGGTAGAACCCCTCCGGCAGATTCCGCCGCCGCCCGTCATTGAAGATGGCCCCAGCCGTCCCGGTATGCAGAACTTGCCCGAAGGTTTTGAATGGTGGGATGAAGACGAACCCTAAAGATCGTCGAGTTCGCCATTACGCAGCGAAATTTCAAGCGCCCGCCCGACCAGCAGTATCTGTTCGATCCACAGGGCGATCTCGTCCTCGCTGGCGTACTCTAACATGGCTTCGATGAGATAATCGGGAGAACTGTACAGGACTTCGGTGGAAAGGCAGGAAGTGGCCTGCATGACTGAATCGCGCGATTCCGGGGGGGTACTCTCCATCAGCTTGTTAAACCAGCGCTCAATGATGGGGTGTACCTGCTCACAGGAAGACCCGTGACCCAACTGCTGATTGGCAATATCTTCAAATGGAGTGAGCCAGTCTGGAGGTGGAGTCTCGTGCGACTGCGCGGCCTTGCTGTTCTCGCCTTTGCGGTTCTTCACAGGTATTTCTCCCCGGTTAAATGCGATGAACGTGTAAGTATTCTAACAAGAATACAACTAAAAACAAACAAAAAACTTGCACGATAAACGCCGCGTGTATGGACTCATCTTAGCATAAGCCCGATGAAAGGCAATACAGATACCGCACAGATTGCGTATGATTACGGTTTCTTTATATGTTTATTAACTTAATTGTGGTTTTCGCTTTACAAAACCGAAAATGGTCTGAATTTTGCGCCGGGCTTTTGGGGGAAATGTGAAAGCGGGTTGTAAAAGCCTTTACACGGCTAATCGTTAACGAGAGCCTGTAATAGCGCTGGGTTCTCTGCTATAGTCTAAATGGTGATAGACTTCACACATGGACATTTATGAACAGACAAAAGTGGCTGCTGGCCGGGCTGGGTATCCTTATCAGCCTGGTTTTTCTGTGGATCGCCTTTAATAACCTCAACCTCGGCGACGTATGGGTCAACATCCAGCGCGCCAACATCGGCTGGCTGTTGATCGCAACAGCGGTCTTTTTTGTCTCGGTGGTGGTCATTGCGCTGCGCTGGCAGTTTCTTCTACGCAGCATCCGCCACATCCCCCTGCGCGACCTGAACGCGCTGGTGCTGATCGGCTACGCAGGAAACAATATTTACCCCTTCCGCACAGGCGAAATTCTGCGAATTGTGCTGTTACAGCGCCGCTATCATGTGCCGATGATCCGCACCACAACGACTATTATTGTGGAGCGCGTGTTCGACGGGCTGGTGATGCTGACGTTTATCATCGTGCCGCTGCTGTTTCTCGATATTTCATCGCCAGAAGTGCGTACCGGAGCCAGTATCGCCGCGCCGATCTTCGTTTCGGCACTGGCGGTTTTCTTTGTGCTGGCGGCGCGGCCTCAACTGCTGCGCGCGCTGCTGCGCTTCGTAAGCCGCCTGCTGCCAGCGCGCCTGAGCGACATTCTGAACAGTATTGGCGAGGACATCATCAGCGGGCTGGCCGGGCTGCGTACCCCGGCTGATCTGGCCGGGACGGTGTTCTGTTCTTACCTGACATGGGCTATCGGCGCGGTGGTGTACATGCAGGTGGGGTATGCCCTCGGCCTCGACCTGAGCTACCCGCTGGCGCTGGTTGTTGTCGGCGTAGTGAACCTTGCAGGGCTGATTCCGGCCTCGCCGGGGATGCTGGGGATATTCGAAGCCTCGGTCAAGCTGGTGCTGGTGGCTGCTGGCGTGCCAGAACTGGACGCGATTACCTATGCGCTGGTGCTGCATGTGGTGATCTGGCTGCCGGCGACTGTCGCCGGGTTATATCTGCTGCTGCGGCAGGGCTTGACGCTGGGCGCGATTACGCAGGCGCAGCAGTTGGAACACAACGCTGCTGGTTAAGCATGACAGGGTGGTTTATTGGCGCGGCCTGCCGGGTCGCGCTTTACAGGTTAGTGACTCATGACTGAAAATTCTGGGCTGAAGATTGGCATTATCGGCGCGGGGGTAGCGGGGATGGCTGCCGCGTGGGACCTGGCGCGCGCCGGGCATCATGTGGAGCTGTTCGAGGCGGGCAGCGAGGTCGGCGGGCTGGCAGCGGGCTTTAAGGATGAACGCTGGGACTGGACGCTGGAAAAGTTCTACCACCACTGGTTCGAGACTGACAGCGAAATGCTGGGCCTGATTGACGAGATCGGCCAGCG
>CAZJSU010000042.1:6608-36755 GCA_964548765.1 uncultured Anaerolineaceae bacterium
TATGGCCGCTTCTTCCGCCCGCTGCTGATCGGCAAGTTCGCTCATCTGTATAAAGATGTCAATATGGCGTGGCTGTGGGCGCGTATTTACACGCGCAGCGTGAAACTCGGCACGTTTGAGGGTGGTTTCCAGCGCTTTCTGGAAAAGCTGGCCGAGGCGATCCGCGCGAAGGGCGCGGTCATTCACCTGAATACCCCGGTGCAGCGCATCGGCACGCAGGACGGCAAGCCGACCTTAACTGTCAACGGCGAAACGCGCGTGTTTGATCGGGTCATCAGCACCGCCTCGCCGGGGCTGATGCTGCGGATCACTGACGGGCTGGCCGAAACCGCTTACGGCAGGCAGATGGTCGCGCTGCACAGCATCGGCGGGGTTTGTGTCGTGCTGGCGCTGAAGCAGTCAGTATTGACGGATGGCACCTACTGGCTGAACCTGCCCGCGACCAGCCCGGATAAGGACAAGTCGCTGTTTCCGTTTCTGGCGCTGGTGGAACATACCAATTTCCTGCCGCGTGAGCATTACAACGGCGATGTGCTGGTGTACTGTGGCGATTATGTGCCGCCGGAACACGAGTATTTCCAGATGAGCGAGGAAGCGCTGGCGCAGCGCTTTATCGAGGTGCTGCCGAAGTTCAACCCGGACTTTAAGCCGGAGTGGGTGCGGAAGTTCTGGGTGTTCCGCGCGCCCTACGCGCAGCCTGTCCCCGGTGTGAACCACAGCGAGAAGATTCCGCCGCTGAAGACTCCGCTGCCCGGCCTGTACTGGGCGAGTATGAGCCAGGTCTATCCCTGGGATCGCGGCACGAACTTCGCCGTCGAGATCGGTCGGCGTGTGGCCGGGGAGGCGATGGGGTAGGCTTAATCGTTGTACAGCAGCGACGGCAGCCATTCCACCTGAAAGATTGGTGAATCTAACCACTCGCTCAAGTCGTGCTCATAACGATACTGGCCGCGTGATGTTCTGGTGTATGTCACCAGCTTGTAATCGTCCTGAAGAATCACCAGGCTGTTGCTGTCGGGTTCGTAGTCAAAATCGTAGCCTGTATGCTGGCTGCTGTATAACCCTGTGACTGTCCGTTCATGTACTTCACAGGCGGCACGGTTCGCTTCCTCCGGGCAAGTCAACAGTGTGTAGGTATTATTGTTCTGCCAAATTGCCCGTTTGACCTGTACCTCCCCCAGCAGGGGGATGCTTCCTGGGTTAAAGGGGGTTAGGTAAATTAGACGCGAAGGGTTTTCGTAGGTGATCAGCACGCGATCATCTGGTGAGAGCGCTCCTCCGGGCAGATATTCTCCTGTGACCAGATCAAGGATTGTCATTGTTTCATTATGTTCCAGCATAGTGAGATAACGTCCGGTAGCGGACCAGCCTTCTACAAATATCTGGTTGTTATCTGACAGGAGTTCCGGCGTTGAATCTGCCGTAAAGACATCCCACAGCCACAGCCCACGCGCGTCACTGAAAGCCAACTGGCGACCATCAGGACTCCAGGCAGCCTGTCCTGTCGCAGACATCCATTCCCCGCGCCTGTTCAGGTCTATGCTGCGCCAGGGTATTGCTTCATGATCCTGTATCCGCAGCCGGGAATAGCGCAGCGTGTAAATTTGTATCTGCGATGAACCATGCTGCGTGACCCACACCGCCAGCGCGTCACTGGTTGGCGAAAAGAGAAAGGCATCACCCGTAATGGTGTCACCATACGTTAACGTGATAAGGCCTTCCCCGTCTTGCCAATCAAGATGAGCGCGATCAACGCCGTTAGGCGAAAAACCCACACAGCCTATTGCAGAACATCCCGGATTATCTCGGCGCAGCGTTCGGATATTTTCAGGAGTCAGGGCGACAGGTTCCGCCCCATCTACTGGCAGCAGATAATGCGTCCCGCTCGCTGTGGTGAGCAGGAGCGGCGCGAATAACGGATAAGGGCTGCTATCGAGAGGTGGTTGAGGCTGTTCACCGCTGAGTTCGGCAATCAGGTCAATGAAGTCCGCTTGATTGACGGTTTTCGTTTCATAATGATAACCGTTTGGACTGGCCTCATCGTACTCTGATACAAGGAACACGACGGAGGTTGGTGAATCTTCAGAAAAGTAATAATAATCAGGGTTGGAATGATGCCGAGGGGCTAAGCTGTAACTGCCATTAGTGTTTCGCTGTAAAAATATGATGATGTCTTCGCCAACTGGCAGCCCGGGCGATACCCCGTAATAGCAGCCACCACCACTAAAACGCTCTTGAAACCCACGAACCTGTGCTGGCTCATACAGCGATAAGAAAATGTACTCCGGGCCCGGTTCGCCTGTTAAATATGATTTGACCTGAAGGATGCCGTTCTGTTCTGCATCATCTACAAGCGCCAGCCTGCCATGCACGACTACCTCGGCATTATCGATGAGTTTGGCAACTGTTGTCGGTAAGCCGCCGCTGCACGCGAGTACAGGTGGAACGTCATGATGAAGAAATAATGCCAGCACAATAACGAGCAAAAAACATTTACGCATCGAAAATTCCCTTTATGCCTGTCTGCCTCAATTGTACGAGGGGAACAGGCGTTTCTATAAACCCGTCGCCTAACCGTAGGCCAACCGTAAGGCACGTGCAAGGCCGTTCCCCTATGCTAACGGTCTAAACCGATCATCACCGATTCGCTGTTCTGGTGGTACACTGGTGCAGTAGTAGGAACATCCACTGACGAGGAACTCTATGAAGATTATTGTCGTTGGGACAGGATTTGTGGGGCTGACCCACGCCGCCGTTTGTTCAGAATATGGACACGAGGTTTACGCTTACGACATTGATAAAAAGCGCATCGCTGCCTACCAGACAGCCGAGCGAGAGCAGATCGAACATTACGTGAATGAACCCGGCCTCGCTTCGGTGATTGCCGAGAACATCAACCGCTATCTGTTCTTCACCACTGAGATCGAATCGATCATCGAAGGCACGGACGCGATGTTCATGTGCCTGCCCACGCCGCCCAACGCTAACGGCTCGTCTGACCTCAGTTACTACTTCGACGCGCTCGATCATATCGCGCCGCTGCTGGCGAACCGTAAAGACCAGCGCCGGATCGTGCTGGTGAACAAAAGCACCGTTCCCATCGGCACCGCGCGCCAGTTGGAAGCCGTGCTGCAAAAATACAACGTGCCGAATGCCGGAGTCGCGTCCAACCCGGAGTTCCTGCCAGAAGGCGACGCGGTAGAAAAATCGCGCAGGCCGGATCGCGTGGTGGTGGGCGCGGATACAGAGGACGATTTCCGCATCCTGCGCCGCATTTACTCGCAGTTTGTCAACCATGTGCGGATTCGCTATATCGAAACCACGCCAGAGACGGCTGAGGCGATCAAGTACACGGGCAATACGCTGCTGCTGACGTATATCTCGTTCTGGAACGGGGTGGGCGCGCGGCTGGGCGAGACGTTTGATAACGTGGTGATGGAAGACCTCAAGCGTGGCGTGACCAGCGATGCCCGCATCAGCACGTGGGGGTCGTATGTCTCCAACGGCGCGGGCGGCTCGTGCTTCGGCAAGGATATTCAGTCGCTGATCTACCAGTTAAAGAGCATGGGGCAGTCGGCAGACCTGCTGGAAGCGGTGTACCGCATCAACGAGTACCAGAAAACCTACCTCATTGACCGGGCGGTGCGCGAGGCAGGGATCAGCTTTAACCATAAGAGTGTCGCGCTGCTGGGGCTGTCGTTTAAGCAGCGCACCAATGACATGCGCGATTCGTCAGCGCTGCAGGTGGTGGAGGCGCTGCTGGGGCGCGGCGTGCGCGAAATCCGCGCTTACGACCCGCTGGCGATGCACGAAGCCGGGCGCTACTTTGACCCGGAAACCAATCACCTGTTTGAGAAGATCACTTACCACAACACCGCGCGCGAGGCGATTGAAGGCAGTGACATGCTGTTCATCTCGACAGACTGGGAGGAGTTTCGCGGCCTGTCGCGCACGATTGAACAGACAGCGCGCTCGCCATACCTCATTATGGATGGCCGCCGCATGATCCCGGATTATGAGGAATTGGTGGCGGCTGGCTATAGTTATATCGCCGTTGGCTCACCGTACATGGAAGGGCAGGCAGCCTCGGCGCAGGAACTGGTGGCCTCCACCGTAGGCACGCCCGGCTGATCTTCGATAAACCGCAGCTTTCACCGCCGCCTTTGCGCGGCGGTTTTATTTCCGGCCACGCAGGTTTAACTACTTTTAACGTTTTTCGAATATGATAGGAATTTGCGGGGCAGATGCGCTTGGCGGTGCGCCGCACTGTCGTTTATCAATCGTGAGGAATTCGATGAAGAAATTGCTGCTGTTAATCTGTCTGCTGCTGGTATCCGGCATGGTTGTCGCGCAGGATGAAGAACCAGTTACGCAGCTAGAGACACCGCCCGATCCGGCCAGGTATGAATGGACAGAGGTCGCGGGCGGTTTTCAAAACCCCCTTTACGTAACGAACGCGGGCGATGACTCTGGCCGCCTGTTCGTGGTGGAGCAGACCGGGCGTGTCTGGATCGTGCAGGATGGCGAGCGCCTGCCAGAGCCATTTATGGATATTTCCAACCTCGTTTCGCAGGATGTGCTGAATTCATATTCCGAGCGCGGCCTGCTGGGGCTGGCGTTCCATCCTGACTACGCTGAGAACGGCACCTTTTTTGTGCATTACAGCGACGGAAACGGCCATACCGTCATCGCCCGCTATCAGGCAGCGGCGGCTGCGCCTAACATGGCCGACCTCAACAGTGCCGAAGTGATCTTTACCCACCAGCAGCCCTATTTCAATCACAATGGCGGCCAGATTGAGTTTGGGCCGGATGGCTACCTCTACATTGGCATGGGCGATGGTGGCTCGCAGGGCGACCCCGAGAACCGCGCCCAGAACCCCGAAGTGCTGCTCGGTAAAATCCTGCGGATAGATGTGGATGGCGACGCGCCTTATGCCATTCCCGACGACAACCCGGCCAACGGCGTGAACCCGGAACTGGCCCCGGAGGTTTGGGCGCTGGGGCTGCGTAACCCTTACCGCTTCAGCTTTGACCGCGCCACTGGCGACCTATACATCGCCGATGTCGGACAGAATCAGTGGGAGGAAATCAATTACCAGCCAGCAGACAGCGCCGGCGGTGAAAATTACGGCTGGCGCGTGTTTGAAGCCGATCAGGTTTACACCAATGACCCTCAGCCGGAGAATCCGGTGATGCCGGTCGCCAAGTACGATCACAGCCAGGGCTGCTCGGTGACAGGTGGTTACGTCTATCGTGGGGCAGAACTGCCGGAGCTGCACGGCGTGTACATTTATGGCGACTGGTGTTCGGGGCGCATGTGGGCGACCTACCGTGACAGCGCGGGCGAGTGGCAGACGATGGACTTCGCGCAGACGCAGATGATGCTCAGCGGCTTTGGCGAGGACGAGCAGGGCGAGCTTTACGCGCTCGATTACAACGGGGGAGGGTTGTTCAGGCTGACGGCAGGGTAATCCGGGCTGCTCTAAAAGCTGCTCGATTGTAGTGCTATAAGCAAGTATGGGGGCATGGTCTTTTCCTGCCCCCATGTTAGGATTAAGGAAATCAGCAAATTATGTTTAATGACTACCATATAGTAATGAAGCCTATCTCAGACTGGCTGGCCGACCTTGAACGACATCAGTACGATTACGGCTGGTTAGCCCAGCACTTCGATGAAATTTTCGCCTCGCTGGCGGATGGCCTGCAGCGGCCACAGTACGCAATTGATGCTATTTATGCCCTGAATATTGTTTTTAACTACGTCCTCACGCGCGATGATTATAAAATTCTGGAACCCCTCTTGCTGGACGGGCTGTGGCACGCGCAGGAACTTAAGGACGATGAACTGCAAATGCAGGTATGGGCGCAGTTAGGCCACAATCACCTGCTCTACGGCCTGCGCGATCAGGCCGAAAGCGCTTTTAACAACGCAGGCTTCCGTGAGGATCGTGTGACCCCGGACAGCGCGCTGCTGTTTCAGATCGGTCTGCTAAAGTCGCGCGCGCTTGCTTATGAAGTGAATGATGATTTTGTGTTTTCTGCGCTGGAGAAGGCGGCGCGGGTAAAGGACAAAATGCTCGTTGCGGCGTTGTATCATGCGCTGGCGATGGCCTATCTCTATCGTGGTGAAAATACAAGGGCGCTTGGCTATGGGCAAACAGCTTATGGCTGGTGGCATCAGGCGCAGAACCAGGTTGAACTGGCAAACACCGCCTCCACACTGGCCGAAGCCTATCGCAAGGCCGGCCTGCTCATCCACGCGGAGCGCTGGCTCGATATCTCGCGCCAGCATTTCGAGCGCACCGATCATCACCATAAGTTCGCCCGCTATGCCTATCAGCAGGGGGTGCTGGAACTGGAGAACAGGCACTTTGACCGGGCGAAGCGCTGGCTGACAAACGCATTGGAGCGCTTCGAACTGCTCGACTATCCGTACTTCACGGGTGCGTGCCATCACTCACTCGGTTTAACACTGGTGCATCTTGACGAGCGCGACGCTGCCCGCCAGCATATGAAGCTGGCCTTCCGTGCGTGGGAGAAGCTGGAAAACTGGCTGGAGAAGGCCAATATCTCGTCAGCCCTGGGTTATATGTCGTACAAAGAAGAGGATTACAGGCGGGCGCTGCGCTGGTACCAGACCGCTTTGGAGCAGATCAAAAAAGCGCCGGAAGCGCCAACGCAGGAGACACTGCAAGGCCAGATTAAGGACAACATCGCGGAGTTGAAGCGCCTGCTTTCTTCATCAAGCGGCGCATGAACTGTATAATCGCCAATAAGCACCTCGCCCCATTATGAGAACGGGGCGAGATCGCTTTGGCTATGGATTACCCACCGCCGATTGGCGGGATCGTGGGCGGTTGTGGCTCGTGCATCGCTGTCGCTCCTTGAACTCTGACGATGAATTCAGCATCGCAGAGTCGAGGGGAGCGCTTCTACAGTCAGCGGACAGCAAACGGACAGGATTCGGACAGTTTTGGTTGAGGGGTAAGATTCGGGCTGTGAATGCGGGGGATGTAAAAAAAACAGGGGTGCGTGAGGCACCCCTGCAAGCGGTAGCGTTATTGATACGCCACTTTATGGAAGCGGCGGCTAAACAGCGCGATGACCAGCGCGGCGTACAACACGCCGATCGCCAGCGCCAGCAGCCAGTTTGAGTCGCCTGCAACGGCCAGCCAGTAACCCTTCACAAACCAGTAGGGCGGGAACAGGCCGAACAGGTATTGCAGCGGCGGCTCGACAAACCACGCGGCGATAATCACCAGACCGAGCATCCCCACGATTTTATTCATGGCGAAGCCCTGCACTTTGTTCTGTGCCATCGTCCCGAAGAACAGCATGACCATCGGCGCGGTTAGCGAGCCTGCTGCCGCGATAATCACCAACTGCCACAGCGCGGGCAGCGCCAGATTGATAATCAGCATTTCGGTGAGTATTACCGCGAAGGCAATCGCCATCGGAATCAGTATCCGGTAGGTGATGTAGGTGTTCAGCGGCAGCGGTGTCACCAGCAGCGCCTTGATGGTGTTATCGTCGCGCTCATCCAGCACAATGAAACCGATCATCATGCCACCAACCAGCGCCCCGGCGAAAATTGCCATATAGCCGATCAGCATTGGGTAGTGGTCGGCGAGGCTGAACGGTACGTCAGGGTTTGCCGCGAGGCTTTCTGCCAGCGCGGGCAGCGCGAAGCGCAGCACCACCGCCAGAATCAGGATGTAGAAAGCCAGCCCGGAGAGGAACGAGTTTCGCCCGATGAGCCGCACGTCATTACGCAGCAGGGCGGCCAGCGCACCGGGCAGGCTTAACCCACCGTGTCGGGTAGTGGAGGGGGTCGAAGTCGCTTGTGCCATGTCTCAGTTCCTTTCGCGCAGAACGATATGCTTGTGGAAAGCCAGCCGCGCCCAGCGATACAGCCCGGCAATCAGCACCAGTGAATACACAAAGCCGTAAACAACCTGCCACGATTCGACAGGAAACCACGCCGCCCACATCAGCATCACTGGCGCGCTGGTTGGCACGATGAGCCACAGCACGCTGTCCGAAATGCCCGTGAAATACAGAGCGGGCAGTTGCAGCACCAGCGAAACAGTGACCACCGGAATGAGAAAATCGGTAATGCTGTCGTAACGCACGATCATGATAATGCCTGTCAGCGTCAGCATCACGCCCATAAGGATGATGCCCGCCAGCAGGAGGCCGGGGTTGAAACCGTCCAGCCCTTGTGTCAGCACAACAACGATCAGGCTTTCCAGCGTCGCCAGCAGGGTCAGCGTCACGATCTTTGAAAGCATGTATTCGCTGACGCGCATGGGCGAGACGATGACCGCCTCCAGCGTGCGCTCATCTTTTTCGAAAATCAGCAGCCCGGCCACGTAAAGCATGGTCGTGCCGCCGATAGCGAACAGGAACAACATAGGCAGCACCGCGTTCACCATCTCCGGTTGCAGGAACTGTGCCAGCCCCAGCGCCAGCAGCAGCGACAGGCCGACACCGATGATGTAGAAGCGGTTGCGCCACTGGATGGTAGCATCCAGCCGCATGGTTGAAAGCAATCTGGCGGTCATGAGGCGGCCAACTCCCTTCCCGTAACCTGAATGAAGATGTTCTCAAGGGTTGTTTCCTGCGTATGGATGGTTTCCACGCGGTAATCGCGCAGGACGCGCAGGAACTCGGTATCGGAGGCAAGGCCATCCAGCGGGAACTCGCGGCTTTGCAGCCCATCCCCCCCGTTGAGATACTCCACCTGCACGTTACGCCGCCCGTATTTCAGCTTCAGCGCTTTGGGCGTATCCAGCGCCTTGATCTCGCCGTCCACGATGAAAGCCACCCGGTCGCTCAGTTCGTCGGCCACGCTCAT
Organism: uncultured Anaerolineaceae bacterium; assembly: GCA_964548765.1. Lineage (GTDB taxonomy): Bacteria > Chloroflexota > Anaerolineae > Aggregatilineales > Phototrophicaceae > JAIOHN01. Next base: position 15,468 of record CAZJSU010000042.1, read on the forward strand.
ATCGTGCGTGGTCAGGAAGACGGTTACGCCTTCGATCTGCTTCTGGCGGATGATGTCCTTTAAAATTTTGCCATTCACCGGGTCAAGGCCGGCTGTCGGCTCGTCCAGAAATAGCAGTTTGGGTTTATGCAGCAGCGCGCGGACAAAGTTCAGGCGCATCTTCATGCCCTTGGAGAACTGCGCGACTGGCGTGGCGGCATCGTCGCCCAGCCCCACCATCTCCAGCAGCGCCTTTGGGTCCTCTGTTTCGCCGCTGTATAACGAGCGGAAGTAATTCAGATTTTCCAGCGCTGTGAGCTTCAGGTAGTGATTGGGCAGTTCAAAGCCCACGCCGATCTGTTCATAGTAATCCTGCCCCCATGTGTGCAGTTCGCGCCCCATCACCGTCACTTGCCCGGCATAACCTTTCAGCAGGCCGATGAGGATTTTCTGCGTGGTGCTTTTGCCTGCGCCGCTTGGCCCCAGGAAGCCAAAAATCTCACCGGGTCTGATGTCAAAATTCAGCCCCTTGACCGCCTGACTTTTTCCGCCGGGGTAGGTGAAGCTAAGGTTCTGTACGTTAATCATAGTGTCCCCCTTTCTGGAGATCATGAACTTAGGCGCGTCGTTGTTTCCACTGTTCCCGCAGCGCGCCGGATATTTGCTGGATGATGGCTTTCGCCGCTTCACGGTTGCCGCCGTCTTCCGGCGCTAAGCCACGGTCGAGCAACAGGGCCAGCCCTTCCACCGTGTCATCGAATGAAGGCGCGCCCTCCTGCGGAACCGCTTCTTCAGCGTTGACCAGCCCGTAAGCAAAAAGATTAAGCAGATGCGCGATGACCTTCGGGTCAATGTCGGCGCGCATCGCACCCACGCCCTGTAACATGCCGAAAAGCTGCGCGTTGGCCGCGCCTTTCTGCTGTAGCACGGTCGAATCGCGGCGGAGAAAACTGCCGAAAACATGCGGGTCGCGCCTGAAGATGGCGATCATAAACGGGTGCGCCTGTAGGGTCAGCAGCATCAGCTTGAACATGCCGACAAAGCTCCATATGCTTTCGTCCGCCTCGAAGCGCCGCAGCCAGTCGTCGCTGTACGCCAGCACCTCACGGTACAGCAGCGCCTCGAACAGTGCTTCCTTGCTGCTGTAATGCAGATAAATCGCGCCTTTGCTGATGCCCGCTTCACGCGCAATATCGCTAACGGTGGTCTTGTCGTAGCCGTAATGCACGATCAGCTTGGCCGCCGCGTCCAGAATGCGCTGCTCACGCACTTCGTTGACAGATCGTTCGTTGCTGTTTTCCATAAACCCCTTTTGACCCTGTGACCAGTTTTGCACTATTGGTCATATGGTACTAGCGATATGGGGTTGCAGTCAAGTTGTTTAACCCCCAGTAATTGGGGGTCAGGCCATAGGGGATGACGTTGGGTATAATACGAGTTTCGCCGGGCAGCAAAGCTGCGTTCGCGCTATATTCTGAGGGTGATGCTGGCGGTGCTTTCGCTGGTCAGGCTGTTGTAAAAGCCTTATCCCGTGTAAAATAACAAACATTACTTAAGTCAATGCCCCTATTTGGCTATTTTCTAAATACTTACTTTAGATTAAAGTATAAATAGTTGTGGTACGGATTACCTGAGACGATCATGTCAATTCAAATTCAATGGGACGACGAACAGCACACCGTCCTTGTGCAGACCTATCAGGGCGACTGGACACTGCCAGAATACCTTGACGCGATCGGCAGGACGTATGACCTTATCGAAGCGCTTGACCACCCTGTAGACCTGATTGCCGACCTGCGCAATAGTGGCAAGGTCCCCGTGCAGTTGATGTCGGCCAAAACTTATGCCGAGCATAAGATCAGCTCCCGACAGCGCTTGCTGGTGCTGGCCGGGGCGGATTCGTTTCTGAAAACGATGGGCATTGTCGCTTCCCGCCTTACGCCACATCTGACGCGCAATCTGCATTTCGTCAAGTGTGTTGACGAAGCCCGCCAGTATATTGCCCAGTATCGCGCCCGGAACCCCATCTAAAGCCAACCAATCGCTAGTGCTTCCTCTCCTGCTGTGGTCTAATCTGACCCCGTAAAACGCAGCGCGGGTGATCCCTGCTGCGGCTCTTGGGGTTGTTTGTTTTCACAGAAAGTCAGTCATCATGCAATCACTTCCTCCCATCGAGCGCTTTGATTCCAACACAGGCGCGCGCATTTATCGCATCCCTCTGGAAGCGTTTACTGGGTTTATCGTCTACTGCTATGTCGTTTTTGAGGCCGGGCCGCCCACGCTGATTGATGTCGGGTCAGGCTTCGGCAGCAGTAACGAGCATCTTCTCGCCGGGCTGGAAGCGCTGCATACCGATTTTGGTGAGCCGTTCGTGCCTGTAGATATTGAGCGCATCCTGATTACACATGGGCATATTGACCACTTCGGCGGCATTGGCTTCGCGCTGGAGCATACGAAAAATGCACAGGTCGGGATTCATGAGCTTGACCGCCGTATCCTGACCAATTACGAGGAACGTGTGGTCATCGCCTCGAAGGACTTGCGGGTTTACTTGGAACGCGCCGGGGTGAGCGACAAGCTGCGCCACAGCCTGATGGAGATGTATGGCTTTGCGAAAAAGCATGTGAATTCGGTGAAGGTGGACATCAATCTGGACGAGTACAAGCCGATAGACGGAATGCAGTTCATCCACACGCCGGGGCATTGTCCGGGGCAGGTGTGCATTAAAATCGGCGATGTGCTGATTAGTGCCGATCACGTGCTGGCGCGCACCACGCCGCATCAGGCACCGGAGAGCATCACCCACTATACCGGACTCGGCCATTATCTGGAATCGCTTTACAAGATCGCCCGTGTTGAGGGTGTTCGGGTGGCGCTGGGCGGTCATGAGGAACCCATCCGTGACCTGTACGACCGGGTGATTGGCATCCGTGCCAGCCACCAGCGCAAGCTCCAGCGCGTACTGGATGTGATTAAGGGCGCGGGCCAGCCCTGCACCGTCAGCGACATCTCCAAGGCGCTTTATCCTGACCGTCACGGCTACGATGTGCTGCTGGCGATTGAGGAAGTTGGCGCGCATGTCGAATACCTGTATGAACGCGGCCAGCTTGCGATCTCCAACCTTGAAGAAGTGGAGCGGGAGGACAACCCGGTGCTGAAATTTATCCTTGTTTAAGGACAGCTTTTGCCGAATCTTTAAAATTATGTTAAATATCTGGTCGAAAGGGAGGTAAGACTTAACCGAAGCGGAGTTGGTGATTTAACCTAGCGCCATTAAACTCCGCGACAACCTGCAAGAACTCATATAAGGAGAAAAGAGAATGTTGCAGCGTAAATCTCGTTTTATGTTTATCCTCTTTGTTGTTGCAAGCCTGCTGATGCTGGTTGCCCCCGGCGCGGCGCAGGACCAGATTGATCTTGAAGTGTGGATCGCCTTTGTGGACTTCCGGCTGGACTGGGCAATAGATGTCGCCAACAGGTTCAACGAAGAGTATCCCCAGTACAATGTGACCATTCAGGAATATACCGACTATGAGCCGCTGCTGGACGCTTACACGCTGGCGCAGGAGCAGGGCAACCCGCCGGATGTGATTCAGCTTTTCGAGGTCGGTACGCAGTTCGCCATTGACAGCGGTTGGTTCCGCCCGGTTGCGGACATCATCGCCGGGCGCGAGGAGATCAACGGTCAGGCGGTGGACTTCGATGACATCGTTCCGGTGGTCTCTGGCTACTATACAGTTGGTGGCGACTGGTCGTCTGTCCCGTGGAACACCTCAACCCCGATTTTTTACGCCAACACCGATCTGATGGAGCAGGCGGGTGTGGAGAGCATCCCCACCACATGGCAGGAGCTTGAAGCAGCCTGCGCGCAGTTCCAGCCGCTGAAGGACGACGGCACGATCGCGGGTTGTGTGTCATGGCCCAATCACGGCTGGTTCTATGAGCAGTGGCTGGCGCAGCAGAACGCCCTGATGGTGAACAACGGCAATGGCCGTGAAGGCCGCCCGACCGAAGTTGACCTGACCAGCGATGCCTCGATCAACGTGGTGCAGTTCCACAAGGATATGTACGATCAGGGTTACTACGTTTACAGCGGTGTCCAGCGCGACTGGGACGGTACGGTGCAGGCCTTCTCCACACAGCAGGTGCCGTTCATCATGACCAGCAGCGCCAGCGCGGGCGGTATCACCAACAGCGCGGCGGAGAACGGCTTCAACGTCGTGACCAGCAACATGGTCTATGACGGCGAAGTAGGCTGGACAGGCAACATCATCGGCGGCGCGACCATGTGGGTCACTGCTCAGGAAGACCCGGCCATCGAAGAAGCCGCGCTCACCTTCCTGCTGTACTTCAGCAACACGGCCAACGCCGCAAGCTGGCACGCCGTCAGCGGTTATGTCCCCATCCGCACCAGCGCGATTGAACTGCTGGAGAACCTTGAAGAAGGCAACATGCTGGGCTGGGACATCGACAACAAAACCCGCGTAGACCTGCCTGCGGGTAACTGGTTCGAGATTAACCCGAACTTCCGCACCGCCAGCGAACAGCTTGGCGAGTCGCAGGTGACGCTGGCGACACAGGGCGCGGTCTTTGGCACGTTTGTCGAAACCCGCAATCTGGTCACGCAGGCGATTGAGGACGTGATGCTGCTTGGGGTTGACCCGGCGGAGCGCATGGCACAGGCCGAGGCCGAAGCCAACACGCTGCTGGAGGAGTACAACCTGCTCTACGTGGAGTAGTCAGTAAAGGCTCCGAGGCAGTTTACTGCGGGGAAGGGGTTTTGCCCCGACCCCGCTTTTCATTTGAATATGTGTTAATCTGGATTTTTTAAGTAGCAGGGGACTGCAATGTACGTCATTTCGCCCATCATCGTCGTCGTGCTGGCGGCGCTGGCCGGGATGCTCATCACGATTTATCTTTTCAGGCGCAAACAGGTCGTCAGTCTGACGCTGGGCGCGGCGGTTGGCGGGGGCGCGGGGGCAGCCGGTGCGCTGCTGGCGATGGTGCCGCTCAACTTCTGCACCTTCGAGGCCGAGCGTACCACGCTGGATATGGTCTTTGGGACAGCGCTGATCGTTATCTGGATGGCGGCGGTCATTGGCTTTATCAACTGGCTTGTGCCGCGTCTGGTACGCCGCGAGAACCTGTTGGCAAGCACCGAAACGCAGCACGGCGTATTCAAGGCCGGGCTGCTGCCGCCATTTTTGTTGCTACTGCCCACGCTGGTGATCCTGGCGCTCTTTCTTTACTACCCCATGCTGGACACCTTCCGCCTTTCGACACTGCTGGCACGCCTGGGCGCGCCGCGTTCGGCCTTCATCTGCATGGATAATTTCACCCGCCTGCCTGCCGACCCGGCCTATATTCGTATTCTGCTGACCAGCTTCGGCATGTCCCTCGCCATTGTCATCATCGCGCTGGCGCTGTCGTTGCTGATTGCGTCCATGGCCTACCTGCCGCTTCGTGGCGCGCGCATTTATCGCACGCTGCTGGTGTGGCCTTACGCGCTTTCGCCTGTGATCGCGGGCATCATCTTTCAACTGCTGTTCAACCCGGCTGCCGGGGTTCTGAATTATCTTCTGAACAGCGTCTTTGGGGTAAGGGTTCCGTGGCTGCTTGACCCGACAATCGCCCCGTGGACCGTCATTATGGCGAGTGTGTGGAATATCATGGGCTTCAACATCCTGTTTTACATCGCCGGGTTGCAGAATGTCCCCAGCGACTTGCAGGAATCGGCTGCGATTGACGGCGCGAACGTTTTTCAGCGCTTCTTCCGCATCACCTTTCCCCTGCTTTCGCCCATCACGTTTTTTCTGATTGTGACCAACACGACTTATGCGTTTTTCGATACCTTCGGCGTGATTGACTTCCTGACACAGGGCGGCCCGGTGGACAGCACCACCACGCTCATGTATAACGTCTATGAACTGGGTATCGTCAACCGTGATCTGGGCAAGGCCGCAGCGCAGTCCCTCGTCCTGTTTATGATTGTTATCGGTGTGACCGTTATCCAGTTCCGCAGCAGTCGCAACCGTGTGACGTATGGAGCGTGAGCCATGAGCAGCATTTCGCAGGAGCAGATTCAAAAGCAGGTAAGGCCACTGGCCGCGTCGCGCGGCTGGCGACGGGTGATCCCCAAGCGCTGGTACGCGCATCTTATCCTGATTACCGCCATCATCATCATGGGCTTCCCGCTGTATTACGCGCTGATCGTTTCGACGCAGGGGAACGCCGAAGTCTTCAGATACCAGTTGACCCCCGGTGAGCAGCTTAGCCGCAACTGGAACGTCGTCATGAACCAGCGCAATCTGGGACAGTACATGCTCAACAGCACCGTTGTCTCGATCATGATGACGGCAGCCAAGGCGGTCTTGTCGCTGCTGGCCGGGCTGGCCTTTGTCTATTTTCGCTTTCCGGGCAAGTGGCTGGTGTTTGGCTTCGTCCTGCTGACGCTGATGATGCCCACAGAAGTGATGGCGATCGCGCTGTTCCGCATCGTGTCCGGGCTGGGCTGGGGCGATTCCTATACCGCGCTGGTGGTGCCGTTTATGGCAAGCGCCACAGGGGTATTCCTGTTCCGCCAGCATTTCTCTAATATTCCGGCGGAACTCTCCGAGGCGGCGCAGATGGACGGGGCCAACCCGCTGCAATTTCTGGTGCGCGTGTTGATCCCGATTAGCTGGAACGCGATTGCGGCGCTGTGCGTGATTCAGTTTCTCTATGCGTGGAACCAGTACATCTGGCCGCTGATGATCGTGCAGAACCGGCAAACTCAGGTGGTGCAGGTCGGCCTGCGGACACTCATTGCAGGCGTAGAGACCGGCGATAGCTTTGGCCCTATCATGCTGGGCGCGGTGCTGGCGAGCATCCCGCCGCTGCTGGTGTTTATCCTGTTGCAGCGGCAGTTTATGAGCGGCTTCGCGCTGACCCGCGATAAATAAAAACCTCACCCTCTCCGTAAAATGGAGAGGGGAGGGTGTTTACGTGCCTTTTTTGCGAACCTGCTTGTCGCGGTTGTCCGCCCATTCCTTCGCGCGGTCGGTGGCGATGGCGATGGCGCGGCCTTCGTCGTAACCGTCCTCCAGCAGCGCGTTGGCGATCTCAATCGCCTTGCTGCGGACTTCGGCGGTGAAGTTCTTCAGCGAATCGGGATAGTCGCTTTTTGACCAGGGCATGATAACGCTCCTTTTGTAAGGCGTTTTGTTATTATCATACCGCCGAACCCGGCAGTCGTGACGGCTATTCAGCAACTATTCAGCGCCAGATGAGCGGGCGCTAAAGCCGCGCTTTCGGCTATTGATCGTCCTCCGGCTTTGGGGCGGCGCTGTCGAAGTTGATGTAAACCCGCGCGTGGGCGTTGTGCGCCAGGTGGCGCAGCGCTTCCAGCTCCACCAGCCGCAGCAGGGCCGGATACTGCGCGTAAAGCTGTGCCATCTGTTCACGATCTTGCAGATCGCGGATTTCGGCCTCGGTCTTGATGCGCTGCGCCTCGGCCTGCACCTCTGCCGCGCGGCGCTGGGCTTCATACTGCGCCTCTGACTGCGAGCGCTGCGTTTCGCTGCGGGTTTGCGCCTCGATGCGCTCAATCTCGGCTTTGGTACGCGCTTCGACCAGCCGCGCCTCGGCCATGCGCTCGGCTTCCAGCACGCGGTTCATGATCTGCTGCAAATTGCCCGGAAAGATCAGGTCTTTCACGTCGGCGCGCCCAATGGCGACCCCATAGCCTGCTGCCGATTCGGTCACGTCAGCGAGGATGTCCTCGCTCAGACGGTTGCGATTGGTGAGGATTTCTTCCAGCGGCATCGAGGCCAGCGAACGGCGGGCGGCAAGCTGCACATCGGAATAGATGCGCGATTCGTAATCCTCGACTTCGTGCAGCGCCGCGCGTGGGTCGGTCACACGGAAGCGAACGAGGATGCTGACGCGAATCGCCACTTTGTCCGAAGTGAGAATTTCCTGCCCTTTAATCGTCAGGTCGCGCTCGCGCACATCCACCAGGTGAATTTCAGTCTTTGGCCGCCGCAAAAGCTGATTCAGCCAGTGATCCTGTGGGATTTCATAGCGCCCGGCTTCCAAAACACGCACCAGCCGCCCGTTCTCGTACCACAGCCCCCGGTGTGTGTCCTTGATGATAATTTCCGCCATGCCGATACCTCAGAATGTGACAGGTGAAAGGGGAGGGCGCACCGACTGCGCCCTCGAAAGCTCCGTAGCCAGACCGATTTGAAGGACAAGCCGTACAGATGGATAAGTACGCTAACCAGCGAATACAGAGTAGGCTGGTGCGTTATCGTGTGCGGGCTTGCTTCTGACCCTGCCGGAGCCAGCCTTAGCATACTATAGATTTGCGCTCAGTTGTTGTTGAAATTCTGTATGAGTCAGCGGCCTGTTATGCCCTTCCACATACCACGCCAGCCCGCGCTTGAGAAAAGCCTCGGCCATGTGCAGGTCTGGCGTGTCACCCGGTTTGCGGGTCAGCAGCGGCGGCGGGTAGTAACTGTCGCCAACGAACAGCACCGCTTCCTCCACCACCTCCACCGTGACCGACTCCGGCGCGTGCTGCCCACCCACATGCCGCAGTTCCAGCGTCAGGCCGTCCACATGCAGCGTCATCTGCTGCGAGAAGGTGATTTCCGGCAGCATGACGCGGAAGCCGCGCCAGTCCTCCACCGCGCGCTGCATCGCCTGTAAGACACGCGCCCGCGCCGGGTTCTGGCGCATCTCGTCCTGAATATAACTGCCGCCCCACGGCTTGGCGGCGTAGCGTTCAGCGACGAGGTCGCGGCACTGTTCATGCGCGATGATCGTGCCGCCGAAGATTTGCGCGCCGAAGGTGTGATCCCAGTGGTGGTGGGTATAAATGATGTGCGAGACCAGCGGCGCGCCGATTCGCCATAGTTCGGACAGAATGCGGCGGGCATGGCGCGGGCTGTTTCCCGCGTCCACCAGCACCGTTTCGTGGGCGGTGACGATCACGCCGACGGCGGGCTGAACAGCCTCGTGGTTGGGGTTGTGGGGGTAGACCCAGACGTGTTCGGTTAACTGCTGAAGTTCGGTCATGTATTCCTCCCGCCGCACATGGTAGCGAGGAATGCGGCGGGTGGCAATGACGCTTTTGCTGGCCTACGGGCGCGATTTCTCCATAAGCTGCTGCTGCTCACTCTGGATCGCCAATCGCCCATCCTCGACGAAGTGGCGGCCTTTGGCGAAGACATGAACAAGCTCATAAGTATCCTGACGCAGGATAAGCACGTCACCGTCTGCGCCCACCTTCAAACACCCTTTGCCTTCCAGTTTGAGCGCATCGGCGGCGTTCGTGCTGAAGAAGGGCAGCACTTCGTCCGGTGTCCAGATGCCCTCGCGCAGGCAGGCGACAAACTGGGCGAAAAACCTGGCCGGGCTGCCGCCGGGTGTGTGCGAGTCCGAAGATACGGTGAGCTGTGACGGCGGGCCGTCGTGTTCAAGATAATAACCGAGGCATTCGACGATGTTTTCTTCTATGCTGTCCATATCCACGTATGCGCCGCGTCCGGCAAGTTTGATGGCCTGCCGCATCAGCCCCGTGCTGCGGGTGATATGTGTCGGATAGATGCTTCGCGCCTCAATATCGTACTCGTCAAGCAGAGTTTCCAGCAGGTCAAGCTTGCCCTTGCCCGGCCCGACGTGAAAATGCGTCACGCCTGCTTTACCGCTCATCTGGCCGCCAAGCTGGGTCTGGATGACCAGATGCGCCAGATCATGCAGCGGCGGGTCTATCCAGCGCGGGTCAGAGATAGCGACCTCGCCCGTGCCGATCACAGGGTCTATCAGCACCATGTCGTCCATAGCAGAGTCGGTGATGGTGCGCGGCGGTAGTTCAAACCCGCCGGTGTACATTCTGGCGGTTAACCCCTCCTGGTTGATCTGCTGTGTTTTGGCGTACAGGCAGGTGGGCATTCGCGTTACGGTGTCCGTCCCCAGCAGGCCAACCACCGTCGTGATCCCGGCATACACAATCTGCTCAAGGCCGATCTCTGGCATACGCGAGGTGAAGCCCTGCTCCCCGCCCGCGCCGATTAAATGCTGGTGCGGGTCAATTAAGCCCGGCATGACCAGACACCCCTCAGCATCAATCACCTGACATTCAAAGCCAGCGGCTTGCAACGCGCTGCTGTCCACTTCGCCCATCTGGATAATCTGGCCTGCCGCCATCACGATGGCCTGCTGACCAACTGGCTCTGGTGCGTAAACCGTGCCGTTCTGAATAATGACAAGCGGTTCTGAAGTCATGATTTTGCCCTCTGCTGGTGGACGTGCTGTTCATCAGCCTACGCCTTCGCGGATAAAAGGGCATGAGGCAGGTGGTGGGCTTTCCCACGCTGGATGGCTACTTGTGCTGCGTCTGGCGACAGATGGCATCTCCGCTATACTTATTCCATAAAGCGGGCAGATTTCAAACCTGCCCCTACGAGTTTTGTTAGCGGATAATCTATCCATGACCCATCCCAACGCCATCCAACAGGCCGCTGACCTGCTCCGCAGCGCCCGCCGCGTCGCTGTGCTGACAGGCGCGGGCGTGAGCAAAGAGTCCGGCGTGCCGACCTTCCGCGACGCGCAGGATGGCCTGTGGGCGCAATACGACCCGCAGGAACTGGCAACCGCGCTGGCCTTCATGCGTAACCCGCAACTGGTGTGGGACTGGTACGAGTACCGCCGGGGCATGGTGCGCGCGGCACAGCCCAACCCCGGCCACCACGCGCTGGCACAGCTTGCCCCACGCTTTGACGATTTTACGCTGATTACGCAGAACGTGGATGACCTGCACGAACGCGCGGGCAGCACCGATGTCATTCACCTGCACGGTAACATCGCGCAGAGCAAATGCTTCAAAAACTGCCGGGGCGAGCCAACCCTGATAAACGTGGCGCAGCTTGAGACAGACGAAAGCCCGCCAAAATGCCCATACTGCGGCGAGTTCGTGCGCCCGGATGTCGTCTGGTTTGGCGAGATGCTGCCGCAGGACGCGCTGGTACAGGCGATGCAGGCCAGCCGCGCCGCCGAGGTGATGCTGGTGGTTGGCACGTCCGGGATCGTCACCCCTGCCGCCGCGCTGCCCGGTCTGGCGCGGGAACATGGCGCGCGGGTCATCGAGATCAACCCGGACGAAACGCCGATCAGCCACGTGGCACATCTACGGCTGGCCGGGCGCTCTGGTGAGGTGCTTCCGCAGCTTGTGGAGGCGTTGGGTGCAGCATAAAGCGTGTATGTTACCGGGTAGGGGGGACACTTCCAGTGTTCCCTTCCGTCACCCGCCGGGTCGCCCCTACCGACACCTCCTGTATCTGCTCAGTGTTGCTTTTCTGTGCGTTGCCTACCCCCTCGCCGCGCAGGTGGAAGGCGACTTTTTAGGCCACCCGCTGCAGGTCTTTATCCAGACCGACATTAACAGCCTGGGGACAGACCGCCTGCAATTCGTTGATTCGCTCACGGGCGATGTGCTGCCTGTGGACGTTAACGGCAGGCAGTACACGCTGGTCGGGCGCGCGGTCATGTTCTTCGATGTCACCACCAACCGCGTCATGCTGGCGACTTCTGACGGCACCATCAGGCCGCACCCGTTCATCCAGCCGGGCGCGAACACGCAGCGCATAGACTGGGTGATCGCGGGCGAGATGATCGCATGGACGCGCACCGATGCTACCGAAACGGGCAGCCTGACCACCCGCACCAGCATCTCCGACCTGGACGGCGTGAACGCGCGCGAAGTGCTGGTGGATGGCCCGCGCGATGGCATCCGCGCGCTACCAGTGGCGTTCGACCCCAGCATGACCACGCTCTACATGGATTATCAACCCGCTGCGGTGGGTGAGCTTGCGCCCTTCCAGCAGTACGCCGGGCTTTTCGCGCTCGACCTGACCAGCGGCGAAGTCCAGCTTCTGCCAAACGAGCCAGGCTGCTACTGTGGGGCGGCCTTCGGCGCAGGGCTGTTCATCCGCCTCAATCTGACCGACGACCAGCAGGGGTACGACGTGAACATTTATAATCTGGCGGGCGAGGTCGCGCATGACATCTCCGCGCTGCGGCTGGAAGGCTACACGCAGGCGGGCGACCTCACCCTCTCGCCAGATGGCAGCCGCGCGGTTTACGCGCTGGCGCAGATCAGCGACTTCGGCGGCGTGAATCAGTCCGTGCGGACGGTGTTCGTGCTGGTCAACCTCGACTCGATGAGACAGCAGGCGCTCACCGACCCGATCACGACATTCATGCAGGCGGTGGAGTGGACAGAGGACAGCAGCGCGCTCATCTTCACCAGCCCGGGGCGCAACGGCACGTGGAAGATCAATCTGGATGACGGCCAACTGCGCCTGGTCGCGGCGGCCAGCTATCTTGGGACGCTGAGATAAGCAGATACGTTTAGCAGCCTGTGCCGCTGCGGTTAAAATGGGATTACAAACAGGTTCGCCAGCGGTTTGATTACCTGTTTCTCGCCTGTTTATCAGGAGATCAATCCGCTTCGTAATGGATTGATGCCAGCGCCCCCGACTTGCGTTATGCTCATGCCGTTTTTGAATAAATATGTTTGGCGCTTGAACTTCGAGGAGCAAATAATGCAGCCTAACCCCGTCCTGAAAAAACTGGGCTTTAGCGAAAATGACCGCGTGGTGGTGATCCACGCAGATGATATTGGCATGTGCCAGGCCAGCCTGACAGCTTATGCCGACCTGCTGGATTTTGGGCTGGTGTCGTCGGCGGCGACGATGGTGCCATGCGGCTGGTTTCCGGCGACGGCGGCTTTCTGCCGCGAACACCCGAAGGCAGATATGGGCGTACACATTACGCTGACCTGCGAATGGGACGCTTACCGCTGGCCGCCGCTCTCGACTGTAGACCCGGCCTCCGGCCTGCTGGACAGCGAAGGCTACCTGCCGCGCACCAGCCGCGAAGTTCAGGAGAAGGGCGACCCGGCAGCGGTCGGCGCGGAAATCGAGGCGCAGATCGCCAGAGCGCTGGCCGCCGGGATTGATGCGACCCATATTGACAGCCACATGGGATCCGTCTTTCACCCGAAGTTTTTGCCGACCTACATGCAAACCGGGCTGAAACACCGCCTGCCGCCGTTTATGCTGCGCTGGGATGCCGAGCAGATTAAAAAAGAGCGCGGTATGGATGACGAAACCGCGCAGGCCACCGCCCGCATGATCGAGATTCTGGAGGAGCAGGGGATTCCGCTGTTCGACGGCATTGGCGGGATGCCGCTGGAAGGCGACAAGCCCCTCGAACTGGCGCAGGAAAAGTTAAACGCGCTGCCGCCCGGCCTGAGCGTTTTCATCATCCACCCATCGCACGACACGCCCGAACTGCGCGCGGTCGCGCGTGACTGGCCTGCGCGTGTGGCCGATTACCAGTTGTTCTCCAGCGAGAAACTGCGCGACTTCATTCGTGAGCAGGGTATTCAGGTGATCGGTTATCGTCCGCTGCGTGACCTGCTGCGCCAGTAAGTGGGTGGGCGGGTATGACGGAGCGTCTTGAAGGCTGGGTGCCAAAACTGGCCGGGCAGCGTGTGCTGGTCGTCGGCGATATTATCCTCGATGAATACGTGGTTGGCCGGGCGGCGCGTATGAGCCGCGAAGCGCCTGTGCCTGTGCTGGAGTTTGAAGCGCGTGAGTTCATCCCCGGCGGCGCGGCCAACCCATCGGCCAACATCACCGCCTTTGGCAGCACGGCGGTACAGGTGGGGCTTATCGGCTCCGACAGCGCCGGGACAACGCTGCGTCAGGTCTTGCAGGCGCGCGGCATTGACACCAGCGCGCTGGTCAAAGACCCCGGCAGGCCAACCACCGTCAAGACGCGCATCATGGCGCAGATGGGCCTGCGCTTCCCACAGCAGGTCGCGCGGGTAGACACACTCTCGCGCCAGCCCGTGAGCGGCACCGTCGAGCGGCGTTTGCGCGAGTTGATTCATCGTCAGATGAACGTGGTGGATGTGGTGCTGGTGTCCGATTATCACTGCGGCCTGCTGACGGAGGCGCTGGTGAAGGCGATCCGCCAGTGGGGGCAGGACGCACTGCTGAGCGCGGACGCGCAGGGCGAACTGGAAAAATACGAGGGGTTTACGCTGGTGAAGTGCAACGCGGATGAAGCGCGCGACAGCCTGCGGCGCGACATTCGCGGCGATGATGCCTTTGCCGAAGCGGCAGGGGAGTTATGCACACGGCTAAACCTGCGCGGCGCGATGGTCATTACGCGCGGCCCGGAAGGGGCAACGGTGGCGACCTGTGACGGCACTGTCACCCACTGCCGCGCCCCCGCCGTGAGCGATGTTTACGATGTAGTGGGGGCGGGGGATACCGCGATCACGGTCATGACGCTGGCGGTTGCGGCGGGCGCGTCCTACGCCGAAGCGGTGACACTTGCCAATTACGCCAGCGGGCTGGTGGTGCGGCGGGTGGGCAATTACACGCCCAAGCCGGACGAACTGCTCTGGGCGCTGCGAACATGGCGCGCGGCAAATTAATTCTGAAAATGCTGAATCAGCTCCAACGTGTTGCCGTCCGGGTCCATCACGGCGATGACGCGGCTGCTGTTCTCGCGCTGGAGGTCTCCTTTTTGCTGCCCGCCCGCCTCAAGCACTTTTGCCAGCGCCCCGTCCAGATCATCCACAGCGATACGGAACTGCTGGCGGTTCTGCTGGGCGGCTACGCCCGCGATTTCATTAGGACACAGGAGTAAATCAACGCCAGCCAGCTTGCCACTGAAGAAGCGATGTGTGCCAAAGGTGCGAATAGCCACCAGTTCCGCGTCGAACACCTCGTTATAGAACCTGACCATTGCGTCGAGATGGGTTACGGCAATCGTAACACGTTCCAGAATCATCGCAGTCACTCCATAACTGTTGTTCCCCCCAGTATACCCGAACAAGCTAGAACACTTATTCAGCGGTTGCTTAATGAAGCGCTTCACGAAGGTCAACCGGGTAGGGCAATCACCACTAACCGTTCATAGTACAGACTCGTTTCCGGGTCGAAGGATGGCACATCACAGGTGATAAGCGTCAGGCGTTCGCTGGTGGTGGGATAGACAACACGCAAATCCTGATAGTTCACCTCTAAAATCTGCGACACCACGTAACGGCGATCCCCTAAAAATACCGGATCGCCGATCTTTACGCCATACAATCCGGCGAAAATACCCGGTCGGCCATCTGGCAGGCGCGAGTGACCACCGAGCGCGATATTGCCGGGACTGCCCAACCACGCCGTACCCTGCAAATGCCCGACCTGCGGCTCCCAGGCATCAATCGCCCAACTAACACCGTCCAGATAAAACGTTTTTACTGGTGAGTAAATGTTGGCTGTGGGGATAGAAAGCGCGTTGCCTCCTGTGGCCGGGGGCGCAGCAGCGGCCACCTGAGTGGGCGCGGGAAGCTGCTGGATAAGGGTGGGCGGCTGTGTGGGGGCTGGCGGTGGGGTGAACACAGGCAGCACGAAGGCGGGTTCGTCCACAGGCGGGTTCAGCAGATCATAAACGCGCCCGCTCATGTCCCATAATTCCAGCCCACCGTTGATACGCGCCGAGGCCAGCAGTGCGCCGTTGCTGCTGAGTGCCACGTCCCCCAATGACGACTCCGCGCCACGCAGCACCGCCAGCAGCCTGTTATCCGCGCTCCACAGATACACTGCGCCGTCTAACCCGGCGGAAATCAACGCGAAGTCGCTGTCCTGCTGGTTGAAATCCACACTCATCACTGGGCCGCTGTGTTCGTTGAGGACGGCCAGCGCCGTGCCAGTCGCCATATCCCACAGGCGAATGGTGCCATCCCAACTGGCGGAAGCTAACTGTGTGCCGTCGGCATTAAAGGCGAGCGCTGTCACCGGGGCGCTGTGTCCCTGTAATGCCTGAATGGAATTTTCGTACAGCCCCCATACCCAGATCACGCCGTCCTCGCTGCCAGAAACCAGCCTGCGCCCGTCAGGGCTAAAGGCCACGCCCCACACAGGCCCACCGTAATTGGGCAGGTTGGCGATGGTCTCCCCGGTGCGCGTATCGCCCAGCCACAGCGTTGCGTCCAGACTGCCGCTGGCGATCATGCGCCCATCAGGGCTGAAGGCTACCCCGGTCACTGTACCACTGTGCGGCTGAACGCTCAACGTCTGCGCGTAAGTACGGGTGTCCCACACGCGCACGGTATTATCCTGCCCGCCAGAAATCAGCAGCGACCCTTCCTGATTAAAGGCAACGTCTGTGATCCAGTCGCTGTGTCCGGCCAGCAGGGCGAGATTTGCGCGCGTGGCTGCATCCCACAGGCGCACCAGCCTGTCCCTGCCGCCAGAGGCGATCATGCGTCCATCCGGGCTGAAGGCGACGGTATCCAGCGCCATTTCCCCTAGCTGATGATCGGCGACCTGAATCAACGGCACATCCTGCGCGCGCAGCGTAATGAAGGGGAGGGCGAACACAAAAACAGCAAACAGACTCAATCGTTTGAGCATAAGCTGGCGATTTTAAAGTCGAACTGAGGGATTGAATTATAGAACGTTATGGGGGAATGACCAGTTGAGGGGTATGGCAGACATACCCCTTCAGAACGTACATCAGATAAGCGGCGTGCTTTCCGGGATTGGTGAGCGCTGGAAATACGTCCGCATGAGGTCAATATTGAAGTAGAAATCGAGGTCTTCCCCGGTAGTGGGGTGCTGCGTGGTCAGGATATCGAAGTCGCCGCCGTTGTAAGACGCTTTGCGCTGCATGTGAACTGGCAGCCCCAGATACCCCATCACGGCGTATTCTTCACGAATGCTCAGGACTTTAAAGGCCGTTTCGTAGCTGCGCCCGTCGCTGGTCATGATGGACTGGAGCAGCCCGACAGCGAAACGTGCGTGATAATCGGCTTTCGCGCTTTTGCCATTCAGTTGATAAAAGTTTTGGGCGACGATGTGCGTTTCAATGTCCAGATAGTCATCCTGCAGTACGCGCTGGATGGCCGCGCCAATTTTCTCCTGATTATCCTGATGCATCGCCCCGCGCAGGTTGCCGGGCGTGTGGATGGAGTTCATGTAGGGGTTAAACTGCGCTGAATGCGTGTAGGCCAGGCGCAGCGCCAGGAAGTCAGCATTCGCGGGGTCGCGTCTGGCTGCTTCCAGTAGATGCTCATAATCATCCATGGGACATCCTGTCTGTTGGTGTTGATGGTGACGAAAAAGTTAGAACGCTGTTACAACCTTACAATATTCACATTTAAACACAGTAAGTTTGCATACAGCTTACGATACATTTTTTGGGTGAGGCCCCCGCGAAACAGGGGGTAAACACGGTGAATGCTCAGATGTCTGGAGCAGGGCAGGGGATGGAAACGCGCTGCCGTCTATGCGCTGCCTCGGTCTTTGTGCGCGTTCATGTAGTCTTTCAGGTTGTCCAGCGCGGTACGCATCTGCGAGTTGAGGCTGCTGACGATAAAAGGCCGCGCCCAGAAGAACAGCCACGAGATACGCACGTCCATCGTCTGGGTCAGCTCTGTGCCGCCGCTGCCAAAGGCGAACTTGTAGGTGGTGCGGAAGGGGTATGACCCCATGATGCCGGTGTAAGCGATGACCTGATTCGGCCCGTAGTCCACCACATCGGCGTTGACATGCACCATCCGCCCCATAAGCCGCTGCTGCCCAACCACCATCTCCCCCAGCTTGAGCTGCCCGGCGCGCTCCAGACGGATAGACGAGGGCTGCCACTTGGGGTTATTGTTAAAGTTGGAGACAAACCGGAATACATCCGTCACCGGGCGGCTGATGTTGACTTTGTGTTCGATCACTGGCATGAGTTTTATATGAACCGTTGTGTAAGCGAAAGAAGGCAATCATAACATACTTGTGCGCGGCCTGCCGCAGGCCGCGTGTGTAAGTGTACCATCCTTAAGTGATTATGGGGCGGCCAATGTGAGATAATACCGATGACAATCACCCCCAAAGTACGGGGTTTCATGAGGGTGCTGTCTACTACAATAGGATTACTGTTGTTCAGCGGGTATAGCATTGAATGATTGAAGCACATGAATTAACCAAAGTGTTTGATAATTTCCTGGCGGTAGACCGGGTGAGCCTGAACGTTCCCGCCGGGGCAGTGCTAGCGCTGCTGGGACCGAACGGCGCGGGCAAGACCACCAGCGTCCGTATGATGACCTCGATCCTCGCGCCGACTTCCGGTTGGGCGCGCGTGGCTGGTTACGATGTCGTGCGCCAGCCAGAGCAGGTGCGCGCGCAGGTGGGCGTGCTGACCGAGCAGCACGGCCTCTACGAGCGTATGAAGGCGATGGAATACCTCGACTTCTTCGGGCGGGTCTATCGCCTCTCGGCGGAGCAGCGGAAGCGTAACGCGCTCAACCTGATGGAACGCTTCGGCCTGACCTTCGCGCTGGAAAAACGGCTGGGGGAATACTCTAAAGGCATGAAGCAAAAGCTGGCGCTGGTGCGGGCGATGCTGCATAACCCGCCTGTGCTGCTGCTGGACGAGCCGACTTCCGCCATGGACCCGCAGAGCGCCAAGCAGGTACGCGACGCGATTATCGAACTCCAGCAGGACGAGCGTACTTTTCTCATCACCACCCACAACCTGAACGAAGCGCAAATCCTCGCCAATCGTATCGCCATCATCCGGCACGGGCGGATTATCGCCAACGGCACATTTGCAGAACTGGCGCGGCAGTTTGTGGGCGACCCGGTGATGGAGCTTTCCGTCAGCGGCGAACTGAACGGGCTGGCGAAGGAGATCAGCGATATGGTCACGGTCGAGGACAGCGGGCGCGACTGGCTGCGCTACCGCGTGGCCGACCCCCAAAGCACTAATCCGGCGCTGCTGCGGCGCGTGGCCGGGCTGGGGGTGGATGTAGTGACGTTATCTCCGGTGTCGCAAACGCTGGAAGACATTTATCTGGAAGTGGTCAAGGCGGACGAAGCACAGGAGAACACCAATGGCAACCACCACTAGCCCGGTTGAACAGCCAGCCTATACCCCCGAAAGCCGCGAGAACTGGCGCGTCACACTCAGCAACGCGCTGATTATCACCCGCCGCGAGGTGCGCGACAGCTTCCGCGACTGGCGCATTGTCGTGCCGATTATCCTGCTGACGTTCTTCTTCCCCTTCGTGGCGCAGGATGTCGCCGGGCGCTTTACCGGGTTTGTCGAGGATTATGGCGCAACCATCATCGCCGAGCGCACCATCCCCTTCATGTTGATGATTATCGGCTTCTTTCCGATTTCTATTTCGCTGGTGATCGCGCTGGAAACCTTTGTTGGCGAGAAGGAACGCCGCAGCCTTGAGCCGCTGCTCAGCACCCCGCTGACCAACACCGAACTCTATATCGGTAAGACGCTGGCGGCGATGATCCCGCCGCTGCTGGCGAGTTATGGCGGGATGCTGTTTTACCTGACGCTGCTGCTGGCAGGGGAACTGGCGTGGCGGCCACAGGCGATGCTGATCGTCCAGATCATCCTGCTGACCACTGTGCAGGCGCTGGTGATGGTGACCGGGGCGGTCGTCGTCTCCAGCCAGACGACCAGCACCCGTGCGGCCAACCTGCTGGCAAGTTTTATCATTATCCCGATGGCGCTGCTGATTCAGGGCGAGAGCGCCATTATGTTCCTCGCGCCGGATGCCGAGTCGCCGTCCGGGATCGGCGCGTTGTGGGCGATCATCATCGGCATGTCGGTCGTGGTGCTGCTGCTGCTGCGCGTGGGCAACAGCATTTTCAATCGTGAGGAACTGCTTGGGCGCACCATTGACCAGTTGAATCTGCGCGGCACGATTGGCCGTGTCGGGCGGCATATCCGCGCGGTGGATGAACAAGGCACGCCCGCGCGCAATCTGCTGGAATGGTACACACGCGGTATCCCGCTCAGCCTGCGGCGCTTAAAGCTGGCTTTCTGGACGACGATAATCGTGTTTGTCGGGGCGCTGGCCGCTGGGGTGGTGGTCGGTCATTTGCCAGAGTGGCAGCTTCCCCTGCCGCAAAACGCCAACCTGACCGAACTCTCCGGCTCGTTTGACCGTTTTCTGCAACTGCCTACGCAGACGAGCGCGTTGATGTTTATCGTCTGGCAGAACGGGCGCGTGCTGCTGGCCGCGACCCTGCTAGGGACGTTTACCTTTGGCGTGGGCGCACTCATTCTTACGCCGCTGGTCTACGTCATTCTGGGCTATGTCATCAGTCAGGTCATGCTGGCGGGCTATAATCCGTCGTTCCTGCTGGCGGCGGTGCTGACACACGGCATCGTTGAGATTCCCGTCATCATCGTGGCGACAGCCGCAGCGCTGCGGTTGGGCGCGGTGGTGACACGTCCGCCGCGCGGCCTCACGGTGGGGCAGGCATGGACACAGGCGTTTGGCGACACGTTAAAGCTCGGCGTGGGTGTGGTACTGCCGGGGCTGGTCATCGCCGCGCTGCTGGAAGCCTTTGTCACGCCTGCTGTCGTCACGGCGGTGCTTGGGGGTTAAGAATTTCTCACAGCGGAAAACGCGCATCGTAGTATACTGTTCACAGTGCGCGTTTTATTTTGCTTATCAAGGTCATTATGGCTCGTATCGTTATTCTCGGCTCGGCGGCGGTTGTTTCGGACGCAAAACATGATAATACGCATTTTCTGTTAGTCGGCGAACGCGATTCACCGATTCTGGTGGACTGCGGCTCGAATCCGCTGGGTAAGATCAAAAACCTCGGCATCAGTGATGATGGGTTAGGGGATGTTATCCTCACGCATTTCCACCCCGATCACGTTTCCGGTGTGCCGAATATGCTCATGCATATGTGGCAGTTGGGGCGACGGTCCCCCCTGCGGTTTTATGGGCTGCACCACTGCATCAACCGCACCGAGGACCTGATGAACGCCTTTTTGTGGGAAACATGGCCGAACTTCTTCCCGGTCACGTTTCATCGTGTGCGTGAGCGCAATGGCGCGCCCGTGCTGGAAAACGAGGATTTTCGCATCACGTCATGGCCTGTGAAGCACTTCATCCCGACGATTGGCCTGCGTATCGAGAACAAGCTCACCGGGAACGTGCTGGCCTATACCTGCGACACCGAGCCAACGCCCAACCTGCTGGAACTGGGGCGCAACGCCGATATGTTGATTCACGAGGCGGCGGGCGAGGGGTTGGGGCATTCCAGCCCGCGACAGGCCGGGGAAACGGCCACGATGGCCGGGGCGAAATCGCTCTATCTCATTCATTATCAGGTCTGGAATACAGACCCTGCGCCGTTCGTCCCACAGGCACAGCAGACCTATGACGGGCCGGTAAAGCTGTGCGAAGACTACGACGAATATGAGTTTTAAAGTCATTGGCTG
>CAZJSU010000043.1:0-36143 GCA_964548765.1 uncultured Anaerolineaceae bacterium
CGCTTCATCCAGATTGCGAATTTTCTCGATGATTTCCTGCTCAAGTGCGCTCATGCCCGCTGCTCCTGTAGCCACACTGCCGCTTTATAGCCATTATACAACAGGAGGCTATGTACCCGGTGATGGATTCGATGTATCGCAGATGAGTGCAGGACAGCCTGCACGTTAACTGGTTGGGGTTGCAAAATTTCCGACCCACTTCACCCATGCAAGCTGGCTGCTCACGGCATTGAACAGACGCTCATCGGCTGTCCAGAAGTCGCAATTCAGGCGTTCCGCAACGGCGAGATACTGCGCGTCATAAGCGGTCGGTCGGTTCAGTTGGGTCGCCAGATCATAAGCGCGCTTGAGGAGGGAGTCGTCCATAATAAGTTCGACAGGTACGCTAAGAAGTCTGTCGCGTACATTCACCGCTATTTCGGCTTCCAAACGATTACGGTATACATTTTTCCTGAGCGATGCGACGATTTCATAGTGAAAAAGATGAGGCACGGCAATCTGTGTTTTCTGGTCATGCCATTGTTTTAACAATGCCTGTGCTTTCGAAGTGTGATCTTCCTTCAGCACGCTTGCTATGAATATCCCTGAATCACTCACGACCCAAGAGGTCATCCAGCCGCTCCTCTCGGATTTCATTAATGACCTCTGCGCTGGGTGGAAAGTGATGTTCGCCATACCTGGCGGTGATTTGCTTTTCCAGTGCAAGTATCTCTTCTAACCAATCGCCTGAAGTTATTTCCAGCTCACTCAGAGTGCGTGTGATAAAGTCCAAAACTCCCTGCTGCTGTTCGGGATTCATCCGGTCAATTTTCCTGACGATTTCATCTCTGAGGGCGCTCATTTGCCATACTCCTTATCATGACCGCTGCTCCTGTAGCCACACTGCCGCTTTATAGCCATTATACACCAGCGGATTGTAAACTTTATCCCATGTCCCGGCGGCGCGGACGACCTGCCCGCCCCAGCCACGCTTGAAGCCATACACCCCCCACAGCCCGTCGCTGCGTTCCTGAAACTGCGCCTCTAAGGTCGCTTCGTCCTCGTCGGGGATGCCCCATAGATCGTAATAATGACAGCCACGCGCCCGCGCCCACTGTATCGCCGCCCACTGGATGCCGTAACTCGCCATCAGGTTGCGCTTTTCATTAGATGATGCGCCCGCCAGATACCACGCGGTTTTGCCCATCGCCGGGACGAGAATGGCGGCCAGCGGGTCGCCTTCGTGTTCGGCGATAAAGAGCGCGGCATGACCGGACGGCACGAACAGGTCGTACAGCTTTTCATAGTAAGCAGGTTCATGCACGCCGAAGTCATTACGCGCGCCCGTGACCTGCATCAGCGTGTTGAACTTGCTCATATCGGCGCGTGTGCCTTCATAATAACGGATGCTGTTCTTCTGGCTCTGGCGGATTTTGCGCCGCGTCCCCTGATTCATACGCGCCAGAATCGTGTCGTCATCACCGCGAATATCCAGCAGCACAGTACGCGGCGGTTGAACCGTCTGTGGGCTGGGCTGGAAGCTCCACCGGGCGAAATCGGGCGGTGTTTCGTCGAGGTAAATGCCCGGTTCGCACTTGAGGAAGGCGGCTTTATGTTTGCCCACGCGCTTGCCGACCGCGCCCCACAGGGCAAGCCATTGGTCGTCGCCTGTGACCAGCGGCCCCATAGGGATGTAAGCCATCGTCCCCAACCGGACAGGCAGGCGGCGCAGCAGGACCTGCGCCCCGGCGACGACCTGCCCGCGATCATCGGCCAGCGCCACGCGCAGGTCGCGCCAGCCATAGGCGGCCTTCAGCGCGCCCCACGCAGACTGCTGCAAAAAGTGGGCGCGTGGGTGGCGGGCAACGAATTCGTCCCATTGAGCAGGGGCAGGTTCGATGATTTTGAGCATGGGTTTCGGTCTCTGGTCAGCGGTCGTTAGTCAGCAGTCGATTCTACTAGGCACTGGCGATTTGCAACTAGGCACGAAATCTGTTTGATTTCCGTTTTGTTATCCGCCGGAGCGTGTGCTAGAATGGGTTGGTAGGGCATCCCGGCAGTCTTATACCATAACCGCCATTAAATTTGCACAATGTTTTGCCAATCGCGCTTAGTAATGCTATACTAGCGTCGTTTGTCCAAAAAGGCACAAACGAAACTGGTTATCAGACCTTCGGGCAGTCCACTAACTGCTTTACAACTGACACAGACGTTTATTTTTCAGGGGTACTTGCTCCATGAATCTACTCAGTGAATGGGCGTTCATCGGCGTGTTTTTCGCCATTGCCTGGGTGTTTCCGCTGCTGCCGATTGCCGCACAGGCGGTGGTCAGCCCGCGAAAGCCCAACGCGATCAAGCAGCAAACCTACGAATGTGGTGTCGAAACTGTCGGCGACACATGGGTACAGTTCAAAGTCCAGTATTACATTTACGCGCTGGTCTTTCTGGTGTTCGATGTCGAAATGGTTTTCCTGTTTCCGTGGGCTATGGCCTATAACCAGTTGGACTGGTTTGCCTTCGGCGCGGGCCTGCTCTTTATCTTCCTGCTGGCCGACGCGCTGATCTACGCCTGGCGCAAAAACGCGCTGGAATGGGTGTAGGAAGCGTCTGGGAACGAGGAGTTAAACCATGGAACAACAGTGTATTGACATTCTGAACACCCTCGCGCCGTGCATGATTGCCAGCGGCGCAGACCCCGGTTTTGCCTATTTCCTCTCCAACCTGCTCGGCGTGGTCATCGTCGCCACCGTGCCGCTGATTACGGTGATTTTCCTCATCTGGGTGGAGCGTAAATTTGCCGCCCGCATTCAGGATCGTGTTGGCCCCAACCGTGTCGGGCCGTATGGCCTGCTGCAATCGGTGGCCGACGCGCTGAAGATGTTAACCAAAGAGGACATCACCCCGGCAGGCGCGGACAAGTTCATCTACAACCTTGCGCCCATCATCTCCTTTGCGGTGGTGCTGCTCATCTGGGCAGTCATTCCGTTTACACCGCTGCATGTGGGTTCTGACTTAAGCATCGGCATTCTGTATTTTGTCGCGGTCGGCTCGATCGGCGTGATCAAAGTCATGATCGGCGGCTGGGCGAGCAATAACAAGTACGCGCTGCTGGGGGCGTTCCGCACCATCGCGCTGCTGGTGAGCTACGAAGTGCCGATGATCCTCGCGCTGCTGATCCCGGTGCTGCTGGCTGGCAGTATGAGCCTGCAGGACATCACGGTTGCTCAGGCGGGGATGTGGTATGTTTTCAAAGCGCCGCTGGCACTGCTGATCTTTTTCATCGCCAACCTTGCCGAGACCGGGCGTGCGCCGTTTGACCTGCTGGAAGCGGAGTCTGAACTGGTGGCGGGCTACAATGTCGAATACTCCGGCTTTAAGTTCGGTATGTTCATGGCGGGCGAGTTTATGCACGTCTTCACCGTTGCGGTACTGTCGGCGGTGCTGTTTCTGGGCGGCTGGTGGGGGCCGGGCGTAGAGCAGATTCCCGCGTTGGGCTTCGTTTATCTGGGCTTAAAGACGCTGGTGATCTACCTGCTGATGCTGCTGATCCGCAACACAGTGCCGCGCCTGCGTATTGACCAGGTGCTAAGCTTCAACTGGAAGCTCATGGTGCCGCTGTCCATCGCGCTTATTCTGGTGCAGGCGTTCCTGATGCGCGTGATCGCCACGCTGGGCCTCGCGCCAGAGCCAGCCAGTGACTTCCTCGCCAACCTGCCGCAGACGGCAATCTTACTGGTGGGCAATCTGGTGCTGATGGTGTTTGTGGCGAATGTGGTCCGTAATTACGGGCGGCGGGAACGGGCGCGGCTGGACGCGCTGCTCAACCGCGACGGCGAGCCTGTTGGCGTGGCTGCTGGCGACTAATCTTGCGAGAAACGGTGAAACCCTATGTTTGAACTGAATGCCCAGACCATCGCATTTTTCGTGTTTGCGCTGTTTATCCTCGGCGGCGGGCTTGGTGTCGTCACCACCCGCAACCTGATCCACGCCGCGCTGTACCTGATCCTCAGCCTGTTTGGTGTGGCCGGGTTCTTCGTGCTGCTGGCCGCGCCGTTTATGGCGGCGGTGCAGGTGCTGATCTACATCGGCGCGATTGCCATCCTGCTGATCTTCGCCATCATGCTCACCCGCAGCATGACCAACCTGCGCGATGTGCGTAACGACCAGTGGTGGTTGAGCGCGCTGGTTGCGGTGCTGCTGTTTGCAGTGCTGGCTGGCGGGATCATCCTGCCCGTTTGGGGGCAAAACAGTGCTTTTATCGAGCAGCCTGTTTCTGATGTCGTTGCTACCACGACAGACCTCGGCGTAGCGCTGGTGGATGGCAACCAGTACGTGCTGCCGTTTGAAGTGGCCTCGCTGCTGCTGACGGCGGCGATGATCGGCGCGATTGTCATCGCGCGGGATGAATAAGGGGAAACGCATGATTCCACTCTGGATGTTTTTGCTGGTTGGGGGGCTGCTGTTCTGCATCGGCGTGTACGGGGTGCTTGCTCGGCGCAATGCAGTCGCAGTCTTAATGGGTATTGAGCTAATGCTCAATGCCGTTAACATTAACCTGATCGCCTTCTGGCGCTATATCACGCCACAGAATATGAGTGGGCAGGCGTTTGCCGCCTTTGTATTTGTGGTCGCGGCGGCAGAAGCGGCTGTCGGCCTGGCGATTATTATTTCGGTCTACCGCAACCGGCGGTCTGTGATCGTCGAAGACGTGAACATGCTCAAGTGGTAGGAAAGCGATTGTATGCCAATTAACCTTAATGATCCGAATGTCTTACCCTGGCTGATCCCGGTGGGGCCGCTGCTGGCATTTGCCATTATCGTGCTGCTGACCAACCGCAGCAAGCTCGTCCCGGCCACCAGCCACGAATACGCAGGCCATCACCCGGATTATGACGGGATGGCCGTCCCGGTTGTCAGCGACTGGAGCCGGGTGGTCAGCATCATCGTCGGCATGAGCGGGGTGGTTGCCGCGCTGCTGATCTCCCTCGCTGTTGTCAGTAATGTCGCGGGCTTTGAAGGCCACTTTGGCGAAGATGTCTACGGCAGCCACACGGTATGGATGGACACTGGCGACACCACATTTAATATGGGGACGCTGGTAGACCCGCTGACGACGATCATGCTGATCATGGTGCCTGTCGCCGTGCTGTGCATCTTCGTCTACTCCATCGGCTATATGGCGCACGACCCAAGACAGGCGCGTTTCTTCGCTTATATCTCGCTCTTTGCCGGGGCGATGCTGACGCTGGTGGTGGCCGATAACCTGCTGCTGCTGTTTGTCGGCTGGGAAATCATGGGCTTCTGCTCTAACCAGTTGATCGGCTTCTGGTTCGAGAAGCGGGTAGCCACCCGGGCAGCGATCAAAGCGTTTATGACGACGCGCGTTGCCGACGTGGTGATGCTGCTCGGCATCGTTTACCTGTACTCGATCACCGGCACGCTCAGCTTCCGCGAGATTCTCTACAATCCCGAAGTCCTCAACATGCTGGCGACCACGCCCGCCATTATCTTCGGCGGCAGCGCGGCGGCGCTTATCGGGGTGTTCCTGATTATCGGTACGATCGGCAAGTCGGCACAGTTCCCGCTGCATGTCTGGCTGCCGGACGCGATGGAAGGCCCCACGCCCGTGAGCGCGATGATCCACGCGGCGGCGATGGTGTCGGCGGGCATTTACGCCATCATCCGTATGTTCCCGATGCTGGCGGCAGGTGCCGACCCGCATCATGGGGTGTTTAACACGCCGCTGCTGCTGATGGCGGTGGTTGGCGCATTTACCGCGCTGTTCGCCGCGACGATTGCGCTGGCGCAGAACGACGTAAAGCGCGTGCTGGCCTACTCCACCATTTCACAGCTTGGCTTTATGATGGCCGCGCTGGGGATGGGCGCTTATATCGCGGCGGCCTTCCACCTGATTACTCACGCCTTTTTCAAGGCGCTGCTGTTTATGGCGGCGGGGTCGGTCATTCATGGGATGGAACACGGCGAGCATCATGTGCATGAACACGCGCATGGGCATGACCACGATCACCATGAGGCACCGGAGGCATCCCACGCAGCCATTGGCGACGAGGCCGGACACAGCGTCCCGGCTGACGCTCATGCCCAGGTTGAGCATCCGGCAGAACACCCGCACGAGGAGCATGTGCCGCATTTCGACCCGCAGGACATGCTGAACATGGGCGGGCTGCGAAAGACGATGCCTGTCACCTTCTGGACGTTCCTCATCGGCGGGTTCTCGCTGGCGGGCTTCCCGCTGATTACGGCGGGCTTCTGGTCGAAGGACGAAATTCTGGCCGATGGCTGGCTGGTCTTTTCGCGCTATGGCTCGATCGTGCATCTGGTGGTGTTCCTCACACTGGCGCTGGCGGCCTTCCTGACCGCCTTTTACACCATGCGCCAGCTTGGCCTGACGTTCTGGGGCGAGGCGCGCACGGAAGAGGCGCGTCATGCCAGCCTGGGGCAGGGCATCGTCAGCGCGACGATGACCGCGCCGCTTATCCTGCTGGCGTTCTTCGCCCTGACTGCCGGGTTCGTCGGCGTGCCGAGCGACTTCCCTATTCTGGGCAGCATCTTCTCGCCAGAGCATAACCCCTTCCATCACTTTGTGATCGAAACGCTGCCGTCCAACGAGGCGACAGCGGCCTTCGCCAGCCTGCCGGAATTTCACGTGGATGGGCCGCCCTTCAGCCTGTTCGTGCCGTTCCTGACTTCGGTTGTGGTGGCGCTTGGCGGTTTGTGGGCGGGGTATATGGTGTACTGGCGCAGGCCGCTGCAAGCCGGGGAACCCGACCCGCTGGTGAACTGGCTGGGCGAGTCGGTGCATACCACGCTGAAGAACAAATACTACATAGACGAAGTGTACGATGTCGTCTTTGTGCGCCCGACACAGGTGATTGCCCGTCTGGTTGGTGATGTGATTGACCGGGGGGTGATTGACGGTATCCTGCATCTGATCGCGCGCGTCTCTGTCTGGATCGGCGATCTGTTCAAGGTGCTGAACCTGTGGCTGATTGACGGTGTGGGCGATGGTATCCCGATTTTGATCGGGCGTTTCAGCGGTTGGTTCAGGCGGTTACAGACCGGGCGTATCCAGCAGTACATGCTGTTGATCGCGCTGGCGGCGCTCTTAATCGGCATCGTCTTCGCTGTTTCGACTGGCCTGTTGCAGGCTGCCCCGTAGCGGCGAGGAGACGGAGAAACTATGCAACCTATTCTCGGAATTATTGATCCGCTTTCGTTTCTGGTAGTCGCGCCGTCGCTGGCGGCGCTCATCATGCTGCTGCTGCCCCAGCAGAAGGTGCTGGCGCGCTGGGCCGCGCTGGCGCTGTCGCTGGGCATCGGGCTGGTGTCGGTGATGGTCTTTGCGGCCTACCAGAGCAACCCCACGCCTGCCGAAGGCATGACTTACGCCTTCGAGGTGCAGGTGCCCTGGTTCGAGCTTCTGGGCGCGTCGTGGCATGTGGGGATTGATGGCATCAACGCGACGCTGGTGCTGCTGACTGGCATCCTCGTCCCGCTGGCAATCCTGATTAGCTGGGAGATTGAGGATCGGGTGAACATGCACATGGCGCTCATCCTGTTCTTCCAGACAGGGCTGATGGGCGTGTTTGTGTCGCTGGACCTGCTGGTGTTCTTCGTGTTCTGGGAACTCAGCCTTGTCCCGATGTACTTCCTCATCAACCAGTGGGGCAGCCCCAACCGCGTCTATGCGTCGAACAAGTTTATGATTTACTCGCTTGGTGGGTCGCTCGGCTTCCTGCTGGCGACGCAGTTGGTCGGCTGGTCGGTGTCGCAGCTTCCCGCCGATGTCGTCGCTACCTTGCAGCAGGCAAACCCGGCGCTGGCAAGTTACACCGCTGGCACGCCCAGCTTCGACATGGTTCACCTGTCGTACCTGTGGCCGGAAATGACACGAGTGCTTGGCGCGGGCTTTCTGGGTATCCCCATCGAGACGGTGAAGGGGCTGGCGTTCATCGCCTTCTTCCTCGCCTTCGCCATCAAGGTTCCGGTATGGCCGTTCCACACATGGCTGCCGGACGCGCACGGTGAAGCGCCGACCGCTGGCTCGATGCTGCTGGCAGGCGTGATGCTCAAGCTGGGGGCGTATGGCTTCCTGCGGCTGGTCATCCCGCTGTTCCCGGATGTGTGGGTCGCGCCGGTGGATGTGCTGGGCGTGTTCCAGACCAACGCGGCGGCCATCTTCGCCCTACTGGCGCTGCTTGGGGTGGTGCTGGGGGCGTTCGCGGCCTTCGGCCAGAATGACATCAAGCGGCTGGTGGCCTACAGTTCGGTCAATCACATGGGCTTTGTGGTGATGGGGCTGGCTGTGACCGCGCAGGTTTACGGCGAGATGGTGGTCAACGGCTCGTCGGAGATGATGCAGGACGCGATCCTTGCCACCAACGGCGCGGTGCTGCAAATGTTCAATCATGGCCTCAGTTCGGCGGGCATGTTCCTGCTGGCCGGGGCGATCTACCACAAGACTCACACGCGCGATATGACGCAGTACGGCGGCTTCTGGGTGAAAGCACCGATCTACGGCGGCATCTTCATCTTTACCAGTATGGCAAGTCTTGGCCTGCCGGGGCTGAACGGCTTCGTCGGCGAGTTCCTGGTGGTGCGCGGCGCGTGGCCTGTCTTTACGACGCTGACTGTGCTGGCGATGATCGGGCTGCTGCTGACCGGGTCGTACATCCTCAAGGGCATCCGCGCGGTACTGCTGGGGCCGTTTAACATGCACTGGCGCGATTATCGCCTCGAGATCGAACTGCGCGAGGCGATCGCTATTGCGCCGTTGATGGCGCTGATGCTGCTGACAGGTGTCGTGCCAAACTGGATTTTGCCGATTATCAATGACTCAGTCACCCGAATGTTAGGGGGCTAATCACTTATGCTCAGTCTGATTATCTTAGTGCCTGTCATTGCAGGGGTTGTCCTGCTGTTTATCCCCAGCCACCAGCGCGACCTGATTCGCGGGATTTCGATCGCGGCGGCGGTGGCGATGCTGGGGCTTTCGGCAGCGGTGTACTTCGGCTACAACCAGCAGGTGCAGACGCTGATCGAACAGCAGGACGCGGTGCTGGCCGGGGAGAGCGAAACGCCCGGTACGCAGATGTTCAAGGACGGCCTCGCCTATGAGGAAACGGTCGAGTGGCTGCCCGCGCTGGGTATCACTTACCGCCTCGGCGTGGACGGCCTGAGCGCGCCGATGGTGCTGCTGACCGGCATGGTCGCTGTCGCTGGCGTGCTGATCTCGTGGCGCATCGAAGACCGCACCCGCGAGTTTATGGCGTTCTTCATGCTGCTGGTGGCGGGGGTGTACGGTGTGTTTATCGCGCTGGATATGTTCGTGCTGTTCTTCTTCTACGAACTGGCGATCTTCCCCATGTACCTGCTTATCGCCACGTGGGGCTGGGTCAAGCTGCGCGAATACGCGGCGATGAAGCTCACGCTGTATATTCTGATCGGCTCGGTGATCGCGCTGGTGGGGATCATCGCCATGGTGATTACCGCAGACCAGTTTTTCAAGGGGGATGGCGCAGCCGCCTTTGAAGCGGCCATCGCTTCCGGCATTCTGGCCGAGGACGCGCAGACGTTCAGCTTCGACATCGTACAGCTTACGCTGGCGGCGGAAGCAGGCGCTTTCGACGTGCTGAACTACGCGGGTGTTGATGGGCTGACGTTCGCCAAACTGTGGTTCCCGTTTGTGTTCATCGGCTTTGGCATTCTTGCGGGCATCTTCCCCTTCCACAACTGGAGTCCTGACGGCCATGTGGCCGCGCCAACCGCCGTTTCGATGATCCACGCGGGCGTGCTGATGAAGGTCGGCGCTTACGCCGCGCTGCGTGCCGGGGTGCAGCTTATGCCCGAAGGCGCGGAAGTGCATTTGCCCTGGATTGTCTTTCTGACACTGATTAACGTGGTGTACGGCGCGTTCATCGCCTTCCGCCAGCGCGACTTTAAGTACGTCATCGGCTTCTCATCGGTCAGCCACATGGGGCTGGTGAGCATGGGCTGGGCGACGATGAACGTGATCGGCATGACCGGCGCGGGCTTGCAGATGTTCAGTCACGGCGCGATGACGGCGCTGTTCTTCGGCTGTGTCGGCATGGTCTACGACCGGGCGCACACCCGTGATATTCCCAGCCTCGGCGGCTTTATGCGCGTGATGCCCTGGGTGGGGCTGGCCTTCATTGTCGGCGGCCTGACGAGCATGGGTATGCCCGGCCTGAGCGGGTTCATCGCCGAGTACCCGATCTTTATGGGTATGTGGGCGGCCTCCAATGATATTACGCTGCAAATCGGCAACTTCACGTTAACCAACTACTACTCCGTGATCGTGATTATCGCCGCGCTCGGTATTGTCATTACCGCAGCTTATGTGCTGCGCGTGGTCGGGCAGGTGTTCTTTGGCGAGTTTGACCGGGAGAAGTACCCGGATGTCGGCGATATTGCCATTACAGACCGGATTGTGCTGATCTTGCTGGGCGCGCCGCTGCTGATTATCGGGGTGTACCCGGCGATCATCGCGCCGATGATTGAGTCGGGTGTCCGGCCTGTGATTGCTCTGTTGGGAGGGGCATAGCCTTGACCGAATTCAACTTTCTTACGAGTTTACCATCCATCGCGCCAGAAATCGGCCTGACGATTATGGCGATTGTGGTGCTGTTTCTGGAGGTTTACCTGCCAGAAAGCCAGCGCCGGGGCATCGCTTATGTCACCGCTATCGGCCTCGGTCTGCTGGCGCTCACGCCGCTGATCTGGTCGCCACCGCCGCCAGAGTCTGCCCAGTATGCCGAGAATCTGCTCTATTGGGGCGGGATGATCCGGCATGACTCGCTGGCGCAGATTTTCAAGGTGATGGTGCTGCTGGGCGCGGCGATCACGTCACTGATGGCCG
Organism: uncultured Anaerolineaceae bacterium; assembly: GCA_964548765.1. Classification (GTDB taxonomy): domain Bacteria; phylum Chloroflexota; class Anaerolineae; order Aggregatilineales; family Phototrophicaceae; genus JAIOHN01. The sequence goes on from CAZJSU010000043.1 coordinate 10,880, forward strand.
TAGATGAAAGCGAAGTGGGGCGCAAAGGGGAGTTCTACCTCATCATTATTGTGTCCACACTGGGCGCGTGTCTGCTAAGCGCGGCGGCTGACCTGATTATGGTCTTTCTGGCGCTGGAAACGCTGTCCATCCCGCTGTATGTGCTGGTGTCCTTCCGGCGGAACGATGGCCGCTCGGCAGAGGGCGGCATGAAGTATTTCCTGTTCGGTTCGTTCGCCTCGGCGCTGATGCTCTACGGCCTCAGCCTGCTCTACGGCTTCACCGGGCAGACGAATCTGTACTATATCGCGGACTTCCTCGGCAGCACGGGCTTCGCCAACCAGCCCATCCCGGTGTTAGGCGCGATGGTGCTGATTGTGGTCGGCTTCGGCTTCAAGATCAGCGCTGTGCCGTTCCACTTCTGGACACCGGATGTCTACGAAGGCGCGCCTACGCCTGTCACCGCTTATCTGAGCGTTGCCAGCAAGGCGGCCAGCTTCGCCCTGCTGGTGCGCTTCTTTATCGCGGTGTTCCCAATTGATCTTGTGGTGGGCGATCAGGTCATTCAGGGCTTCTGGGTGAACCTGATGGCGGCGCTGTCCGTCATTTCCATGACGCTGGGGAATGTGCTGGCGCTGCCACAGCGCAACATCAAGCGCCTGCTGGCCTACTCGTCCATCGCGCAGGCCGGATACACGCTGATCGGCGTAGCGGCCATCCAGTCGCAGACCGAGCAGGGCGTGGCGGCGGTTGGCTTCTACCTGTTCATGTACACCTTCACCAACCTGCTGGCCTTCGCGGTCGTCGTCCTGTTCAGCGAGGCGACAGGTAGCGAAACCATTGCCGACCTCGCGGGGCTGAACCGCCGCAACCCCTGGCTGGCGCTGACGATGACGGTGGCGCTGCTGTCACTGGCGGGCATCCCGCCGACAGCGGGCTTCTTCGGCAAGTTCTTCCTGTTTAACGCGGCGGTCGAGGCGGACTTGACGTGGCTGGCGATCGTCGGCGTGCTGAACGCGATTATCGCGCTCTACTACTACCTGATTGTCGTTAAGGTCATGTATGTAGACCGCAGCCCGGACGAAGACAAGCCGATTCCCATGTCCACCGCCTCCGTCTGGGTGTTGGGCATCACCACCGTGATGGTGATCGTCCTCGGCACAGTTGGCGCGCAGGTGTTGTTTAACTGGGCGGCACAGGGCGCACAGTCGCTGTTTTTGTAGATTAACCACACAGGGGCGGGGACAGTACCCGCTCCTGTGCTTATTTAACAGCATTATTTCTGGCATTATGTAGCATTTGCAAATCGTTTGTGATAGAATGCGCTAACGATACGGGGGGTCATGCCAAAGCCTTCGCGCATGAAGAATCTGGGGTTGGCTGCGATAGCCGCCCAGGCGGGGTGTGCCACCCTTGTGATCGTTTTTTTTGCGCTTTTTGTGGGGTTATGGCTCGATTCAGTATTGGGTCAACGCGGCCCGTGTACGTTTGGGCTGCTTATTCTAAGCGTACCAGTCAGCCTGTTTGTTATGTTACGCATTGCGTTGGGGGCGATCAACCGTATTGTTCCCCAACCGCCGACCGGTGAACGGTCAAGTGAAGCATCCGAATCAGAGGAGGTTTAATCCTTGTCCAGTTTAGTACGTCTTTTAAGTGATAGAAGGGAGGCCTCATGAATCCACGCGCACGCGGCTGTCTGGTACTGCTCGGCATCGTCGCGTTCTCGGTGGTCATGTGCGGGTTGTTCCCCTTCGTGATTCTACCGGGCGCGGGCATCGCGGTAGCGCTGCCGCTGATCGAAGTACCGGGTGAGGTGGTCTCTGAGAATTTCATTTTTGGCATTCCCCTGACCAACACCATTATCGGCACGTTTGTGGCCGATGCTCTGGTGCTGATCTTTGCTTTCCTGGCCTGGCGCGCCTCCAGAGGATGGACGCGGGAAGTGCCGGGGCGGTTTCAGTCCTGGGTAGAATTCTTCATTGGCGGGCTGTACAGCTTCCTGCGCGGGGTAGGTGGTGAGCGCCTGCGTACCGCGCCGCTGCTGTGGCCGCTGGCTGCCACGATCTTCATCTTCCTGCTGGCAGGCAACTGGATGAAGCTGCTGCCGGGTGTGGAGACAGTGGGCAAGATGCACTGTTCGCATGTCGGCCAGATCGGCTATCCGGCGCTGGCCGGGGCGACCGCTGGCACGGCGACCCTGTACGTGAACGAAGTCTTTAGCTCTGGCGTTCGCCAGACCGAAGAAAGCGAACACGCCTGCGATCACTACTTCCATGGGGAATGGTCGCGCTACGCGGCAGAGAATCCTGAGCAGATCACCCCGCAGCTTGAGCAGGCCGAACTGCTGCTGGCCGACGCTCAGCTTGAGCTTTCCAGAGCGCAGGAAGCACAGGATGCCGACGCTCTGGCCGCAGCACAGGAAAATCTGGAACACGCCGAGCGTGAGGTAGAGCGCCAGCAGCTTCGCCTCGAAAACGCTGAGCTTATCCCGGCTCTGGAGCGTGAGCTTGAGGATATTCGCTTCCAGATTGGCGCGCTGGAAGGCGCAGAAGCGACAGACGATCACAGCGAAGAAGCTGTCACGCAGGAAGAAGCGGTGGCAGAGGCGGCTGAAGCTGATCCTGAAACCGTGCTGGCTGACCTGCGCGAGCAGGAAGCAGACGTTGTGGAAGCGCTGAACATGGCGCGGACTCAGGTGGTCTACCCCACCGCGACCCTCGCGCTCGATCAGACGGAACTGGAAAGCGGCGCTGCGCCCTTCCTGTTCCACGTGACACCGTTTGTTCGTGGCCCGGCCACCGACCTGAGCGTGGCGGTCACGCTGGCGCTCATCTCCATCGTGGCGGTGCAGATTTACGGTGTGTGGGCGCTGGGGCCGTCCTACTTCGAGAAGTTCGTCAACATCACCGCGCTGGGCAACCTGGGCAAGAAGCCGCTGGGGGCGATTGACTTTGTAGTCGGCCTGATCGAGATCATCTCGGAAATCGGTAAGATCATCAGTCTGGCCTTCCGTCTTTTCGGTAACCTGTTCGCGGGTGGTGTGGCGCTTATCGCGCTCACGTTCCTGGTCGCCTTTATGGTGCCGATGATTATGTACACCCTTGAACTGATTATCGGCGCGGTGCAGGCACTGGTGTTCGCCGTGCTGACCGTTGTGTTTGCTACACAGGCGATGGTTTCCCATCATGATGACCATGAACACGCAGAAGAAGGTCATCACTAGGCAGCGCCTGATTTCTATTTGACAGAAGGGCAGGAAGCCCCTGCCCATGACAAGCTATAACGAACGCATTAGAGGAGATGCACTACAATGATTGAAGGTTCACTTGACGTTGGTCTGAAGGCTCTGGGCGCTGGTCTGGCGATGGTCGGAGCATTTGGCCCCGGTATTGGTATCGGTCTGCTGGCGCAGGGTGCGATGCAGGCGATGGGGCGCAACCCGGATGCGGCAGGCACTATCCAGACGAACATGATTCTGGCTATCGTGTTTACCGAAGCGATTGCGATTTACTGTCTGGTGGTTGCGCTGGTTATCCTGTTCGTGCTGGGGTAGTTGTGGACTGGCATTTTGCCGGAAAACAACAGGGAGAGTTGCAAAATATGCAGAACCAGTCGAAATTCAAGACACTGCTGCTGGCCGCGCTGGTGCTGATGCTGCTGGCATTTGCCCCGGCTGCGCTGGCGGCTGAAGAAGGTGGCAGCCCGCTGGACGCGCTCGGTATCAACGTTGGCTTCCTGCTGGCGCAGTTTGTCAACTTCGGGATTATCTTTGTGCTGCTGACGGTGTTCCTGTGGCGGCCACTGATTAACATGCTGGATGCCCGCAGCGCGCGGATTGCCAAGGGCCTTGAGGATGCTTCCGCCGCCGCCAATGCCCGGCTGAATGCCGAGCAGGAAGCGGAGCAGATCAGAGCGCAGGCGCGGGCTGATGTGCAGCGGATGATTGACGAGGCACGCGGTCGCGGTGAGGAAGTTGCCAAGAGCATCGAAGCCGAGGCGCGCACCGAAGCCCAGAACATCGTCGAGCAGGCGCGTCAGTCCGCCACTGGGGAGCGCGATCAGCAGCTTTCCGGCCTGCGGTCACAGGTGGCCGACATTTCTGTCGCCATCGCCCAACGCCTGATCGGCGAGACGCTGGATCAGAAGCGCCAGCAGGCGCTCATCAACGACTTCTTCGGCAAAGTTCCGGCAGAGGCCAGAGGGCTGACCGGTGAGGTCGAAGTCATCAGCGCCATGCCGCTGAGCGACGAGGAAAAATCGCGCGTGCAGGGTGAACTGAGTGCCGCCAACGTCAGCTTTACCGTAGACCCGGAGATTCTGGGCGGGTTGATTATTCGCGGTGAAGATCGCGTGGTGGATGGCAGCGTTCGCAGCGGCCTGTCGAGCATCTCGGCGCGCCTGAACTAGACGCAAACGATTTCCACTTGCTACAATATGCCGGGTTCGCCCGGCATTTTTATTTTCTTGTTATCGAACCACAGCGAATACAGAGAAGGTTTGAGGTCGCAGCCAATGAAGTCATTTTCTCAACTTCTGAGCGCCTTGCCAGCAGGTGAAGTGCTGCACGTGAGCGGCGAGGCCGAGATTAGCGCACCGGTTGTCGAGGCCGATGCCGATGTGCAGCCCGGCGGGGTGTTTGTGGCGCGTCCGGGCTTGAACACAGACGGCCATGACTTTATCCCACGCGCCATTGAGCGCGGCACGGCGGCGATTGTCGGCCAGCGCGAGATGCCCGGGCTGCCCGTGCCATACGCGCAGGTGGCAAACGCGCAGGAAGCAGTCGGCTATCTGGCGGCGGCCTATCACGATTTCCCCTCGCGTAAACTGGTCGTCGTCGGCGTGACCGGGACGGACGGCAAGACCACCACCAGCACCCTCATCCACAGCATCCTACAGGCGGCCACACAGGGCAAGGCCGGCATCATCAGCACCGTGAACGCGGTCATTGGCGATGAAGCGCTGGACACCGGGCTGCATGTGACCACGCCCGGCGCGCCACAGATTCAGGCGCTGCTGGCACGGATGGTCGCGAATGACCTGACCCATTGTGTGCTGGAGATGACCAGTCACGGGCTGGCACAGGGGCGGCTGAACGGCGTGGCTATTGATGTGGCTGTGCTGACCAACCTCACGCATGAGCATCTCGATTTTCATGGCTCGTTTGAGGCGTATCGCAAGGCTAAAGGCCGGATATTCGAGATGTTAAGTCATGCTGAGCGCAAGCCGGGGCAGCCCAAAATTGGCGTTGTGAATGCTGACGACGCGAACGCGGAATTTTTCGCTGCTTTCCCGGCAGATAAAACCCTGTTGTACGGCTTGAGTGATGAGGCTGAACTACAGGCAGAAGGCGTGCGCTACCTGCCGGAAGGCATGTTTTTTCGCGTGGGGCGTGACGAATACCGCGTCGCGCTGGCGGGCGCGTTTAACGTTTACAACGCGCTGGCGGCGGTGGCGGTGGGGCAGGCGCTTGGCATTGAGACGGCGGTGATCGCCGAGGGCTTGGGCGCTGCCGAGGTCATCCCCGGACGCATGGAACGGATTGATGAAGGGCAGGACTTTACCGTACTGGTGGACTTCGCCCACACGCCCAACGCGCTCAAAAATGCGCTGCAAGCCGCGCGTGGGATGCTGCAACCGGGCAGGCGATTGATCGCGGTGTTTGGCAGCGCTGGCCTGCGTGACCGCGAGAAGCGCCGCCTGATGGCCGAAGTCTCGGCGCAGTTGGCCGATTTTACGATCCTGACCGCCGAAGACCCGCGCACCGAATCACTGGACGACATCCTGCACATGATGGCGACAGCCTGCCGCTCCAGGGGCGGCGTTGAGGAAGAAACGTTTATCCTCGTGCCGGATCGTGGGCTGGCGCTGTATGAAGCCTGCCAGATGGCGCAGCCCGGCGACATCGTGATGGCCTGTGGCAAGGGGCATGAACAGAGCATGTGCTTCGGCACCACAGAATATCCCTGGGATGACCGCGATGCCATGCGTGCCGCGCTGCGTGGCGCGCCGCTCAAGACGCTGCCAACGGCGGAATGATGAAACTGCGTCCAGTAGACTGGTTTTTTATTACCGCGCTGCTGCTGTTGGCGGCGGGGCTGCGCTTTGTGGGTTTAAGTTTCGGCCAGCCCGACCCACGCTACGCCGCCAGCACCTTCCCCAAAGGTCTGCTTCAGCTTGAAGCGCCAGTTCACCCCGACGAATTTCAGTTTGTCTCTATCCCGCTGCGGATGCTGGTCACGGGGGAGTTTCGCACCGGTTATCTGGTGAACCCGACGCTGCTGACCAACCTCAACCTTGTGACGTATTGGCTGACTGGCGCGGCGGCGGGCATTGACCATGCACCGCGAGAAGCGCTGGAAGCCAGCGCCCGCCAGTATGCGCCATTTCATCTTTATGTGATCGGGCGGGTGTATTCTGCGCTGGGTGGGGTTTTGGGCTTGGCGGCGGTTTATGCGACCACACGCCTGCTTGGCGGGCGTTGGGCAGCGGCGGCGGCGGGGCTGTTGGCCGCCGTGTGCTTCACCTTAGTGCAGCACAGCCACTATACCACCCAGACCAGTTTATCAGGCGGGCTGGCCTCACTATGCCTGTGGGCGAGTTGTGTCGCGCTGGCTTCCACACGGCACAGGCGGAACTTTTACCTGCTGGCCTGCGGGCTGGCGGGGTTAGCCTTTTCCTCGCGCTATAACGCTGGCGCGGTGATCCTTGTGCCGCTGCTCATTGGCCTGCTTTTCCTCTATCGTGACCGCGCTGCGAGAATGTTACGGACGGTGTTGGGCGGCGGGTTAGCGTTTGTAGCATTATTTATAGTGGGTACGCCTTATGTGCTGGTAGAACGGCGGGTGTTTATCGAAGGCTTTCTCTACGGCTTTCAGCACTATCTGGGCGGGCTGGATAACCCGACCACCTTCGATAACGGCTTGTTTTACGTCTACCGTCACCTGATTGTCCTCGGCGTGGGGGTGCCTGCTGCCGCTGTCGCGCTTGTGGGGTTGTACGCAGCATGGCGCAGCCGCACGCCCCGCCAAAAGTGGCTGCAACAAAACAGCTTGTTTTTGTTTACAGGGCTGCTTCTCATTTATCTGGCTGCGTACAGCCTTGTTGTGCTGAGGACGAACAGACTGGGGAGCGACCAACTGCTTGTTCCAGTTATCCCCGTGGTGATTACCCTTGCAGGCGTGGGCTTTGGCTGGTTGCGTGAGCATCTCCCCGCATCAGTGCGCCTTCCCGCCGGGGTGACGTTACTGCTGGCGCTCGTCATTATCCCGCTTATGCCGTCAGTTCAGTTCTCGCGCCAGCTTGCCCAACCGGACACGCGGCAGATCATGCAGGCATGGTTCGCGCAGTCCATTTCCCCGGGTACTGCTGTCCATCTGAATGGATCATACAATGTGCCGCTGGATGAGGCCGATTATCCGTGGACGCAGACTTACGGCGGGCAGTTGATTTCCTCTGAAGAACTGGCCGCGCTTGACGCGCGTTACATGATTGTGTCTGATGCGTGGTATCACCACATCTTCACCTCAGCAGAGGTCATAAAGCCGGAATATCTGCGCCAGTTGCAGGAATACCTGACATCGCTCGACCAGCGCTATACCCTGATCGCATCCATTGACAGGTCAGCATGGACAGGCAGTGATTGGGGTGTCATGCACACCGCCAACTACTGGCACAACCCCGCCTTAAAGGTTTACTGCCTCAGCGATGCGGCCTGTCCGGTGAGGTAGGGAGCGTCTTGCGCCCCTGTGGTTGCCCTGGCAGGACTGTGGTACAATGCCGCTGGTGAGGGAATCGTGATGCTTGATTTGGGAATTGTAATCCTCAACTGGAACACGCGCGACCTGCTCCAGCGCTGTCTGGAAACGGTGCTGGCAAGCGAAGGCGCTTTCAGTTACCGGGTGGTGGTGGTGGATAACGCCTCCAGCGATGGCAGCGCCGACATGGTGCGCCAGCAGTTCCCCGAAGTGCAGGTCATCGCCAGCGAGATTAACGGCGGCTACCCTTATGGCAATAATCTGGGGCTGAAGGCGCTCGGCTTTCATGGCAAGGGCGACATCGCGCCGGACGCGCCGCGCTATGCAGTGCTGCTCAACCCGGACACCGAAGTGCCACCCACCGCGCTCTACGAAATGACGCAGTACATGGACGCGCGGCCAGAGATCGGCGTGGCCGGGCCGAAGCTGGTGCTGGAAGACGGCAGCCTTGATCTGGCCTGCCGCCGCAGCTTCCCCACCCCTGAAGTTTCTTTTTACCGGTTCTCTGGCCTGTCGAAACTGTTCCCTGACCATCCCCGCTTCGGGCGTTATAATATGACGTTTGCCGACCCAGACCACGAGATCGAAGTGGACTCGGTCGTGGGCGCGTACATGCAGGTGCGGCGTGAGGCGATTGCCAGCGCCGGGCTGCTGGACGAAACGTTCTTCATGTATGGAGAGGATTTAGATTGGGCGTACCGGATAAAAAAGGCGGGCTGGAAGGTGTTCTATCACCCGCAGGTGACGGTAAAACACGTCAAGCGGGCGGCCAGCCGAAAAAGCAAAAAGGCGCAGTTCGAATTTCACAGGGCGATGCTCATCTTCTATCGCAAGCATTACCGGGAGACAACACCCCTGTGGCTGCACAGTCTGGTCGTGATGGGGCTGCTGCTGAAGGGCGGGATAGCCATGTGGCCGGAAATCAGCCGACCGCTCACCGCTACCACCTGAACGCGCTGCCTGCTGCCCATACACGCCGTCTGCCGCTGTTGTTAAGCCTGCTGCTGGCGGCGCTGGACATTACTATGCTCTCTCTGGCCTTCATCCTTAGTTATGAAGCGCGTAACGTGCTGACTCTTTTTGCCCGGCCAGTGAACCCCCCCACTTTAGAAACGTACATCCCCACGATGGCGCTGCATGTGGCGCTGATCTTTATCATCTTTTACGCTTCCCGGCTCTATCACCAGCCGCGCGCCCTCAGCCGGATTGACCAGATGCGCCGTATTCTGGGCGCGGTGACGGTCGGCGCGGTGTTCGCCTTCGGGGTGCAGGGCCTCATCTTCAAGGCGACCCCGTTTGAAGTGGATTACCCGCGCGCGATGTTCTTCTATGCGTGGATTTTTAGCGCGGTCTTTGTGAGTGTTGGGCGCGAGGTGTTCCGTCTGGGGCGCGACTACCTGCGTAAGAAAGGCATTGATAACGAAAACCTGCTGATTATCGGCACCGGGAAGATCGCCCGCGATATTACCCAGCGCATTAAGTCCAACGCTGATCTTGGTTATCACATTGTCGGCGTGGTCAGCAACCGCATGAAGGGCAGCGTGCTGGGCGTTCCGATCATCGGCGCATACCGCGATATTCCGATGCTGATTGACACCTGCGGGGTGGAGCAGGTGATTATCGCGCTGCCAGACGCGCGGCGCAGCGAACTGGTAGACCTGATTACCCTGTGCCAGCGCGGGCATGTGGATATTAAGGTGTATCCCGATATGTTCGCCTACATGGCGGGCGATCTTAATGTGGACGAACTCGGCGGTACGCCGCTGATTACCGTGCGCGATATTGCGCTGCGCGGCTGGAAGCTGAGCCTTAAGCGCGGGCTGGACGTTTTCGGCGCGTTTTTGGGGCTGGTGCTGTTTTCGCCTTTCATGCTGCTGACAGCGTTTTTAATCAAGCTGGAGTCTGAGGGGCCGGTGTTCCACGTTCAGGAGCGCATGGGGCTGGATGGCAAGCCGTTCCCGATGATTAAGTTCCGCTCCATGCGGGTAGATGCCGAGCTTCAGGGGCCGGGCTGGACGGTGGCCGATGACCCGCGCCGCACCCGCTTAGGCAAGGTGATGCGCCGTACCAATTGGGACGAGATGCCGCAGTTGATTAACGTCCTGCTAGGCCACATGAGTCTGGTGGGGCCGCGCCCGGAGCGCCCGGTTTACGTGCAGGAATTCCGCGATCACATCCCGCGTTACATGGAACGTCACCGCGAAAAAGCGGGCATGACCGGCTGGGCGCAGGTCAACGGCCTGCGCGGCGACACATCCATTGCCGAGCGTACCGCCTATGACCTGTGGTATGTGGAGAACTGGTCGCTGTGGCTCGATATTCAGATCATCCTGCGAACCATGTTTATGATCGTGCTTCGGCGTGATAAGAACGCCTATTGAGCGCCCTGGCATCATGCCCCTGCCGCCGTCTACAGCACACCACTGAGACAACCCTGTGCCGACCGCCATGCCAATAGAGGCGGTTGCCCAGATGCCCGCTGCTGTCGTCAGCCCTGAATTGAGCCGCCCTCTTTCAGGATTGCGCCCGCGCCGATGAAGCCGAGGCCGGGCAGCACCTGCGACGCGACACGCCCCGGATCGCCATCGGCAAAGGCATAGCGAGAGAGCAGGGTAAAGACACAGGTTCCCACCCCGATCAGCATGTGTGTACGCAGCCCGGCGCGGGCAAATTCAGTCGGCCTGCTCCATGCGATTCAGCCAGACGACCAGCAGGCCCAGCGCGGCCACGATGTAAATCGTACCTGCGGGAATCCACATTACCAGCCCGGCAAGCTGCTGATCCTCAAGCGGTGTCAGCCCGAAAGCCTGTGTGGACTGCGCGTAGACCGGATACCAGATTTCGCGCGAGAAGGTAATCAGCGCGCCGAGGATGCCGCTGGTCAGCACAGTGGCAAAGAGCGACAGCACGCCCAGCGCTGTCCGTCGTTCGCGCAGCAGCGACCACCAGTAGACCAGCCCGGCGGCGAAAAAGCTGGCGTGTTCTGCCGCGTGAACCACAGGGTTCCTGACCGCCAGTTCGTAAAGCACCGGGACATGCCACAGCCAGAGTACGGCGGTATGCAGCAGAAATGCGCTTAACGGCTGCGTGAGAAAACGCACCGCCGCGTTCAGCGCCTTGCGGCGGTGGAACCACTGCGTCAGGCCGCGCCGCCAGCGCTGCGGCACGGCCCATGCAGCCGCCAGCGGTGGCGCGCCCAAAATCAGCAGCGGCGGCGCGATCTGCATAAGCAGCAGATGCTGTACCATGTGCGCCGAGAAAAGCTGCTCTCCCAGCGCATCAATAGGCGAGATGAGCGCGACGAACAGCATCACCAGCCCCGCCCAGAACGCGCCCACCTGCCACCGCGTCACCCCGCGCCCGGTGCCTGCCTGCCGCCACAGTTCCCACACGCCCGCCATATAGCGCCAGGCGGTGAAGAACAGGGCAAAGCCGATGATGGGATTCCAGTTCCACATGGGGCGTGTCTCTCATAGACGGGTCGGGATGCAGCACAGGCTGAAGCGGGTGGAGATGACGCTGTGAGACTTACATCTCCCTATTCTAACAAATCACGCTTTAGTACCCTACATTTCCCATTCTTTTATCGCTAAACTTATGCTCATGGACTTAAAAATACTCGAAGAAGCGATGCATACCTTTGTCGAGCGCAAGGGCTGGTACGCGCCGGATTCGCCGCACCCGCAGACTCCGCGTAATCTGGCGATCTCGCTTGTGCTGGAGGCCAGCGAAGTGCTGGAACACTTTCAGTGGAGCGAAAACGCGCCCAGCCGGGAAGAACTGGCCGGGGAACTGGCCGACGTGATGCTCTACCTGTTGCAGATCGCCAGCCTGCACGAGATTGATCTGGGGCAGGCGGTGCTGGACAAGCTCGACATCAATTATGGGCGTAGTTGGGAAGAATGATGGCTGTCGCGGAGATGACATGGCCTTTCAGCCGGCCGGAACTGATGGCCGGGCTGCGCCGTTATCTGGCGGATAGTTCGCTGCGCCTGCTGGACATCGCGCCTATGCCGCTGCCGGATACGCTCCCCGGCGCGACCCACACCGCCGAGTCTGGCACGAAGCTGCGCGGTATGTCGGTAGACGTGCTGATTGATGGCGAAGAACAAAATCTGCCGCTGGTGCTTAAGGAACCGCCGATCAGCCACACCGGGCGCATCCTGCGCGCGGTTGGTCAGCGCGAGTACGGGGTGTACCGCCGCCTCGCGCCGCATCTGCCGCTGCTGGTGCCGGGGCTGGTGGCGGGGGATGAAGAAGGCGGTTGGATCGTGCTGGAAGTGCTGACCGGGCTGCGCCCCGCGCCGGAGTGGACGGTTGAGGATTATCACGAGGCCATCCTTAATCTGGTGGTGATGCATGACCGCTTTCAGGGGCTTTCTGAAGACCTGGCGACGTTTCCGTGGCTGTCGCGCTCGCTGGATGCCGATTACAGCCTGACGCTGACGGCGGCGGTGGACGCGGTAGAAGCCCTGCTGGTCAGCGAACGCCTGCCGCAGCTTCATCACTGGCGCTATCACATGCTGCTGACCCGGCTGACACAGGCTGCCGATGAAATCGCCGCGCCGCTGCGCGAGGAAACCGCCACCCTCATTCATGGCGATTACTGGCCGGGCAATATCGCCCGCCCGCTGGATGGCCGCCAGATCGTGTTCGACTGGCAGATGGCCGGCATCGGCCCGGCTATCCTCGATCTGGTGGGCTTTGTGCAGGCGACACGCATGAAGTTGCAGCCAGCGATGCCGGTAGACGAGATGATCGCGCTCTATCGCAGCAAGGCCGATGAATTGATGGAACCCGGCTGGGATGATGCCCGCTTTAAGCTGCTGTGGGATCATGCGCTGATGTGGCTGTTCATGGTCAACTGGCTGGGCAAGCTGGCGACCATTACCCCGGAGAATTACGCCCGCATTCACGATCAGTTCAGCGCGGTCTGGCTGGAAGACCTGCTGCAAGCGGCAGAGCGACGGCTGAAATAACGTCTTTCTGTAAAGCTGGTTTTTGTGCAGGGGCATGATGGGTCATGCCCTTGTAACTTATAGACATTTTTAGAATTATGAACCATAATGAACCTTAATGACCTTACTGCTAAAGCGAGTAGATTTTATGCGTATCAGCCACCTGTTTAACCAGACCCTTCGAGATGTACCGGGCGAGGCCGAAGTCGCCAGCCACCAACTGCTGCTGCGGGCGGGCTTCATCCGCCAGCTTGCCGCAGGTGTGTTCAGTTATTTGCCGCTGGCGCAGCGCAGCCTGCGTAAGATTGAGGCCATCCTGCGCGAGGAGATGGACGCGATAGGCGGGCAGGAGATCGCCATGCCGCTGATTCACCCCGCCGACCTGTGGAAGGAAACCAACCGCTGGTACGAGATTGACGACGAGATGGGGCGCTTTGTGGATAAAAACGGGCGCGATATGGTGCTGGCGATGACGCATGAGGAGGTCGTCGGCGACCTGATCCGCAAGGATATTCAGTCCTACCGCCAGTTGCCGCGCCTTGTCTACCAGATTCAGACCAAGTGGCGCGACGACCCGCGCCCGCGCGCCGGGCTGATTCGTGGGCGCGAGTTCACCATGAAGGACAGTTACAGCCTCGATGCCGACTGGGAAGGGCTGGAAAAACAGTACCGCGCGCATTATCAGGCGTACTTTAACATCTTCAACCGCTCCGGGCTGGATGTGATCGCGGTCAGGTCTGATACCGGGATGATGGGCGGGAAGCTGGCGCATGAGTATATGTACCTGTCGCCGATTGGCGAGGATACGCTGCTGATCTGTGACAAGACAGGTTATAAGGCGAACCGCCAGATCGCCACTTTTCGCAAGCCTGTGCCACAGGAAGAAGCCTCGCTGCCGCTGGAGAAGGTCGCTACACCGGAGACGACGACCATCGAGGCGCTGGCGCGTTTCCTGAATATCCCGGAAGCGAAGACCGCCAAAGCGGTGTTTATGGTCGCCACGATTACCGAGGGGCAGACCGATGTAGAGCGCTTCATCTTCGCTGTGGTGCGTGGCGACATGGAGCTAAACGAAACCAAGCTGACCAACGCGGTGAAGGCGAAGGCGCTGCGCCCGGCGCGTGAGGACGAGATTCGCGCAGTTGGTGCGGTGCCGGGTTATGGCTCGCCCGTTGGCGTGAGGGATTGTGTGATTGTCGTGGATGACCTGATTCCGCAGTCGCCGAATCTGGTGGCCGGGGCCAATGAAGACGGCTATCACTATCGCAACGTCAACTACGGGCGCGATTATCAGGCGCAGATCGTGGCCGACATCGTGGCCGCGCGTGAGGGCGACCTCGACCCGATTGGCGGAAAGCCGATGCGCGCGGTGCGCGGCGTGGAGGTGGGTAACATCTTCCAGCTTGGCACACGCTATACCGACGCGCTGGGCGGGACGTTCCTCGACCATGAAGGTAAAACCCGCAGCGTCATCATGGGGTCATACGGCATCGGCGTGACGCGCCTGCTGGCCTGCATCGCTGAAGAGTGTCACGACGATCACGGGCTGATCTGGCCGGTGAGTGTCGCGCCGTATCAGGTGCATCTGGTGACGCTGCCCGGCGCGGAAGCGCAGGCCGACCAGCTTTACGCTGACCTGCTGGCGCGCAAGATCGAGGTACTGTACGATGACCGTGAGGAACGCGCGGGCGTGAAGTTCAACGACGCAGACCTGATCGGCCTGCCGCTGCGCGTGACGGTGAGCGGGCGGGCGCTGGAGCAGGGCGGCGTGGAGTTCAAGCGGCGTGATCGCGCGGAGAAGGAAATCGTGCCGTTGGAGAGGGCTGTCGCGCGCGTTCAGGAGGAACTGGCGGCGATGCAGGCCGCGCTGGCGGCGCGGGTGGCCGAAGTCCCTTACGAAGAATAACCGTAGGGGCAAGTCACCGACTTGCCCTGGGCGAAGCACCGCTTCACCCCTACGAAACATACGTACTGTAGGGACGGCATACATGCCGTCCGCGACGGAAATGCTTTTTCGAACCCACACCCTCAGAGGGCTATGGAAATTTTGCCGCTCGTCCTCATCTTCTTCCTGACCAGCATCATCAGCGTGGTGACGGGCAGCACCTCGTTGATTACCGTTCCGGCGCTGCTGGCTGCTGGTATGGATGCGCGGGTGGCGGTGGCGACGAATATGTTCTCGCTGATCTTCCTCAGCGCTGGCGCGACGTACCCGTTTCTGCGCTCCAACCACATCCACCGCCCACGTCTGCCGCTGCTGGTCGGCCTCACGCTGGCCGGGTCGGTCATCGGCGCGGGGCTGCTGGTCGCCGTGCCGACGGACATTATGCCGCTGTTGATCGCCTTCTTTATGCTGGCGATGGTCGTTTTCTCCCTGCTCAATCCGAGGGCGGGCCTGGTCGCCACAGCAGCGCCCTCGCGCAGCGCGGTGTTGGGCGGTTATGTCGTGACGTTTCTGCTCGGCATTTACGGCGGCTTTTTCAGCGGCGGGTATGTCACCCTGCTGACAGCGGCCTATGTCGCGCTGTTCGGCATGGCCTATATCGAAGCGGTGGCGACCACCAAAGTGATTAACATCTTCTCGTCGCTGGTGGCGACCGCCGTGTTCATCCAGCAAGGGCTGGTGGATTTTGAATGGGGGCTGCTGCTGGGCGCGGCGGCGCTGGTGGGCGGTGTGGTCGGCGCGCGGGTCGCGCTGTGGGTGAGTAATGTGTGGCTGCGGCGTATCTTCCTCGCCTCGGTGGTGCTTCTCGCGCTCAGGCTGCTGGTGGTGGATGTGCTGTGGCCGCTGTTTGCGCCTGCCTGAGACGTTGCCTGTGCAATTTTCCACAAACTTCCGCTATAATACGCGCGATGTTTTGCGTGGACACAGGGGAACACAGGCATGGCCTCACAGGCAGTCACGCCGCAGAGCGTGGATTTTTCCAAATGGTACAACGAGATCGTTTATAAAGCAGATTTAGCGGCGCAGTCGCCTGTGCGCGGCTGTGTCATCATCAAGCCTTACGGTTATGAACTGTGGGAGGCCATCCGTAACTCGCTGGACAAAAAGTTTAAGGACACCGGCCACCAGAACGCTTACTTCCCCCTGTTTATCCCGGAAAGCTACCTCAAACGCGAGGCCGAGCATGTCGAGGGCTTCAGCCCGGAACTGGCGGTCGTGACCATCGCGGGCGGCAAGGAACTGGAGGAGCCGTTGGTGGTGCGCCCCACGTCGGAGACGATCATCGGTGAAGCCTTCAGCGAATGGATTCAGTCGTATCGTGATCTGCCGCTGCTGATTAACCAGTGGGCGAATGTCGTCCGCTGGGAGCTTCGCACCCGGCCATTCCTGCGGACAGCGGAATTTCTGTGGCAGGAGGGGCATACCGCCCACGCGACAGAGGCCGAGGCCGAAGCCGAAACCATGCAGATGCTCGATATTTATGCCGACTTCGCGGTGAACGAGGCGGCGATACCGGTCATTAAGGGGCGCAAGAGCAACATCGAGCGCTTCGCCGGGGCGCTGCGGACGTACACCATCGAGGGCATGATGGGCGACAAGCGCGCGCTGCAATCGGCCACCAGCCATAATCTGGGGCAGAACTTTGCGAAAGCGTTTGATATTCAATATCTGGACGAGGCCAACGTGCGCCAATACTGCTGGACGACTTCGTGGGGGCTTAGCACCCGCATGGTCGGCGCGATTGTGATGGCGCACGGGGACGACACCGGCCTGCGCCTGCCGCCGCGTGTCGCGCCGATTCAACTGGTCATTGTGCCGATCTTCCGCAGCGACGACGAAAAAGCACTCGTGATGCAGGCGGTGGAGCGCCTGAAAGCTGAACTCAGCGCGGTGGGTATTCGCCTGAAGGTGGATGACCGCGAAGGCCAGCGCCCTGGCTTCAAGTTTAACGACTGGGAGATGCGCGGGGTGCCGCTGCGGATGGAGATTGGCCCCAAGGACGTGGGCAATAATACGGTGGTGCTGGCGCGGCGAGACGTGCCGGGCAAAGAGGGCAAGCAGTTCGTTTCACAGGACAACATCGCGGCAGCCGTTGCCGAGGCGCTGGAGGCTGTTCAGGCGAATATGCTGCGGCAGGCGGTGGAATTCCGCGACGCGAACATCCATGATGTCCAGTCCTACGATGCGCTGCAACAGGTGATCGAAGCGGGCGGCTGGGCGCGCGGCGCGTGGGCGGGCAGCGATGATGATGAACGGCGTATTAAGGAAGAAACAGGCGCAACGCTGCGCTGTATCCCGCTGGAACAGCCGCAGGATGTGGGGCAGTGTTTCATGACCGGGCAGGCCGCTAAAGAGGTCGCCCTGTTTGCGAAAGCCTATTAACAGCGGGCGGGGGACACCTCCGCCCCACCAGACCAGCGGCTCTACGGTGGCGCATTTTCAGGATTTTAACCAGATTTCTAGAAAAGCATGAGCATCACTTAATATTCTGGTGCTATGCTGTGCGCCCGATTTATGTTGTTTTCGCCGGGTTAAGCGTTTAACTATAGGCCGTGCAGCTTTAGGGCAACCGATTTTGCGCCGAAACGTATAGGGATAATGACAATACGCTAATGCCGTCCGTAATGATGTTAAGCTACTGCTTATTTTTGTTTGTTGTATAATACTAGCTGGGTGCCGATTTCGTGCGACTAGACCGTTGAACTGTTTAAG
Source organism: uncultured Anaerolineaceae bacterium (assembly GCA_964548765.1). Lineage (GTDB taxonomy): Bacteria > Chloroflexota > Anaerolineae > Aggregatilineales > Phototrophicaceae > JAIOHN01. The sequence goes on from CAZJSU010000043.1 coordinate 28,228, forward strand.
CGTGTTTGTTACACTTGACTCAATCTTTTTGTAGGCGACGCAAAGAAAGAACCTTGCCAGAAGATAATTTATTTAAAGATATTTTGGACTCCACAGCATTTAAGTCCATAGTAGCTGTTATTTGAATGAAGGAATAATCACTCACCACCTATCCCCATAGGGGCGGTGGTATACGTTTTTAGGAAACAAAATGGCTGCTTATTTAGTTGTAGACGTTGATAACCTGCTGCAACAATTTCAACAACGCGGCATCAGCGTGGACTTGCAGGAACTGGCGGTGGGGCTGCGCGGTGGCGCGGCGCTGGCTGCTGGCCTGGTGAGTGCTGACCGCCTTAAGGCGATCGCTGTTGCGAACTGGCAGATGTACCAGGGCAAGAATACCGGGTTTTCGCCCAACACGCAGCGCGTGTTCAAGGCGGCGGGTTATGAAGTCTTCGACATGCCGCACCGCGAGAGCCTTGCCGATGCCCTCATCCTGCATTACTTCTCGTTCGATCCCGACCCGGTAGATGAGCTGATTCTGGCGACGACCAGCCGTGATCTGATTCCCCTCATCCGCCGTGTGAAAACGACCCGCAGCGCGCGTATTCGCGTGTGGGGGTCGGAGAACATGCTGGAGGGGACGGAATTTGCCAACAGTGTCATCTTCCAGCCGCTGGAGTCGCTGCTGGGCATCCAGACCAAGAACGTCGCGGTTTATATAGACTTCGAGAATATCGCCATCAGCCTGACCGAACAGGGGTATACTGTGAATCTCGATCACCTGATCGAGCGTTTTGTCAGCCAGGGGAAGGCGCACGGGCAGGTGGTGAAGATGGCTGCTTATGCCCCGTGGGGACAGCGCGGCAGCCTGCCGCCGCTGGTGGATTCCAGCGGGCGCGAGGTGGCCGACGAAGCCCCCAGCCGCCTGATGGTCGCCAATATTGACCCGGTGTTCAACCTGCCGGGTAAAAACAGCGCGGATATGCGGATCGCCAAGGATGTCATTACCGACTCCGGTCATGACGACTCGGCAGATGTTTACATCATGGCGAGCGGCGACCGCGACTTTAATCAGGTGCTGAACACCCTGCGCGCGCGTGGCAAGACCGTGATTGTGTGGGGGGTGCGTGGCAGCACCAGCCGCCTGCTGGAGAACAATCCGGGCATCACTATCGAGTACATTGAAGACTTTACCAACCTGCAAACACACCAGTCGCTGAGTACGGCGACGATCTCGGACGAGGAAATCGCTTCGGTGGGCTTCACGCCTTCGCAGTGGACGAGCGTGATTATCCAGTTCGACCGGCTGGCGGCGGAACTGGATACGCACGTGATCTCGACGCAGCGGTTGATAGACCAGTTGCGGGCGGTGGGCGCGGTGGTTTCGGCGGCGCGCGGTGAAGACCTCGTGATGCAGGCGATCTCGCTCGGTATCCTGACTGCGGTGTCGGCAGATGGCGATATTGCGCTGAACCCGACGCATCCTGTGGTCGAAAAAACCCGGCTCATCCGTGACCGCATCGTCATGCGCGTGCAGACCACGCTGTCGGTGCGCGGGTGGGAGTACGTCAATTACGGCTTCCTGCTCAAAGGGCTGGCGATGGATCGTGACCTTGACCGCCCCGGCTGCAATTACAGCGACCAGTGGCGCTCGGACTGGATTGACTGTCTGGTACGGGAGCGCGTGTTGCAGCGTGAACTGCTGCCGCATCGCCACAATCAGGATGACCTGGTGCCTGTCATCAAGATGAACCCGGCCTACCGGATGCCAGAGGCGAGCGCTGCCCCACAGGATGACCACGTGGAAGGCAGTTGGGCGGGTATAGCGCTGGAAGACCTCGAACGGCTGGAGCCTGAAACGGCCAACATGGTACGGCGCGTCATCGTGAGCGTGGAGCAGTTTACCAGCTTCCGCAATTACGAATGGTGTCCGCTGGGCAGCCTGCATAAACGCCTGCTCGATTATGACAGCGGCGCGACCTTCCAGCGTGCCGTCGAGTATCTGGTGGAAAACGACGCGGCAGAGGTCAGGGAATACCCCAACCCGCAGAGCGACTTCTTTACCAAAGGCATTTCGCTGCGCGTGAATAACCCTATCAGCCGTCAGGTGCTGGCAGAGCGCGACGCTTTTGTGCGCCTGCTGCTCAGCCTGTACGAGCGCAACGTGCTTATTTCCGAGTCGAATGTGCGGATGGTAGACCCCGACCGTGATTGGGATTACGAGTTGTGGTTTTCCATCATGCAGGCGGAAAACGTCCTGAATACCGTGCCGGGTCGTCCGGGGCAGTACAGCCTGTTCCGCACCCATCATACGGTTAACCTGGTGGCGGATTCTGCCCGCACGGAGCAGTCACGCCCGGCCCGCTATTGAGCATTGGCACGTTTTGCCCGGTCTGTTATAATCCAGAGATTATCTGATACTGACCGACAGGCCAAACGTCCGGCCTGTCTGGTGACAAACGACAGGGACACCAATGGATAAAGCAGAAAAAACGACCATCATTCAGGATTATGCCCGGCACGAAAAGGATACCGGGTCACCGGAAGTGCAGATCGCTATTCTTACGACGCGCATCCTGCAACTGACCGACCATCTGCGTACCCACAAGCATGACCAGCATTCCCGGCGTGGGCTGTTGAAGCTGGTTGGGCAGCGCCGCCGGCATCTCAAGTATCTGAGCAAGACCAACCCGGAGAGTTATCGCGAAATACTCCAACGGTTGGGGTTGCGCCGCTAGGCGAGGTAAACGTTTTTTATGGGTTATCAGGTGGCCGCGAGGCCATCTTCGTTTATTTATGACGCGCCCGGTTGAGCAGGAATTGGGGAGTGTTGCCAAAGACGGCTTGGCCGCACTCCCCAGTCCCTGGCCTCCGGGCGTGCGCTTTTAGGGAGTAAACCGATGTCAACAGACGAAAGACCGCAGGTTCGGCATTACACGACCAATCTCGGCAATACAGAAATCGTGATCGAAATCGGCAAATTTGCCGAGCTGGCAGGCGGCGCGGTCACAGTGCGCGCCGGGGACACAATGATCTTCGCCACAGCCACCATGAGCGAGCATCCGCGCGAGGGGATTGATTTCTTCCCGCTCAGTGTGGATTACGAGGAAAAGCTCTATGCCGCCGGGCGCATCCCCGGCAGCTTTCTGCGGCGCGAAGGGCGGCCTTCTGAAAGCGCGATCCTCATCTCGCGCGTGATTGACCGCACGCTGCGCCCGCTGTTCCCCAAGGACATGCGTAACGATGTGCAGATTATCCTGACCGCGTTCAGCCATGACGGAGTGCATCAGATTGATATGCTGGGCATCATTGCGGCCAGCACCGCCCTGACGATCTCCAACATCCCGTGGAACGGCCCGGTTGCTGGCGCGCGTATCGGCCTGATTGAGGGCGAACTGGTCACAAACCCGACCGTCCCGGAGATGGAAAACAGCAGGCTGGACCTGCGCGTTTCTGGCACCAGCGAAGCCATCAACATGGTGGAGTGCGGCGCGGACGAGGTGGACGAGGCGACGATGCTGCGGGCGCTGGCGCTGGCACACGAGTCGATTCAGCCGATCCTGAGTCTGCAAAACCAGATACGCGAGGAAATCGGCAAGCCGAAGTCGGAATACGCCTCCAACGCCATCAGCGAAACGCTGGTCGAGGAAGTGGCCGCGCGCACCCGCGACGCGGTGCGGCAGATTATCACCGAGCAGACCGAGCGCACCGGGCGTAACGATGCGCTGGACGTGCTGCGTGATGAACTGGTGGCCGAGTATCAAGCGCGCAACGCCGGGATCGAAGACCCGGAGCAGCATGTTAAGCTGGGCGATGTGCGCGAAGGGCTTTCCAAAGTCATTAAGGCAGAAGTGCGCCGTCGCATTCTGGAAGATGGCATCCGCCCCGACGGGCGCGATTACGTGACGATTCGCGCGCTTTCGGCAGAGGCGGGGGTGATCCCCCGGGTGCATGGCTCTGGCCTGTTCCAGCGTGGGCAGACACAGGTGCTGACGATTGCCACGTTGGGAACGCCGCGCGATTCGCAGAATCTCGACGGCCTAAGCCCGGAGGACACCAAGCGCTACATCCATCACTACAACTTCCCGCCGTACAGCACAGGCGAAACACGCCCGCTGCGCGGCACAGGGCGGCGTGAGATCGGTCACGGCGCGCTGGCAGAGGCGGCGCTGCGCGTCATGATTCCGGCGGAAGACGAGTTCCCCTACACCATCCGTCTGGTAAGCGAAGTGCTGAGTTCTAACGGCAGCACCTCGATGGCGAGTGTGTGCGGCAGTACGCTGGCGCTGATGGACGCGGGCGTGCCGATCAAGCGCCCGGTGGCGGGTATCGCCATGGGGCTGATTAAGGAAGATGATAAGGTCGCCGTGCTGACAGACATTCAGGGGATGGAAGATCACCTGGGCGATATGGACTTCAAGGTCGCTGGCACGACGGAAGGGATCACCGCCCTGCAGATGGACATCAAGATCAGCGGGGTAACGGACGAGATCATGACCAAAGCGCTGGAGCAGGCGCGCGCGGCGCGGATGCAGGTGCTTGATGTCATGCTGGCGGCCATTCCGCAGCCGCGTACCGACCTGAGCGATTATGCGCCGCGAATGACGATCATCAAGATTGACCCGGAGAAGATCGGCGCGGTGATCGGGCCGGGTGGTAAGACCATTCGCGGTATTCAGGAACGCACAGGCGTGAAGATTGACATCGAAGAAGACGGCACCGTGTTCATCGCTGCGGTGGACGGTCCGGCGGCAGCGCTGGCGCTTGAGCAGATTCAGGGGCTGACCGAAGACCCAGAGATCGGGCGCATTTACACGGGCAAGGTGACGCGCATTGAGGCTTATGGCGCGTTTGTCGAGTTCCTGCCCGGTAAGGAAGGCATGGTGCATATCTCGCAGTTGGCCGACTACCGCGTGGCCTCGGTCGAGGATGAAGTGGCGCTCGGCGACGAGATCATGGTCATGATTACCGACGTGGATCGTGATGGCAAGGTGCGCCTTAGCCGTCAGGCCGTGCTGGAAGGCTGGACACCGGAAGAAGCGCGGGAGCGCGACCGTCCGCGCGGCGGCGGTGAGCGTCGTGGCGGCGGAGATCGTGACCGCCGGGGTGGCAATGGCCGGGGCGGTGAGCGTCGCGGTGGTGGCGGCGGGCGTGATCGCCGTTAACGCGCAGGAGAGATGACGCATGAGTGACTCAGACAATATCCCGATGGAAACACTGGCCGAAACCGAGAACTATGTCGCATGGGTTTCGGAGGAGCCAGACGGTGAAGCCGCCTTTCATATCGAACTCGGCGCGGTGACGCTGCATTTCTTCCGCGAGGAGTGGGAGGAACTGCTGACGCTGATCGGAGAGGCGCGCGAGTCGATGAATGGTGGCTGAGAAGCGCGCTTATATTCAGGCGCTTGCCAGACACCTGCCCCCCAGCGGCGCGGTCCTGCGCCTGCTGGACATTGGCGGGCAGGCCGGGTCGCTGCTTGCCGAACAGCGCGGCGACCTGCACATAATCACACTGGACGAGGCGGCGGACTGGCCGCTGCCTCCTGACAGCGTAGATGCTGTCGCCGGGTACGACTCCCCGGCACAGCCCGACATGCTCAAAAAAGCGCTCACAGTGCTGAGGCCGGGTGGGCGCTTGATTATTGTACGGCCCTCAGGCCAGCCGGAAGCGGCACTGGTCACGCTGCTGGAGCAGGCAGGCTATACCCGTATTCTGGTCGAACCTGCGCTGGACAGCGGCGGCCTGCTGCTGCGTGGCGAGAAGCCCCATACCGAACAACGCACGGTTGACCGCATCAGCCAGGTGGCCGACAGCGACATCACAGGCGACTGGGCGGGTTATCGCGGGCGCTACGTGCATCTGCTGGTGCGGCAGTCGCCTAATAAACCGGTCTGGGCGCTGCGTCCCGATGAACAGATCGAGTGGCGGGCGGCAGCGCTGGAACAGGGTGGGCAGCATGTGCTGCTGGCCTTCAGCAGCCTGCCGAAAGCGGTTGCCTTCATGCAGCCAGCGGTGATGGCCGGGCTGGTGAAGGATGTGAACAAGGTTGCCAAGTTTAGTAAGGAAACCACGCAGTCATGGCCGCAGGCGGTGCTGTTTAACCCCACTGTCGAGATGGTCGAGGGCTGGCCGGTGGTGCTGCTGCCTGTAGACCCCTCAACCGCCGAAGCGCCGGATGAGTAGGCATTGTGACACTCACACTCGCTGACCTCGACTTTCTGGTGACTGAAGCAGGCGCGGCGCTGCTCCAGCGGCTGGCTGATGAAGACCTCTCCGAAACCAACACCCTGACATTACTCACAAAACTGCGCCGGACGTACAGCGCGGAACAGGCGGGCGCGGCGCTGACGATGGCACGCCTGCGCCAGAAGGCCACCCTCAAGTTTGGTGCGGACGCGGCGCGTATGTTCTTCACGCCGGACGCGCTGGAACAGGCCAGCGACCCACTGGTGCGGTGCTATCGCAGCGTGGGCGTGGCCGGGCGGCGGGTTTACGATATGGGCTGTGGCATCGGCGCGGATTCACTGGCGTTCGCCGCTGCCGGGGCGCATGTGACCGGGGTGGACAGCGACACGCTGCGGGTAGCGATGGCGCGGTATAACGCCAGCGCGCTAGGGCTGGCCGCCCGTTTTGAAGTGGCGGATATTCGGGAAGTGTCCCCCGCTGCGGATATGATCTTCTTCGACCCGGCGCGGCGCGACGAAGGCGGCAGGCGTATCTTCAATGTCGAGCAGTACCAGCCGCCGCTTTCAACCATCCGCCGCTGGCAGGCGGCACAGAAGATGATTAAGCTCTCGCCCGGCGTAGCGTTGGAACAGCTCGCGGGTTACGAAGGCGCGGTCGAGTTTATCTCGGTGCGGGGCGACCTGAAAGAGGCGGTGTTGCATCTGGGGGTGGCGATGCCGCTGCACCGGGCAACGCTGCTGACCGACGAGGCCGCCTATCACATGGACGTGGGCGAGACGGTGACAGCGCCGCTGTCCGAGCCGCGCGCGTGGCTGGCCGAGCCAGACCCGGCAGTGCTGCGGGCGGGGTTGGTGGCTGATTTAGCGCTCATGCTGGGCGCGTACCAGCTTGATGAAACGATCGCTTATCTGACGGCTGATGAGCTGCCCCGGTCGCCCTGGGTGCGAAGCTGGCGCGTGCTGGACTGGATGCCGCTGCATCTCAAGCGGCTGCGGGCGTACCTGCGCGACCAGCGCGTCGGGCGGGTGACGGTTAAGAAGCGCGGCGTTTCCATGACCCCTGAAGAAGTGCTGGCCGCCCTGAAGTTAAAAGGCAGCGAATCGCGCGTGCTGGTGTTAACCCGCTGTCTGGGGCAGCACTGCGTCTTAATCTGTGAAGATCGCGTATCCTAGTTGTACTGGTTGCAGCCGCAGTGTGGGCAGGTGGGGTACGCGGCCTTCAGGCCGTATTTGGATTTGCGACAGTCGCGCTGGAAGGCTTTTTCCTGCCGATACAGGGTAACTATGTAGCGACCGCATTTGCACAGCACAATGGTTGTCCCTGCAAGCTGCCACAGGCGGTGATTACCGGGGGTCTCGCGCGGGACATTTTTATAACGAAGCTGGCAGAAGATCACACCTGTGCGCCGCACCCGCTCGCCATAACGCATAATGAATTCAATATCTTCGTCAGAAAGGTTACGTTGGGCTGAGCGCTGAACGGCGTGCGTGCTTAAAACATAAGCCTGCATAATATCATCCCCAAGAAATTCTACATTATCCCTCTTACTGTTCGTGGTGGTAACGTATATATCACGCCATTATAGTATAGATTGCACCTTGCAAGCATAAAATTTTTACGAAAACGACCTTGTTTCTTCACAAAATTCAAAAACTTGCGATGTGGTAAAATAGACCTGATTAACGTCTTATGATGAGGAAAAAGGGACGAAAATGCTGCGTGAATTTCAGAGTGAGCCATTTACCGA
>CAZJSU010000044.1:0-34883 GCA_964548765.1 uncultured Anaerolineaceae bacterium
GCAACCTGTTCGTGGCGGATGGCAGCGTGTTACCGACTGCCGCCGGGGTCAACCCCATGCTGACGATCATGACGCTGGCGCATCACATCGCGCAGCATGTGAAGAGCCGGCTGTAATGCGCCAGTTGTGTTCATAATTGTCACCCATGCAATCAATCTTTTTAGGCAACAATAATAGGACCAGGCCCACAGCTAGGTCCCGTACTTGAGCATTCACATCTTCCGCCGGGACAGCTAATACAAACCCTGTATGTAACAGGCCAACAGTAGCCCCCTTCACACCTCATAGTAGCGTATGAACAGCAACAGGGGAAACTTGGGTCAAATATAACACCCCCACCAAACCATGCACCTGCTGAACCGAACGTTCTGCCGTAAGGGACTGCACTCTGTTGGGGAATCAATGATGATTGTGGAATTGTTGGGTCAAAGGCATCTGATTGCCGATAATGACTTCCAATCATATTCTGCATAGGAGTTGTAGGTCTTATTGTTTCCTGTTTTGCTAATAAGGAAAGGAGAGTTTTCGCCATAGGATCGCTAGATTCTTTTAGCTCAAGACTCATTAAGGGATGAAAGTGGTCGCTACATGGAGTTTGACCAAGGTGTTCAGCTTTTTCGATCAAATCTGTAGGGATGTCAATCCACGCTTCGCATCCGGCTTGAGAAAAACTAATATGTCCTTTATTCTGAGATGCTTTAACCATTCCAGTTAAGCGGTATTGGGCCTTTGTTAAGTCACCTTCCAGAAGAGCCTTTTCCAACGCCTCACCCGTTAGCGCTGTTTTTACCATGATACTACTCCTTGTGGTTATAGGTACAATGGCGCAGAGCAGGGGTACAAAAGGGGAATGTTGGTGACTGTGTTGGAGCTTTGGGGAGTGCCCTACATATTTTTGTATATAATATGTAAAAACTATAAATGTGATTATGTTTTTTGTCAACTTGCTGTGCCGCTTACGATAAATAAGGGTTTGTGCATAAAACTTGCGGCGCAATCATTCTCAGGCTTCTGGCAATTCCCTATGTTGCTAATCTGTACCCTCTCCGCATTCTGCGTTACAATCAACCCATAAACTTAACCCGTTATCACCCTTGAGGAAGTCAAGTTCATGGCATTGCAGATTTACAACGTGCTTGGCCGCGAAAAACAACCCTTCGTGCCGCTGCAGGACGGTCACGTCAATATGTATGTCTGCGGCCCTACCGTTTACGATCACGCGCACATCGGCCACGCCCGCAGTTACATCTCGTTTGATGTCGTGGTGCGCTACCTGCGGCACACCGGTTACGAAGTGATGTATGTCCAGAATATCACCGATGTCGGCCACCTGACCGATACGGGCGAAGATCGCATCCTCAAACGCGCGCGCCAGTCGCAGGCGCTGCCCATGCAGCTTGTCGAGACGTTCACGCGCAGCTACTTCGAGGACATGGACGCGCTGGGGGTGCAGCGCCCGGATATTTCCCCCCGTGCCAGCGCCCACATCCCCGAACAGATCAAAATGATCGAGGAACTGCTGGCGAAGGGCTGCGCCTACGAGGTCGAGGGCAGCGTGTACTTCGACGTTTCGCAGGATGAGGATTACGGCAAGCTCTCCAACCGCAAGGTCGAGCAGCAGGAAGCCGGATCGCGCGAGGAAGTGCGCGGCGAAAAGCGCAACCCCGAGGACTTCGCGCTGTGGAAGAAGGCCGACCCCGAACACATCCTGCGCTGGGACAGCCCCTGGGGCGAGGGCTTCCCCGGCTGGCATATCGAATGCTCGGCGATGGCGCGTAAGTATCTGGGGCCGACGTTTGATATTCACGGCGGCGGCATTGACAACATCTACCCACACAACGAGAACGAAATCGCGCAGAGCGAATGCGCCAACGATGCCGAGTTCGCCCGTTACTGGATGCTGGTCGGCAGCCTGATGGTGCCGGACGCTGACGGCATCCCGGCCAAGATGAGCAAGAGTCTGGGCAATTTCGTCACCATCAAGGACGCGCTGGCAAAACATCGCCCGGAGGTGATCCGCCTCTTTACCCTCAGCGCGCACTACAGCAAGCCCGTGAACTACCACGACGAGTCGCTGGTGGCGGCGGAAGGCGGTTGGGAGCGGCTGTACGGCGCGGTGCGGCTTACTCGCCAACGCATGAACGGCGCGCCGGAGGGCGACGACGCGAACAGCTTTGCCGAGCGGCTGGCACAGGCGCGGGCTGGCTTCACCGAGGCGATGGACGACGACTTCAACGCGCCCAAAGCCCTTGCGGTGTTGCAGGAACTGACGCGCGACGTAAACACGCTGCTCAACAGCGGCACGACTGTCGGCCTGAATACGCTGACCGCCATCAACGACACGTATAACGAGCTTGGCGGCGATGTCCTCGGCCTCATTCCCGCGCATGACAGCAGCGCCAACGGCAGCGCACAGCGTGAGGCCGGGCTGATCGAACTGCTCATCTCGCTGCGGGCAAAAGCGCGCGCGGAGAAGAACTACGCCGAGAGCGACCGCATCCGCGACGAGCTGGCAAGGCTGGGGGTGGTGCTGGAAGACAGCGCGCGTGGCACAAGCTGGCGGACGGAATAACGAATTATGCCAGAATTTCTATATGGTCACTGGGCGGTGATGGAGACGCTGCGCGCCGGGCGACGGCAGATTGAGCAGCTTCTGCTGACGGAAACTGTCGAGGATAAGGGGCTGGTCGCGGACATCCTCAAAGTGGCAAAGGAGCGCGGCGTGAATGTGCGCCGGGTGCCGCGCCGCATTATTGACGACCTCGCTGGCGGCGCGAACCACCAGAACATGGTGATGCGTGTCGGCGGCTACCCGTATGCTGATCTGGACGATGCCTTCAATGTCGCCGAGCAGCGCGGCGAAAAGCCGTTCTTCCTGCTGCTGGACCTGCTGAAGGACCCGCAGAACGTCGGCGTGCTGCTGCGCGTGGCCGACGCGGTTGGCGTGCATGGGGTCATCATGCAGGAGCGCCGCAGCGTTTCGGTCACGCCGTCGGTGGTCAGCGCGTCGTCTGGCGCGGTGGAGCATCTCAACTTCATTCAGGTCACGAATCTGGTCAACACCATGAAAGACCTCAAAACCCGCGATGTGTGGATGATCGGGCTGGACATCGGGCCAGACATCCCGCCGATAGACAAGACCGACCTCAATATGTCGTTGGGGCTGGTGCTGGGCAGCGAGGGCGAAGGGATGCGGCGGCTGGTGCGCGATACCTGCGACATGCTGCTGGCGCTGCCCATGCGCGGCAACGTCGCCAGCCTCAACGTGGCGACGGTCGGCTCGGTCGCGCTGTATGCCGCGTGGCAGGCGCGCGGCTGGCCGGGCTGGGCCAACTCGTAAACAGGCGACAGGGAACTTACAGGAGGGCGTTCAATGACGATGGACACTGAAAACTCGGCGGCTAGTTGGGGGATGTTTATCTTCGGCCACGTGCTGACTCTGGTGCTTATCATCTGGTTTGTTGGGGCGGTCATGCCCAGTGGTCTGGGCGGCAGGCTGTCCCGCTATATTCACTCAGGCAGGTAAAATCATCATGATCGAGGACATTCTTAACGAAACACGCCACAAAATGAAATCCACCCTCGGCGTTTACGAGGAGGATTTGCAGGGTATTCGCGGCGGGCGCGCCAGCACCGCGCTGGTGGATCGGCTGGTTGTGGATTACTATGGGCAGGAGACCGAGCTGCGCCAATTGGCGAACATCTCCACCCCGGAGGCCATGCAAATCCTGATTCGCCCGTACGACAAGAGCGCGTTGAAGGCCATTGAGCGCGCGATCCAGACCGCCAATCTGGGCATTAATCCGAATGTGGATTCCGATGTGATCCGCCTCAACATGCCGGCGCTGACTCGTGAGCGCCGCCAGGACCTGGTGAAGTTCCTCCATAAACGGATGGAGGATGCGCGGGTCGCTATCCGCAATATCCGCCGCAGCGCCAACGATGACCTGAAGGAGTTCGAGCGCGAGAAGATGATCTCTGAGGACGAGATGGAAGAGGGCATCGAAAAGGTGCAGAAGCTCACCGATCAGTTTATCGAGCAGATTGATGAGATGGGCAAAACTAAGGAAAAAGAAATCCTCGACGTGTAAAAGTAAGCGGTTAGTTTCCAGCCGTTAGCTGTGAGCAAGTAAAAAGCGAAAAGCTAAGGGCATTATCGCTAACGGCTGTTTTGTGGAAGGCGCGATGGAATGGTCGCAACGTTAAAAAATAACAACGGAGTTTCTGAGCCAGTGCTGCCGGAGGTCGTGCCGCGCCATGTGGCGATTATCATGGACGGCAATGGGCGCTGGGCAAAGGCGCGCGGGCTGCCGCGTACCGAAGGCCACCGGCAGGGGACAGAGAACCTGCGCCGCACGCTGAAGGCGGCTGTCGAGTTTGGGATCGAAATCCTGACCATCTACGCTTTTTCCACCGAAAACTGGAAACGCCCGCGTGCCGAGGTGCGCGTGCTGATGAGCATTCTGGAAATGGTCATTGACCGCGAACTGCGCGAACTGCACGAAAGCGGCGTGCAGATTCGGCATATCGGTGAGATGGACGGCATCGCCCCTGCGCTCCAGCGCAAGATTCGCTACGCCTGTGATTACACCAAAGACAATACCAAGCTCATCCTCAATGTCGCGTTTAATTACGGCGGGCGTGATGAGATCGTCCACGCTGTCCAGCGCATCGCGCGCGCGGGCATCCCACCGGAGCAGATCACGGAAGACCTCATCAGCAGCTATATGTATACCGCGCCGCTGCCAGACCCCGACCTGATTATCCGCACCAGCGGCGAAGTGCGTTCCAGCAACTTTCTGGTGTGGCAGGGGACGTATTCCGAATACTACTTCACGCCTGTCTACTGGCCGGACTTCGACAAGGAAGCACTGCGGGCGGCGCTGCTGGAATATGGCCGCCGCACCCGGCGCTTCGGCCAGATTGACGAGCAGTTGAACGAAAATAGCGAATAGTCCCCCAAAAAACCTGCCCGTTTGGGCGTGGCGCACATCTCTACAGCGCGTTAGACTTGATGATAGATGTTACGGGCGACCTAACAGGTCGCCCGTGTAATGCCCTGTATGCCATGCAGGGAAACTGATTTTTCAGGTTTATTGGAGATAACGCTCATGTTCAACGAGATAGGCCAGGTCACTGAAGCCCTCCGCCAGCAGCAGTATATCTCTACCGACGAAATCTCGACGGTGATGTTCCTGGCCGACAAGCTGGAAAAGCCGCTGCTGACCGAGGGGCCAGCAGGCGTGGGCAAGACGGAACTGGCGAAAGCGTGGTCAAAGGCTACCGGAAAGCGCCTCATCCGTCTGCAATGCTACGAAGGGCTGGACGAAAGCAAGGCGCTCTACGAATGGGAATACGCCAAGCAGATGCTCTATACCCAGCTTCTGCGCGACAAGCTCAGTGACCTGCTGGCAGCGGCGAGCAGCCTCAGCGACGCGGCGGACAGGCTGGCACAGGAAGAGGACGTGTTCTTCTCAGACCGCTTTCTGCTCGCGCGCCCGCTGCTGCAAGCCATCACTGCCGATGAGCCTGTCGTGCTGCTGATTGACGAGATTGACCGCGCCGATGCGGAGTTCGAGGCGTTTTTGCTGGAAGTCCTCAGCGATTTTCAGGTGTCCGTGCCGGAAATCGGCACTATTACCGCCAAGCATCAGCCTATCGTCGTCCTCACCAGCAACAACACCCGCGAGCTTTCAGAAGCGCTCAAGCGCCGCTGTCTGTACCTGTTTATTGATTACCCCAGCCACGACGCGGAACTGGGCATCGTGCGGATGCGCGTGCCAGAGCTGAACACGCGGCTGGCAGAGCAGGCTGTCGGCGTGGTGCAGAGCCTGCGCCAGCTTGACCTGAAGAAAAGCCCCAGCGTCTCCGAGACGATTGACTGGGCCAAAGCGCTGGTGATGCTCAACGCTGACACGCTGGATAAGCCGACGCTGGAAACCACGCTGACGGTGCTGCTGAAGCACGAGAGCGACGTGCAGAAGGCCAAGCGCGCCCTGAGTCGTGGCAGCGACACCGACAGCGATATCGGGCGGCGTTCCTCGCGCGGCTTTGGCCGCCGCCCCGGTAGCTGGCCGAATTAGGTTCTGGCGAATTCATTTTCGCAGGGCGAAGCACCGCTTCGCCCCTACACATGAATATGGGCTGAATGGACGCGCACCCGCGCGTCCATTTTTGGCGGATGTGTGAGCGTCACACGAACCACGCGCCGCCGTTAATTTCGGCGACCTGCCCCGTCACCCAGCCGCCCAGGTCAGACACGAAGTACAACACGGCATAGGCCACATCGTCCGGTACGCCCGCCCGCTTGAGTGGGATGGCCTGAATGATGCCGTCGTAGTTCTGCGCCCCGGTGAACGTTTCGTGGAAGGGTGTATCCACAATAAAGCCGGGCGCGAGGACGTTCACGCGGATGCCACGCGGCGCGAGTTCCTTCGCCAGCCCGCGCGTAAAGCCGATCACGCCCGCTTTGGAAGCGGCATAGGCCGCCGCGCCGGTGCCGCCGCCGTTGCGCCCGGCCAGCGAGGCCATGTTGACGATGCTGCCGCCGTCGTTCATCAGCGGCAGCGCCGCCCGGATGCAGTAAAACGCGCTGGACAGATTGACATTGATGACCTGATGCCACAGCATGTCATCCATGTCCTGAATGAGCGAGCGCCTGACCAGATGCCCGGCGTTATTGACCAGAATATCCAGCCTGCCGCCGAGCGCTTCTGCGGCCTGCTGCACGACACGGCTGGCCTGCGTGCTGTCGGTCGCGTCCAGTTGAAAGGCGACCGCCTCGCCACCGGCATCCGTGATCTGTCTCACGGTGTCGGTGGCCGCGTCCTGATGCGAATAATACGTCAGGGCGACCTTTGCGCCACAGGCGGCCAGCGCCCGCGAGATCGCCGCGCCGATGCCGATATTGCCGCCTGTAACCAGCGCGGTCTTGCCTGTCAGTTGTATATTCATGCCGCTTTCCCCTTGGCCGCCGCCCGCTTAACCTAGCACTGCCGGGTTGACCACATTCTGATATTTGTTGTGCAGCAGCGCGTCTACGATGAGCTTGGCGGCATCAATGGCAACGGTGATCTGCGCATCGTAGGTGCTGGCCGCCAGATGCGGCGTATGCACCACGCCGTCCAGCCCGATCAGCGGGTGATCGCCGGGCGGCGGCTCGCTGCTGAAAACGTCCAGCGCGGCCCCGGCCACATGCCCGCTGCGGATCGCCTCGGCCAGATCGGCCTCGTTAATCAACGCGCCACGCGCCGCGTTCACCAGCCGCACGCCGGGCTTCATCCTGGCAATGCTGTCGCGGTTAATCATGCCGCGTGTTTCGTCGGTAATCAGGCTGTGCAGCGTGATAAAGTCTGAAAGTGCGTACAGCGTGTTTATATCAACCAGTTGCACCTCCAGGTCCGCCGCCACATCTGCCGGGATGTACGGGTCAACCGCGATCACGGTCATCTCGAAGGCCAGCGCGCGCTTGGCGATCGCCCGGCCAATGCGCCCCAGGCCGATAATCCCCAGCGTCTTGCCGCGCAGTTCCACGCCCATGCACGTCTTCCGCTCCCAGCGCCCGCCGCTTAACGAGGTGTGGCCTTCAGGAATGTGCCGCGCCAGCGCCAGCATCAGCCCGAAGGCGTGTTCAGCGGTGGCAATCGTGTTACCGTCTGGCGTGTTCATGACGACGATGCCGCGCGTTGTCGCTGCGGCCAGATCAACGTTATCCACGCCAACCCCGGCGCGGGCAATCGCGCGCAGTCTTGGGGCGGCTTGCAGCAGTTCTGCGTCTGCTGTGGTGGAACTGCGGATAATCAGCGCGTCGGCCTCGCCGATGGCCGCCAGCGTCTCCTCGCGCGACATATTGCCCGGCGCGGTCACAACGATGTCGCTCTCCGGCGCGAACACCGCCAGCGCGGCCTTGTCTACTGCGTCAGGAATCAGGACGTGATATTTTGTCATGTGTTGTTTACTCTCCCCTATACCTAATACATGATGTATCAAAAGGGCGGGTCTTAAACCCGCCCCTGCGATGATTTACTGAGCGGCCAGAAACTCGTCCAGCCCGGCCAGCACTTCTTCCAGTACCGCAGGCTGCATATCGCCCATGTGCGCGATGCGGAAGGTCTTGCCTTTGATCTTGCCATAACCCTTGTCCATGCCGAAGCCCTTGCCGCTCATGAACTTCGCCATGTCGTCTACGCTGAAGCCCTTCGTGTTGGTCACTGTCGTGACGGTGGGCGAACGGTAGCCCTCCTGCGCGAACAGGCCGAGGCCACGACTGAGCGCCCACTCGTGCGTGGTATCGCGCATGTCAATGTGGCGCGCCCAACGCTTCTCTATGCCTTCCGCGAGAATAGCATCCAACTGCATGTCCGCCGCGAACATCAGCGAAATGGGCGGGGTGGTATGGGTGTTGTTCTTCAGCAGGCTGGCCTCAAGCTCCAGAAAGTCGAAATAATAACCGCGATGGGTAATCTGTCTGGCGCGTTCCAGCGCCCGGTCACTGACCGCCGCAAAAGCGATCCCCGGTGGCAGGGCAAACGCTTTCTGTGACGACGTGAGCGCCACGTCAATGCCCCAGTCGTCCACGCGCAGTTCGATGCCCATAAAGCCGCTGACCGTATCTACCAGAAACAGCGTGTCCTCATACTGGCGCACGACCTCGCTAATCGCCTGAATGGGGTTGGTGACACCGGTGCTGGTTTCGTTATGCACCACGCACACCGCATCGTAACGCCCCTTTTGCAGCGCCTCGGCCACCATTTCCGGCGTGTGCGCCTGTCCCCACTCCACTTGAATAACGTCCACCTGCTTGCCGTTGGCCTTGCTGATCTCTGCCCAGCGCTCGCTGAACGCGCCGCCGACCAGATGCAGCGCCTTCTGGTCATCGCGGATGCAGTTGCGCGACGCGCCTTCCCATAAGCCTGTGCCGGATGACCCGCTGACAAAGACGCGGCTCTGCGTCAGAAATGCCTGCTTCAGACTGGTTTGCAGGCGTGCAAAAAGATCGGCAAATGCGGCTGAGCGGTGGCCGATCATCCACTCCGTCTGCGCTTCCAGAATTTCCGGGCGCACTTCTACCGGGCCGGGAATGACCAGCCGTTTGTGTCCATTTTTTGCCATATTATCGTTCGCTCCTTACCGGGATGGGTGCTTGTTGAGTGGGATTGTGATGAAAGGCACAATTCTGAAGCTAAATTATAGCATACCTGTCTCTTTGCCCAAAAGCCCCCAACCAGTCCGTTCTGGAAAACTGCATAAAAAATTCATACCTTGTCGCAATCTTCCTTAATGGTTCTTGCTGTATGATTACAGTATAGTCGAGGTCGTATTCCGGTTGGGGGAAATTTTATGACACTCAACAGCATTGACAAGGCCCAGGCCTTTAAAATTCAGGTCATTGATAAAATTCAGAAACTGCTTAATGAATATGCCAGCGGTGAGTTAAACCGCGATCAGTTTGATGTGCTGTACGAACGCTACTCCGGCCAGTTGGCGCTGGCGCAGCAGGCGCTCGAATCTGGCGATATTCTGTTGAGCGCCAAACAGGCAGACAGCCAGTCCACCATCGCTATCAAGAACGAACACATGGGCAAGGCGATGGGCATGGTCATTTACCAGAATAAAAACGGTGCCTGCATCGAGACGCTGGGCGATATTGAAGTCTCTGCCTTTGTGATCTCACCCGTACTCAACGAGTTCTCGCTGCTCATGGAGGCGGGCAAGGAGATCGAGCCGCGCGTGGTCAAGCTGGAAGAAAAGCGCTGGCTGCTGTTCACAGGCGGCAGCTACAGCACGGTCGTGACGCTGTTCCACAACGAGCCATCGCCACAGCAAACGCGCGAGATCAAACGCCTGCACCATGACTTTGAAACCGCCAACAAGGGAATGCTGGAAAAGGGCAAGCTCGATTCCAGAAAACTCGCTTACCCCTTTGTCGTTTTTGTACAGCAAAAGCTGAAGAAGCCCGGCGCACCGGTTTAGCCGACCGCTGGTTCTTCCGTGCCGACTGGCTCGGTATCGCCATCACCGCCGCCGCTGCCTTCTGGCGTGGGTGTGGCCGCCGGGACAGTTGGCAGAATCGGTGTCGCCTGAAGCGAGGCCGTCGCTTCAGGGGCGTTCGTCGGCGCGGCTGCCGTTGGCAGGGGCGTAGAAGTAGCATCGGCCCCGCCTGTGCTACCCGTCCCCGCGCCGCCCGCGCCCCCGGTAAAGCGCCTGTTCCGCAGCCTGCCGGGGTTGGAGAGGCCATCATACGGCGGGCAGGACGTGTCAATCACCAGTTCGTCGCCGGGGAAGATGCGCTGCGGGTCGGTGATGTTGTTGGTTTCGGCAAGGCAGGCAACCGACACGTTGTAATAGGCGGCGATCAAATCCAGAATGTCGCCCGATACCACTACGTAACCGTTCCCGCTGTTGGCGCGGGGCGCGGCAGCGCCGCCGCCCTGACCGACCGTGTCGCGGTCAAGCACGAAGTTCACACCATCATACGGTGGGCAGGACGTGTCAATCACCAGTTCATCGCCGGGGAAAATGCGGTTAGGGTTGGTCAGGTTATTGGTTTCGGCGATGCAGGCGGGCGAAACATCAAACGCCGCGCCGATCAGGTCCAGCACGTCGCGCGGCTGCACCACATAAGTGCCGTCTGCGCTCAATGTCTGGGCGCTGCCACCGCCGCCCTGATCAGCATCCTGCGCCTGCGCGGGCAGGCTGCCCAGCGCCAGCCCGTCATACGGCGGGCAGTTGGCCGGGATGGTCAGCACATCGCCAGGGCGCAGCACGTGCGGGCTTTCCAGCCCGCTGGCCTCGGCAATACAGGCGACGGATGCGTTATAACGCGCGGCGATCTCGTCCAGCACATCGCCGTACTCGACGGTGTAACTTTCCTGAGCAGAAACCGAAGCCAGCATCATTCCAGCCAGCCCCACCAAGACAATCATCGGGATAAGCACGTATCTGTTGCGAAGCATTGACCATGCCTCCGTTTTCCGGGCAAAATAAGGTTATGTCTAGTGTAACATAATCTGTATTTCGCGCTCACTGAGAGCATTGGCCTAGTGTTTAAATATAAAAAATCCTTCTATCGCCTGCTTCTGCTGCCGTCAAGTGGTGCAATACAGCCTGTTATTCTGATTTAAGGCGGTGGTGATAAACCCGTTTTACCGAACTGTGTAAAGGGAGGAAGCGACACCATGAAAAATCTGCTGCGCCTGACCGTGATCGTAGGGCTGCTGCTGGCGCTGCCCGCCGCCGCGCAGGATGAGCCGCGCACAGAACACCTGCTGGAAGGAGGTTATCGCATTACCGTTCCGCAAAGCTGGACGATGGGACGTAACCAGCAGGGAGGATTTCCGGGTTATTTCTTCGCTGGCGAAGCGTTGATGCTGTACGCGCTCGGCCCGCTAGAGCTGCCGCAGGAGGTAGACATTGACGCGGATGCCAGCGCCGAAACCGTGCTTCAGGAGATGGCAAATACGCTGGCGGGCGAGGAAGTCGAAACCGAGGGCATGGAATTCACCGAAAATGACGATGGCTCGCAAAGCGCGGTCTGGTCGTATAGCAGCGTGGACGAAGCAGGCGACCCGATTGATGGCACGCTCTACGTGCTGAAGCTGGCAAGCGGGGAGTTCGCGGCGCTGCTTTTCTATGGCGAGCCGGGCGTAACCACCGAGCAGGCAGACCTCGCGGCGGAGATTGCCGCCAGCTTTGCGGGTGCGGAGAACGTAGACCCAGCGCCGCCCGCCGAGTGTCGCGTCAGCACCAGCGAGGCTAACAGTGTGCAGGTGCGTGTTGGCCCCGGCACGCATCGTTCGGTCTATGCCTTCATGCCTGCTGGTGAGGAATTCCTCGTCACTGGCACGGCCACCGCCGACGATGGCAGCCAGTGGTACAGGCTGGTCGTCCTTGAGGTTGCGCCTGCCAAAGCGGCTAACGAGGCATGGGTGGCGCAGGCCGAGGTAGACGAAAGCGGCGACTGCGGCGCAGTGGATGAGTCTATCGCGCCGCCGATTGTGCCGCTTGCCGGGCAGGAGGGCAGTGTGCCGCCCGCGCCCCAGCCCGACAGCGGGAACTGGACGCTGATGTACGGCTCGACAGCGATCGCCTTCTGCGGGGCTAATGCCCCGATACGGGTTTTATCGTCGGAACTGCTGCCGGGCAACCGGGTCATCACGGCGGTGGCTGTGGCAGATGATGGCGCGTCGCTGGACATCGGCGGGGCGGTTTTCACGCGCGTGGCCGATGGTGTCTACATAGGCACCTATTCCCTGAATGACGACCTTGCCGACGCGCGCGCGCGCCTGACCGTGATTTCGCCCACGCAGATCGCCGCCCGCTTCGCGCTCGACGTTGAGACAGAGGGCGAACGATGCAGCGTTAATCTGGATGGGGTGCTGACCCGCAACTAGGTTCTGTTGATGGGCGGTATGTCATGCGTTGGACGCGCGGTTGCGCGTCCCTACAGCGCGTGGTTTGTAGGGACGGCATCTATGCCGTCCGCCGACAAAATGAAATAAAAGGGCGACCGTGCTGGCCGCCCTGTGTTTACTTTTAACCGACCGGGCCGCCGCCCTGCCCCCGGCGCGGCCCCGGTTCGCCGCTCCAGGGCGGGCAGTTGAAGTTAATCACCAGCCGCTGGCCGGGCTGCAGGCGGTGAGCGTTCACAATCTGGTTAGACGCGGCCAGACATTGCGTATCCACGTTGAAGCCCAGCGCGATCGAGTCGAGCATATCGGTCACGCGCACAATGTACGTACCGTCCGACTGTAACACATAGGACCTGACCCCAAGCTGCGTCTGCACGGAGTACACACGCCCGCCGCCCGGTGCTGGCGCTGGTGTCCCCGGCAGCGCGCCGCCGCCCTGCTCGAAGCGCGCGCAATCATCCGGCACGGTGATGCGCTGCCCCACGTAAATCAGGTCAGGGTTGAAAATCTGGTTGGCGACCACAAGGCAGATGAGCGATACGCCGTTATCCCGCGCGATCAGGCTCAGCTTATCGCCGCGCTGCACCACGTAAACGCCGTTAACCGCGACATGGCTGCCACCGCCACCCTGCCCGGAAGGCGCTTGCCCGGTCGTGGTTGCGCCGCCGCCCTGTCCCTCGGTTGGGGCTTCTTCGGCCTCGTCGGTTACGGCCTCATACGGCGGGCAGTCATTGGCAATGACCAGCGCTGTACCCGGTTCCGGGTCTTCGCCTGCGTCAAGCGCGTTGCCTTCGGTCAGGCAGTCCAGCGAGACATCGAAAAACTCCGCGATCTGCTCAAGCGTATTGCCCTCGCGCACGATGTACGTGACACCGGGTTCCTCCTGCGCGGCGGCGGCTCCGGCCAGCACCAGCGCCAGCAGCAGCGCAGCGAGAATGCGAGTAACGGTTGTGTGGCGCATGGTGTGCCTCCTTTGTGAAGTCATCGACAGAGATGCTTTTTCCTGCTTCAGATTGTACTTTCGCCCGGTAATCCGCGCTACTCGCCCTCGATGATCTCAATCGTTTCGATCACGTCGCCCTGTTCGATCTGGTTCACCACGTCCATCCCGTCGCCCGTCACCTTGCCGAAGACCGCGTGAGCGCCGTTCAGATGCGGCGTAGGCACGAAGGTGATAAAGAACTGCGAGCCGTTGGTGTCTGGCCCGGCGTTCGCCATGCTCAGGATGCCGGGGCTGTCATGCGGGATCGCCAGCGCGGACTCTTCATCGGCGAAGCGGTAGCCGGGGCCGCCGCTGCCTGTCCCGGTGGGGTCGCCGCCCTGCGCCATGAACAGTTCCGGGACTTTAATCACGCGGTGGAAGGTGGTGCCGTCGTAAAAGCCCTCCCGCGCCAGAAACACAAAGTTATTGACTGTGATCGGCGCTTCGTCGGCAAACAACTCAATGTCGAACTCGCCCCGGCTGGTGACGAAGTGCGCGGTATAGCTGCTCTCCGGGTCAATCTGCATCTCCGGCGGCGCGTCGTACTGGGGAAAATCCGCTACGGGTTCGGGCTGGCTCTGGCTTTGCGCGGCGGGCGCTTGCGGGGTGCGGCCCGGCAGGCCTGTGGTGCAGCCCACCGCGACGAGCAGAACCATCAACAGTAAGAATAGATTGCTGCGTTTCATGGTTATCTCCTGATCAGGTGTCCCTCTCTTTAGCAAGAGGGGAGGGGATATAGGGATGTTGTTACACCAGCGAGATTTGCATTTCACTTGCCGCTTCAAAACCCAGCGACTCGTACAGCGGCCTGCCCGCGTCGCTGGCGTGCAGGCTGATGCTGGGGAAGCCATTGGCGCGGCAGTGGTCGAGCAGCGCCAGCATCAACTGCCGGGCGACCCCGCGATGGCGGTGTTCCGGCGCGACATAAACGTTCATCACATAGCCGCGCAGCGTGGAAAAATTATGGTGATGCGGCGCGCCCTCGCGGATCAGTAAGCCCGCGCCGCCCGCGACTTCGCCCGCCGCGCTCACCGCGAACCAGCCCAGATATTCGCTGTTGGCAAGTTTGGGGCGCAGCCAGTCTGCGAAGCGCTCGTCCATGCCCTCAACTTCCAGGTAAGCGGTTGCGCCCATCTCGGCGAACATGCGGCGACGCTGGAGCGCAATCGTCATTTCTTCGCCCGGTCTGGCAAGGCGGATACTGTAGGTCATGAGTTTAGGTAGGCTCCTGTATGCGGCGGCGATGGCATCATTATAGCCATAATGGCACAGGCGCGGGAAGAATCAAGCCTGCCGCTGGCGCAGCGCCGCCGCGATCTCGCGCGCCTGCTCCCCCGGCACCAGTTCCAGCGCGGCCAGAAAGTTGCCGATGCGGTGCTGTGGGCTGTTTTTCGCCAGTTGGAACAGCTTCCCGGTCAGTTCCGCATCGCGCGAGGCGGCCAGCATCACCGCGCCGTAATGGTGCAGTTCGGTGTGGCGTGTGCCGGTCATAATCGTATCGAGCAGGGGGTATAGGTCGGCCACGCGGTTCTCGACAATATGCGTCACGATGCCCATATTAATCAGCGCCCGGTCACGCGGGACGAACAGGTCAGCCAGGTCACGGTACAGCGGCACAGGGAACGCCTCGCCCAGCGATTCCAGCGCCTTGCCCACCAGTTCGTTCTGCCCGGCTTCCAGCGCGTCCAGCCCGGCCAGCAGCAAAAACTGATACAGCAGCAGCGGCTGTCCCTGCTGCGCCAGCAGGTTGATGGCGGTCAGCGCAGGTTCGCCGTTAAAGCGCGAGACATCATCCAGTTCGCTCAACAGCCTGACCGCGTGAAAATAGCCGAGTTCCGGGCTGACCATCGCCACGCCCACCAGCGCCGCCGCCCGCAGGTTCTGTGCCGTGTCGGTCACGGGCTGGCGCTCATAGGTATTGATGGCGGTCAGGTAAATATCGAGGTCGTTGGGGTCGTCAATCGCCAGCAGCAGGCGGACGATCTTCTCGCGCACCAGCCCGCCAGAGTCGCGCACTTTGCCCTGTGCGTAATGGGTGAAGGTCAGGCGCAGGGCAGGGCGGGCGCTGGCATCCAGTTCGGCCTGTTCCAGCGCGCGCAGCGCCGCGTCCATCGCCTCGCGGCGTGGGCTGCCACTCAACAGGGCAAGCGCCAGATCACGCGCGGCGTTTGGGTCGTCTGTCTGTCGCAGTTGTCTTAGCAGGCTGCTCTCGTTCATGATTCACTCACCCGAAACGCTGGCGCTGCGCCGCGCGGCGGTTGAAAATGTCCACAAGGCGCTCACGGCTGTCGGCGATGACCAGATCAAACCACACGTTGGGATAGGGCGCGGCGATGCGCTCCTGCAGCGCGTCGGCGGCCTCTGGCGGCGCGACCACCGTAACGGCGAGGCTGTGATCGCTGGTGATGTAATCCACCATCTCAATCACTGTTGTAACAATCGGGCGGAACTGCTCCCAGTAAGCCTGTGTCGCTTCCAGAAACCAGTTGGCATCCAACCCCGGCGCGAGGATCATCATGTGGAAATCGGCCTGCCCGTGAATGGGCGCGGGGCCGGGGGCGGGCGCGGCTTCCTGATCGCCGTAAGGATAGGGGATGTTGCCGCCGATGACCGGAATCGGCGGGACAGTGCGATACTTGGTCGGGATTTCGCGCAGGCGCGTGACCGCGTGCGCCCGCCCCGGCTCGAAGTAATCGTCCTCTTTCCACAGTGTCACGCCGAAGAACCAGGGCGGCGCGCTGGTGGCAATCCAGTCGAACATGGCGACCGTCGCCTCGGCCTGGCTTTCGTGCGTGTAGCGCGGGTAGCGGTTGTCCTGCTGGTAGGATGGCTGGTCATTAAAGGGGAAGATGCCGCCTTCCGTCCCCAGCACCGGCACCGCGTTGGTGCCGAACAACTGCGTGCAGCGCTCGTTGAACATGCGCCCCATCGCCAGCAGCCCCACCGGGTCGCCGCGCGGGGTCAGCCGGGTGCCGCCGAACACCGTGCGTCCGGGGTCGCTGCGCTGGCAGATTGGGTCATAGGGGTATTCAAAGTGCCAGCCGCCCTCGGTGGCGTTCTGTTCTTCTGGTTGGCGGGCGCTGGTGGGGCCGCCGCCCGGTCGCTCCTGATAGAAGTGGTTGAGGATGTAGGGATGGGTGGCGCAGTACGCGCCGTTCGCCAGAATCCAGCGGAAGCGCTCGAAATGCCGTTCCGCCAGATAATTGAGCCACACGTCATACCACAGCACCGCCGCCGCGTCGGGCGCGTCGCTCTCCGCCAGCGCGATAAAGCCGGGATAACCGCCCACGCTGATGATAAACTCCGCCCAGTTGAGCCAGTTCTCGATCAGCGGAATCATGATCTCGCTGTTCTGCCAGTGGATGTTCACGCCCGGCGGCCACTCGATCGGCAGGTTCGGCTCGTTGTAAAACTCGAACCACTTGACCCCTGCCTGTACGTAAGCCAGCGTCTCGTCGCGCATCCGGCTGTCCATCGGCTGCGCGCCCCAGCGGTCACGATACAGCCGCAGCACGGGCGTGATGCCGCGCGACAGAAACTCCATCGCGTCGTCTACGTATTCGGTTTCCGCCGCGTTCAGCTTCACCCAGCCCGCCTGCATCTCGCTCCAGCGGTCAATCTCCAGCGGCGTAATCAGCACTCGCTTGACATGCAGCCCGCGCGGGTTGCGTGACCAGATATATTCGTCAAGGCGCATAGCGGTTTTTAGTCCTCAGTCGTCAGTCTACAGCAGCTAACCGCTGCCGCCTGTCACAGGCCCCGGCGTGGGATACAGCGGCGTAGGTGGGGTTGGGCTGGCGGGCGTGCCGGGCGTAGTGGTTTCGGTTTCGCTGGCGGTGGCTTCTGGCGTAACCTCCGGCGTGGCTGCGGTCAGGGTCGCGGCGGCTGTGGCCGTTTCCGTCTCCGTCTGGGTGGATGTTGGCGTAAGCCCGGCTTCTTCGCTGGTGATCGGCCCCGGCGTGGGGAAGACCGGCGGCGAGGTGGGCGCGGGTGTCCATGTCGGGGTGGGTTGGAGCGTCACGCCAAACGGCTCATTCGCCAGCGCGCGTCGTTCCAGTTCTGCCCGCGTGTCCTCGTAGAAATCATGTACCACCGGGTCGAAAAGCGCGCGCGGCACCACCCGTGCCAGCTCCACGCCCAACTGCGCGACCACATCGCGCCGCGCAACCACCGTCACGGCGATGCTGTATGCTTCCGGGATGAGCGGCAGCAGCGTATAACTGCTAATCACGGTGGGCAGGAAACGCAGCCAGTACAGCCGCGCCGCCTCATAGAACCATTCCGCCCCCAGGTTGGGCGCGATGAGCAGGAAGTGATAATCAGGTAACGTGTCTTGAGCCATACGCCGCATTATATTGGACTTGCCATAAATTGAAAACCCGCGCCTGATGCGCCACAATTAACGGACGACATTTTGTGCGGGCAGGTTACAAGCCCGCGCACAGCACCCATTAAAGGGGACTCCCATGCCCATTGAACAGATCATTCTCCTGCTGGTTGTTGGGTTGATCGCGGGGATATTTTCCGGCATGTTCGGCATCGGCGGCGGCGTGGTCATTGTCCCCGCGCTGGTGCTGATCGGCCTTGAGTTTAAAGAGGCAGTCGGCACATCGCTGGCCGCGCTGCTCATGCCTGTCGCCATCTTCGCCGTCATCGCCTATTACCGCGCGGGCAAGCTGAAGTTCGGCATCGCCTTCTGGATCGCGCTCGGCCTCATTCTGGGCGGGGTCGTCGGTGCGCAGATCGCCACAGCGCTGGAAACCGACATCCTGGTGCGGCTGTATGGCATATTTCTGCTGTATGTGGGCTGGCGCTTTTTAGAGCCGCGCAAGTTGTGGTGGCAGTGGCGCAGCCACATCCCGCCGTCACAAGAGATGGAAGAAAGCGTGACCGATCTGGCATGGTACTATCTGCTGGGGGTGGGCCTGTTCGCCGGGGTGCTGGCGGGCATGTTCGGCATCGGCGGCGGCGCGATCATCGTTCCGGCGCTGGTCGGCCTGCTCCGCTTCGACCAGCATCTCGCCGTCGGGACATCACTGGCCGCGCTGCTGCTGCCCGTAGGGCTGGGGTCGGTGCTGGTCTATTACAACGCGGGTGATCTGCGTCTGGAGGCGGCGGTACTGGTCGCGGTGGGGCTGGCGCTTGGCGGCTTCGGCGGGGCGAAGATCGCGCTCGGCCTGCCTCCCCGGCGCGTCAAGCAGCTTTACGGCGTGTTCCTCATCCTCCTCGCATGGCGCTTTATTCTGGGGGGATGATTTAGGGCAGGGTGTCTGTAGAGGCGACCCGCCGGGTCGCCCCAGAATCGCGCGATTATAATGAGCTGCGAACCATCCTGCATCACGCGGTTGTTTCGATGTAATGCCTCTCTGCGCGAAGGGTGTGCCTGCCGCCTCACGGCCCGAAAAATGCTATAATCCGCACATTAATCAGCGAACAGGAAGAACCGCCATGCGCTTTGGATTTATCCTGCCCAACACCCTCTCGCCTGTCAGCAACGCCCACGCGATCCGCACCACCGCGAAGCTGGCGGAAGATGTCGGCTTCGATTCGCTCTGGGTGTCCGACCATATCCTCATGCCAGAAGAACACGCCCGCTATGGTCAGGGGACAGAAGCGCTGATGACGCTGGCCTACGCGGCAGGCATCACCGAGCGTATCGGCTTCGGCCTCAGCGTACTCATCCTGCCCATGCGTGACCCCATCCTCGCCGCCAAGCAGATTGCCTCGCTCCAGCATCTCTCCGGGCGCAGCGTCATCGCCGGGCTGGGCGTGGGCTGGGCAGAGCAGGAGTTCCGGTTCCTCAATGCCGACTTTCACCAGCGCGGCAGGTTAATGGATGAATATATCGAGATCATGCGTAAGCTGTGGACAGAGGAAACGCCGGAACACAGCGGCACGTACACCTTCGCCAACGCGCGCTTCGCCCCCATGCCGCAGCCTGTCCCGCCCGTCTGGATTGGCGGCGCGTCAGAGGCGGCGCTGCGGCGGGCGGCCACGCTCGGCGATGGCTACCAGCCCACCGCTGCCTTTGGCAAAGTGGAGGACTTCGCGCGGCTGATTGCCCGCCTGCGTGAACTGAGCGAGGGGCGCTCGCTCACCATCAGCCTCTCCACACGGGTGAACATGGACGATGGCGCGTCCGCCGTGATTGACCACTTCAACCAACTGCGCGAGGTGGGGCTGGCCTACCCTGTCCTGCGCTTCCAGCATGAAACGCTGGACGACCTCACGCAGCAGCTTGAGGCGTTTGGGCGCGATGTCATTCCTGCGCTGCAAAGCGCATAGCCCGCGCCTATTCTTTTGCGCTGTCGCGCCGGGTGAAGCCAAAGCCGGCGATCAACGCCGCCAGTGCCGCGTTAATGATCGTCAGCGTAATCAGCACGAAGTTATGGTTCTGCGTCGGCGCTTCCTGTCCATCTGCCGCCTGGCTGATATGGACGGTGACAGGCCGCGCCGGAACCGGAGCGGGCGGATTTTCCGCTGTGGCGGCCTCGATGGTGGAGCGGTGCGCCATGCCCTGTTGGATGCGGGCTTCCTCGGTGACGGCTACCGCATTTTCTGCGGGCTGAATGCGCGAGCCATAACGCCGCGCATAGACCTGCGTGAACTCTGCGCCAAACAGCAGGATTTGCGCCGAGTAATACACCCACAGCAGGATCACGACAAACGACCCCGCCGCGCCATAAGCCGAGGCCACGCTGGTATTGCCCAGATACAGGCTGAGCGCGAAGCGGCCAATCGTGAACAGCAGCGCGGTCATGGCCGCGCCCACCCACACATCGCGCCACGCGATTTCAGCATCCGGCAGGATTTTGTAGATCAGGGCGAACAGCAGGGTCACACCGCCAAACGAGATCACGAAGTTGATGAGCCTTGCGATGAGTTCTGTCTGGGGCAGGAAGCCCTGAACATAGGTGGAGGCTGCCGTAAGCATGGTGCTTAAAACGAGCGAGACCAGCAGCAGAAAGCCGATGCCCAGCACCATCGTGAAGGAAATAAAGCGCTGGCGGAGCATCGCCAGAATGCCTTGCCCCGGCTTGGGCGTAACTTCCCAGATGGTGTTGAGCGCATCCTGTAGCTGGCCGAAGAACCCCGCCGCGCCCAGCACCAGCGTCGCCACGCCGATGATGGTCGCCACGATGCCGACATCAGGCTGGTAAGCATTGGCGATGATCTCTTCAATCGCTTCTGCGCTGTCCCTGCCGATTGCGCCCTGCACCTGATTCACGATTTCGCCGCGCGCTGCTTCCTGCCCGAAGGCCAGCCCGGCGATAGCGATGACGATCACCAGCAGCGGGGCAATTGAAAAGGCGGTGTAATAGGACAGTGCCGCCGCCAGACGGGGCGCTTTGTCCTCGTTCCATTCGTTAAACGTCTCTTTGAGCAGGCTAAAGGCTGCTTTTATCCACTTCATGATGACCTCGTTTCCCCATGATGCGTAACTTTAACGCAACCACAGGTGGGTTGAGTATCCGTCATGTGGTTCAATTGGTTATAGTCATCTGACCTATTTCACAGCACACTGAGCCAACCAACACGGAGGAGACGATGACTCAGGCGCTTCCCTTTTATATCGTGGATGTCTTTGCCGAGGCCAAGTACACCGGCAACCAGCTTGCGGTGGTGCGTGGCGGGGCAGGGTTAACGACCGAGCAGATGCAGCGCATCGCCAAAGAGATGAATTATTCCGAGACGACATTTATCCTGTCCGACGAGGAGCGCAGCGGCGGTTATGATGTACGCATCTTCACGGCCAGCGAGGAGCTGCCCTTCGCCGGGCATCCCACCCTCGGCACCGCTTACGTGCTTCAGCGCGAGATCGTGCAGACCTCGTTTGATCAGATCGTTCTTAACCTCAAAGTCGGCCAGATTCCGGTGACATTCACCTACAAGGACGGCCAGCCGGACGTGCTGTGGCTGCGTACCCAGCCGCCGACCTACGGCCAGACAGTGGATGTGGCGCAGGTCGCCGCCGCGCTCAACCTGAACGCCGACGATGTAGACCCGCGCTATCCGGCGCAGACGGTGTCTGTGGGGGTGCCATTTTTGATCGTGCCGCTGAAGACGCTGGACGCGGTGCAGCGCGCCCGCGTGGATGTCGAGCGCTATCTCGCCACAGCGCAGGCGGCAGGCGCGCGCTGGATGCTGTTCTTCGCCCCGCAGACCTATCGCGCCGAGAATCATCTCAATGCCCGCATGATCGCCATCTCCAATAATACGCCCTGGGAAGACCCGGCGACAGGCAGCGCCAACGGCTGTCTGGCGGCGTATCTGGCGCATCACCGTTATTTCGGCAGCGACAGCATCAACACGCGCGTGGAACAGGGTTATGAGATTGGCCGCCCGTCGCTGCTGCTGCTGCGCACCGAGCCGCAGGACGACACCCTGAACGTTTATGTCGGCGGCAGCGTGTTTATGGTCGCGGTGGGTACGCTGGTGTGAGGTGTGCAGCAAAAGAGCGCGGCATGTCGCATACCGCGCTCTCCTTAACAGCTAACGGCTAAGCGCTCTAAAGCACCTTCGTCACCTTGCCGAACAGGCCGCGCTCCTGATTGGCGGCTTCAATCGCGTCCTTCGAGCCAAGCACCACCACCAGCCCGGCCTCGTTGAGCGCTTCCAGCGTCTCGCCGAATTTGCGGAAGTCCTCGGCGGTCGTCCCCAGCACTTCCTCGCGGCGCTGCTGGCGTGCTTCGTCAGTATTGCCCAGCAGGTAACGCACCAGCGCGGTATAACCCTTCGCGTCCGGCAGTTGGTAAGCGTCAATGTTGCCAATCGTGCCGATGATGTTCTTGGTCAGCTCGTCGGGGTGCAGGTCCAGTTCGCGCAGGAATTTCGCCGTGCCGTTGTAGTTGTCCAGCGTCTTGAGCAGGTTCGGGTCGCGGTAGCTGAGGAAGGTGAACACGCCTGAGTGACGGTCAAAGGTGGCGAAGCCGCCATATGCGCCGCCCTGCACGCGAATACGCTCCCATAGATACGATGTCCCCAAAAAGTTCTGGATGACCATGGCCGAGCCGTGATGTTTGTAACCCAGCTTGTACAGGCTGCCGCCCTTGCCGACGTAATTGACCTGCGCCGGGATGGTCAGCCCTTCGTTGTCGGTGCTGTAAGCCGGTGTCCATGTCTGTGTGCTGGCCTCGGCAGCAGGCAGCGCCCCGATGAAGCTCTCCAACTGCGGCTGGAACTGCGTCCAGTTCGCCTCGTCCAGCGTGACGTTAGCGACCAGCGCCTCCCGGTTGACGATGATGCGCCGCATGTCTTCCAGCACCGCCAGCACACTCTCCCAGTTGGTGTCAATCTGCCTGACCAGATCGCGCAGGAAGAACAACTGCGTCACCCCGCCCATCTGCTCGCCGATCCAGCCTGCTTCGGTCAGGTATGAGCGCAGGCGGCTGCTCACCACCCGATGCCCGCCCGGCACAAGGCCGCTTTCCAGCCCGGCTTTATCCTCCAGCGCCATCTGCTTGAAGCGCTCGCGGTTATCCAGCTTCACCGTCAGCAGCACATCGCGCACGATGTCCAGCAGGTCGGCGGTCTGCGTGATCGTGCCTTTGCCGCGCACCATCAGCCATGCGGTACTCTGCTCGCTGCTGTCCATTGAGGAGATAAAGGTGCTGGCATACACGCCGCCCGTCTTGCGGCCAATGCGCTGCGTCAGCTTGACGTAATCCTCGGTTTCCGTCCCCATCTCAAACAGCGCGCGCGTAAACAGCCCCAGATAGGGCAGGTACGCCTGTGGCAGCCCGCGCAGGTTAAAGGCGAGGTCAAGATAGGCGATGCCGTTGGTAAACAGGTCATGCACCAGCAGCGGGCGGCCATGCGCTTCCAGCACCTCAGTCGGGATTTGCTTGCTCTCCCTGTCCAGATCACTCAGCTTCAGTGAGGGGATGGTCGCCAGCGCTTCTGGCGTGTCGCCCGTGACCTGCATCTGCTGTAACTTGAGCGTGTCCTCGATAATGGCTTGCAGGTCATCGGCGTTCAGCTTCGCGCGTACTGCTTCCAGCCGCGCTTTTTCGTCTTCTTCACGGCGCTTGTTGGCTTCCGCGTCTGGCTCCAGCAGCACCGTCGTGCGGTGCGGGTTATCCAGCAGGAACTGCTCGATCAGCCCCTCGAAATAGCGTTCCCCGTTTTCCAACCGCGCCTTCACCGCCGCCAGCGGTGCTTCAAAGGCCAGCGGCGCAAGCGGGTCCTGATCGTACAGCCACGTACTCAGCGCGGTAATCATCATCGCCAGCCCGCGCGGGAAACCGCCCGTGTTGTATTCGCGCAGGCGGAACTCGGCGGTGTTCAGCGCTGCCTCGATCATCTCCGGGTCAATGCCGTTTTCGGCCAGTTCCCGCAGCGTGTCGAAGATCAGCGCCTCGATCTTATCCACATCCGCCGCCTGAATGCCCTTCAGCCCGGTGGTGAAGTACATCTCACGCACCTGCGTGTCAATGCCGCCGCCTGTCAGGTCTTCGCCCAGCCCGCTTTCGATCAGCGCCTTACGCAGCGGCGAGGCGGGCGTGCCGATCAGGATATGTTCCAGCACGCCCAGCCCAAGCGAGGTTTCCGGGTCGTTGTTCTCGGTCAGCAGCCAGTTGAACGTGACCATCGCCTTTTCTTCGTCGCCCGGTTCATAGCCGACCTTCACGACGCGCGGCTCGTCGAAGCGCGGTTGCAGCGGAATCTCCGCGCTGACATTGATACGCTCGAATTCCTGAATGAACTCGTCAATCCGCCGCAGCCGTTCTTCGGGGTCATCATCGCCATAGAACCAGATGCGCGCGTTGGACGGGTGATAATACGTCTCGTGGAAGGTCTTGAAGTCTTCGTATGTCAGGTCAGGGATGGCCGCCGGGTCGCCGCCGGAGTCGTGGCTGTAAACGGTGTCGGGAAACAGCGACTGCTCGGTCACACGCCCCAGCAGGTTGTCCGGCGAGGAATACGCGCCCTTCATCTCGTTAAAGACCACGCCCTTAAAGGCCAGCGGCGCGTCCGCCGTTTCCAGTTCGTAGTGCCAGCCTTCCTGTTGCAGCACATCCGGCGAGATGCGCGGGTAAAATACCGCGTCCAGATAGACATCCAGCAGGTTATAGAAGTCCTGCGTGTTGGTGCTGGCGAAGGGGTAGGTGGTCTTGTCGGAGAAGGTCATCGCGTTCAAAAACGTGTTGAGCGATCCCTTCGCCAGTTGGATGAACGGGTCTTTCACCGGGTACTTGCGCGACCCGCACAGTACCGAATGCTCCAGAATGTGCGGCAGCCCGGTCGAGTCTGCCGGCGGCGTGGCGAAGGTGATGCCAAACGACTTGTTCTCGTCGTCGTTCTCCATCGAGATCAGCTCAGCGCCTGTACGTACATGGCGGTAAATGCGCGCGCGTGTATTGATTTCAGGGATTTCCTGTTCGCGGATGAGTTCGAAACCATGCGTAACGGTCATAAAATATCCTCAGTGGGCTTAGACATTTGAAAAAATTTGATTGGTGTTATTCTACCACTTCTCGCCGCAAATTATCACGGCCTTAAATGGGCAGGGGCCAGACGATGCACACACCAGACAACCAGTATTTGGGGGTTTGCGTAAGAAAAACCTCAGAAACAGTTGTTTTGTCTGCCCAAACCTTCTAAGATAGAAAATCGTACGGTGATAAAAGACGCTCTTTCTGGAGGTTTGAAATACATTATGTTCGATAATAATCCACAGGCTTCAACGGGCGCGCTTTCGCGTGTCGAGCTGCACCCGCTGTTCCGCAATGTCTATATGTGGATGTTCATGGGCTTGCTCACGACAACCGCCGTCGCGGTATTCACCAGCACGTCGGGGATGATGCTCTCGCTGCTGGCGAACCCGCCCATTCTCATCGGCGCGATCATCGGTGAACTGGCGCTGGTCTTTATCCTGAGCGCGGCCATCAACCGCCTCTCTGCCACTGTGGCCGGGGTGATGTTCTTCGCCTATTCCGCGCTCAACGGCTTCACGCTGTCGCTCATCTTTCTGGCTTATGAACTCGGCACCATCAGCATTGCGTTTGGTGTCACGGCGGTGCTGTTCGGTGTCATGACCGTGTTCGCCATGACGACGCAGATTGACCTCACCCGTTATCGCAGCTACTTCATGATGGCGCTGATCGGCCTTGTGATTGCGATGGTGGTGAATATCTTCCTCGGCAGCGGCCCGCTGGATTACGTCATCAGCATGGTGGGCGTGCTGCTCTTTACCGCGCTGGCCGCTTACGATACGCAGGTCATCAAGCAGATGGCGCAGGACCCGGCGCTGATGCAGCAGGACTCCGACACGCTGATGAAGATCAGCATCATCGGCGCGCTGAAGCTCTATCTGGACTTCATCAACCTCTTCCTGTTCCTGCTGCGCCTCTTCGGCGGGCGGGACTAATCCGCACATCAATTCAGGGGCGGCGAGGTGATCGCCGCCCTTGCACCGATTTGTAAAGTATTTTCTGTTACGGACACGCCGTTGCGCGTCCCTACAAAACATGCAGGGTGTAGGGGCGGCATACATGCCGTCCCGCCGTCCGCTGCAAAAACAAACCCAAAAATCAAATCAACACAATCTAACTATCTGGCGCGAGCAGCATGTGGGTCCCGGTTGGCGAAAACACCAGATCAGCCAGCAGCAGCGTATCGGGCAGCGGCACTTGGTAAGTCGTCCGGCTGATGCTCAGCAGGTTGTCGTCCCGGCTGTCATCCCACGGGACACGCCAGACATGGATGGCAAGCCAATAATTGGCCGGGTCTATGCTGGCCTGCTCGGTTCGCAGTTCCACACTGGTTTTAACGACGAGGTTTTCCGGCCACGTGTTGGCGCTGGGCTTGAGGGGATGACCAAGCTGGAAGTCGTTTCTCACCACGACTTCGCCTGTCGTTAGGTGAAGCAGTTGCAGCGAGTAACCGTAATCGTCGGGCAGGGGGCGGTTCGCGCGCCAGTAGAGCGTGACCGGAATGCGTTCGCCCGGCGTGTAAACGCGCTCATCAACGCTGGCCCCCAGTAAGGACAGCGCCCCGTCTGAATACTCCGTCGGTTCGGCTGTCGCTACCTGCTGCGCTTCCAGCGTGGGCATCGGCCAGAAGATGATGGCGATCATGGCGACCACCCACAGCACGTTACTCGTTACGATCAGCCGGTAAACAGGCAACCAGCGCACGGGCAGCCGTCGCAGATAGCTGAATGCGGCCACGAGCGTATACGTCGCGCCGCTCAGTTCCAGCATCTCTTCCAGCAGAAACGAGTTGGCAATCGCGTCGTCCAGCAGCAGCCCGCCGCCCGCCGTGACGCACAGGCCAGCGATGAGCAGCCAGTACAGTCTGCGGTTTTCGCGGTCTTTCACCCACGCGGCATAAGCCGCGCTCGTCACCAGCACCACGCCTAACAGGCTGAAGGTCAGCCGCCAGTTGCTCATCCTCTCGTGCAGCATGTAGAGTTCATCCCAGCTAAGGAAAAGATAGCCCACGCTCCACGCCAGCCAGACCGCGCCCAGTTGTGGGCGGAAATGGCGGAAGTGGAACACCGAGATGATAAGTGCGAGGATGCCGGTGGAGAGCAGCAGCAGCGACGAGGTGGTGCTGTTCAGGTTGTACTCAAAGCGCACATGCAGGAACCACGCCAGCACACTCTGCGGCAGCAGTTGGCCGACCATATGCAGCGCGATGATCGCCAGATTGAGCGCGGTCAGCGCCAGCAGCCAGCGTTGGCGAACAGCAATAATCTGTTTTGATGCAAGGTATCGCAGGATGAAATAGCTGATGATGCTGAAGGTAACGGCGGCACTGAAGAACAGCAGGAGATAACCAACTATTGAGGACATGGTAAATGTTATTCTATTTTTATAACTATTATATGAGGAAGTTAAAATTTACAAAGTTAACGTTTAATTAACCCTAGACAAACAGTTTTAAAGCGAGGGGAAAGGGGAAGCAGAGAGCAGGCGAAGCGCCTACTCCCCGCTGGTGAGCAGGCGCTGCACATCCTGACCGATGACGATCACCACGCCGTTCGCGGCCAGCCCGTCCGCGCCGGGGCGGATGCGCTCTGGCGGCAGGCCCATGATCTCCGCCAGATAGCGCGTCGTCCACGTGTTCACGCCGTAATCCTGAATCACGGTTTCGCTGTTGGTCGGCGTGGGGACATTGCCCACCGTAGCGACATCAATCCCCTGGCTGGCTAACCAGTCGCGCGTTTGCCCGGCCAGCCCGGTCACGTCCGTGTTGTTAAACACGGCGATGGTCGCGTTTTCGTTCATCGCGCGCTGGCGCAGGTCGGCCAGCGGCACTTCCTCCTCCGGGTTGAAAAGCTGGTTAATCAACTGGCGGATGGCGTTGTAATTGGGGATGAGAATCTGGTCGCCCGTGTCTGTCGTGCCGAACTGCGTGTACAGGTTGTCAATCGTCCCGCTGTGGATGTTCTCCGACGGAATCTCGCGTACCAGCATCCCCAACCGGATAATCTCGTCCAGCGGCATGTTGGTCTCGAAGCTGCCCGCCAGTTCGTCATAAACGCCCGGTGCCTGTGCGATCAGGTTCGCCACGCCCTCAAGGGTGGCGATCTCGCGCTGCATGGCCTTCAGCACTTCCTGCTGGCGGCGCGCGCGGTCAAAGTCTGCGCCCTGTGTTGCGCGGGTACGGGCATACTGCAAGAGCTGCTCCGCATCCATCTGCTGGCAGCCCGGCTCGAAGCGTATTGCGATCGTCCCAAAGCCCGCGTCCGGGTAGTCCGGGTCGTCAATCAGTTCGCGCACGCAGATTTCTACCCCGCCCGGCGCAAGCAGATTCACCACTGTGGTGAACACGTCAAAATTGATACGCAGGTAATAATCCGTCCGCAGCCCAAGCTGGCCTTCAATTGTGGCCTGCGCCAGCGCCGGGCCGCCGCCGGGGTAGCCGCCGCTGTCGCCGCGCGCGTTGGCGGTGTTGATGCGCGCAGGCGGGCCGCCATCCGGGATGCTCACCCACAGGTCGCGCGGGATGGAGAGGATGCCGATGTTCTTACGCACCGGGTCAATGTTGACGACCATCATCGTGTCGGTGCGGAAAAAGCGTTCCTCTTCCTCCACGCCTGTGCGCTGGTCAATGCCCAGCAGCAGGATACGCACCTGACGCGGATCGTTCCACGTGTATTCCGCCATCGGGTCAGCCTCGACGCTGCTGCTGCCCGCGTCGGCCACCGTCTGCGTCTCCGGCGTGGCTTCGCTGCTGCCTGCGTCTGTGGTGGGCAGCGGTGTCTCGCCAGCGGGCTGTGTGGGCGGGGGTGGGCTGGTTTCTGTGGGCTGCGCGGCCAGCACATCGCGGAAGGAAGGCACCTGAATGCCCGCCTCGCCCGCGTCAATCGCCAACTGGCGCGCGCCTGCAAACGACACCACCGAACATAACGCCGTCATGCCCACAAAAAACAGCACCCCGACGATAAACAACCAGCCTGGAATCCGCATAGCGCACCTGTATACTCGCAAGAATCAGATGAGGGCAGCAGCCGACAGGGATACGCGGTTATCACCCCTGCCGCTGGCTGTCGCCCATATCATGCGCGGCATTATAGCCGAAAGTCTGTGCTTGTGTACCCTACGCCTGACCTACGCTTAGACATGGGTTTCTTAGAACAGTTGTGCTTTTGTGCTATAATCGAGAACTGTTTTATATCAGGTTTCAGGATGTCCCACGCCTATGCTGTTCCTTGATGAACCCCGCGTGATCACATTAAACGTTGAGGAAAGGCCGTCAGACTCGCCGCTTGTGGAAAGGGTGTGGCGCAGCGACAGCTACGGCGAGAGCGCCACACCGTTTACCTCCATCGCTGAAGTCCACTATGAGATGGTGGTAACTAAACATCACGGGCGGGTCAGCATGACGGTGCGCGGGCCAGAAACGCGGGCGACCCCGGCTTACCGCCCGGCAGACGCGGAGTGGATAGGCATCCAGTTCACGCCCGGTACGATCATCTCTAACCTGCCGCCCGCCAGCTTGAAGGATCGCTGCGACATGAACCTGCCCGGCGCGGGCAGCCAGTCCTTCTGGCTGCAAGGGGCTGCGTGGCAGTTCCCCGACTTTGAAAATGCCGATACCTTCGTAAACAGGCTGGCGCGCGAAGGCCTGCTGGTGAATGACCCGGTGGTGAGCGCTGTGCTGCAAGGGCAGCCGCCCGCCATGTCCTTACGCACCGTACAGCGCCGTTTTTTACACGCCACCGGGCTGACGCACGGCACCCTCAGCCAGATCGAGCGCGCCCATCGTGCCGCAGCCCTGCTCATTCATGGCGTGCCGATCCTCGACACCGTTTATCTGGCGGGCTATGCCGACCAGCCGCACCTCACGCGCTCGCTCAAACACTTCATCGGCCAGACTCCCGCGCAGCTTGCCGACCCCACAGGCGACCAACTGCTGTCATTTTTGTTCGAGAATCCTCTGCTTTGAAGGGATGCCGGGGCATATCGTGCTGGAGACCATCACGCTGGAAGAACACGATGGCAGAACCCGGCTGACCGACTCCTCTGTTTTCCAGTCCGTAGAGGATCGTGACGGGATGCTTGAGGCAGGCATGGAAGGCGGCGCGACCGATAGCTGGGACAAGCTCGAAGAAGTGCTGCAAACCGTGTAATCAACCCGCCTCTGGCAGCATCGCGCGCACGACACCTGTCCAACACGGGCAGGTGT
Source organism: uncultured Anaerolineaceae bacterium (assembly GCA_964548765.1). Taxonomy (GTDB): domain Bacteria; phylum Chloroflexota; class Anaerolineae; order Aggregatilineales; family Phototrophicaceae; genus JAIOHN01. The sequence continues at coordinate 30,031 of CAZJSU010000044.1, forward strand.
CGTTTTTGTTCAAGACTTTGCTCCCCGTCCATCATACAATGGAACTGTTCAACCAACCCCAAAGAGGATGGAGCCAGTACGCCGTTCATGCGCCATGCCCAACGGCCAGCAGCGCACGCTGGCAGGCCAGACGCACGAAGTTGAGGCGGAAGCGCTTGCCCTGTCCTGATCGAGTTTTTATAGAGCTAAAGGAGTCTTCCTATGGCGGTCACGTTTACCACCACGCTTTTCCAGTCTGAAGGCAAGAACGCCACTGGCATCGAAGTGCCAGCCGATGTCGTCGCCGCGCTGGGCAAAGGTAAGAAGCCCCCGGTCACGGTGCGCTTTAACGGCTACACCTACCGCAGCACTATCGCGGCTTATGGCGATGTCTTTCTGCTGCCTGTCAGCGCGGAGCATCGGCAGGCGGCGGGGGTGCAGGCGGGCGATGAACTGGAAGTCACGCTTGAGCTGGATACCGAGCCGCGCACTGTCGAGGTTCCGGCAGACCTTGCGGCAGCGCTGGCACAGCAGCCCGGCGCGGCAGCAGCCTTTGACGCATTAGCCTATTCACGGCGCAAGGAATTCGTCCGTCAGGTTGAGGAAGCCAAAGCGCAGGAAACCCGCGACCGCCGGATTGCGAAGATCGTTGACCAGATGAGCAAGTCATAGAGGGATAAAGGAGAATAACCATGCGTAAACTTATCGCAAGCCTGTTCATCACGGTGGATGGCGTGGTCGAGTCGCCCGATAAATGGCAGGAGCATTTCGACGAGGACATGCTGGCGGAACTGAACGCGCAGCTTGCCGATCAGGATGCCGTCCTCATGGGGCGTGTCACCTATCAGGAATGGGCGGACTTCTGGCCGAACTCCAGCGACGAGCCGTTCGCCATTTACATCAACAACGCGCCCAAGTACGTCGCCTCAACCACGCTGGACAGCGTGGCATGGGGCAGCTACAACCAGATCACGCTGCTGGAGGGCAGCCTTGTCGAAGCCATCAACCGCCTGAAGCAGCAGCCCGGCAAGAACATCGGCACAGCGGGCAGCCCTACGCTGGTGCGCGCCCTGCTGGAAAACGACCTCGTGGACGAACTGCGCCTGCTGGTGCATCCGGTCGTCGTGGGCAGCGGCCAGCGGCTTTTCGAGGACAGCGCCGCCCTCAAGCGGCTGAAGCTGGTGGAGAACAAATCCTCCCGCACAGGCACCGTGATCCTCTATTACCAGCCCGTGAAGCAGGCGTAACGCGCTCATAACATCAGGAGAGTCAGACCATGAATCAGGAAGTCACCGAATACATCCAGAACCTCAAACACGAATGGCAGGCCGAGGTTTGCGACCGCCTTCGCCGCGTTATCCTTCAGGCTTTGCCCGAAGTGACCGAGCGCATTCAGTACGCCAAGCCGCATTACCTGAAGGGCAAGAAGTATGTCTGTGTGTTTGGCACAGCGAAGGCGTGGGTCAGCCTGACCATCTTTAACGCGCACGACCTCGAAACGCCTGAAGGGCTTTTTGAAGCCTCAGAAAACGGCGACCGAAAGACCATCAAAATCCGCGAAGGGCAGGACGTGGACGACGAGCTTTTGTCCCGCCTCATCCAGCAGGCCGCCAGCACCCTTTAAGCTGTGTTTTTGGCGGTATGAAATGCCGTCCCCTGCGGTGCGTCCGGCTCGCCATTGTCATACGTGTGTAGGGGCGGGTTTGAAACCCGCCCGTTATGACCCTCCTTTACACGATGCGCATTGCGGGCAAGCCTTGTATCGCGTCCGGCACGCTTACCCGCCCGCTGCCCCCACCAACTGCACAATCTGATAGCCGTTGACCTGCGGCACGCTGAAGCGTACATAACCCGCCTCATAAGTGAATGGCACGTCTATCTGCTCTGGCACTAGGCGCACCGCCTGCGGCGCGTTGGCCGCCCGTACACTGATCGTCACGTTATGCAGCGGCAGCACGTCCTCGATCACGTCCAGCACGCGCCCGCGCCGCTGATGCACATAATGCAGCAGGTGGGTTATCAGGTCGCCGCCCTGCTGGCGCACCGTGACGATGGCCGTACTCGGCAGGTTGTGCGCCCCCACGCGCGGCGTGGGCAGCAGCCGCGCCAGACAGTTGGCGATCACCTGCTTATGCACCCGTTTGGCGGAGTCGGCATACTCGCTGAACAGCGGGCGCGCGATGGTCAGCACGCCGCCGCGCTGCACGATGACCGGATCATCGCTCACCGTGTTAAACGGCGTGTACTGGTGCGAGCAGAAGTGCTGCCATGTGCGGTTGAAGTACGGCGCGCCGGAGTACGCCAGCACTTCCGTCCCGGCTTCCACGCGCAGCCGCGCGCCCGGCATCTCACAGGCGTGTTCCATCGGCTCGATGCCGTCCAGCAGCGCGTCGGAGAGAATCAGGTAATCCGGCGCGTAAGGCGCTGCCCCGGCATAGTGCGCGCCCATCAGGTCAGCCAGCAGGTAATCGCCGCTGTCGGCGCTGCCCGCCGCGTTCAGCGTGACCAGCAGCCTGCCGCCGCCGTTCACATAGTCGCGCAGGTTATCGGCCAGCGCCGGGTCAATCATCAGCACGTCGGTCAGCACCACCACGTCATACCGCGCGAAATCTGCCCCGGCATCCACAAAGGCGAACTGCTGCTTAAGCTGTTCCAGCACATGCAGCGCCCCCACATCGCCGCTGCTGGTGCGCTCCCCGCGTACGCCGCGCGCGCCGCTGGCGGTAATCACGCCGATTTCTGGCAGCGGGGTTGATCCTTCCACCCACGCCTCGCGCTGTTCGACGGCTTCGTAAACCTCGCCAATGCGGCGGTAGACCGCTTTATCCAGCCTGCCGCGTGGGTGCAGTTGGTCACCGATGCTGATCTTCGCGCCGTGCGCCAGCCCCTGAAAACACTCAAACTCCAGCGCCGCCCGGTTACGCAGCCCGCCGAAGTCGCCCCAGGTGGTATGGAAGCGCCCGGTCATCGCCAGAATCTCGGTGTCAAAGTCCTGATAGTAACGGGCGTACAGCGGAAAATGATCGTAGCCCCACATGCCCCCCGGCAGCGATTCGATCTCCAGATGCGTGAAGTTGTCCATCTCCGGGCGGTTGCCCAGCGCCGGGTCATACTGCATCATCAGGCGGCTGTTATAGAAGATGCCCATCTCTGGCGCTTTGGCGCGGATGGCGGCGGTGCATTTCTGCATGAAGCGCCGTTCCAGTTCCAGCGTGTACAGGTCAAGTTCCTGCGGGTTTTCCGGGTTGATGCCCTCGGCCAGCAGCCCGCGCAGCGTCTCGCTGTTTACCGACCCGCCGCCGATATAGCGCGTGATGTCAATGAATATCTCGGCCACGTCGTACCGTTCGATGATCTCCTCGATCTGCGCGATGACGTAATCGGCATAGCCCGTGTTCATGTCCAGATTCTTCCAGCCCGGCTTCAGCGGCGTGGGCGATGGCCCGGCAGCCGTCCCGGCGGGCGTGACCTGCCGCCATTCCGGGTGCGTCTCCCATGCCAGTTCGTCCCATGTCACGGTGGTATAGACCGCCACCCGTATCCCCGCTTCATGACACGCGGCCACCATCTCGCCCAGCAGGTCACGCCGCAGCGCCGGGTGCGGCGTGCCGATCTTCGTCGGATAGTAGCTGTAGCCGTGATGACACTTGGCGAACACCGTGATCGAGTTCACGTGACCATCGCGCAGCGTGGCGATGAACTCGTCCGCGTCGAAGTCCACGCCCACATCGGGGATATGCGGCGACGTATGAAAATCCAGATGTACCTGTCGAAAGGGGAGTGCGGTCATTTTTTACGCTCCACGAAGAAAATTATCAACTATAAGTGGCCTTTTGTTTTAGCGCCACAAGCCGCCCACCTGCAACCGTGCAGGCCAAAGTCTCGCCGCGCATGTCCTGTAATCCACCATGAAAATAGGCCGATAGGTCTAAGTAATCTCCGCCACAAGACGGAGTTGCCCGCGCCTTACCTGTGTTATTTTCATGCTATAAGGCGAAATGTTACATAGAAGCTGAGGCTGTAGTGTCATGATGACCGACTTTGATTACCACCGCGATTACACCCAGATAGACTTTCGCCAGCACCCGGAGCTTTACCAGATCGCCAAAGGTGAGCAGGGTGTCCTGTTGGTCGAGCCGTATAAATCGGAACTGCTGCCGCACTGGCGCTTCAAGACCCCGGACATCGCCCGCGAGTCCGCCGAGACGATTTACCAGATGTTCCTGGACTACAAACGCCAGCGCGATTTTGTCGGCATGGATATGGCGCGCAAGTACCTGCAAATGGGCTTCACGCGCTCACGCCGTTATGCCAACCATCGCAGCGGGCGCAAATATGATGCGTCGGGCAACGTGTTGCCCAACGACCCCGACCCGGTGAAGGAAGAAGTGGCGCGCATCTTTTACGAGAAATACCTGCAAGCCAAAGATGACCCGCTTTACCTGCGCCTGAAGCGTGAGCATCAGGCACGCTACGCGGAAAGCGTGGGGAATTAATTTACGCCTCTAAAAGGCCAATCGGTTCGGGGATTGGCCGATTTCGCTCTAGCGCCAGTTCCAGCCAGCGATATTTCGCTTCCTGAATAGCGGGCAAAATCTCGTCCCATTTCGATGGTGTAGGGCAGTTCCAGGTAATATTCAAGCGTCCTCGTCTGTCATCCGACAGTGGAAACAATTTATCTACCTCCTTTCTGGACACCCTGCATATTTGCATCAGCCGGGTTGTTTCGCAGCTTTAGTCGCAGTTTTTCGCGTTTACTCATACTGAACCCTTGAACAGGATGATGAAATCCGAAAATCAAACCTTCTATTCTGCCGCTAGCCATGCCATCACCGCCAGCACCCCGGCCAGATTGCGCGCGAACTCGCTATCGG
>CAZJSU010000045.1:0-33522 GCA_964548765.1 uncultured Anaerolineaceae bacterium
TGCGGGGAGGACAGGATTCGAACCTGCGGCACCCGGTTAAGGGTGCAACTGCTTAGCAGGCAGCCCCAATCGTCCACTCTGGCACCTCCCCAATATCAGGTTGTTAAATGGCTCAGGCGGAGCGAGAGGGATTCGAACCCCCGGAGAGCCTAAACCCTCAGTGGTTTTCAAGACCACCGCCTTAAACCACTCGGCCATCGCTCCTTATAAAAGGTTGATGGCATTCTAACATAGCAAACCCCTCCGGTCAATGTGCATTAATGTTATAATTCTTCCGATATAAGGTTGATTCCCGAAACGAGCTGGCATGGATTTTTCAACGCTCCTCTTTTTTGCTTTTGGTATTACTTACATCGGCGGTTTGGTCTATCTGGCGAACCAGGTTGAGGCCGCCCGGTTGAAGCCGCAGCCCGCCAATCATACGGCGGTGCCTCCGCAGGGCAATGTGGCTTCAGGCATGGAGATTTCGCAGGCCGTCGTTTTACGCTGGCTGCTTTACGGGCTGGTGGGCATGATGTTTTCAGCCGGGTTTGTCGTGCTGCAAACCGCGCTGTTTGTAGATATGGCGGGCGGTCTGGAGGGGCAGACACAGTTTCCGCTGGAGGACATTCAGATAGATACCGCTGCCGCGCTGGTCGTTTTCGGGCTGGCGATTGTGCTGAGTTTCTTCTCGTTTCGACTCATCAACTCAGTCAGGACACGCCAGAGTTTACAGCGCCTCATCGGGGCGCGCGGCAGCTATAACCCGGAGTCGCCTGTCCATACCGCCGCCGCCATCCTCATGCTGGCGATTGTCGTATGGACGATGGCGACCTTTGTCATACAGGGGGGCATCAGCGGGCTGGCCGAGGATTTAGCGCAGCAGGGGTTCGACCCCGGCGATCTGCTCTTTGAAGGTACGCTGCGTGTGATGATCGTGCTTCTGGGGGTAGGGCTGGCGATCCGCCGCGACTGGTCGCAGACGATGGAACGGTTAGGGCTGCGCCTGCCTACAGCGCAGGACCTGACGCGCGGAGTCGGCGTTGGTCTGCTGTTGATCCTGTGCATGGTCGTGTTTGGGCTGATCTGGCAGCAGACGACAGCGCCCGACCTGCTGGAGGAGCAAACCGCCGCCAACCAGCAGCTTAACCAGTTGTTTTCTTCACTGCCGATGGCCTTTCTGCTGGCGATCACAGCGGCGGTAGGGGAGGAAATCTGGATACGCGGCGCGCTCCAGCCAGTGTTCGGCATCCTCATCAGCAGCCTGTTTTTTATGCTGCTCCACACACAGGTTTTGCTGACCCCCGGTGCGCTGCTCATCCTGATCGTGTCGTTGGGGCTGGCGTGGCTGCGGCAGACGACAAGCACGACAGCAGCGATCATCGCCCATTTTGTCTTTAACTTTATCCCCCTCGTTTTCTTGCAGACGGTCGTTTAAATGAAATTGATCACCCGCTCCATGCCAGTCCTCGCGCTGCTGTTCCTCTCCGTTAACCTGTTGCCGCTGGTCGCGCAGGAAGCCACGCCTGAGCCAGAGGCGACGGAAGAACTGCCTGCCGCGAACGAACTGATCTTCAACTGGAACACTGAGGTCATTTTTCCACAGGCCGTGCGCTTTTTCGTCACCCCGTTGATGCTGGCCGATCAAATTCGTCAGGCCACGCTTATCATTGAGCCGGAAGGCCAGCCGCGCCAGACCATCGCCGTTGATGTCTCCGAGCCGCTGCTGGCAGGCGACTCATTTACTGATATGGCCTACATCTGGGAGTTTGACCCATCGCTGCCGCTGTTTAGCGACGTGACTTATGAATGGCGCATCGAGGATGCTTCCGGCGCGGTTGCTTCGCTGCGCGATCATTTTGTTTTTGCCGACCAACGGATACAGTGGGTGCAGGACGAAGCGCCCGCTTCGTTCATTGACCTCACGGTGCCTGCTGATGGCCCCACGCCGCAGCAGATACGCCAGAGCATCACCCCTGCCTATGAGTTGATTAGCGCCAATGCGCGGCAGGAACAGCGGTTTAACATGGTGCTGTATCATGGCGATCTGCCCGCGTCAGCCTGTGTCACAGGCGAAGAGGGGGAACTTGTTGTTGCTGCCCCTATAAGCGGAACCGTACTGCCTTGCGAGGAGACTCGCGCGGCACAGATTTACGAGGCCAATGGTTACATGGTGGTGCAGAGCCGCTCCACCGCGCTGGCCGGGGCGCAGGCCGCGCTGATCGAACGGCTCACCGCGCAGCTTTACGCGCCGCTTTGGGAAGGCCAGAACGTGCCGGACTGGTTTAAAGCCGGGCTGGCGCAGTTCTACGTCCCCACGCCGAAAGTTCATCTGGCGGCATTGGTGCAGAACGCCGCGCGTAATAACCAGCTTGCCAGCCTTGACCGCATGGGGCAGGAGCCAGCCTTGTATGACGAGAACTGGCGCGCGCAGAGTTATGCGATGGTGCTGTATATCGCCGACTTGATCGGTGTGCAGGGCTTATATGATCTGGCACGTGCTGTGGGTAATGCCGACGGCGGGTTTGAGGCAGCCTATGCGGTCGCTGCCGGGCAGTCGCTTGATGCGCTGCTGCCCAACCTGCGGCGCTGGGTGTTTACTGATGAAGCGGTGCGCGCTTTTGGTTACACGCCCTATCAGGCCGAGACGGCCACGCCAACCGCGACAGCAACCGCCACCCACACACCGACACCGAGCGCCACACTGACCGAAACGCCGACCGTGACACCAAGCGTTACTGGGGAGCTAACGAATACGCCAACCCCGACGCTTACGCCCTCACGCACCTTCACGCCGCTGCCAGCCACAGTCACGCCGCGCCCGGCCAGCAGCCTTTTCACCCCAACCCCGACCCCTGTGCCAAACCCGCTGGCCGAGCCGACAACACAAAGCGGTGTACTCGCTGTGCTGTTTGTGGCGCTGGCGGTAGTAGGCGCGGTGTATCTGTTTATGCGTAGACGAGACGATGATTGATGATTAACCTGTATGCTTTAACGTTAGACGAACTGATTGAACTGCTGGCGGGGTGGGGGCAGCCAAAGTTCCGCGCCCGGCAGGTCTGGGAATGGTTGTACGAGAAGCGCGTCACCACCTTCGACGCGATGACGAACTTGCCCGCCAGCCTGCGTGAAACATTGCAGCAGCAAACCACGCTTGGGACGCTGGAACTGGCCGCCGAGCAGGTCAGCCGCGATGACACGGTTAAGCGCCTTTACCGCCTGGCGGACGGTCAACTGATCGAGTCGGTGCTGATGCTGTACGATGATGACCGCCGCACGGCCTGTATCTCCACGCAGGCGGGCTGCGCGATGGGCTGTGTCTTTTGCGCCACCGGGCAGATGGGTTTTGCGCGTCACTTACGGGCTGACGAAATCTTCGAGCAGGCGCTGCGTTTCGCGCAGGAGCTTGAGGCCGGAGGGGAACGCCTGAGCAACGTGGTCTTTATGGGCATGGGCGAACCGTTTCACAACTACGATGAAACGGTCAAAGCGGCGCGCCGCCTGATGACTGACCTCGGCATCGGCGCGCGGCATATTACGGTCAGCACCGTTGGCCTTGTGCCGCAAATCAAGCGCTTCGCCGCCGAGGGCTTGCAGGTCAGGCTGGCGATCAGCCTCCATGCCGCCACCGATGAGGAACGCGGCGCGCTGCTGCCTGTCAACCGCCGCTGGCCGTTGAGTGAACTGATCGCCACCTGCCGCGATTATGTGCGTAAAACCGGGCGGCGTATCACCTTTGAATGGGCGGCCATCGCCGGGCAGAACGATACGCCGGAAGAAGCCCATAAACTTGGCGCGCTGCTCAAGGGGCTGCTGTGCCACGTCAACATCATTCCGCTGAACCCGACAGGTGGCTATGCTGGCAGGCCGTCCGACATGGGCGCGGTGGACAGCTTTATTGAAATCCTCGCCAGTTATGGCATAAGCGCGACTGTCCGTGTACGGCGCGGGATTGATATTGACGCGGGCTGTGGGCAGTTGAAGTCCAAAGTCATCAAAGCAGCAGACATCCCCTCATAACCATCTGCCAGCCTGCGATTGCTATTTGACGCACAACTTTGTACCATACAGGCTGTTTTCCTTGTAAAGAGGTAAAACCCTGTGGCTGGAATGATTCGTATCGCGCCCTCGATTCTCGCGGCGGATTTTACACGTCTCGGAGAGCATGTCCGGCAGGCCGAGGCCGCTGGCGGCGACTTGATTCACATTGATGTCATGGATGGCCGCTTTGTGCCGAATATCACCATGGGGCCGCTGGTGGTTGAAGCAGTGCGCCGTGTAACCAGCCTGCCGCTGGATGTGCATCTGATGATCGTTGAGCCAGAGCGTTATGTCGAGGTGTTCGCGCAGGCCGGGGCGAGTCGTATCAACGTCCATATCGAGACATCGCCCAACCTGCATCGCACCTTGCAGGTGATTCAACAGGCGGGCTGCCAGACAGGCGTGGCGATCAACCCGCACACGCCCGCCGCCGCGCTGTCCGAAGTGATGCACATGCTGGACGCGGTGCTGGTCATGACGGTTAATCCCGGCTTCGGCGGGCAGACATTTCTGAGAGAAACCCTGCCCAAAATACGCCAGTTACGCGCGATGATCGCCGCCAGCGGACGGCAGATTGACCTTGTGCTGGATGGCGGTATGAATACCGAAACGGTTCAAGCCGGGGTGGAGGCTGGCGCGGATGTGTTGGTCGTCGGCAGCGCGATCTTCAGCAGCGCGCACACGGTTGACGAAGGCATGAAGCGGCTGCGCGCGGCGCTGGGAAAATAAAAAGCCGGGGTTATCCGGCTCTCGCATTAATGCAGTTGTGGTTTAAAAAGCGCTAGGCCAGTTTCGCCATCGTCTTGATGCACTTGGTACACAGATACCTGCGTACGCGCTGCCCGCCTTCCATCACATAAATGCGCTGGATGTTGGGCTTAAACTGGCGGCGTGTCGCCCGCAGGGAGTGACTGCGGCGGTTGCCGAACATCGGCGCTTTGCCGCATCTTTCACATTTCGCCATGATGATTTTGCCTCGGTCTGGTGTCAAAATTCGCTGAATGGGTAATGGACATGCTACCATAACCCCCTGTAAGATTCAAGGGGCTGGGGGGCTTAACCCTGTTTCCGAATAAACTTCTGTACTATCAAAATTGAGGGCGCGCAGCGTCCGATTTTGGAATACCTGTAATGACAAGAGGATTTAGGATGGCTGTAAACGTCGAACAAAAAGTCTGTGACGGGCATTTACTCAAGTGGCTGGTGGCTGCCGGGTTGGCGTGGCTAGAGGCAAACCGTGACCGGGTTGACCAGTTGAACGTTTTCCCCGTGCCAGATGGCGATACAGGCAAGAATATGGTCTTGACTCTCCGCAGCGCTTATCAGGAGATTGCCGGGCTGGATGAACGTCATGTCGGGCTGCTCGGTGACAGGATCGCGCGTGGCGCGCTCATGGGCGCTCGCGGGAACTCCGGCGTGATTCTTTCGCAGTTGTGGCGCGGCTTCACCAACGCTCTGCGCGGCCACGAGGTGTTTGACGCGCCGCTGTTCGCCGCTGCCTGCCAGTCGGCTGTTGATCTGGCGTATAAATCTGTCGTGAACCCGGTAGAAGGCACAATCCTGACCGTCGCCCGCGAGGCCACGCAGGCCGTCGTGCGGCACGCGGATGATGACACACACCTGCGCGCGCTGCTGGAGGTGATGGTCGCGGCAGCCCGCGAGTCGCTGGAGCGCACCCCTGAACTGCTGCCTGTATTGAAAAAAGCGGGCGTGGTGGATTCTGGTGGGCAGGGGTTGGTCTACATGCTGGAGGGGATGCTGCGCCTGCTGAACGGTGAGCATATCGTCTCTGGCGATAGCGCAGCCGCCAGCGAGCATCTGAACTGGCAAACCGCGCTGGAGCCGGAGGACGAAGAAGGCTATGGTTATGACGTGCAGTTTTTGATGCACGGCGAAACGATGGACGTGGCGGCGGTGCGCGCGGCGATTGACGCGATGGGTTGGTCAACGCTGGTGGTGGGTGACGAGCGGCTGATTAAAGTGCATGTGCATGTCCACGATCCCGGCCAGCCCATCAGCTACGCGATTCAATATGGCGCGTCTCTGGGGGATGTGGTTGTAGAGAACATGCAGGAGCAGTATCAGGCTTATGTCGAGCAGCGTATCGCCCGCGAACATGAACATGAAGAAGAAGCCCTGAATGAAGTCGCGGTAATTACCGTCGCCAGCGGGGAAGGGCTTCGCCGCCTGATGAAAAATGACCTACAGGCGGCTTATGTGATCGTCGGCGGGCAGACCATGAACCCCAGTACGCAGGACTTCCTGAAAGCGATTGACGAACTGCCACAGCAAAAGATCATCCTGCTGCCGAATAACAAGAACATTATCATGGCGGCGCAGCAGGCGGCATCACTTGTCACGGACAAAGAGGTGCGTGTCGTCGGCAGCCGCACGGTTCCACAGGGCATCAGCGCGCTGCTGGCCTACACCAATATCGCCCATTCCGGCGAGATAGACGATGTGCTGGCGGAAATGAACACCGCGCTGGCGAATGTCCTCAGTCTGGAAGTGACGACCGCCACCCGCAATGTCGAGATGGACACGGTGAATGTGCGGCGCGGGCAGTACATCGGCCTGGTGGATGGCGCATTGGTCGCTGCTGGCGATGAGATGAACGATGTTGTTGCCGACGCGCTGCGTAAAGCCGGGGCAGACGATTATGAGTTGATTACGTTATACTATGGCGATGGGCTGCGCGAAGGGCAGGTCAACACACTTGTGAACACCCTGAGCGAGGCGTTCCCTGCACAGGAATTTGAAGTTGTGCGGGGCGATCAGCCACTTTATCCCTATATCATCAGTATCGAATAGATGCCAAACACCATCTGTATTGTTACCGATAGCTGCGCGCTCGTCTCTAACGGGTCCGGGTTGAAGTCCGACCTTGTGACGGTAGTGCCTAATACGCTGCATTTCACCGGGAAAACCTACCACGAAGGCGTTGATCTGGACACCGAAGAAGCCATGCGTTTAATGGCACGGGAGTCATTTCCGCCGCGCGTCGCTTCGCCCGATGCTGCCCAGTTTGCTCAAGTGTATCACCGCCTCGCGGCCAGTGCAGATGGTATCATCTCCATTCATCCCTCACGCAAGTTATTCGCTAGCTGGGACAATGCTCGCCAGGCCGCCCGTCAGGTCTCCGGGCATTGCCCCATCGAAGTGCTGGATTCGCGCAGCATCTCCGCCGGGCAGGGGATGCTGGTGGCGATCGCCGTGCAGGCCATCGCGCAGGGCGTGGACTTCGAGGAACTGGTGCGGATCGTGCGCGGCGCGGTGGATCGTATTTATTCAGTGTATTATGTCGAGTCGTTTGACACGCTGCTGCAAAACAAGATCATGAGCAGTTCGCACACCATCCTCGGCGCGATGCTGGGCATCAAGCCCTTCCTGACCATTGAAGATGGGGCGCTGCAAGCCATCGAAAAAGTTCGCACGAGGGTACAGGCAGTAGAACGATTGGTCGAATTTGTGGTAGAGTTTATAGATATTGAGCAGGTGATGATCCTGCAGCCGCGCCAGAACATCAGCGAGCAGACGCGCATGTTGCAGGATCGTCTGGCGGTAGAGTTTCCGGGTCGTCATTTCCCGTATGCGCTTTACGGCCCTTCGCTGGCCGCGCTGGTCGGGCTGGACGCGCTTGGTGTGGTGGTTTTAGAACGCGAAATGGAAGCTTTTGAAGATGACTTTTAAGAAGATAAAAATCGTTACAGACAGCACGTGCGATCTGCCGCTGGAACTGGTGAGAAAGCACGATATTACGGTCGTGCCTGTTTTCGTCAATATTGGCGACCAGAGCTATGCAGATGATGGCGTGCAACTGGCGCGTGAAGATTTTTACCGTCAACTGCCGACGATGAACCCGCTGCCGACCACCTCCGCGCCCTCGCCGGGGCTGGCCGCGCAGATGATCGAAAAGGTGTTTGATGGGGCGGATCATCTGGTGATTATCACCCTGCCGACCAAACTAAGCGCGACCTATGAAGCCATGCGCTTAGGGGTAGAGAACCTGCCTGCGGACCGGGTGACGCTCATTGACGGCGGTTCGGTGACGATGGCGCTCGGTTATCAGGCGCTGCTGGCCGCCCAAACCGCCGAGGAAACCGGCGACTTGCAGCAGGTACTGGCGACGATTGAACGGGTGCGCGCCAATTCCCGGCTTGTCGCGCTCATCGCCACGCTGGACAATTTGCGCCGCAGCGGGCGCGTCAATTTCGCGTCTGCCGGGTTAGGCGCGCTGCTGCAAATCAAGCCGCTCATCACCGTGAATGATGGTGAGGTTGAAATTCTGGAGCGGGTGCGGACGATGAACCGGGCGCAGGAAACCATGCTGCAAATGCTGCGCCAGCAGGCTCCGCTCGACCATCTGGCGCTGCTGCACACCAACAACCTCGAAGGGGTAGAATGGATGCGGGCGCAGCTTGGCGACATCCTGCCGCCGGATGTTCTCGTCATTCAGGTGACGACCGCCATTGGAACACACATCGGGACGAACTGTCTGGGATTTGTGACTGTTAGCAAAAACTGGAGATTGTAAGGCTGGACTATGCCCTCAGCATTGGAAACACTGGTTAAAATTTTACGGTTGGAGCGTGAACAGGGGTATAACGATACCGCCGTGATCGGCGGCTTGTCGGCATTTAGCGAAAAGTGGGTCAGGGACGCGCATCAACAGGCGCGTATACCTGAACACCATCTGCTGGTAGACGAGCTGGAAAAGCTGCTGAAGAACTATCGTGAAGTCAGCGGCAAGACAGAGCGCCACAACCTTGTGCAGTACATGATGGATCGCATTACCGGGCGCGTGCCGCCGCCGCCGGAATATCAGGTGAAGGATGCGCCGAAGGAAGCGCCCCCGGCTGAGGAACAGAAGCCGCCACCTGATCCGCCATTCCACCGGGAAACACGGCAGCGTGCCGAACCCGCCGCGCCGCGCCAGAAAAACACGCCGCCTGCGAAACCGCGCCAGGAACAGCGCTCGTCACAACAGTCGCGCCAGTCCTCCGCGCCCCGGTCACGCGGGGGGAAGGGCGGGAACAGGCAGGAACGGCAGATGGTCTTTGACAGCGTGGACGAGTTCGTTGGGCATCGCGGGGATTACGTGGTGACGGGCGAGATGGATATTCCGCCCCAGCCGCGTCTGGCGCGCCCCCCGCGTACACCCCGGCTACAGCTCGCCCCGGAGGAAGCAGCGGACATCCTGCGCGGCCTGCGCGCCCCTGTCACCGTCGTAAAGGGCGTGGGCGAGCGGATGCGCGGGTCGTTCGAGAAGCTGGGGGTTTATACGGTGAACGACCTCCTCTTTTTCCTGCCGCGCCGCTATGACGATTACACCCAGACGTGCAGCATTAACCGCTTGCGGCCAGAAATGACTACGGTCGTCATCGGTACTGTTCGCCATACAGAGGTCATCATCGGGCGTGGCAACCGCCGCGATTACCGCATAGCGCTGGATGACGGCACGGGCTTGCTGAATGTGATCTTCTACGGCCAGTATTTTCTAAGCCGTTACATCAAAATTGGCGATCAGGTGGTGTGCAGTGGGCAGACGGTGGTTTACGGCTCGCGCCTGCAAATGTCGAACCCGGAATGGGAGCATCTGGACACCGATAACCTGCACACAGTCGGTATTGTTCCCATTTATTCTCTGACGGAAGGGTTGAAAGCGCGCGGCCTGCGCCGTCTGATGAAAAACGCGGTGGAATACTGGGCAGACCGCCTGCCGGATTATGTGCCAGAGGCCACGCTGGAGCGTACCGAACTGGCCGATCTCGGCTGGGCGCTCAAAAACATCCATTTCCCCGGCGGGCAGGATCACCTGACGCACGCGCGTAACCGTCTGGTCTTTGAACAACTGCTGCTGCTGCAACTGGCTATTCTGAGCAACCGCCGTGACTGGCAGGCCGTCCCCGCAGACCCGATTACGGTAGAGGATAACTTCATCGAATCCTTTGCTGAGGCGGTTTTCCCCTACGAACTGACCGGAGCGCAGCGCCGGGCAATCGAGGACGTGCGCCGCGACATCGCAAAAACCACGCCGATGAACCGCCTGCTTCAGGGCGATGTCGGCGCGGGTAAAACGGCTGTTGCGGCGGTAGTCATGGCGATGGCCGTCGCCGGGGGCAAGCAGGCCGCGCTGATGGCTCCCACCAGCATCCTTGCCGAGCAGCACTATCGCAATATTCAGTCCTTAATGATGAACATGCCGGGGCGCGAGCAGCCTGTCGTGGTCGGCTTGCTGACCGGCGCGCTCTCCACCACTGAGCGCGAGGCCATCTATTCCGGCCTTGCTGACGGTTCGATTGACATTGTGATCGGCACGCACGCGATTATTCAGGAAGGCGTACAGTTCAAGGATTTAGGGCTGGCGATCATTGACGAGCAGCATCGCTTCGGGGTGGAGCAGCGCGGCGCGCTGCGTGGCAAGGGCAAAAATCCCCATCTGCTGGTGATGACCGCTACGCCCATCCCGCGCACGCTGGCGCTGACGCTGTATGCCGACCTCGACCTCTCGATTTTGGATGAAATGCCGCCCGGACGTATCCCGATAGATACGCGCGTGGTCGAGCCTGTCGCCCGCGAGCGCATTTACAGCTTTGTCGAGTCGCAGCTTAAGGAAGGGCGGCAGGCTTTTGTCGTCCACCCGCTGGTCGAACAGTCAGAAAAAATTGAGGCGCGCTCGGCGGTCGAGGCCTTCGAGGAATTGCAGAAGGTCTTTTTCCGTCATAAAGTCGGCCTGCTGCACGGTCGTATGAAGCCAGCGGAAAAAGAGCAGATCATGGCCGAATTTGGCAGCGGCGTGTATGACGTGCTGGTGACGACCTCGGTGGCTGAGGTAGGCGTGGACGTACCGAACGCCAGCGTCATGGTCATCGAAGGCGCGAATCGCTTCGGGCTGGCACAGCTTCACCAGTTTCGTGGCCGTGTCGGGCGTGGTGGCTATGCCTCGTACTGCCTGCTGATCCCGGACAACAGCACGCCCGAAGCGCAGGCGCGGTTGCAGGCGCTGGAAAAAACAACCGATGGCTTCCGCCTGGCCGAAATGGACTGGGAGATGCGCGGGCCGGGTGATCTGGTGGGGACGCGGCAAAGCGGGTCTGCCTTCTCCCGGTTGGCGGAGTTCATTACGCCGGAACTGGTGCAGATGGCACAGCGCGAGGCGCGCACCATCTACGAGGAAGACCCGTACCTGACGCAGCCAGAGCATCAGCTACTGGCGCAGCGTGTGCAGCTTTTACAGGATGAGCGGGCGGACATTAGCTGACCAGCGTGTGCCTGTGGCGCGGAAATAAAAAACGTAATTCAGGGGCGTGGTTCATTTGCGCCCCTGTTCACTTTATGTGTATATTTATGCTTTAGAGTGACATTTCGGAGATTGTAGATGACCCGTATTGCCGTGTATCCCGGCTCGTTTGACCCTATCCATAATGGTCATATTGACATCGCCCGCCGCGCCGCCAAAATCTTTGATGAGGTGGTGGTCGCCGTCTACGACATGCCCAAAAAGACCCTGTTGTTTGATGTAGACGAGCGGGTAGCCTTAGCCAATACCTGCTTTAAGGCCTTTACTAATATACAGGTGGCGCAATTTTCCGGTTTGGTAGTAAACTATGCAGAGCAGGTAGGCGCGATGGCGTTAATTCGCGGCTTGCGCGTGTTTTCTGATTTTGAGCTAGAATTCCGAATGGGGCTTGCCAATAAAAAGCTGGCACCCGTACTGGAAACAGTAGCGATCATGGCCGATGAAAGCCACCTGCATATTAGCTCCAGCACGATACGCGAAATCGCCGAACTGGGCGGCGATGTCTCTAGTATGGTGCCGCCTTTTGTGGATCAGGCGTTGAAGGAGCGTTTTGCCGAACTGCACGCTAACCATAACAGCCCCGGTTATAACGTGAGCATCCGGGACTAACTTCAGGGAGTAGAGACTGCGATGGATATTCAGCATTTGGTGGATCGTCTGGAAGACCTGATTGATGAGGGGCGGCACATGCCCTTCAGCAAATACACCATGATTGACGAGGAACGCGCCCTCGAAATTATTGACCAGATGCGTATTTCGATTCCTGAAGAGATCGAAAAATCCTCACGGGTGCTGGCGACTCGTGACCGGGTGCTGGCGCAGGCCAACGAGGAAGCCGCCCGCGTGGTGCAGCTTGCCCGCCAGCGCAGCGAACAGCTTATCGAGCAGGAGCCATCCGTACAGGCCGCGCGCAACCGCGCCGCGCAGATTATCGAGCAGGCGCGTCAGGAGGCGGAGGGCATCATCGCCGAAGCCGACAAATACGTGCTGGACGAGCTGACCAATCTGGAACAACACCTGATGAAGACGCTGGCGGTGGTGCGTAACGGCATCCGTGAAGTAACACAGTCCACGACTGCCCAGCCGCAGCCTGTTGTCCAGCCACAGCCGCAGGTGCAGCCTATGATGCCGCCACAGCCCACCCCCCAGCCAGCCGCCCCGCCGAAGCCTGATCACAGCCAGTACGCGCCGCGTGAGGTGGTAGAGGTGGATGCAGACGCAGGGCGTGGCAGCCGTTAACCCGCGCTGGAACCGCTGCTGTTTCTACTGCGTCACCCATACAGCGCTGCCGTCCGTCCACAGGTGAATCGCGCCGCCCGCATCGGTACGGTAGAGCGGCGTGCCGTTCAAAAGCGCCAGTGTATCGGCATCAGGATCGCCGCGCAGGTTGGTTTGGTCGCTTTGCAGCACGACCAACTGCGGCTGGGCTGCTTCGAGGAACGCTTCGTTCAGGGAGCGTGCCGCCCCGTGCTGCGGCATCTGCATCACCGCCGCCAGCGGCCATTGACCGCTTTCCAGCAGTGCCTGCTGTCCCTCACGGCTAAGGTCTGAGGTGAGCAGAAAGCTGCTCTCGCCATACAAGATACGCAGCGTCAGCGTGTGGTCATCGGGGTTCGCGCCTGTTGGCGGCGCTGCCGGTGGATGCAGCACTTCCAGCCGCACACCGTCGTCCAGCGCCAGCGTGTACCCCGCGCGGACGGTCACAACCTCGTGCTGTGCCAGTTGCCGCTGGAACGCGGCGTAATCCTCGCTCAGATTGGCCTGCCCATTGGTTAACGCCACGCCGATGTCGTAACGCTCCAGCACAGCAGGCAGCGCCCCATACTCGAACACGTCCGGCTGCGTCAGCACCAGTACCTCGATCTCGCGGTCATAGAAGGGCAGCCGGTCGCCGATGGCGGTCAGCAGGCGCGACGGAAAGCGCCCGCCATCTACCAGAATTTGTGCGCCGCCGGGGGTCTGAACTAGCACCGCGTTGCTATGCCCCACATCTAAAAACCATAAGTGCAGCCTGCCATCGGGACGGCTGAGGAAGATGCTTAGCAGCAGGACAGCCGTTAACGCGCCAGCAAACAGCACCGCGCTGCTGATGGCGCGCTGGCGTACCAAGCGCCCCAGGCGCAGCGACCAATCGGGTTGTGTGGCCTGAATCATTGCCGCTCCCAATAAAACAACGAAATACAGGGCGATCAGTCGCGGGTCTGCGTAAAGCTCCACCTGCGCGAAGGGCAGCGCTGCGAACAACCGCACGACACCGATCGTCCATGCCAGCAGCAGCATGTCGAACCAGTAGAGTATCTGCGCGGCTGCGGGCGCTATAAGTGCCAGCAGCGTGGCGACAAGGCCGAGGATAAGCAGCGCGGCCTGCGGCGGTACGATTAGCAGATTGACGAAGACGAAAACCAGCGACACCCGCCCGAAGTACAGCACAACTAAGGGTAGGGTGGTGATCTGTGCCGCCAGCGTGACGATCAGCGGCTCTGAGAGAAAACGGCCTGTCGTTCTGGCAAAGCGACCGGGCAGCAGGCGATACAGAAGGCGGTCAAACCAGCGCGTGAGTGGGTCGGCATAGAGCGCCAGCCCCAATGTGGCGAAGAAGCTGAGCTGAAAGCCGACATCCCACAGCACCGTCGGGTTATGCAGCGACATCACCAGCACAACAAAGGCTAACGAGGCCGGGACAAAGGTTTTGCGCCTGATGGCCTGCCCGATGACGAGGATGCTGCTCATCACCGCCGCGCGGACAACCGCCGGGTTCGCCCCGACAAACAGGGTATAGAGCGCGATAACCACGATGCCGATGAGCGCCGCATAACGCTTTTGCAGGCCGATCCTGTCCAGCAGGCGGGTAATCACCCCGCTCAGGATGACCATGTTAAAGCCGCTGATGGCGACCACGTGCGCCGCCCCCACCGCGCTAAAGGCTTCCGCGACTTCTGGCGCGATACCGCGCTCATTCCCTAGCAGGATGCCGTTCAGAAGTCCGGCCTGCGGTTCGGGGATGGCGGCCTGAATAGCCTGCTGCGCCCGCTGCTTGAGGCTGAGCAGCGCGGCGTATAGAGGATTGCCCCGGTCACGCGCCGTGACTTCTACCGCGCCGTTTCGCATCAGGCTGAATACCCCATCCCGCGCCAGAAAATCAGCATACGAGAAGGTGTCGTACTGGGCTGGCGTGGTCAGTTCGCCTGTCGCACGAACGCGATCGCCATAGTTCACCTCGCGCAGGCGCGGCGCATAGACCAGTACCACGCCCTGTGTGGGATAGGTGCTGCCCGCGCGTGTCACGGTTTCGGCCTGTAAGCGAAGCTGAATCCGGTCATCGCGCACGTCCGGCTCGTCCACCACCAGTCCCTCAATGGTCAGGCCGCCGAGGTTGTTGTAACGGGCAATGTCGCTGGTGCTGGGGTACAGGCTCAGGCGCAGCGCGCCCAGCGTCAGCATGACCAGCATCACAGCCAGCCTGCGCCGTAGGGCATCCTGCCACCACAGCCAGACCACCAGCAGGCTTAACGCGGCCAGCACCAGCCAGACCAGCACGGTAAGCGGGGATTGGGGGTCAGCGCTGGCGGCGAGCAGGATTCCAGCACACCAGCCGAGCGCAGCATAAACAAGTCGCATGAGGGTGCGTTTTTAGAGGCTTTCGCGGTCCATCCGGGCTGCTTCCTGTCAGTTTTGGAAGTGGAACAGGAACCAGAAGGCGAAGAAGTAAATCGCTCCGGCCAGTGCGGCGATGATGAGCGGCGGGCGCGATTTGGGTGCCTGTGTCATGCCGATTACCAGTGTCGGCGCGAGGAACACCCCCGCGTTGACCGCAAACGCGCCGAACTCCATCCGGGTGAAGACTTCCAGTTTGGCAATAATACACAGCAGCAGGCCAGCCGCCAGCAATATTGTCGGCAGGATGGTCTTGTCCGACTGTAAAAACAGGGCGATCAGTGTAAATATGAAGGTGATATAGATAAAGATATTCAGAACCAGCGGAAGCCCCTCATTAGGCCCCAGCAGTTCAATAATCCGTTGTATATTAATGTCCATCCGTGTTTTATCCCCTGACGATAATACAGAATAAAGGCACGTGTGCTAGCTACCTGCTGTAAACGCTATTATAGATTAGCACAAGTGGAGAATGACAGATAGTTAATGTCATCAAGTGCCTGATGGGTGCGGATTTATGCCGGATTGTGTTATGCTTCAGCAGCGTAATGAGGCAGGAAGATGCACGTTGGCAAATCTCATCAGGTCTATTAGAGCATGGTGGGCAGAGCGCGAAGTCTCCACGCGCCTGCTGCCGTCTTATATCTGGCACGCTGTCCAGAACTTCAATCGTTACGGAGCGCGTTTTGCCGCTGCGCTGGCTTACTATGCCGTGTTCTCGATCTTCCCGCTAACGCTGCTGGTGGCAATCGCGGCCAGCCGTTTACTAGGGGTCACAGTCGCGCAGACCCAGATCGCGCAGGGGCTTTCGCTGTTCCTGCCAGAAACAGCCATCTCCGACCTGCTGCTGACGAATATTGCCCAGGCGCTGGAGCAGAATAACTCGTTCACCGTTATTGCTGTGGCCGGCCTGCTCTGGGCTGGGCTGGGCCTGTTTTCCAACGTGACCTCGTCGCTCGATTTTATCTTCCGGGTGCCTGCCAGCCGCAGCATGTGGCGGCAGCGCGTGATCGCACTGGTGATGATTGTCACGCTGATCGTTCTGGTGACCGCCTCGTTCCTGATCTCCGGCGTACTTCAGCTCATCTCACTGGCGTTCACCAACCAGAGTACATGGGTCAATATCGCCACCTTCTTCGTCCCGCTCGGCCTCAACATCGTCATTTTCGTGATGCTCTTTCGCTTCGTGCCGTCGCGTTACGTCTATTGGGATGCGATCTGGCCCGCAGCGGTGTTTGGCGGCATCGGGTGGGAGCTGGCGAAGGCGGGCTTCCGCTGGTATCTGGCGAATCTGGCGAATTTTCAGGTCGTCTACGGCAGCATCGCTACCGTGATCGTCCTGCTGTTCTGGGCGTACCTGCTGGCCTCTATTTTCCTGTTTAGTGCCGAGTTGTGTTCACAGCTTAACGAGTGGGTGATTCGCATCCATCAGCCGGATGCGCTGCGGTTATACATAGAACGAAGACCGCCGCAACTACCGGAGTAGGCGGCGGCGAAGGGATACTGACGGATCGCCGGGGGACAGTGCGCTAATCAGCCGCCGGACGATCTGTATCTGCGCGGGCTGTGGCTGGCGCTTGCGTCGCCTGGGCGCTGTCACCAGGTGCGTTTTCTCTGCCTTCGGCGGGTAGGCATCCTGCTTCGGTTCTTCTGGTGCCTGGTAGAACATGGTGTGCTGCTCCTCCCCGTGCAGGGGTCTTAAAAGGGAGCCTGTCTGCGCTCCCTTTCGTTAAATACGTGCTTTTGACTGCTGCTGTTCAAATGTTGGCTCGGTCTGCAACCTTTTGCCTAGCGCAATCAGTTGGCCGCCAATCCCGTTCAGCAGTCGGGAGATGACGCGGGCTTTATGCTGCTTGCCCAGCGCCTCGGTTCTCAATGGTTCTCGCTGAAGATCGCGCCGGATTTCCCGCAGGCGATCTTCGTGTAACGCCTGATATTCAAGGGACATGGCTGCTGCTCCTTAGCGCGTAACGCTTGTTTGTTTCAGCACCGGCTTCCGCACGGGCTGGCGCAGGGTCAGTACCTGCCGGATGAGTTTGCTTACAGTCGCCGTCAACGGCGGGCGTTCATGTGACCCTAACTGGTTTGCCAACTGTACCAGCCGATCCTGCGCCGCCTGTGCATGGCGTTCTTTCATGATTTCCTGGTACAGACCGAGATTGTCGTTCACTGGCATGTTCATCAGGATTGCCCCTTTCTTTAGCGTGTCTCGGACGGATAAAGCGCGTCCGTAAGTTGTTGAGCCGCTTGTCGCTGCTGCAATCCATCATGCATTATGCGCGCAACCCTGTTTTTGAACATCTGCCATTGGTGCAGAAGTCCCCTCCGACCTTTGGCGGATGTGCCAATCTCGCGCAGTAAACGGCTGTGGTCAGCCGCCTTTAAAAGTGCCTGATGCTGCTGTTGATAGTCGTCAAAAGTAAATCTGTCCATCTGGGACATGGTGTTGATCTCCTGAGTACAAGGTGCTGTCGCGTGGCTGAGTTCGATAGTGCAGCACAGGGCTGCGCTCCGCAGTAGAGAGCTTTACGAACAGACGTAATGTGGCCGGACGGCAATAGCGGTGAATGAGATCAGGTGATGGTGGCGGCTCTTAACTGTTATGCAGGGAACAGAGCAGGCAAGAAAAAAGCCGCTTGCTTGCGCTCGCGGCTTCCGATGACCTGCATGGAGAGGTAATCAGGAAGCAGACGCAAGAGGCACAGGCATTCCGGCAGCATCACCGATGCCACAAAAACGGGTTGCGTCAGCGTAAATGGCAGAAATCATGTGCTTACGTCTCCTTTCTATAGAAGATGGGTGGCAACCTGCTCAATACACAGAGGCAGGTTTTCGTTCAACAGAAGCCACTCTATCACGATTTTGGGGTGTGTGTCAATAGGGTTAGTTTAAGAATTTGTAAAGGTTTTTATGGGTCATGACGGTCTTTAAATGAATGGCCGCTGGCATCCATGTTATGCCTTGCGATGTCACCGGAACACTCTATCACGGTTTTTGAGCAGGTGTCAATCACCCAATTTGTGAGGGCGCTGGCCTAGAATAATCCCCACCACCTTTCCCAGAAGGATTACCGCCAGCCTGCTCATGCTGGCAGCAGTCCGATGCCGTACCCTTGAGGATAGATTTGCCAATGGATGACTCGGTTTCAAGATGAGGAGCTAATCATGTTAAACTTGGCCGTACTGTTTCTGCTGGTTGCTATCGTCGCCGCGATCTTTGGCTTTGGCGGTCTTGCTGGAACAGCAGTAGGGGTTGCCCAGTTGCTGTTCGTTGTCTTTATAGTGCTGTTCCTGGCTTCCCTGCTTTTTGGCCGCAGGGCGGTCTGACCACCTTGCTATAAGCCTTGATAAAAGGGGGATCATTCCCCCTTTTTGATTCCTCCTGTTTGTAAGCCTCTTTGTCACAGTCTGCCCGGCTTGGCGAGGCTGTCCGCTCATTATCCAACATTGCTGTGGGCAAATAAGGGAAACTGAAGTAAACTTACCGCCAAAACACGGGAAAATTCCAACGACTCTGGTATTGTGATTGTGACTGGCTTACCTGACCTTAACCCCGACGACGAAGTTGAAGTAGAAGAAATCGAACATGCCGCGCCGTTAACCGAGCGCAGCTTTGCCCGCCGGATAGCGCTTCAGGTGCTTTACGAACTGGACTGCACCGACCACCTGATGGGCGAGGTGATGGAAGCGCGCATCAGGGCGCAGGAAATGGACAGGCGCGGCGCGCGTTATATGCGCTGGCTTGTCACAGGTGTGCTGAAGAAACGCGAACGGCTGGATAACCTTATCCGCCAGTACGCGACTGAGTGGCCGCTGGAGCAGGTAGCGATTATTGATCGTAATATCCTGCGGATGGCGCTTTATGAACTTGCCGTGATGCAAACGGTGAATGTCGGCACGGCGATTGACGAAGCTGCTGGGCTGGCCAGCGTTTTTGGGTCAGAAAGTTCGCCCGCCTTCGTCAACGGTGTATTAGGCAAGATGGCGCTGCGCCTCGATGAACTGCGCGCGCAGTTGGCTGATCCCGACGATGCCGATTTTGCAGCGGGGGAAAGCGAAGACGAATGAACATCCTTGGCATTGGCGGGTGGGAACTGGTCGCTATTCTGTTGATTATGCTGCTGGTGGCTGGCCCAAAGCGCATGGTGCATTGGGCGTACATTCTGGGGCAGTATGTTGCCAGGTTCCGCGCTATGTGGGCCGAAACTGTGGATATTGTCCAGAAAGAGTTCGACGACGCTGGCGTGGGCATCCAGATACCCAGGGAGCCGCCCACACGCGCCAGCCTGAACAGGCAGGCCAGCAAAGCGTTTGAGAGCATTACCCGCCCGGTACAGGAAACGATGAACGAAGCGACCAGTCAGGTAAATCACATCAAGCAGGCGACAGCGCTGACTGCCAGCGCGGCATCTGGCCGCAACGGGCATAGCACAGCCGGTAAAAAGCCGCATCCTCCGCGCCCGGACGCGGCCTCTTCCAGACTTCAGCCAAAGTCTGACCACACAGGCGAATTTGGTACATGGTCTGGGCAGGGCAGCGGTGGTGCCGCAGGCGACTTTGGCACATGGTCAGCCGGGGATACACCCGCAGACGACAGCGCAGAGGGGTGAGATCGTGTCTGATTTGAAGTTCTCGCACCCGTCGGTGCCGCCCCCGCCAGATGTGCCTGAAGAGCATATGCTGGAAGACGAAGATGGTCAGGACGCGCGCATGGGCTTCTTCGAGCATCTGGACGAGCTGCGCAAGCGACTTACACGGGCAGCGCTGGCCTTGATTATCGGCACTGCTGTCGGGATTGCCGTAGCCGAGCCTGTGCTGCACTTCCTCGTACAGCCCTATTGTGAGGCGATCGCGTCCAACGTCATTGACGAGGCGCGGGCGCTTGAAGCGGAAGGGCTGGCCGAAGGGCAGATCATCGTGACCAATCGTGACTGCCGCCTCGTCAGCCTGGGGCCGACTGGCTCTGTAGTCGCTTATTTCCGCGTCTCGCTCATGGTCGGCGGGATTATCGCCATCCCGGTGATTACCTATCAGTTATTGATGTTTATCCTCCCCGGCCTCACCCGAAAAGAGCGGCGCATGGTGCTGCTCTCCATCCCGGCGGTGACGCTGCTTTTCCTGGTTGGCACGGCCTTTTCATGGTTTGTCCTCATGCGTCCGGCGCTGGGCTTTCTTGAGGGCTTCCAGCCCACGCTGTTCCGTCCTGAGTGGACATCCGATTTGTACCTCAGCTTCGTCACCTCGTTGATCTTCTGGATGGGCGTGGCGTTCGAGACTCCGCTGGTGTTTTTCGTGCTGGGGTTGTTAGGCGTGGTCGGGGTTCGGCCATTGATAAGCAACTGGCGCATCGCGGTGGTGGGGGCGGCGGTCGCTGCCGCGCTCATCACGCCTACTGTTGACCCTGTAAATATGGCTCTGGTGATGGGGCCGCTGCTGGTGCTGTACATTTTCAGCATTGTGCTGGTGTTCATCGCGCGGCGCATCACCGGGATTGACGCGGTATAGTATGGCCTATCCAGCTTCGCAGAACGGGCGTGTTGCTGTCTATGGTGTCCCCATGGACCTGGGGCAGCAGCGGCGCGGTGTGGATATGGGGCCAAGCGCTATTCGCTACGCGGGCTTGCAGGCCCGGCTGGAGGCCATTGGCTGGCAGGTGCGCGACGGTGGCAATATCCCCGTCCCTGTCAGCGAAGAAATGCCCGCCGGGGAAACCGTGAACGGCTGCCCCGCTTATCATATCAGTGCTATCGCGCGGGTCACGCAGGATGTTTACGCCCGGATGCTGGAATGCGTGCAGGCCGACGAGTGTGCGATCTTCCTTGGCGGCGACCACAGCATTTCGCTCGGCAGTGCAGCAGGGGCGCTGCACCGCGCGGATGAGGTCGGCGTGATCTGGGTGGATGCCCATGCCGACTACAACACCCCTCAGACATCCCCTTCGGGCAACGTGCATGGGATGGTCGTCAGCGGATTAACGGGCATCGGGCCAGAGATGCTGGCGATTGGCACACGGCGGCTGCGCCCGGAGCATATCGTGATGATCGGGGTGCGCGATCTGGATCATGAAGAACGAATCGCGCTGCGCCAGAGTGGTATCCGCGTGATGACCATGCGCGAGGTAGATGAGCGCGGCATGGCCGAGGTCACGCGCGGCGCGCTCATGCACCTAAGCGATGTCAGCGCGATTCACGTCAGTTTTGATATGGACTCGCTTGAACCTGCTATCGCGCCGGGAGTCGGCACACCTGTCCCCGGCGGCTTAAGCTACCGCGAGGCGCATCTGCTGCTGGAGATGCTGGCCGACGATGGCCGTGTGCGCTCGATGGATATTGTCGAGGTCAACCCCATTCTGGACACGGCCAACACCACAGCGCGCGTAGCGGTGGAGATGGCCGCCAGCCTCTTTGGTCAGCGCATCCTTTAGCTTCTCGCTTCAATGCTCCCGTTCTTTCGACGCAAACCGAAACGCAGACGTGTGCTGGTGCTTGGACTGGACTGTGCCGACCCGCATCTGGTCTTTGAGCAGTTTAAGGATCGCCTGCCCGCCATCACCAGCCTTGCCAGTCACGGCACGTATGGCCGTCTGGAATCGTCCATCCCCTGCATTACAGTGCCAGCATGGGCGAGTATGTTAAGCGGGCGCGACCCCGGCGTACTGGGGATTTACGGCTTTCGCAATCGTCAGGGTTATTCGTATAGTCAAATGACAACTGCTGACAGCCGCGCGGTGAAAGCCAAACGGGTGTGGGATTACTGCACCGAGGCCGGCCTTGAGTCAGTCGTGATCGGCGTGCCGCAGACTTACCCGGTGAAGCCCCTCAACGGCCATCTGGTAAGCTGCTTTTTGACCCCCGGTGTTGAGAGCGCCTTTGCCTATCCTGCCATCTTCAAGCAGGAAGTGCTGAACGTTACCCCCGAATACCAGTTTGATGTGAAGAACTTTCGTACAGAAGAAAAGCCCCGCCTGTTGCAGCAGATTATTGATCTGACCGAAGCACAGTTTAGGCTGGTCAAACACAGCTTAAAAAGCAAGCCGTGGGACTTTCTGATGCACGTCAACATGGGTGTTGACCGCATCCATCACGGCTTCTGGCGTTACCACGACAGGCAGCACCGCCTCTACACCCCCGGCAACCCGTTTGAGTCAGCTATCGCCGATTATTACGCGATGGTGGATGGCATGATCGGCCAGCTTCTCGAACTGATTGACGACAACACGACGGTACTCGTCGTAAGCGATCATGGCATAAAGCGCATGGACGGCTGCATCTGTGTCAACGAATGGCTGTGGCGCAGCGGCTGGTTGGCGCTGAAAACCCCGCCACAGCCCGGCGTGATCCAGCCCTTCGACGAAGCGCAGGTGGACTGGTCGAACACCAGAGCATGGGCCAGTGGTGGCTATTACGGGCGCATCTTTTTAAATGTTGAAGGCCGCGAGCCGCAGGGGGTCATCCCCGCCGCGCACTATGCACAGGTGCTGGCGGAACTGGCCGAAGCGCTGGCTGGCATCCCCGGCGCAGACGGTGAAGCGCTGCAGACCACCGTTTATACCCCGGAAGCGATCTATAGCGCGGTAAACGGCATCCCCCCTGATCTGTTGGTGTACTTTGGTGATTTACACTGGCGCGCGGTCGGCAGCCTGGGGCATGGGCGGCATTACACCTTCGAGAACGATACCGGGCCAGACGACGCGAACCACGCCCAGCACGGCCTTTTCGTGCTGTATGAGCCGCACCAGCGCGGCAGGGGCGTGGTCAGCGGCCATCAGTTGATGGACATCGCTCCGACGCTGTTAAATCGTCTGGGGCTGGCTGTACCGGGCGAAATGCAGGGGACGAGCATAAGCTATTAACGCACAGGGCGGCCCAGATCACAGGCCGCCCCATATCATAACCAGCATCTCTCTGGCTGCGTTAAGTCACGCTTAAGCGCCAGCAGGCGCGCTGACAGCATCTTTCCCATTACGCCGGATGACTTTTTCGATTTCCACCGCGAACAGGATGATCGAGGCCAGCCCGATAGACAGGGCGAGTTCCGCGCCTGACAGCGGCAGCGTTTCAAAAGTCATCTGGAAGAAGGGCAGGTAAATGACCGCCAGTTGCAGCAGGAATGTCGAAACCACCGCGCCCAGCAGCAGCCTGTTTTTGCTGAAGCCCGCTTTGAAGAACGAAACTTTATCGCCGCTGTGGATCGCCATCACGTGGAAGATTTGCCCCAGCGCCAGCACACTGAAGGCGATGGTGCGCGGCAGCCGCTCTGCCTGGCCCAAAACACCGCCGCTGCTGGCCTCCACGCCGCCCTCGTCGTTTTCATGATCGAGCAGGTAAGCGGTGCGCTCCTCCACAGAAAGCGTATCCCATTCCTGCGGCGCAATGTCATCGCCCACCACCTCCACCAGCGCGGCGCGATCAAACTGCTCCAGCCCAAGCGTGGCGCTGCGCGGGTTCATACCATAAGAGGTATAGCCGTAAACATAACCAATGAGCGTGATAATGGTCAGCAGAATCGACACCCAGATGATATGTCGCCCCATGCCCCCGGCGAAAATGCTCTCGGTCATCCGGCGCGGCTTGCGCTTCATCACGCCTTCTTCAGCAGGCTCAAAGCCCATCGCAATCGCGGGCAGGCCGTCTGTCACGAGGTTAACCCACAGAATCTGGATAGCGAGCAGCGGCAGTTTCATGCCTGCCAGCAGCGCGATAAACATGACCAGAATCTCGCCCACATTAGAACTGAGCAGATACTTGATGAACTTGCGGATATTGTCGTAGATGACGCGGCCTTCTTCGACGGCGTTGACGATGGACGCGAAGTTGTCATCCGTCAGCACCATTTCCGCCGCGCCCTTGCTCACGTCCGTGCCGGTGATGCCCATCGCCACGCCGATGTCGGCCTGCTTGAGCGCCGGAGCATCATTCACCCCGTCGCCTGTCATGGCGACCACTTCACCCTGCTCCTGCAGCACCTTAACCAGCTTCAGCTTATGCGCGGGCGATACACGGGCAAACACGGACGTGTGCTTCAGCGCCTCCAGTATCTGCCTGTCGTCCATCTCCTCAAGTTCCGTTCCGGTGATGGCTTTTTCACCGGGACGGATAATCCCCAGATCGCGGGCGATGGCCTCAGCAGTCAGCGCGTGGTCGCCCGTAATCATAATGGGGCGAATACCCGCCTGCCGGGCGACCTCAACCGCGTCCTTAACTTCCGGGCGTGCCGGGTCGAGGATGCCGATCAGGCCGAGCATGTAGAGATTGCGTTCAATGTCTGGCGTGATTTCGCTGGGGACTTCATCCAGCGTGCGGTAGGCGATCCCCAGAACGCGCAAACCCTGCGCGGCCATTTCGTCAATCTCGTCCTGCCAGACTTTGCGGCGCTCCTCCGTCAGTAACTGCGGCCCGCCCTCGACGGTTTCATGCGTTGCCCACCGAACTAGCTGATCTGGCGCGCCTTTGGTCAGCGAAATGTATCGCTCCGAGCCGAAGAACCGCTGCGCTTCCTCGCTTTTAACGGCGTGAATGGTGGTCATCGCCTTGCGCTCACTGCTGAACGGCAGTTCTGCCACGCGCGGCAGTTCTTTCTCAAGCATCTCTCTGGTTAACCCAGCTTTCTGCGCGGCCACCAGCAAAGCCCCTTCAGTCGTATCGCCCACCACGCTCATCGCGCCGTTGTTATCCTTGGCTTCCAGATGGGCATTTGTCGAAAGCGCGATTGCCTCAATAACACGCGCCAGACTCACATCACTCTTGATGTTTTCAATGGTTTCGTCTTCGTCACCATTTTCCTGATAGAACTGGCCTTGGGGCGTGTAACCAATCCCGCTGATGTTAATGTCAGGATGGTTGGGCAGGGCGATCTCGGTAGCGGTCATCTCGTTTTTAGTCAGCGTTCCGGTTTTGTCGGAGCAGATGACTGTCACCGAGCCGAGCGTTTCTACAGCAGGCAGCCTGCGGATAAGCGCGTTGCGGCGTACCATGCGTGCCGCCCCCAGCGAGAGGCTGATGGTAATCAGCGCGGGCAAGCCCTCCGGCACAGCGGCGACGGCCAGGCTGATAGCGGTCAGGAACATCTCTGACGGCGGGACACCCTGCAACAGCCCGACGATGAACACGATCACGACCACGATGCCCGCGCCGATAGCCAGCACCTGCCCCAGCCGGTTGAGCCGTCTTTGCAGCGGGGTAGAGCCTTCTTCAACCTGCAGCAGCATCGAGGCGATATTGCCGAGTTCCGTTTTCAGCCCTGTCCCCGTCACCACCATTTCGCCGCGCCCGTAGGTCGTCGCTGTTCCCATGAAGACCATGTTGCTGCGGTCGCCGATAGCAACGCTGCTGTCCCCCTCGATGGGGCGTATGTTTTTCTCCACCGGGGTAGACTCGCCCGTAAGTGGCGCTTCGTCTATCTGCATATTGACCGACTGGATGAGGCGGCCATCTGCCGGGATACGATCCCCTTCCTGCAGGATCACAATATCCCCCGGCACAAGGTCTTCGGCGCTAATCTGGTGAATCTCGCCCTTGCGGCGCACCCGCACGAGCGGCACCTGCATCGCGCTTAGGGCGGCCAGCGCCTGCTCCGCGCGATATTCCTGATACACACCAAGAGCCGCGTTCAGCAGCACGATCGCCAGAATAACGATGACATCCTTGGTGTCGCCCAGTATGAAAGAGATAAAGGCAGCGCCCATCAGAATAATGACCATCAAGTCTGTAAACTGGCTGATGATAAGCTTGAGCAGGGTGCCGCCTGCCTCCGTTGGCAGCTCGTTCTTGCCGTGCTGTTCCTGCCTCTGGCGTGCCTCGGCATCGGTTAAGCCAGTTTCTGCGTTAACATTCAGTTCTGCCAGTGCTTGCTCGGTGTCAAGCCTGTAAAAGTCTGGCATATTTCTCACTCCTCAGTTGTGTTTTTGACCTTAGCTGGACAATAGGATGTCAAACGCTCTAAAAAGAGTATGCGGCCAAAGTCCTTATCGAACTTATGCGGAGTTTAATTTTAACGGTGCTATACCCCTAAAAATACCCCTATAAATTAGGGGTTCATAAAGCCGGGGCGGGAAATCTTTGTAT
This sequence comes from uncultured Anaerolineaceae bacterium, assembly GCA_964548765.1. Lineage (GTDB taxonomy): Bacteria > Chloroflexota > Anaerolineae > Aggregatilineales > Phototrophicaceae > JAIOHN01. The sequence continues at coordinate 26,037 of CAZJSU010000045.1, forward strand.
GCGCTAACGGGTTCTTAACACTTTTATAGCTATTTGAATCAAAACGGCGTAGAAACGCTCTACGCCGTTTGTCTGCTTTTAAGCCGATTTTACATCATGCTCTGCATGATCTGGTCCAGCACTTCACGACTGGGACGCAGCTTCTCGTCTGGCAGGGAAGCCAGCGGAGCATCCGTCAGCTCCAGCGTCTCGCCGAGCGTGGGCCGGGGTTCTTCGTAGTACAGCAGACCCGTCAGGAACAACTGCTCACGCTGTGCCTTTTCGAGGACAGCGATTGCCTCTGCACGATTACGCGGGTCATACGCCTTATCTGTTTTCTGCAGGCGGATGAACGACCCATCGTGCATCTCAACCTCGATCATCGTCCCCTCGTCGTAATCCTCAACCATGATTTCGTCACGGGGGATCACATAGTCGGGCGTGTAGTAGGTGATGTCGTGCAGCGAAATCTGATGTTCCTTGCCGTAAGGATAGCTCTTGGTGGATTCCGGCGAGTTGTTAAAGGTGACGCACGGGCTGATGATGTCCAGCACCGCCGTACCACGATGAGCAATCGCCGCCTTTAACAGGGTTTGCACCTGCTTGGCATCGCCAGAGAAGCTGCGCGCCACGAACGTCGCCCCGCTGATGATCGCCTCCAGCGCCAGGTCAATAGGCGGCAGTTCGTTCTTGCCGTAGTATTTTAAGACCTGTCCTTCGTCGGCAGTAGCGGAGAACTGGCCTTTCGTCAGGCCGTAGACACCGTTGTTCTCGACGATGTAGACCATCGGCACGTTACGGCGGATCAGGTGCTTGTACTGGCCGAAGCCAATGCTGCCGCTGTCGCCGTCACCGCTGACACCCAGCGCGGTCAGGTTCTGGTTCGCCAGTGTTGCGCCTGTGGCGATTGAGGGCATCCGCCCGTGAATGGCGTTGAATGCGTGCGACCGGCCCATGAAGTAAGCCGGGGTCTTGCTGGAGCAGCCGATACCGCTCAGCTTGATGACGTTGTGTTGTTCCAGCCCCAACTCGTAAGCGATGCTGATGATCTGGTTCGAGATCGAGTCATGCCCACAGCCGGGGCAGAGGGTGCTTTTATTGCCCTTGTAGTCTTCGCGGGATAGACCCAGCGCGTTTACCTTCGCCATGGTTACTTGTTCTCCTGCTTCAAAATGTTCTGGTGTACCCAACGGGGAGTCATTGGCAGGCCGTCGCCCAGTGCCAGCGATTTTACATGCGATACATCTTCACGAATATCCATGTAGATCAACTGCGCCAACTGCCCGTCGAAGTTGTTCTCGATCACGTAAATTCGGTCATGATTCTTGATGAAGTCATGGACTTCCTGTGTCATCGGCAGCGCGCGCAGACGCATGTAATTGGTCTGGATGCCGTCTGCCGCCAGCCGGTCACGCGCTTCTTCAATAGCCGGGTCGTTAGAGCCGAAGGAGACAATGCCCACCTTCCGCCCTGCGTCGTAATCCGTCACAGGCGCAGGCACTTTGGTGCGCGCTGTTTCGAACTTGCGGTGCAGGCGCTCCATGTTATTCACCCAGTCGTCGCTGCGCTCGCTGTAAACGGCCATCTCGTTATGACCGGTGCCGCGCGTAAAGTAAGCCGAACGCGGGTGGTCTGTGCCGGGCAGGGTGCGGTAGGCGATGCCATCGTTGTCGTAGTCGCGGTAGCGATACCACTCGCCCTTCTCGGCAAAGAACTCTTCCAGGCCGATCTTGTCCAGCGTCTTGCCGCGCTTGATGGGCTGGTCAGGATATTCAAACGGCTCGGTCATCCAGTTATTCATGCCCAGATCGAGGTCGCTGAGGACAAAGACCGGGGTTTGCAGTTCGTCGGCCAGATCAAACGCCTTCCAGCCAAACTCGAAGCATTCAGCCATATTCCCCGGCAGCAGGATAACCTGGCGGCTGTCGCCATGACCGAGGAAGTACGTGAACAGCAGGTCGCCCTGGCTGGTGCGTGTTGGCAGGCCGGTGCTTGGCCCCATGCGGGTGATGTCCCAGACGACAATCGGGATTTCGGCGAAGTACGCCAGCCCGGCGAACTCTGACATCAGGCTGATGCCTGGGCCGCTGGTCGCGGTCAGCGCGCGCGCGCCTGCCCACCCCGCGCCGACAATCATGCCGATCGCGGCGATTTCGTCTTCTGCCTGCACCACAGCGATGGTGCTTTTGCCCGTCTCCGGGTCTTTACGGACGTTCTCATAAGCGATAATCGAGTCAATCAGGCTGGTTGAAGGCGTGATCGGATACCATGCCGCGACGGTCAGCCCGCCGAACACCGCGCCCAGCGCCGCCGCCTCGTTCCCCGTAATCATGATCTTGCCTCTGGTCGCGTCCATCGGCTCGAAGTAGTACGGGTCCTGCTTGGTCAGGTTATCCGCCGCCCAGTTATAGGCCGCTTCGATGATGTCGTAGTTCAGCTTCACGGGCTTTTCCTTGCCCTTGAAGTTGTCCATCAGCGCGTCGTAAAGCTGCTGCAGCGGAATGTTGAAAAGCTGCGCCACCGCGCCGACGTAGACCATATTGCCGACCTGTTCGCGGCGTTCGCTGGGGATGTCGAACTGCCTGATGGTGTCCTTAACCGGGATTTCGTAGTAGGTGATGTCGGCGCGTGACTGTCCCCACTTCCATTCCTGCGGCAGAATGCACACACCGCCAGCGGGCAGGTTAGCAATATCCTCCGCAGCGGTCATTTCATTCATCGCAATGACGATTTCGGTGGTGTCGCGCCGTGCGACATAACCGTTTTTGCTCACGCGAATGGTGTACCACGTGGGCAGCCCCTTAATGTTGGAGGGGAACAGGTTTTTACCGTTCACTGGAATGCCCATCTTAAAGAGGGACATCACCAGAAGATTATTAGAGGTCTGACTGCCGGAGCCGTTTTTGGTTGCAACCATAAACGCGAAGTCATTGACAACGTGCCGCTCGCCTCCGGCGTGTGATTGTAGATCGTCTTGTACCCGTGCAACACTCATAACGTTGTGCGCGGTAGGCCGCGCATTCTCCTTTCTTAGGCGTGTTTACTTATTTTGAGAGAACAGCTTGCTCACGTAGCTTTCTGCCAGTAATAGCTCCTTTACATCAAAAGAACCTAACGTGTCGTGTTATTCTGTAGGCGCTCGGGATGATACCGCAGCAGCCTGGTGTGTTCCTGGTAGGCTGTTTTAGCTGCCTCGTAATCCCCGGCGCAAATTGCATCCAGAATCCGCTCGTGATAATCCCACACCTGCGTGTGGTAAGCGTAATCGGCGTAGCGGTTAGGTTCTACCGCTTCATAAGCATCCCAGTAGGCCTCCAGCAGCCCGGTCACGAAAGGATTCTCCAGCCTGCTGAAAATGGTGATATGGAAAATCCGGTGTTCCTCATTAGGGATGTGAATCCAGCGGTCATTCAGCTTTGCCCGTGCCTGTTCGATGCACACCCGCATTGCCGCTTTATCTTCCATCGTCAGTCGTTCACAGGCCTCGTGCCAGAACGCCATCTCGATATGCGTCCGCAGTTCGCTGAATAACTCGAAGTTATGCAGGTCACAGGCCAGCGCAAAGAACAGGCTGAGGCGTACCGCCGGAGAGAAGCTGTACTCTTTCAGCCGCATCCCGGTCTTGGAACGCACCTCGACCAACCCCAGCGCGCGGGCGACCTCTAGCTGCTCACGGATTTTGCTGGCGCTCACACCCAGATGATTAACATGCTGGAGTTCGCTAATAGTCGGCAGGCGATCACCCGGCTCAAACCCGTTACGGGCGATGAAATTCAGCAGATCAGAGTCAAGGTTAATGTGCGACATTACGTATTCATCATATAAATCAGATTTATCATATAGATACATATACAGGGTATCATGATTCAGCATCTTTGTCCATGAGGATTCGTTGAGTTTTCAGACGTTTTGCACAGTCAGAGCGCTTTCAATCTGCTGAACGACATAAGCGAAGTCGTCGGGGTTGTGGAAGAAGTCCAGCGTGTTCATATTGATCGGTAAAACAGGGCAGGCAGCCCAATGCCCAATCCAGTTCTCATAGAGATCGTTAAGCTGTTCCAGATACTCGCGCGAGATGCCGCGTTCAAAGGTTCGCCCGCGCTGCTGAATGTGTTCCTGTAGTTTTTCCACGCCCGCCTGTAGATAAATGAGCAGGTGGGGCGGGGGCAAAAAGGCGCTTACAGCCTGGTAAATGCCCCGGTATGCCTCGTAATCACGCTCGGACATAAACCCCTGACGGTAAAGGTTGCAGGCGAAAACCTCCGCGTCCTCATACACCGTGCGATCCTGCACCGCGCTGCCCGGATGGTCGAGAAGCTGGCGATGATGCTCCAGCCGTTTACCGAGGAAGAACACCTGCGAATGAAAGCTCCAGCGCGGCATATCCGTGTAGAAATCGGCGAGGTAGGGGTTTTCGGTATTGGCCTCGTAAAACGGCTGCCAGCCGAAACGCTCGGCTAAAAGCCCGGTCAGCGTGCTTTTGCCCGCGCCGATATTCCCGGCAACCGCGATAAAATACTTCGGTGTTGTCATAAAGGGCTAACCTGCTTCTTGCGTTAGGTGAATTTCCGTGCTGTCCAGCGTTACGTCGTCACTGCCGGACATGCTCTGGTAAAAGATGTGAATAGCAGCGCTGCCGCTGTAATTTCTGGTGCTGAGTTCCGCTCGCCAGGGAACGTCATCAATAAAATAGGGGTTGTTCAGCGTGATGATCTGATTATCCAGCACCGCGCCATCTGCCGCGATCAGGCTGATGAGCAGGCTGTTCTCGAACAGCCCCGACCCTCTGCCGCTGACCTCGATGACATCCCCGCCTAACGTATCGCCCTCGGCGGGCGCGGTGATGCTGCCGAACGAGCCTTCCGGGCGCTGCTGCTCCCCGGCCAGCGCGACGGTCACGCGGTCATATTCGCCATCCCCGGCGGTTGGCCGCGCCGCGATGATCGCTTCGGTAGGGTCGCCGCTGTAGCCATGCGGCAGCTCCACCTGCCAGTTCGCGCCACCAGTCGGGACGGTTGCCTGCGCGATCACCTGCTCGTCCGCGCCGATGACCTGCACCGTGAACTCACCAGCGACCCCGGTGGCTGTCCCGGCTAAATAAAGCGTATCCGCGTAGATGATCGAGCCAGTCTGCGGGGTGAGAATCTCGACAGTGCCGTTGTCGGGCGTGGGGATGAGAGCGGTAGGGGTGGGGGCAGGCACAGCCGGGCTGCAAGCCGCGCTGAACAGCATGAATAGAATGAACAGGGCTGCGCGCATAAACTATCCTGAGCATCATGTGAGCAAGGTCATTATCGGCCACCAGCGCGCCAAGGGCAAGCCATAGTTTGCTACTGGCCGATAGTTGGCAGCACCGCCGCCCAGTCCGGCGGCATCCCCTCGTCAGTAAACCAGTTGACCGTCTGGCTATAGACCCACACGTAACGGTCACTGTAGCGCAGCGCCATGTCCACGCTGTTCCTGAACGACTCCGGCGTGAAGCCCGCCGAACATCCGCCCGGCTGTAAACCCTGCCCTCTGGCGCAGTTGTGATCGAGCCACAGGCCAAACCCGGCCTGCATCTTTTGGGCATAGCGGTGTGGGTCGCGGGCGAAGGAGTCGCGCGTGAAGCCCTTGATTAACTGGTACGCGGCCACAAAATCCGCCTCGGTTTTGTACTGGTACGACCCCTCGAAAGCATCCACCAGCACCGTTTGCTCGTCTGCCGCGCGGATCATCCCCTCGATAAACGGGATCATCAGCCCATAACCGTGCCTGCTGCCATCAAAGGCCGCGCCGCGCTGTGAACCCATCGTCATGCCGTAGGTGTACAGCACCGTAATGCCCGGATAGGCGCGGTTGAGCGCGCGCATGATCTGCCGCCCGCGCCGGAACGCCTGCGTGCGGTATTCCTGGTAAGTATGCAGGTTTTTGTACTTGCGATGCGGGTAGCTGAACAGCGTAATATCGCCGTACTGCTCGGTATCCAGCATGATGCCGCGAAAGCCCAGCCGCCGCGCCAGCCGCGCCATCGCCTCGAAGTTGCCGATCACGGCATCGAAATCATCGTACCAGTCAATCACCCCTGGCGATACGGTGACACGCAGGAAATTGTCGGTCAGCCGCCCCCAGTGCAAGCTGCTGTACCATGTGCCGAGTGTTTCCAGTTCGGCCTCGTCCACCGGGATTTCGCTGAAGATCGTCCAGCCCAGCCCGGCGCTGTGATGCGGCGATTCCACGCTCAGAATCAGGCCATCGAACGGCGTATTTTGCGCGGCGGTCAGGTGCTGCGGCATCTGTTGCAGCGGCGGCGTTAGCCAGCCCATTTGCAGCAGACGCTTTTCTGAACGGGGCAGGGCGGGCGGCTGAACCTGTTGTTGAGCGGAAGCGGCGGTGATTTCGACCCCCATCACCGCGATGGCGCACAAAAACCAGACGACGCGGAAGATGTGAGGGATTAAGCGGGGCATCTATGGCACATCCTATCCATGCTATACTCAGTCCAGTTATTTACTGTAAGGGCAAATCACATGAACGACAAATTACGTTTCGACACCCTCGCCATCCACGCCGGGCAGGAACCCGACCCGGCGACGGGCGCGATCATGACCCCCATCTACCAGACCTCGACCTTTGTGCAGAGCGCGCCGGGCGAGCATAAAGGCTACGAATACAGCCGCAGCGGCAACCCCACCCGTACCGCGCTGGAAGAACTGATCGCCGCGCTCGAAGGCGGTCGCTACGGGCTGGCCTTTGCCAGCGGCCTCGCTGCGACCGATACCGTGCTGAAGCTGCTCAACCCCGGCGATCACGTCATCGTCGGCAACGACGTGTACGGCGGGACGTTCCGCCTGTTCGAGCGCGTCTATCGTCGCTTCGGCCTCACCTTTAGCTGGGTAGACCTGAGCAATCCCGACAACGTGCAGGCCGCCTTTACGCCGCAGACAAAGCTGCTCTGGCTGGAAACGCCGACCAACCCGCTGATGGCGCTGGCCGATATTGCCGCGTTAGCCAAAGCCGCGCCGCAGGAGATCACCGTCGTCGTGGATAACACCTTCGCCAGCCCGGCCATCCAGCAGCCGCTCACCCTCGGCGCGGACATCGTGATGCACAGCAGCACCAAGTACCTCGGCGGTCACAGCGATGTCGTCGGCGGGCTGCTGGCGCTGAAGGACGAGAACCTCTACAACGAACTCAAATTCCTGCAAAACGCTGCTGGCGCTGTCCCCGGCCCGATGGACTGCTTTCTGGTGCTGCGCGGCATCAAGACGCTCGGCGTGCGTATCGAGCGCCACAGCGCCAACGCGCTCCAGATCGCGCAGTGGCTGGAAGATCACCCCGCTGTCGAGCGTGTGCTGTACCCGGGGCTGGAAAGCCACCCGCAGCACGACCTCGCCCAGCGCCAGATGCGCCACTTCGGCGGCATGATGAGCATCATCCTCGAAAGCGAGCAGGCCGCGCGCGAGATGGTCACGCGCACGAAGCTGTTCGCGCTGGCCGAGAGCCTCGGCGGGGTCGAGAGCCTGAT
>CAZJSU010000046.1:0-32943 GCA_964548765.1 uncultured Anaerolineaceae bacterium
GCCTGGAAGACGGGCTGAAGCTGATCGCGCTGCGCGGCAGGCTGATGGGCGGGCTGCCCGCTGGCGGGACGATGGCCGCTGTCTTTGCCGACGAGGCGCGTGTGCGCGCTGCCGCCGCGCCCTATGCCGGAACGGTGTCCATCGCGGCCTTCAATGGCGCGGATAACATCGTGATCTCCGGGCAGGAAGCGCATGTTGACGCGATTGTGGCCGCGCTGAAGGCCGACGGCGTGAAGTCCCGCCGCCTCACGGTATCACACGCCTTCCACTCGCCGCTGATGAACCCGATTCTGGACGAGTTCGCGCGCAGCGTGGCACAGGTGACGCTGAACCGCCCCCGAATGCGGCTGATCTCGAACCTGACCGGGAAGGTGGCGGGCGAGGAAGTCACCACGCCCGATTACTGGCAGCAGCACCTGCGCGAGCCGGTGCAGTTCGCCGCCTCGATGCAAACGCTGCACCAGCAGGGCTACACGCTTTATCTGGAAATCGGCCCCGGCGCGACGCTGCTGGGCATGGGACAGCGCTGCCTCGACGACGCGGCGCAGGCGGCGTTGTGGCTGCCGTCGCTGCGCCCCGGCAAGGACGACTGGGCGCAAATCCTCGACTCGCTGGCGAAACTGTACGTCTACGGCCTGAAGCCGGACTGGAAAGGCTTTGACCGCGACTACCCGCGCCGCAAGGTGACGCTGCCCGGCTACCCCTTCCAGCGCGCGCGCCACTGGATGCCGCAGGCCAAACGGCGGCAGTCCCCCACAGGCGCGAAGCTGGCACACCCGCTGCTCGGTTATCCGCTGCGCTCGCCGCTGAAGGTCGCGCAGTTTGAGAACCACCTCACACACGACAGCTTTAGCTTCCTGCGTGATCATGTGGTGCAGGGGCGCGCCATCCTGCCCGCGACAGGCTATATCGAGATGGCAACCGCCGCCGCGCGCGCGCTTTATGGCGAGGGCGGGCATACGCTGCACGATCTGATTATCCACGACTCGCTGGCGGTGGGTGATGAACCGCGCACCACGCAGATGGTCATCACGCCGCAGGACGGGCAGCAGGCATCGTTTGAGTATCTCAGCATTGGCGAGGGCGAGGCCGACTGGACGCTCCACGCCAGCGGGACGCTGCTGGCCGGGCAGCCCACCTGCCCCACCACCGACACCCCGGACGTGATTCAGGCGCGCTGTGGCGAGCAGGTCACGGCGGAGGAACATTACGCTTATTTGCAGCAGGTCGGCCTGACGTTTGGCGACAGTCTGCACGGAGTCGCGCATCTGTGGCACGGCGAGGGCGAGGTGCTGGGTGAGATCGCGCTGCCGGAGGCGGTGCTTGCCGAAGCCGGGAGCTATCACATGCACCCGGCGCTGCTTGATGCCTGCCTGCAAATCGTGGCGTGGGCGATGCCCAACAGCGCGGATGTTTACCTGCCGCTGAGCATCGAGCGCTTCACGCTTTACCGCCAGCCGCAGCCCGCGCTCTGGAGTCACGCGGTCATCCGGCCAGACAGCGACCTGAAGGCAGGGGCGCTCAAGGGCGACCTGCGCGTGATGGATGCCGATGGCGTGGTGGCCGAGATGGAGGGGATTTACTTCCGCCGCGTGGCGGGCATCGCGCATAAGCCGGCTTTTGCCGACTGGCTCTACGAAACCGACTGGCAGCCCAAGCCGCTGGCCGGGCAGGGCGCGGGCTTCTTCCCACCGCCGGAGGCGCTGGCCGGGCAGATGGCGCGCAGCGTGCCAGCGCTGGCCGCGCATTACCAACTGGAACGCTTCACCGAAGGGCTGCTGCCAGAGCTTGAAGCGCTCAGCATTAGTTATATCTTGCAGGCGTTCGATCAACTGGGCTGGCAGCCGCGCGTGGGCGACCAGTTCTCGACCGGGGCGCTGGCTTCGCGTTTACGCATCGCGCCGCAGCATCAGCGCCTGTTTGGCCGGATGCTGCAAATGCTGGCCGAGGAGGGCATCCTGCAAGCGGTGGGGGCAGACTGGCAGGTGCGCGAAGTGCGCGCGGCAGGGGTTCCCGCGCTGCATCATGAAGTGCTGGTCGAGGAATACCCGGAGAACCACGCCGAACTGACGCTGACCGCATGGGCGGGCGATCATCTGGCCGAGGCGCTGACTGGCGCGGTGGATGGGGTGAGCCTGCTCTTTCAGGATGGCGGCGAAACCGCCGGGCGCATGTATGTGGACTCCCCCGCCGCGCATGTGTTTAACAACCTGCTGCGCGATACGCTGACCGCTGCGCTGGCGAACAGGCCCGCTGGCTACCCGCTGCGCGTGCTGGAAATCGGCGCGGGGACGGGCGGCACTACCGCCTTTATCCTGCCCGCGCTGCCCGCTGGGGAAACCAGCTACACCTACACCGATATTTCCCCGGTGCTGGTGGAGAAAGCCAGAGAGAAGTTCAGCGCCTATCCGTTTGTCGAGTATCAGGTGTTGAACCTTGAGCAGGACCCGGCGCAGCAGGGCTTGTCTGGCAGGGAGTTTGACCTGATTATCGCCGCCAACGTCATCCACGCCACTGCCGACCTGAGCCAGACGCTAGGCCATGTGCGCCAGCTTCTCGCGCCGGAGGGGGCGCTGTGCATGATCGAAGTCACCAGCCGCCAGCGCTGGCTGGACATTACCTTCGGCCTGACGGATGGCTGGTGGCGCTTTACCGACAGCGACGTGCGCGACAGCTACCCGCTGCTGAGCCAGGCGGAGTGGCTGCACGTGTTTGAGGCCAACGGCTTCGGCGCGGCGGCGGTGCTGCCAGAAGCTGGCACCCCCTTTGATATACAGGGCGTGATGATCGTGCGCGGCCCGGCCAAAGCCCCCGCCGCCCAGCCCGTGACGGAGGCGGGCGAGTGGCTGATCTTCGCCGACAGCGGCGGCATCGGTCACGCGGTCGCCGGGCATCTGCGCCAGCGCGGCGAGCCTGTCTGTGTCGTGGCCGCGTCCGAGGTCAATCTGGCCGACGCGGACGACCTGAAAGCGCTGGTCAGCGATGGCCTGCGCCACGTGCTGCACCTGTGGAGCCTCGACCTTGAAGCGCCGGATGATGCCACAGCGCGCTCGCTCGTGCCAGACCAACTGCTGAGCAGCGGCAGCCTGATGCATCTGGTGCAGGTGCTTGGCAGCGCGGGGGTGTCGCCGCGCCTGTGGATGGTGACGCGCGGCGCGCAGCCCATCAACGGCGGCACGTCGCCCGCGCAGGCGACCACGTGGGGCATAGGCAAGGTGATCGCGCTTGAACATCCAGAGTTCAGCAGTATATGCCTCGACCTCGACCCGGCGTGGGACACACAAGCCTGTGTGGACGCGCTGCTGGCCGAGATCGGCGCGACGGATGGCGAGACGCAGCTTGCCTATCGTGGTGACAGCCGTTACGCCGCCCGCCTCAGCCGCAGGCCAGTCGCGCCGCTGCTGCCCGCGCCACAGCCGTTCCACCTTGAGAAATCGCCCGGTGGCATTCTGGACGACATCGCGCTTGTCCCCAACGAGCGCCGCGCGCCCGGCCCTGGCGAGGTCGAGATTCAGGTGTTCGCGGCGGGGCTGAACTTCCGCGATGTGATGAACGCGCTGGCGATGCGCGACGACCCCGACCCGCTCGGCGGTGAGTGCAGCGGCAGGATCGTAGCGGTGGGCCAGGGTGTGGAAGGGCTGGCAGTGGGCGACAGCGTGATCGCCATCGCTAACGGCTGCTTCGGCGCTTACGTGACCGACCGCGCCGACCTTGTGCTGCCCAGACCGCGCAACATGACGGATGAGCAGGGGGCGGCCTTCCCGCTGGTCTTCCTGACCGCTCACTACGCGCTGAACCACCTCGCGCGGCTTGCGCCCGGTGAACGGGTGTTGATCCACGCGGCGGCGGGCGGCGTGGGCATGGCGGCGGTGCAGTTGGCGCGGGCGGCAGGCGCGGAAATCTTCGGCACGGCGGGTACGCCGGAAAAGCGCGCGCTGCTGGCCGCGATGGGTGTGCAGCACGTGCTGGACTCGCGCTCGCTCAGCTTTGCCGATGACATCATGCGCCTGACCAACGGCGCGGGCGTGGACGTGGTGCTGAATTCGCTGGCGGGCGACTTTATCCCGGCCAGCCTCGATGTCCTCGCGCCGCACGGTCGCTTCCTCGAAATCGGCAAGCGTGACATCTGGAGCGCGGACGATGTGGCGCGTGTCAGGCCGCAGGCTTCGTATTTCATCATTGACCTGTCGGTCTTTATCAAGGACGAACCCGCGTTCATCCGCGCCATGTTTACCGAACTGCTGGACGCGGTGCGCGACGGCCTGTTCACCGAAACGCCGATCACCACCTTCCCGATGCAGGCGGCTGCCGATGCCTTCCGCTACATGGCGCAGGCGCGGCACACGGGCAAGATCGTCCTCACGCTGGACGAAAACCGCCACGCCGCCGGGCTGACCATCCGGCCAGAGGCCAGCTACCTCATCACGGGTGGGCTGGCCGGGCTGGGGCTGCTGACCGCGCGCTGGCTGGCCGATCAGGGCGCGCGTCATCTGGTGCTGATGGGGCGCAGCCGCCCGACCGACGAAGCCCGCCGCGCGATTGCCGAGATCGAAGCGCAGGGCGTAGAGGTCGTGATCGCGCAGGGTGATGTCTCGCAGGCCGAACAGGTCGCCGCTGTGCTGGCGCAGATCGCGCCTGACGCGCCGCTGCGCGGGGTGATTCACTCGGCGGGCGCGCTGGAAGACGGCGCGCTGCTGCGCCAGGAATGGGGGCGCTTCGTCAAACCGATGGCCGCCAAAGTGGACGGTGCGTGGCATTTGCACGTGCTGACGCAGAGTTTGCCGCTGGACTTCTTTGTGATGTACTCGTCGGTGGCCTCGCTGCTCGGCTCGACAGGCCAGGCCAACCACGCCGCCGCCAACGCCTTTATGGACACGCTGGCCTACTACCGCCGCGCGCGCGGCCTGCCCGCCACCAGCATCAACTGGGGCGCGTGGGCAGAGACAGGCGCGGCGGTGGATTACAACGTGGGCGAGCGCATTTCCGCGCAGGGCGTGGGCATGATCCCGCCGCAGGACGGGCTTGCCAGCCTGCGCTATCTCATGATCGAGGACGCGGCGCAGGTCGGTGTCAGCCCGATCAACTGGTCACAGTTCATCCGCCAGTTCTCGGCGGCGGGCGTTCCGGCGTGGCTGTCGCGCATGGCGGCGGAGGCGAACAGCGCCAAAGCCCCGGCAGACCGGGCAGCGCCCGCACCCAAAGCGCAGCAGGCCGAACTGCTGGCGCAGTTGGAGCAGGCCACGCCAGACAGACAGTACGACCTGCTGACCACTTACGTCAGCGATCAGGTGGCGAAGGTGTTGGGCGCGGAATCCGGGCAGGCGGTAGACCCGGCCACGCCGCTGAATGAGATGGGGCTGGATTCGCTGATGGCGGTGGAGCTTCGCAACCGCCTGACCGCCATCCTGGGGCTAAAGCGCAGCTTGCCCGCCACGTTAGTTTTTGACTATCCGTCTGTTGAGGCGCTTGCAAGTTATCTGTTTCAAGATGTACTTGGCTTGGGTGCAGGGGCCGAAGAACCAGAGCCGAGCGGGAAGCCGGTAGACACCCTTAGCTCGATTGAAGAACTCTCTGACGAAGAAGTGGATCGTCTTTTGAAGGATCGAGGGTTGGCATGAAGGAATTCCTGGAGCGCATCAGTAATCTCTCGCCAAAGCGGCTGGCGCTGCTGGCGGTAGAGTTACAGACGAAACTTGAAAGCCTCGAAAAAGCGAAAAACGAGCCGGTGGCTATCGTCGGGATGAGCTGTCGTTTCCCCGGCGGAGCCAACTCTCCGCAGGAATTCTGGAACCTCCTGCGCGACGGGGTGGACGCGGTGACAGAAGTGCCTGCCAGCCGTTGGGACGTGGACGCTTACTACAGCCCAGACGAGGACGAGGCGGGCAAAATGTCCACCCGCAGCGGCGGCTTTCTCGATCAGGTAGACCTGTTCGACCCGCACTTTTTCGGCATCGCCCCGCGCGAGGCGGTGGGCATGGACCCGCAGCAGCGGCTGCTGCTGGAAGTGGCGTGGGAAGCGCTGGAAAACGCCGGGCAGTCCCCCGATGAGTTGATGGGCAGCCGGACAGGCGTGTTTGTCGGCATGTGCGCGGGCGATTATTACCAGTTGCAGCTTGGCGCGGGCTATCAGGCGATTGACGCTTATCTCGCTTCCGGCTCGGCGCACAGCGTCGCCTCTGGCCGCCTGTCTTATATTTTAGGGCTGCAAGGGCCGAGCCTCTCGGTAGATACCGCCTGCTCATCGTCGCTGGTGGCGATCCATCTGGCGGTGCAAAGCCTGCGTAATCACGAATGCCAGATGGCGCTGGCGGGCGGCGCGAACCTGATTCTGTCGCCAGAGACGACCATCGCGCTTTCCCGCGCCCACATGATGGCCCCCGATGGCCGCTGCAAAACCTTCGACTCACGCGCGGACGGCTTTGTACGCAGCGAGGGCTGCGGCGTGCTGGTGCTGAAGCGCCTGTCCGACGCGCAGGCCGCGGGCGACAATATTCTGGCGGTGATTCGCGGCTCGGCCATCAATCAGGACGGGCGCAGCAACGGCCTGACCGCCCCCAACGGCCCCTCGCAGGAGTCGGTGATTGCCGACGCGCTGGCGAACGCGGGTGTCTCGCCCGCGCAGATCAGCTTTGTGGAGACACACGGCACTGGCACGTCATTGGGCGATCCCATCGAGGTGCAGGCGCTCAGCGCTGTGCTGGGCGAAGGCCGCGCCGAGCAACAGCCGGTCATTCTGGGCGCGGTCAAGACCAACATCGGCCATGCCGAGGGCGCTGCCGGGGTCGCCGGGGTGATTAAGCTGGTGCTTGCCCTGCAAAACCGCCAGATTCCGCCCCATCTGCACCTTCAGGAGCGCAACCCGTTTATCCCGTGGGATGAACTGCCCGTCACCATTCCGCAAACGCTGACCGACTGGCAGCCGATTGATGGCAGGCGCTTGGCCGGGGTCAGTTCCTTTGGCTTCAGCGGCACCAACGTCCACATGATTCTGGAAGAAGCGCCCGCCGCCGAGCCGCGAACCATCGAAAACGAGCGCCCGCTGCACGTGTTCACGCTCTCGGCGCGGGACGAACCCGCCTTCCGTGACCTGAGCGCGCGCTACGCGCGGGCGCTGGCTGAAAACAACCTGCCTGTTGGTGATCTGTGCTACACGGCCAACGCAGGCCGGGCGCACTTCAGCCACCGCCTGGCGCTGACAGGCACATCTGCCGAACAGCTTCAGGGCAAGCTGCTGGCCGTGATGAACGGCGAGGAAGTGGCGGGCGCGTTTTACGGCCATGTCACCAGCACCCGCAGGCCGAAGATCGCGTTCCTGTTCACCGGGCAGGGGTCGCAGTACGCGGATATGGGGCGGCAGCTTTACGATACCGAGCCGGTGTTCCGCAGCGCGCTTGACCGCTGCGACGCGCTGCTGCGTCCCTATCTGGAAAGGCCGCTGCTGTCGGTGTTGTATCCCGCACCGGGCGAGGAAACGCCGCTGGACGACACCGCCTACACCCAGCCCGCGCTGTTCGCCATTGAGTACGCGCTGGCCGAACTGTGGGCTTCGTGGGGCGTGAAGCCGTCGGTCGTCATGGGTCACAGCGTCGGTGAATACGTCGCCGCCTGTGTCGCCGGGGTGTTCAGCCTTGAGGACGGCCTGAAGCTGATCGCGGAGCGTGGCCGCCTGATGAGCGCGCTGCCCAAAGATGGCGCGATGGCCGCGATCTTCGCCCCGCAGGAGCAGGTCGCCGCCGCGCTTGCGCCTTACGCCCGCACCGTCTCCATCGCCGCCGTGAACGGGCAGGAGAACATCGTGATCTCTGGGCGGGCGGCGGATGTGCAGGCCATCCTCGACCACTTCAAGGCCGAGGGCGTGAAGTCGCGCGCGCTCAACGTGTCTCATGCCTTCCATTCGCCGCTGATGACCCCGATTCTCGATGCGTTCGAGCGTGTCGCGCAGTCCGTTACCTACGCCGCGCCGCGCATCAGCCTGATCTCCAACGTCACAGGCGGGCAGGCGGACGTGACCAGCGCGGCCTACTGGCGCGACCACATCGCGCAGGCGGTGCAGTTCGCCCCGGCCATGCAAACGCTGTATGAACAGGGTTACAGCCTGTTTGTCGAGATCGGCCCCAGCCCGACGCTGCTCGGCATGGGGCGGCGCTGCCTGCCGGATGATTACGGCGTGTGGCTGCCCTCGCTGCGCGAGAAGCACGATAACTGGACGGTGATGCTGGAAAGCCTGTCCATGCTGTATGTCAGCGGCGTAAATGTGGACTGGAAGGGCTTCGACAAAGGCTATCCGCGCCGCCCGCTGCCGCTGCCCACCTACCCGTTCCAGCGCCAGCGCTATTGGGCGAGTAACGCCGTGCCGCGCGCGCAGGCCAACGGCGCTGTCGGCAGCGTGGAAGCCGTCCCTGCCAGCCGGGTAGACCAGTTGTTTTACGAAGTGGCGTGGCCGCTGCTTGACCAGCGGGCAGCCGATCACCTGCTGCCCCCGGCCAGCATCGCCGGCCCGGTCGCCGCGCGGGTCGGGCAGATCAGCACTGAGAACGGGCTGGACAGCTACAACGACCTGCTGCCACATCTGGACGCGCTGTGCGCGGCGTACATCATCCTCGCCTTCCAGAAGCTCGGTTGGGCGTTCCACCCCGGCCAGCCGTTTTCGCAGGATGATGTCATGGCGCGGCTGAAAATTCAGACACGGCACGATCGTCTGGTCGGGCGGATGCTGGACATCCTGCGCGAAGATGGCTACCTGGCCGAAGCCAACGGGCGCTGGCAGACCGTAGACGCGCTGCCAGAGCCAGACCCCGAAGCGCTGTGGGCGACGCTGATGGCGCAGTACCCGGACTTCGACGCGGAACTGGGGCTGACCGCCCGCTGCGCCCGTCAGCTTGCCGAAGTGCTGCGCGGCCAGGCCGACCCGCTGCAACTGCTGTTCCCCGGCGGTTCGCTGGCCGAGACGGAAAAGCTGTACCAGAACTCGCCCCCGTCCCGCACTTATAACACGCTGATTCAGGAAGCCGTTGGCGAACTGACCGCCCGGCTGCCACAGGGACAGGCGCTGCGCGTGCTGGAGATCGGCGCGGGGACGGGCGGCACGACCTCCTACCTGCTGCCCATCCTGCCCGCAGACCAGACCGATTACACCTTTACCGACGTGTCGCCGCTGTTCACCCAGAAGGCCGCCCAGAAGTTCGCGGCATACCCCTTCGTCAGTTACGAAGTCCTCAACATCGAGGACGATGTGGCGCAGCAGGGCTTCCCGCTGCATCATTACGACATGATCGTGGCCTCCAACGTGCTGCACGCCACCAGCGACCTGCGCCATACCTTAAGCCACGTGCGCGACCTGCTGGCCCCGGACGGTGTGTTAATCATCATGGAAGGGACAGCGCCGCAGCGCTACGGTGATCTGACAGTCGGGCTGACCGAGGGCTGGTGGTCGTTTACCGATCACGACCTGCGCCCCGATTACGCGCTGCTGCCCCGCCACAAGTGGCTCAACCTGCTGGCCGAGATCGGCTGCACCGACGTGCAGGCCGTCCCAGGCGACGACGCGCAGGGCGTACTCACACAGCAGTCGGTGTTCATCGCGCGCGGCCCGCGCCCCGAAGCGCCCGCTGCCGACCAGCCCATGAACGGGCAGCACTGGCTGCTGCTGGCGGACGCGGACGGCATCGGCCAGCAGCTTGCGGAGCGCATTCAGGCGGCGGGCGGTTCATCCACGCTGGTGCTGCCGTCCGACGTTTCCGAACAGAACGGCATCGAACCGGTGCTGAACAGCGCGGCCTTCAGCGGTGTGGTCAACCTGTGGCCGCTGCACGTCACCACCTCCGAGGCGATGACCATCGAGGGGCTGAAGCAGGCGCAGCTTGAAGTCACAGGCGGCACACTGCTGCTGGCGCAGGCGCTGGCGCGGCAGGGCAACCCGCCGCCGCTGTGGTTGGTGACGCGCGGCGGGCAGGCGGTCATCACGCAGGCCGTCCCCGATGTTGACCCGGTGCAGTCCTCGGTCTGGGGGCTGAGCCATGTGATCGCTATGGAACACCCGGAACTGAAATGCAAGCGGGTAGACCTCGACCCGGCGGCAGACGTGGAGGGCAGCACCGCCAGCCTGTTTGCCGAACTGCTGAAGGCGGCCTCGCCCGAAGATCAGATCGCCTATCGTCACGGCAGCCGCCGCGCTCGCCGTCTGGTGCGGATGACCCCGGCAGCGGTGGAGCCTGCGCGTTTCGCTGGCGATGCCACCTACCTGATTACGGGCGGCCTCAGCGGGCTTGGGCTGCTGGTGGCGCAGTGGATGGTCGAGCGCGGCGCGTGCCATCTGGCGCTGATGGGCCGCAGCGCGCCCACAGACGAGGCACAGGCCACGCTGCGCGCGCTGGAAACCTCCGGCGCGAATATCCTCGTGGCGCGTGGCGACGTGTCACAGTATGAGGATGTCGCCCACGTTCTGGCTGAGATCGAGGCGAACATGCCGCCGCTGCGCGGGGTGATCCACTCGGCGGGCGCGCTGGATGATGGCGTGCTGCTGTCGCAGACATGGCCGCGCTTTGAAACCGCGCTGAAGGCCAAAGTCTACGGCACATGGCACCTGCACACGCAGACCCGCCACCTGCCGCTGGACTTTTTCGTGATGTTCTCGTCCGGCGCGTCCCTGCTTGGCTCGCCGGGGCAGAGCAATCACGCCGCTGCCAACGCCTTTATGGACACGCTGGCCTACTATCGCTGGGCCAGCGGCCTGCCCTCTGTTGCCATTAACTGGGGCGCGTGGGCGGCGGTTGGCGCTGCCGCCAAGCGTAATCTGGATGATGTGCTGGATACGATTGACCCTGAAGACGGCCTGCTGGCGCTGGAACGGGCGCTGTATCACGGGCTGCGGGGCAGCGGGACATTCCCGCACGCGCAGGTTGCGGTGCTGCCGACTGAGTGGGACAGGGTGATTGACCCGGCACAGCCCACACCGCCGCTGTACGCCGAACTGCTGCGCGGGGTGCGGCGGGGCGAGGCACAGTCACCCAAAGCGCAGGCGCAGGAATCCGGCAGCCCACAGCTTTTGAGCCAGTTGGAGAACACCCTGCCCAACAAGCGCCTGCCGCTGCTGCGCGACCATGTGCGCGCGCGGGCGGTCAAGGTGCTGGGGCTTGACCCGTCGTTTAACCTCAGCGTGCAGCAGCCGCTTCAGGAACTGGGGCTGGACTCGCTCATGGCGGTTGAACTGCGTAACGTGTTGGGCAGTTCCATCCAGCAAACGCTGCCTTCCACCGTGATCTTTGATTACCCGACGGTGGACGCGCTGACCAACTATCTGGCTTCCAGAATCCCGCTGGAGTGGGCGGCCAGACCACAGGAAGACCTGTTTAAGCCCGAACCCGCCGCATCTTCTGATGATGCCTTTGATGATCTGTCCGACGATGACCTTGCCGCTCTGCTGATGCAGAAACTAGATATAAAGGATAAGAGATAGTGGATAATTCCTCGCAGAGTGACTATCGCGCACTGCTGAAGCGTTCTCTTGTAGCCATTGATGATCTGCAGGCAAAGGTGGACGCGCTGGAAAAAGCCAGAAACGAGCCTGTCGCCATCATCGGCATGGGCTGTCGTTTCCCCGGCGGGTCAGACACGCCGGAGCAGTTCTGGCGCTTGCTCTACAGCGGGGTGGATGCCGTGACCGAGGTGCCGCCCTCGCGCTGGGACGTGGATAAATATTACGACCCGAACCCCGACGCGGTGGGCAAGTCCTATACCCGCTGGGGCGCTTTTATTGATGACGTAGATAAATTTGACCCGGCCTTTTTCGGCATCACCCCGCGCGAGGCCAACGCCATGGACCCGCAGCAGCGGCTGCTGCTGGAGGTGACATGGGAGGCGCTGGAAAACGCCGGACTCGCGCCGGAAAAGCTGGTCGGCAGCCCGACCGGGGTTTATGTCGGCATCTCGACGGGCGATTATTCGCACAGTTTCTCCGACCGTCTGGACATGGACGCTTATTTTAGCTCAGGCGTGGCGCGCAGCGTCGCCGCCGGGCGCATCTCTTACGTGCTGGGCCTTAGCGGCCCCTGTATGGCGCTGGATACCGCCTGTTCATCCTCGCTGGTGGCGGTGCATCTGGCGGTGCAGGCGCTGCGTACCCAGGAATGCAGTGTCGCGCTGGCGGGCGGCGTAAGCCTTACGCTCGTCCCGCATGGCTCCATAGCCACCTCGCGCGGGCGCATGATGTCGTTTGATGGCCGCTGCAAGACCTTCGATGCTTCTGCCGATGGCTATGTGCGCGGCGAGGGCAGCGGGATGGTCGTCCTCAAGCGGCTGAGCGACGCGCTGGCCGACGGTGATAACATTCTGGCGGTCATTCGCGGTTCGGCGCTGAATCAGGACGGGCGCAGCAACGGCCTGACCGCCCCCAACGGTGCGGCGCAGGAAGCCGTGATTCGCGCGGCGCTGGCGAATGCCGAGGTCGAGCCGGGCGAAGTGAGCTATGTAGAAGCGCACGGCACCGGCACCACACTCGGCGACCCGATCGAGGTAAACGCGCTTGGCCGGGTGTATGGCGCGGCGCGCGATCATGCCGACCCGCTGTTGATCGGCTCGGTCAAAACCAACGTCGGCCATTTAGAGGCGGCGGCGGGGGTGGTCGGCCTCATCAAGATCGTGCTGGCGATGCAGAACAACGCCCTGCCGCCACACCTGCACTTCAAGAACCCGAACCCGTATATCGGCTGGGACTCGCTGCCGATCAAAGTCACCGCCGAGGCCACGCCCTGGCCGCAGGGGGATGCCCCGCGCATCGCTGGCATTAACTCCTTCGGCTTCAGCGGCACCAACGCGCACCTGATCGTCGCCGAGCCGCCGAGGCGCGAGGTCGAAGCCGGCGTTGAGCGCCCGCTGCACCTGCTCACCGTCTCGGCCAGAAATCAGGACGCGCTGCGCGAAGCCGTGCGGCGGCTTGAGGAATACCTTTTCGAGAACCCGGACGTGCCGCTGGCGGACGTGGCCTTTACGGCCAGCACCGGGCGCGACCACTTTGAGGAACGGCTGGCGCTGCTGGCGGAAACGCCCACCGAAGCCGCCAGCCAACTGAGCGCGTGGCAGGCGATCGGCTCGGCTGCCGAGGTCATCAGCAGTTCAAGCGGATACTTCAGCGCGCCAGAAGTGGCCTTCCTGTTTACCGGGCAGGGGTCGCAGTATGTCGGCATGGGGCGGCAGCTTTACGAAACACAGCCGACCTTCCGCAAAACCCTTGACCGCTGCGCCGAAATTCTGGAGCCATATCTTGAGCAGCCGCTGCTGGCGGTGATGTTTAACACCGACGGCGAGTACGCCGGGCTGCTGGACGACACCGCCTACACCCAGCCCGCGCTGTTCGCGCTGGAATACGCGCTGGCGCAGTTGTGGCGCTCGTGGGGGGTGGAGCCTTCGGTGGTCATGGGTCACAGCGTCGGTGAATACGTCGCCGCCTGTGTCGCCGGGGTGTTCAGCCTTGAGGACGGCCTGAAGCTGATCGCGGAACGCGCGCGGCTGATGAGCGCGCTGCCCGCTGGCGGCGTGATGGCCGCCATTTTTGCGACGGAGCAGCAGGTGGCCGAGGCCATCGCGCCCTATGCCGATCAGGTCTCCATCGCGGCCATCAACGGCCCCACCAGCATCGTTATCTCCGGCGCGGGCGACGCGGTGCAGGCGGTGCTGGAACTGCTGAAGCGCGCGGGCATCAAGTCGCAGCGGCTGACCGTTTCGCACGCCTTCCACTCGCCGCTGATGGAGCCGATGCTGGACGAGTTTGAGCGCGTGGTCGCTTCTGTCCAGTTGTCGCCGCCGCAGATCGGCCTGATCTCCAACGTCAGCGGCACGCTGGCGGGCGATGAAATCCTTGACCCGGCCTACTGGCGCGCGCACGTCCGCGAAGCCGTCCGCTTTGCCGACTCGATTCAGGCGCTCGACCAGCAGGGTTACACGTTCTATCTCGAAGTCGGCCCCAGCCCGACGCTGCTCAGCATGGGGCGGCGCTGTCTGGAAGATGATAAGGGGCTGTGGCTGCCCTCGCTGCGTAAGGCTGGCACAGACTGGCAGATCATGCTCGACAGCCTCGGTCATCTGTACGTCAACGGTCTGGATGTGAACTGGGTGAACTTCGAGCGCGATTACGCGGGCTGGCGCACGCGGGTGCCGCTGCCCAACTACCCGTTCCAGCGCCAGCGCTGCTGGATTCAGATGGGGCCGCAGGCCGACGTGATGAGCGGCACGCCGACAGGTCACGCGCTGCTGGGGTCGCGGCTGCGGACACCACAACCCATCTTTGAGGCGCAGATCGGCACCGCGAACCAGCCCTTCCTCGCCGACCATGAGATCAGCGGCATGTTAATGCTGCCCACCACCGCCTACGTGGAGATGGCGCTGGCGGCGGCGCAGCACGCATTCGGCGCTGGCAGCCACCGCCTTGAGGATATGGTCATTCATGTCCCGCTGGTGGTGCCAGAGGACGGTCTTGGCATCGTCCAGACCTCGCTGAGTTCGGCGCAGGGCGGCGAGTCCAGCTTTCAGATTTTTAGCTACCGGGGCGACACAGGTGAAGACCAGTGGCAGCTTCACATGACTGGCCGGATCATGCTTAACGCCGACCCCGCCGCGCCGCAGCATGAAGGGCTGGAAAACGTGCGCCAGCGCTGTACCCAGTTCATTGACCCGGCGCTGTATTACGAGAAAACCCGCGCGCTGGGCGCGAATTATGGCGACACCTTCCGGGGCATGACGGCGGCATGGCGGCGCGATGGCGAGGCGCTGGCGCGCATTGAACTGCCCGCTGCCGTGCGCGATCATAACTTTAAGATACACCCGGCTTTCCTCGATGCCTGTATCCAGATCATCGGCCTGACACCGCTGGGCGCGGGCGATATGGAAGGTGACCAGTTGTACGTGCCTGTTGGCGTGCGGGGGGTCAACCTGTACCGCGAACCGGGGCCGCTGGCGTGGAGCCACAGCGTCATCCTCACGCCGCTGGATCAGACCCAGGACGGCTTTGAGGGTGATTTCTACATTCTGGATGATGATGGCAATGTCGCCATCGAAGTGTTGGGGATGGCGGTAAAGCGCATCAGCCGCCTGTCAAACGAACACCTGACCGACTGGCTCTATCGCATGGACTGGCAGGCGCAGCCGCTGGCAGAGAGCGCCGCGCTGGATACCGCCGGGAACTGGCTGATTTTTGCCGACCATGACGGCGTGGGCGAGCGGCTGGCGGGGCTGCTGCGCGAGCAGGGGGCGCAGTGTGACGTGGTGTACTCCACGCTGACCAACGGCGCGTCGCATCATCTGGCGATCAACCCGGCTGACCCGGCGGCCTTCCAGCACTTGATCGAACGCGCTTCGGCGACCCGCGAACTGGCCGGGGTGGTCTATCTGTGGGGCATGGATGCCCGCTTCTCAACCGTTACCACGCTGGCACAGCTTCAGGCGATGCAGGAATACGTCTGCGGTTCCGCGCTCTATCTGGTGCAGGCGTTAGCCAGCGCCTCGTCGCAGGCGCGGCTGTGGCTGGTGACAGGTGGCGCGCAGGCGGTGGCGGACGCTGAGGATGTCGAGGCGGTGCAGGGGGCATTATGGGGGCTGGGCAGCGTGATCGCGGCTGAACACCCGGAACTGCGCTGTGTGCGCCTCGACCTTGACCCGCAGGCCGCGCACAGCGAGGCGCAGGCGCACGCGCTGCTGGCCGAACTCCAGTCAGCCGACGGCGAAGATCATGTCGCCCTGCGCGGCGACCAGCGCTACGTGGCGCGTCTGGCGCGCGCGGCTGATCTGGCCGAGGCACAGTCCACGCTGCTGCAAGGGCAGCCTTACCAGTTGGAAATTGTCGAGCGCGGCATTCTGGATAACCTCATCTTCTACCCTGCCGAGCGCCAGACCCCCGGCCCCGGCGAGGTCGAGATTGAAGTCTACGCCACCGGCCTGAACTTCCGCGACGTGCTGAACGCGCTGGGAATGTATCCGGGCGATGCCGGCCCGCTGGGCAACGAGTGCGCCGGGCGCATTGTCGCCATCGGCGAGGGCGTGACCGGCTTTGAAATCGGCGACGCGGTGATGGCGATGACTCCGCGCGGCTTTACCTCGTATGTGGTGGCCGATGCCCGCCTGACGGTACGCAAGCCGCGCAACCTGACCTTCGAGCAGGCGGCGGGCGTTCCGGTGGTCTTTTTGACCGCCATGTACGGCCTGCATCAACAGGCGCGGATGACCGCTGGCGACCGGGTGCTGATCCACGCCGCAGCGGGCGGTGTGGGCATGGCGGCGGTTCAACTGGCGAACCTCGCAGGGGCGGAGATTTTCGGCACGGCGGGCAGCCCGGAGAAGCACGCCATCCTGCGCGACATGGGCGTGCATCATGTGATGAACTCCCGCACGCTGGACTTCTCGCAGCAGATCACCGAGATCACGGGCGGCGAAGGCGTGGACATCGTTCTCAACTCGCTGGCGGGTGACTTCATCCCGCACAGCCTTGCCGCCATGCGCGACAATGGCCGCTTTATCGAAATCGGCAAAACCGACATCTGGGACGAGCAGGCCGCGCGCCAGCTTAAGCCCGACCTGGAATATTACGTGCTGTATCTGGGCGAGGTCTGCGCGGCAGACCCACACCTTATCCAGTCCATGCTGGTGGAACTGGTGGAGATGTTCGAAAGCGGCGTTCTCCAGCCGCTGCCGCAGCATGTGTTCCCGGCAGAAGAAGTGCAGGATGCCTTCCGCTTCATGGCGCAGGCACGGCACATCGGCAAAATCAGCATTTCGCAGAAGCAGGACGAGCCACAACTGCCGCTCTACCCGGACGCGACCTACCTCGTCACGGGCGGCCTCGGCGGGCTGGGGCTGGCGGTCGCCCGCTGGATGGCCGGGCAGGGCGCGCGCCATCTGGTGCTGATGGGGCGCAGCGCGCCCTCTGAGTATGCCCAGAGCGTCATTGACGAGATGGAAGCCGGCGGCGTACAGGTCGCGGTGGCGCGGGCAGACGTTGGCGACGGCGAACAGGTCGCGCATATCCTGTCCGAACTTGAGCAGGCCATGCCGCCGCTGCGCGGGGTGATCCATACGGCGGGCGTGCTGGATGACGGCGTGCTGGCCGCGCAGTCGTGGTCGCGCTTCGCCACCGTCATGAACCCGAAGGTCGCGGGCGTGTGGAACCTGCACACGCTGACGCAGGAGATGCCGCTGGATTTCTTCATCCTGTTCTCCGGCGCTGCCGCGCTGCTTGGCTCGGCAGGGCAGGGCAATTACGCCTCGGCCAACGCCTTTCTCGATGCCTTCGCCCACTATCGCCAGTCGCACGGCCTGCCCGCGATGAGCATCAACTGGGGCGCGTGGGCCGATGTCGGCATGGCCGCCGCGCTGGATGAGCAGCAGCAGAAGCGCCTGCGCGAGCAGGGCATGAACTTTATCCGCCCGCATAAAGGCACAGAGGTGCTGGGCAGGCTGATGCAGTATCCCCGCCCGCAGGTGATCGTAGCGCCCATCAACTGGGCGAAGATGGCCGAGCAGTTCAGCGTTACCGGCATCCCGCCGCTGTTTGCCAACGTTATACGCCTCGCGCCGGAGGAAGAAACCGCCGCTGGCGGCGCATCGCTGCTGGAGCAGCTAGAAGCCCTCGCCCCGGACAAGCGCGGGGAGGCGCTGGTCGCCGCCGTGCGCGATCAGGTGATCAGGGTGCTGGGGCTGGACCCGGCACAGCCGCTGGGCGCACACCAGAATCTGGTGCAGATCGGCATGGACTCGCTGATGGCTGTCGAGCTAAGCAACCGCCTGAAGAACATGATCGGCAAGACACTGCCCGCGACGCTGGCCTTCCAGTATCCTACCATTCAGGCGTTGTGCGAATATCTGTCAAAGGACGTTTTCAGCCATCTTGGCGATGGCGCGCAGACAGCACCGCAGGGCGCGGCAGCGGCTGGGCTTGAACAGGAAGAAGCGGCCCGGCTGCTGGAAAACCTCGACGCGCTTTCTGATGACGAGGTAGACGAACTGCTGCGCCGACTGTAAGTTGAGTTAAGAGAGGGACGGGTAACTACTGTGACCGAGAAACTTCAAAATCCGGGGGCGGAACTGTCACCAGAGGAAAAGCGCGCGCTGCTGGCGCAGCGGCTGCGGGAGAAATCCGGGCAGGCTCCCTCGGAATACGCGCTCTCATACGGGCAGCGGGCGCTCTGGTTCATTCATCAGATCGCGCCGCAAAGCTCGGCCTATCATATCGCCCTCACGCTGCGTATCACGTCAGCGCTGGATATCGCGGCCTTCAGGCGCGCGCTTGCACACCTGATGAAGCGCCACCCGATGCTGCGTACCACCTATCACCAGCGCGATGACGAACTGGTACAGGTCTTCCACCCCGACGTGGAACTGCCCTTCGAGCAGGTTGACGCGGCGGGTTGGGACGAGGACACGCTTTACGCGCAGGTGGTGAAGGCGCATGAACAGCCGTTTGATCTGGAAAACGGGCCGATCGCGCGCGCCTGTCTTTTCACGCAGAAGTCGGATCGTCACGTGCTGCTGTTCGTCGTTCACCATATCGCGTTTGACGGTTACTCTGGCGTGATTCTGGTCAACGAACTGTTTCAGGTCTACGAGGCGGAACTGAAAGGGCAAGCGCCCGCGCTGCCCCCGCTGACCGCCGCCTACACCGACTTTGTGCGTCGCCAGGCCGAGACGCTGGCTTCGGCGGAAGGCGAGCGCCTCAAGTCCTACTGGCTGAACCAGCTTTCCGGCGAACTGCCCACGCTCAACCTGCCTGCCGATTTTCCGCGTCCGCCTGTGCAGACGTACAACGGCTCGTCGCAGCAGTTCGACTTCGACGCTGCCGAGACCGCCCGCCTGAAGGCCTTCGCCGCTGCCGAGGGCGTGACGCTCTACATGCTGATGCTGGCGATTTTTCAAACCCTGCTGCATCGTTATTCCGGCCAGAACGACCTGCTGATCGGCTCGCCCACCACCAACCGCGACTCGGTGACGTTCGCCAATACTATCGGCTACTTCGTTGACCCGGTGGTGCTGCGCTCAAAGACCGACGACAGCATGACCTTCCGCGACTTCCTCAACCAGACGCGCGCCGCCGTGCTGGGCGCGCTTGGGCATCAGGATTACCCGTTCATGCTGCTGGTGGAGCAGCTTTCGCCGCGCAACGACCCCAGCCGTTCGCCGCTGTTTCAGGTGATGTTCAACCTGCAAAACATCCAGCGCAGCGAGAACACGCTGGAAACCTTCAGGGATAATCAGGCGCGCACCGAACACTACGCGATGCCACATGAAGAAGGCCAGTTTGACCTGATTCTGGACGTGATGGAAGCCGGCGGCATGGTCAAAAGCTGGCTGAAGTACAACACCGACCTTTTTGCAGCAGACACGATTGCCCGCATGGTCGGGCATTACCGGGTGCTGCTGGAGGCCGTGCTGGCGAACCCGACCGCCCGCCTGGCCGACCTGCCGCTGCTGACCGAGGCCGAGCGCCAGCAGGTGCTGGTCGAGTGGAACGCTACCGCTGTAGAGTACCCGCGCGACAAGTGCATCCACGACCTCATCGAGGCGCAGGTCGCGCTTACGCCGGATGCGGTCGCGGTCGTCTTTGAAGACCAGCAGCTTACCTATGACCAGCTTAACCGCCGCGCCAACCAGCTTGCCGCCTATCTGCGACAGGCGGGCGCGCGCCCGGATGCGCCCATCGGCCTGTATGTCGAGCGTTCGCTGGAGATGGTGGTGGCCTTGCTCGGCATTCACAAGGCGGGCGCGGCCTATCTGCCGCTTGACCCCACCTATCCCAAAGACCGCGTGGCCTTCATGCTGGAGGACGCGCAGGCCGAGCTGCTCATCACGCAGGCGCACCTCGAAAACACGCTGTCCGCGCCTCATGCCCGCGTGATACGGATTGACGCGGACTGGCCGCAGATCGCCCAGCAGCCGGACGCGAACGTGCGGGCGGAGGTGTCGCCAGAGAACCTCAGTTACATCATTTACACGTCGGGTTCGACAGGCAAGCCCAAGGGCGTGATGCTGGAACACCGCAACGTCGTCAACTTCTTCGCCGGGATGGATGCCTACCTCCGTTACCAGCCGTCTGCCGCGTGGCTGGCCGTTACCAGCCTGTCGTTTGACATTTCCGTGCTGGAAATGTTCTGGACACTGGCGCGCGGCTTTAAGGTTGTCATCTACGCCGACAGGTCGCGCCAGATGCAAGCGGCCAGCGCCAGCAGCGGCGATTACTCGGTGGCCGCGCTCATCACCCGCCACAACGTCACGCATCTACAGTGTACGCCTTCAATGGCCGGGATGCTGCTGGAAGACCCGCAGAACCACGCCGCCATCGGCCAGCTTCAGCAGATCATCATCGGCGGCGAGGCGTTCCCCGTGTCGCTGGCGGCGGCGCTGCGCGGGCTGACACAGGGCGAGATCATCAATATGTACGGCCCCACCGAAACGACCATCTGGTCGGTGGCGCACCGCCTGACCGACGAGACGGCCATCATCCCCATCGGGCGGCCTATCGCCAATACCACCATCTACCTGCTTGACCAGCACCTCCAGCCTGTGCCAGCGGGCATCCCCGGCGAGTTGTACATCGGCGGCAGCGGCGTGGGGCGTGGCTATCTGAAACGGCCAGAACTGACCGAACAGCGCTTCATCGCCGACCCCTTCAGCCAGCAGCCCGGCGCGCGCCTGTACCGCACGGGCGACCTCGCCCGTTACCAGCCGGATGGCTGCATCGAGTTCTTAGGGCGCATAGACCAGCAGGTGAAGATTCGCGGTTATCGCATCGAACCAGGGGAAATCGAGGCGCTGCTGGACGAGCATCCGACGGTGCAGCAGGCGGTGGTCATCGTGCGTGAGGACACGCCCGGTGATAAATACCTCGCCGCCTATGTCATCGTCAGGCCGGGGGCGGCCTTCGCCGGGGCGGATGTTCGCCAGTACCTGCGCGACCACCTGCCGGACTACATGGTGCCAGCGCATTATGTGACGCTGGCTGCCTTCCCGCAGACCCCCAACGCCAAGATTGACCGTAAAGCCCTGCCCGCGCCAGAGCAGTCCCGCCCGCAGGCGGTGCCTGCACAGGGTATCCCGACGACCGAGATGGAAACCACGCTGGCCGCCATCTGGCAGAAGATTCTGCTGGTGGATCAGGTGAGCATTTACGACAACTTCTTTGATCTGGGCGGTCATTCGCTCCAGACCACGCGCATGGTCAACCAGCTTCAGGCCGAGACCGGCATTAAGCTCGACCCGGTGCGGCTGCGCTTTGAAACGCTGGGGCAGTTGGCGGTGTACTGCGAGGGGCTGGCCGCCGAAGCGCCGCCTGCCGGGGCAGACGAAAGCGGCCTGCCGCAAAAGCTGTTCTCATCCGTGCGACGGTTTATGGGCGGGAAGCAGGGGAAGCACGACCCGAACCTGGGGACGAGTTAACAGGGGATACGCTATGAATTTGTCACTTCGTATGCCCGCCCTGGTGCGGCAGGTTTCGCTGCGGGCGATCATCTATATGACCTTATCGGCCTTTTGCTTTTCGACGGTGGAACTGCTCGGCGCGTACTTCGTGCGCGGCATCACGCTTTATCAGGTCGTCTGGGGGCGCTACGCCGTCCATCTGCTGTTCATGCTGGTGGCGTTGGGGCCGCGCTATAAAACCACGCTGGTCAGGTCCAGCCGCCTGCCGTTACAGATTGTCCGTTCGCTGACGATGGTGGCGATGCCCATCGCCTTCATTTTCGCCAACACGCAGATGGCGAACCACAACGTCTGGGCGATTTACTGGCTGTCGCCGTTCATGATGCTGGCGCTTTCGGTATGGGTGCTGCGCGAGCCAGCAGGCCGGGTGCGCTGGGTTGCGGCGCTGGTCGGCTTTGCGGGTATGATGCTGGTGCTGCGCCCAGATACGGGCGTGTTCAGCCCGGCGGCCATCCTCCCGCTGATCGTCGGCCTTTCGATCAGCCTGCATCTGATGCTCTCGCGCATCCTGCGCGACGATCACCCGCTGACCAGCCTGTTTCATACCGCGCTGTGGGTGTTTATCGTGATGAGCTTCATCATGCCCTTTGTCTGGCAGCCGCCCGCGCTCACCGACCTGATCGGCGTGGTCATCGTCGGGCTGGTGGGCTGTCTGGGGCTGCTGCTGCTGGCCCGCTCTGGCGAACTGGTGCCGCTGCCGGTGGTCGCTTCGTTCTCCTATACCGAGGGCATCTGGACGATGCTTCTAAGCGCGCTGCTGTTCGGGCAGATGCCCGGCAGGGGCGAGATGCTGGGGGCGTTGATTATCGGCGGCGTGGCGTTTTACCTGTTCTTCTACGAGGCAGGCACGCCTTACATCGCGCCCGAAGCGGTCATCGAACAGGTGTAGGTAGGCGACTTATGAAACAGCGCTGTCTGATCGCGCTTTGCGCGCTGCTGCTGCTTGTCTCGCCCGCCGCGCTGGCACAGCAGCCCGATTCACCCGCTGACCCGCCGTTGTACGTCGGCTTCCTGGGGGACAGCTCTACCGACGAGTACCGGGGCAGCGATAACCGGGGCGGCGCATACAGCAGCGGCACTTATAACTGGATGGAACTGCTGGTGATGTACCGCAATATCCGCGCGGGCGCGTGGGACTACTGGCCGGAGCCGCGCCGTCAGGGGTACGAATATAACTGGGCGCGCAGCGCGGCCACCACCCGTTCGCTCATCGAGCAGGGGCAGCATATCGGCCTCGCCAATCAGGTCGCGGTCGGGCTGGTGGATATGGTGATCGTGAATATCGGCATCAACGACTTCGCCCTCTTTAACGGGAATTACGAGGCTGTCTACAGCGGGCGGATTTCCGGCGCGGCGCTGGATCAAAAGGTCGCGCAGATGGTTGAGGACTATACCACAGCGGTAGATGCCATCCTCGAAGCCGGGGACATCCCGGTGATCGTCACCACGATTGGCAACCAGAGCATGACCCCCTCGGTGCTGGGCGACCCGCGCTTTGCCGACCCCGCCATGCGCCAGCGCGTGACCGACACGATTGAGCGCGTCAACGAAGGCATCATCCGCATGGCAGACGAGCGCGGGCTGACCTATTTTGACTCCGAAGCGCTGTACGTGGCGCTGGAAGATCAGGTATTGAATGGGTTTCATATCGGCAGCCTGACGGTGAACTTTTTCGGTGTCGGTGACGAGCCGCATAACGGCATTCTCGGCGACGGCACTCACGCTGGCACCGTCATCAACGCGCTGATCGCCAACGAATACCTGAAGCTGATGAACCAGTTTGTCGAGCCAGACATCCCCTTGCTGACCGATGAGGAAATACTGGCGGCGGTGGGTCTGTAACGCGCCAGCGCCCCTCTTGCTGATGCCGAACAAATGTGCTTAAATAAGGCTGTATGTTCAGTGGTTGGCATGAGGAGCGCTTATGAGCCTTATCTACGAGGAGCGGCTGTCAGACTCGCCTTATATTGAACTGGTGACGCAGGGGCGAACGGTAGGCAGCAGCACCACCATCCGCCCCGCCGAGTGTCACTGGCACATGATCGTCGTCCGGCACGAAGGCGGCATCATGCCCGTGATGACCGGGCCGCTGCGGACATCCGGCGAGGTGCGCTTCACCGAGGGGGTGGAGATGCTCTGGATCAAGTTCAAACTCGGCACCTTTATGCCGCACATGCCCACCAAAAACCTGCTGGATACCGAAACACCCCTGCCCACCGCCACAAGCCGTTCCTTCTGGCTGAAGGGGTCGGCGTGGCAGCTTCCGTCCTACGAGAACGTCGAGACGTTCATCGAGCGTCTGGTGCGCGATGACATATTAGTGCGCGACCCGGTAGTGGCCGCCGCGCTGAACGACGAGCCGCAGGACATCCCCGACCGCACCATGCGCCACCGCTTCCTGCGCGCGACCGGCCTCACGCAGACCTACATCCGGCAGATGCAGCGCGCCCAGCGGGCGGCGGCGCTGCTGGAACAGGGCGTGCCGATCCTCGACACCGTTTACGAAGCGGGCTATTTCGACCAGCCGCACCTCACGCGCTCGCTGAAGCGTTTCATCGGCAAGACCCCGGCGCAGCAGCTTGTGCGCGTTTGCGAGCCGGAGTAGCTTGCCGTTTCGTACAAGACAGCCTCCTTCCAAAAGTAATACAATAAAAGTGTTCTAACCAACACTGACCGTACAGGGAAGGAGACTGCAAGTGGGAAACGTCGTCACAGGGATTTCGATGTCGCTGGATGGTTTCATCGCCGGGCCGGGTGATGATGTGCAGCACCTGTTTAAGTGGTACTTTGGCGGTGATGTTGAGGTTCCGGTGCAGAATGGACGGTTGACGCTGAAGGTCACGCCAGAGAGCGCCCGCGTCCTTAACGAAGAATTCGCCAACACTACGGCGATGGTGTGCGGGCGCAGGATGTTTGACCTCGCCAAAGCATGGGGCGGCTATCCCCCTTACGCGCCCTGTTTCGTGGTGACACACAACCCCCCGCAGGAATGGGTTAAAGAGGGGTCGCCCTTCGTCTTTGTGACGGATGGCGTGGAGAGCGCCATCCGGCAGGCGAAAGATGCCGCTGGTGATAAGAATGTCGCCGTCGCCACGCCCAGCATTACCCAGCAGTGCCTGAAAGCCGGGCTGCTGGACAGCATCCATATTGATCTGGTGCCTGTCCTGCTGGGCAGCGGCGTGCGCCTGTTCGAACACCTCGGTATTGAGCCGCTTGAGCTGGAAACCACGCGGGTGGTCGAAGCCCCCGGCGTGACTCATCTCGATTTCCGTGTCGTCAGATAAACCCGCACGGTCACATTTATCCACCATATATATACAGGAGAGATACTGATGAGCGCCGCAGAAAAACGTGATCTGGTCATGACGCGCGTGTTTGACGCGCCTGTCGAGCGGGTCTGGCAGGCATGGAGCGACCCCGAACTGGTGATGTGCTGGTGGGGGCCAGCGGGCTTTACCGCGCCACTGGCAAAGCTGGACTTCCGCGAGGGCGGCACGTCGCTGGTCTGCATGAGTTCGCCAGAGTTTGGCGACCAGTACAGCACGTGGCATTACCAGAAGATCGTGCCGATGGAGCGTATTGAGTTCATCCACAATCTGGCCGACAAAGACGGCAATAAAGTAGACCCGGTGGCGATGGGGATGCCGCCGGACTTCCCGCAGGATCAACGTCAGGTCATCAGCTTCCGGGCGCTGGATGATGGCAAAACTGAATTGACCGTCACGGAATACGACTGGACGGTGGGGCAGATGATGGAATTTTCCGAAATGGGCATGAACCAGTGCCTTGATAAAATGGCCGAGTGCCTGAAGTAAGCGCCGGGAGGAAAACAGATGACTGACGCGAAGCCTGTACCAGAGATGCGAATCGAGGTAGTGCCTGTGCCGGTGTCCGATGTAGACCGCGCCATCCGCTTCTACGTGGATAAGATCGGCTTTCACCTCGACCATGATCGGCAGACCAGTGAAACCATGCGGGTGGTCCAGCTTACGCCGCCGGGGTCGGCCTGTTCGATTGTCATCGGCACAGGGCTGGGCGACATTTCCGAGATGAAGCCCGGTTCGGTGAAGAGCATCCACATCGTCGTAAAGGATGTGCGCGAGGTGCGCGACCTGCTCATCAGCCGGGGTGTCGAAGTGAGTGATGTCGTCGAGTACCCGCGCAATGTCCGCTTCGCTTACTTCAGCGACCCCGACGGCAATTCGTGGGCGTTGCAGGACTTCCCGCCCGACCTTTAACCGCGCTGAAGCAGGGGCATGAGGCCATCTTTGCCCCTGCGCGTTTTTGCGCCCTTGCGTGTGGCGCGCCTTTGTTGAAAATAGGCGCATGAACCAACCGCACAGAGGGACGACAATGACCATTACCAACGCGCACACGCACCTTGAACTGGGCTGGCTGGCGGAATGCTGCCCCAACGAAGACGGGCAGGACTTTCTGCCATGGCTGACCGATATGACCGAGCGCTGGCGCAAGGTGGCCGGGGCGGGGTGCTTTGCCGAGGTCTACTATCATAAAGCGGTAGAAAGCGGCATCCAGTCGCTGCTGGATGCCGGTGTCACGCATGTAGGGGATATTTCAAGCACGGCCAAAAGCCTGCCGCTGCTGCTGCAATCGGGCTTGCAGGGGGCGGTCTATATCGAGTGCCTCACGCCGTATCCCGCCGAGGTGGAGAAGCGCTTTAACATGGCGCGTTACCTGATTGAAGAATGGCGGCCAAAGGAAAACGGCGGCCTGAAGGTCGGCCTGACGCTGCACACGCCTTACACCGTTCACCCGGCGTTATGGCGCAAGGCGCTGCCCTACGTGCGGCAGGAGAACCTGCCGCTGTGCGTCCACGTGGCCGAAAGCCCCGGTGAGTACGAATGGATGACGGGCGGCACCGGGCCGTTTGCCGAGTTCTCCGAAATGCGCGGCGACCCGATCCCCGTGCCGAAGAAAACCCCGATTGCCTACCTCGAAGAACTCGGTGTGCTGGACTTAAAGCCGCTGCTGGTTCATGCCGTGCATGTGACCGAGGACGACGTGCGGCGCATCAAGGCCAGCGGCAGCGCGGTCGTCCACTGCCCGCGCAGCAACCAGCGCCTGCGCTGTGGGCGGATGCCGCTGGAATTGTACCTGAAGCACGATGTTCCGGTTTATCTGGGGACGGACAGCCTCGCCAGCACGCCGTCGCTGGATATTCGGGAAGAACTGGAAGCAGCGGTCAGGCTGCACGAGGGTTACGTCCCGCGCGCCGAGATCGAAAAGCTGCTGCACCGCCCGTTCCCGGCCTGAAAATCCGCCAGAAGTCGGACACCCCTTTTGTCTGTTTCCCTATATCATGATGAACGGTATTATGCACTAAAGGCATAGGGGGAGATGGCATGGGGATTCTGGTCACGTGGGACGACGAGGCGAAGGGCATCCTGCGCTACGACTTCGGGGAAAGCTGGACATGGGACGATTTCTTCGCGGCGGTCAATACCGCCAAAGCGCTGATTGACGAGGGGCCGGGGCTGGTGGGCATCATCATGAACACCGATGCGGAGCGGATGCAGTACCCGCCCAACATGCTGACCAACCTGCGAAAAGCGCTGAGCGGCAAACACCCGCGCACCCAGATCATCGTCGTGGTGGCGAAGAACCAGTTTCTGCTGGTGATGCTCAACATCCTGACGCAGATCGCCGGGGTAAGTGGCAAGGCGATGCGTGTGGCGCATGACCTGCCAGAGGCGCGCAAGCTGGTGAGCGAGTATCTGGAGGCCGTGCGCGGGCGAGAAACATCGTAAGGGCAGGATGCCTTCTCCTGCCCTTACAGCTAATCCTGCTAAGGGAGTTCGACTTCAAATACCCAGGGGCCAGCCACGCGGTCGCCCAGTGTTTCGCGGGCGGCGTTCAGCGCTTCCTGTAAATCGAAGCCTTCCGGCACGTCCACTTCTTCGATACGCATTCCACCGCCGCTTTCGCCCCGCTCGAAGATCACGTCAATATCAATCCCGTCCTCGGCCAGCACTTCTTCGATGCGTTCCCAGTCTGCCGGCCCCTCCTGCATGGAGGTTGACAGATAATCGAGGCTGAGGGTGAGCGTGGTCGGGCTGCCATCGTAAAACGCCGAGAAACTCACGTTGCGGCAGCGGCGCTCGGTGTTCTCGAACTGCGCCATATCGGTGACACCATGCCCGCTCATGTAGCCGATCTCGCCATCAATGGTGAGCGTGGCCTCCGGCAGCCAGTCGCGCCCGTCCGGCATGTCGTAGCAGATGCGTGCTTCGGCGGCGGTGGGCGCGACAGACAGCGCTTCCAGCGTTACCGCCAGCCCGTCCGCCTCCACAGTCTCCATCGGCTCCAGTTCGACCGAGTTGGTCACAGGGACGGTGAAATCAAACGTAAACGGCCCCACCGCTGGCACGTCGTCGCCCACGCTGTACGCGCTCTCTACGCCTTCGGTGATGACCCACTCCGGCACTTCATAACCGCCGAGCGTCAGCGCCATTTGCAGCGCGATCTCCGCAGGCACGCGGTCAAAGTGGGTGTGGAAATAGTCGTCCACCACCTCGTACTGATCGCTGCCCGCAATCTGCCGGATGGCCTGATTATAGAAGTGAGCTGTAACCGTCGTGCTGTCGGCTGTCGCGTCGGGCAGCGGCATGGCTCTGCTGTAGGAGAACTGGTAGCCTTCGGCATCGCGCAGCACGATCGGCGTGATGGCGAACGAGGCGTTTAGCATCAGCGGGTCTGCGCCCGTGACGGTGTAATTCAGAATGAGTTGCTGTGTATCTACATAAGCCCAGTTGAGCGTTACGCTGATGTCATCAAGCGTCTGCGTGAGGTTGAGTTCGTGCAGCAGGCCAGCCTCGCGCGCGGCGGTGATGAGCGGGTCTTCGCCCGGTGCATCCTGTGCCTGTGCCACGCCCGCGATGCTTACGACCAGCAAACACAACACGATCCAGAATGGTTTACGGAACATTGGATGCTCCTCCATAAAAATACGGAAGTGTCTATGCTAAACCCGCTTTTGCAGACATGGCAAGGCCAGATTCTCGCGCGGTTATCCTATGGAAAATTGGCGCGGATTGGTGTAGGGCGCGGAAACAAAACACCCCGGCTCAACCGTGAGCCGGGGTGCTGCTGCGTAATGAATGATTACGCGGCTGGCTTGCGCTGTGGCTTGAGCTTCACGCCGTAGCGCCGCGCAGGCACAACGACCTGTCGCGTGAGTTTGAGGCCGGGTTGATACTCTGGATTATGCCAGACGATCAACACGCCCCAGCCGAGCGTCTGCGGGTCATCCTTCAGATAACCCTCGATCAGCCCGACAGCCTGAAAGCCTTTATGCAGTTGTTTGCTCAGGTTGGTATCGAAACGCTTACCCGCCATCACGTCCTGAAGATACTGCTCGACAGAGACATGATCGGCAACCCTGGCATAGTCAATAATTGCGCTGCCCGCGACCATCCCGCGCAGATTCAGCAGGCGTGCCACATCGAAGCGGGCATCCATTAGCTTGCTGCCCACCCCGCGTCCACGATAATCGGGATGTACACAGGACTCAACCCCGTACAGCCATTCGCCTTCCGGGTCGTGCCTGCTCAGTCAGCCATAGTCAATCGAATCTTCCCAGGGTTCAAGCGTGGGCTGGCGCAGGTCGAATTGCATCCGCATACTGGTGGTCGTGCCGACCACGCGGTTGGCGGCAGGGTCCAACGCCATGTATTGACCTTCGGGGAATATTGCAATATGGCGGCGGAAATGGTCGGCATTCAGGATGTCTACTGGCTCATCGTCCGGGATGTCGTAAGTCACCCGCTGGATGCGCTCCATCTGCTCGGCGTATTCCGCTGCGCTGGGGATAATCAGAATGTCGCTGCCAGCGACGTTGGTACTGGCAGGCTTTGTTTTGGTACTCATCACACTTGCGCGTTATTCGCGCTTTCTCCTTTTCTTACTGGACACTATGGGCGTTTTATCGCGGGTCGCCCGTCCCTTTGGGTCTATCAAGGGTCTTCCATCGGCTGCGCTATCACCCCCTTTCTAAGGTTACGGACGCGATATAAGGCTGGTCCGTAGTTAGCGGAGCAGCGATTGGTAGTGCGTAGGGGAGGGTCTGTGACCCTCCCGCCAGTCCACCAATCATCAATGGGCGGGCGGGTTTGAAACCCGTCCCTACGCATGAATTATCTGCAAACGCGATATATCGCGTCCCTATCAACCATGTGCCGGACGCGCCGTTGCGCGTCCCTACGAAACGTCCGCTGGCAAAAACACCCGCCAAAAGGTCAGATGTTATATCGCCTACAGCGTTATGACGCTGAACTGCTCTTTACCGAGTCGATCAAGCCGCGCATGTAACCAATGGCGTAGATACGCCCCTGATTCATGTAGCCCGGATGATCGTTGTCCTCGCCTTCCATCGTGGGCGCGTGGTCGGGGCGCATCGGGCCGTCGAAGCCCATCTCGATATACGCCCGCATCAACGCGGCCATGTCGTGGTCGCCGTCGTCGTGGAAAGTTTCCTCAAACTTCGGCACACTGCCGCGCACATCGCGGAAGTGGATGAACGAAATGTTGTCCTTCCACCGACGCGCCAGCGCGGGCATATCCACCTTCCCCGCCATCGCCCCGAAATTACCCTGACAGAACGTGATGCCGTTGTTCGGGCTGGGGTAAAGATCGAGCAGGCGCTGGAAGTTCTCCACACTGCACATAATACGCGGCACACCGCGCACGGGTGACATGGGCGGGTCGTCCGGGTGCATCGCCAGCTTCACGCCCACTTCTTCCGCCACCGGGACAACCGCCCGCAGGAAATACGCCAGCGCGTCCCACAACTGTTCCTCGGTGATCGGCTCATGTGTGGCGGGCGGCGCGTTTGCCAGCAGCGCGTTATCAAAGCTGCTCACCAGCGCCCCGCCGCGCGTGCGCGTGGTAAACGACGTGCGGAACCAGCCAAAGACCGCCATCCAGTTGTAGCACAGGATGGGGATGCCCACGCCGCCCATGTTCCGCAGCGACTGGATGAAGATGTCTATGTCCTCGTCGCGCCCCGGCAGGCCGAGCTTCACCCGGTCTGAGATCGGGATGGTTTCGATGACGGATAAGTTCAGGCCGGAGTCGGCAAAGCGCTGCTTCAAACGCAGCAGCGGCATCAGATTCCAGACCGGCCCGTCATCATCCAGCGGGCGGCCACACACCGCGTCCGTCACGCCCATCTGCGTGGCGAGGCGCATGTTGCCTTCATGAATGTGGATAAAATAAGCGGCTAATTTCACCATAAACTAAGACGTTCCTTGTGTGTGCAATCTTTCGGCGGCAGCGCGGCGACCGCTGGCATACGCGCCATGCACCGTTGCCGCCCATGCTTCAGAGGCAGCGGCCTCGCCCGCCCAGAACAACCGCCCCGCCAGCGGCGCGGCCAATGCTTCGCGCAAGCCCGTTCCGCCCGGCGGCGTGACGCTGTAACCGCCACAGGTGAACGGCTCGTCTGTCCAGTTCATCCAGCGCATGGCGACAGGCTGCAAGGTCGGGTTGTCCAGTTCGGCGCGCAGCGTCTCCAGCCCGCGCATGAGCGCGCCCTCTTCGCCCAGCGCCAGCAGTTCGCGCGTCCAGTCGCCCGTGGTGAAGGCTGTCCACACATAAGCGCCTGCCGCGTCGCGCCCCAGCGTGGGCGACCACCACATCGGCGGCGTGAGTGCGCTGTACACCGCGCCGATATGCGTCGGCAGGATGGGCGTGTCGAAGCGGTAGACCATCTTCAGCGCTGGCCCCATGTGCAGGCGGTCAATCGCGGCCTGCTTGGCGGCGGGCAGCGGCGGGTCGAAGCGTACCGCGCCGGATTGCAGCACGCCGAGCGGCAGCGTCATCACTACAGCGTCGGCCTCATAATGTGCGCCGTCAGCGGTCTGTACACGCACACCGTCGCCGCCCCATGTGACGGCCTGTGCCACCGTGTTCAGCCGAATATCCAGCCCGTCGGCCAGCGCGTGAATCAGCGAGTCGTAGCCTTCGAGGATGCGATAATCGCCTTCACCTGTGCTGGTATCGCGCATTTCCAACAGCACCGCCTGCGCGCTGGCGCGGGCGATG
Source organism: uncultured Anaerolineaceae bacterium (assembly GCA_964548765.1). Lineage (GTDB taxonomy): Bacteria > Chloroflexota > Anaerolineae > Aggregatilineales > Phototrophicaceae > JAIOHN01. Next base: position 31,516 of record CAZJSU010000046.1, read on the forward strand.
TCGTCGCCGAGGGCGTTGCCGTAGGCGCGGCGCGTGTACTGCAACTGCGCCGCGCTGAAGCCGGCACGCCGCAGATACGCCTCAAGGCTTTCGTCCGGCAGCGCGGGGACATCTGGCAGCGCCCATGAGCGCGTCAGGTCAAAGTCGGGGTATTCCCGGCGTGCATCAGCCATCGTGCGCCATGAACCATCGGCCAGCCGCACCAGCGAGTCGTCTGTTTTTTGCCAGTGAATGGTGCGTAGGCCCAGCCCGCGCACGAGTGTTCAGGTCGGTGCGAGGTCGCCGTGAATCAGCTCCGCGCCCAGCTCGACCGGAACAGGGGCAAAAGTGTGATCGGTGTAGATGCGTCCGCCGAGGCGGTCACGCGCTTCGAGGAGAGTTACTTGTTCGCCAGCATCGGCCAGGTCACGGGCAGCGGCCAGGCCAGCTATCCCCGCGCCTATAATTAGCGTGGACATGAAACACCATGAATGAAAGTCGCTTCCTCATCATCTTAACCCGAACGCATGAGGCCAGTCAAGAGGGTGGCAGCGCCGCCGGATACTTCAGCATCTGGCAATAGAAAAAAACCGCGCTTCATCACATTTGACATAGAACACTTTTTCGCATACACTATGTGCAACTTATGGGTTGCACATAGGAGTGCGCTGCATGGAAAAACTCACCGTTGAACGCAGCATCTGGATCAACGCCCCGCGTGAGCACGTGTGGGAGGCGATCACCGACGCGAAGCAGCTTACCGCGTGGTGGGGTGGCGAGGATTACTGGGAATTCAGCGCGCTGGAGGTCGGCGCGACAGTCAAATTCGGTGACCTGAATGATCTCATGCTGGCGACAATCGCGGTGGTAGACCCGCCGAGCGAGTTCGCTATCGAGTGGCCGCCGCAGGCGCAGTATTACGCCATCCCGTTCTACACGGCTTATCGGTTGGTGGAAGAAAACGGCGGTACGCGCGTCACCGTCACCGAGACGGGCTTCGAGGCCATGCCTGACGATGTGCGACAGGAGCGCATTGATTCCACAACCAAAGGTTACGAAACCGTGCTGGCGGGGTTGAAGGCGTATGTAGAAGGCGAGGCGTAATGCTGTGACCGAAGCACAGCTTTTCGCCGCGCTGGCCGACCCCATGCGCCGAAAACTGCTGCTCAATCTGGCGGAGAACAGCCCCAAAACGGCGACCCAGCTTGCCAAAGAGTACCCCATCACACGACAGGGGATACTCAAGCATCTGGACATCCTCGAAGAGGCCGGGCTGGTCACGGTGCAGCAGCATGGGCGCGAGAAGCGCTACACGCTTGCGCCAGAGCCGCTGGCAGAACTGGAACAGTGGGTGAAAGACCTGAGCGCGAAATGGGATGAGCGGCTGCTGCGGCTGAAGAATATGCTCGAAGACGAGTAGGGCGCAGCACGCTGCGCCCCTACGAGAGC
>CAZJSU010000047.1:0-17679 GCA_964548765.1 uncultured Anaerolineaceae bacterium
TTGAGGCGGCCATCGAGCAGGTTGCCCGCTGGCGGGCCGGGCTTAGCCGGCTTACCCGGTTCATGAGAAGGACTTGGATCGTCATAAGTAATATGAACCGTAATCGTATGCCGGTTCTCAGGCAACATTAATTCAACCGTATAGAAATTGTAGTCGCCAGTTTCTTTGGCAATGGTCCCCGACGCCACACAGCTATAAGAGCCTAGAGCGCCTTCGTTAAGTGGTCTGCCGGATGGGGTAATCACCGAGTAGAGATAATATCCAGCGCCTGTACAAAACTCCCATTCAACAATTTCACCCTTGTTAATACTGGCGAAGTGGTCGTTATCCTGTCCCTGAAGGCGTAAGTTGTCCCAACGATAGGTGCGAGAAGCGGCCTGTACAAGGCTGGTGCCAATCAAAACGAATAGGATCAGGGCGAGAAGAGCAATAAAACTGCCGGAACGCTGGTGAAGTGTGATCAGCATAAATCTAATCTTTCTGAATAGGTCCGATAAAAGCGTGAGATTATAGTGAAATGTGGTGAGATGTATATTTAGTCTACAATTCAATAACTTGCACTGAGCTTGAAAAAAACCGAATAATTTATGAATATTACGAGGCTGGCAGCAGGGATGTGGTGATGTCTGCGACGGGCAGGCGTGGGGCAAACGTCTCGTCCGTCAGGGAATCGTCCGCTACAATAGCCTGTATGAGACGACTACTGACTTTCTGGCGCAAGCGTACTCGCTGGCAGAAAATCGCTCTAGCGCTGCTGGTGGCTGTGGTGGCGGTGAGCGGGTTTGTGTACGGCTGGCTGTTTACCGACCTGCCCTCGATTGACGCGCTGGAGGCAGGGCTGGCGCTGCCTTCGACGCGCATCTACGACCGTTACGGGCGGCTGCTCTACGAGATTCTGCCGCCGGAAGGTGGGCGCAATACCGCCATCGCGCTGGATGATATTCCCGATCATTGCAAGAACGCGGTCATCGCCACCGAGGACGCGAACTTTTACACGCACCCCGGCGTGGATATTGAAGGGGTGCTGCGCGCGCTGTGGATCAACCTGCGCGGCGGTGAAGTGCTGGCCGGGGGCAGCACCATCACGCAGCAGGTAGCGCGCAATCTGCTGCTGGACCCGGAGCAGCGGCTGGAGCGCAGCCTCCAGCGCAAGCTGCGCGAGAGCATCCTCGCCATACGGCTGCAAAACGTTTACAGCAAAGACGATATTCTGACGCTGTACTTGAATCAGGTCTATTTCGGCAATCTGGCTTATGGCATTGAGGGCGCGGCACGGGCGTACTTCGCCAAAGGCGCGACCGAGCTTTCGCTGGCGGAGTGCGCGCTGCTGGCGGGAATCCTGCAAAACCCCTCCGCGCATGACCCGCTGAGCAATCTGGAACAGGCGAAAGGGCGGCAGGAAGTCGCGCTCGGCCTGATGGTCAACAACGGCTACATCACGCAGGAAGAAGCTGACCACGCCAAAGGCGACGCGCTGCAATTCGCGGCCACGCGCTTCCCGATTGAAGCGCCACATTTTGTGATGGCCGTCTGGACACAGCTCCAGCGCAATTACCCCGACCTGCTCTATCAGGATGGGCTGGACGTGGTGACGACGGTTGACCTCGACTGGCAGCGCGTGGCGCAGGAGATCGCGCAGGGGCAGTTGGCATACCTCAATCACCCGCCCGCCGGAGAGCGTGTCCCGGCCAACGCGCATAACGCGGCGGTGGTCGCGCTCGACCCGTTTACCGGGCAGGTGCTGACGCTGCTGGGCAGCCCGGATTATTTCGACGAGACGATTGACGGCGCGGTCAACGCGGCGCTGGCGCTGCGCCAGCCGGGCAGCGCGCTCAAGCCGTTCACCTACGCGGCGGCCATGAACCCGAACCGCGCCGACGCATGGACAGCGGCGACCATGATTCTGGACGTGCGAACGCCGTTCGTCACACGCCGCCTCGAAAGTTACACGCCCGCCAATTACGGGCTGGTCGAGCATGGGCCGGTGCTGGTGCGCGAGGCGCTGGCTTCTTCCTATAACATCCCGGCGGTGGTCGCGCTGGAACACGCCGGGCTTCAGGAGATGATCCAACTGGTGGCTAACGCCGGGCTGACCTCGCTTTCGGAGAACACGCGCGTTGACCTGGCGATTACGCTCGGCGGCGGCGAGGTGCGCCTGCTGGACATGGCGCAGGCGTACAGCATTTTCCCCAACGGGGGATATTACGTCGAACCTGCTTATATCCTCAAGGTGAGCAAGCACAGCGGCGAGGTGGTCTATGAATGGCGGCCACCGCGTCTGGACAAGCGGGTGCTGGACGAGCGGCTGGCGTACCTGATGACCGACATCCTCAGCGACCCCAAAGCGCGCATCCCCGGCTTTACCACCAACAGCGCGCTGGATATTGGCCGCCCCGCCGCCGCCAAGACCGGCACAACCACCGACTACCGCGACAACTGGGTGCTGGGGTATACGCCGAATCTGGTGGTGGGCGTGTGGGTGGGCAACGCCGACAACACGCCGATGGTGGAGGCGACAGGCGTGACAGGCGCGGGGCCGATCTGGAATCAGTTTATCCGGCGCGTGCTGCGCGGCCAGCCGGAACTATCCTTCCAGCAGCCGCCAGGGCTGGTGCGGCGCGAGGTCTGCGCGCTGAGCGGGCTGCTGCCCACGCCCGCCTGTACGCACCGCCGCACGGAACTGTTCATCGAAGGCACCGAACCCACCGCGCCAGACAACCTTTATCAGACCTTCGTGATTGACCGCGAGACCGGCCTGCTGGCCGACGAAAGCACGCCGCCAGAGCGCCGGGCGGAGCAGGTGTACGTGGTGCTGCCGCAGGAAGCGCGCGACTGGGGGCTGCGGAACGGCTTCCCACAGCCGCCCGCCGGGGCAGCGGTACAGTCGCCAGACAGCGAACGCGGCCTGCGCCTGCTGATGCCCGACCCGTACACCGTGTTCCAGCGTTCCCCGGCGATGCCGCTGGACACGCAGCGCATCCGCCTGACGGTGGGCGCGCCGCCCGGCACCGAGGCGGTGACGTATATGCTGAACGGGGAGACACTTGGCACGGTGGAGCAAGCGCCCTGGGCGCTGTGGTGGCCGCTGCAACTGGGCGAGCATGAACTGATAGCGCAGGCGCGGCTGGCCGATGGCACAGCGCAAACCAGCGAGGCGGTGCTGTTCCGCGTGACCGATTACGCGCCGCCGCAGTCGCGGACGGTGGTAGGGGAATAAAAACGGGGCAGGCTTACAGAAACCTGCCCCATCATCGTGGCTTTTAGCCTGTATAGGCTTCGTAAGACTCGTACTCGTGGAAGGTATTCGCCGTACCCGGCACGCATTCCTCAAACTCTACCACGTAGCCCTTGAACATATCCGGCGGTTGGGCCGGGCCGTTGATCTGGAACAGGCCATCCGGGCGGCGGTAAAGCGCGATCTCGCCACCATTTCCGCCGGGACCGCTGTCAATGATGGCTGCCGGGTCAGGATTTTCGCCGACCGCTTCGATTTCTTCGCTTGTCGCCACAAAGGACTCGAAGGCCACCCCATCCTTGACAATCGCCCAAACGCTGATGCCCCCATCGCGGCAGTAAACGGCGTAAGAAGCCCATGCGTCGCGCTGGTTCACACGATCATCACCGGGGACAAAGGGCGGCCCCGCCAGCGGATCATCCGAGTCGCTGTTGTCGTTCATGCTGAAACTGATCCTGATGACTTCGCCGGTAGAACAGTTGAAGGCGATCGAAGTGGTCGAGCCGCGACCGATATTCGAGGTTGCGACGACGGTTTGAACCAGAATATCGCCCGGCTGTGTCCCGGTGGGAACTATTCCGGCACCATCACTTGTGAATGAGCGATCAGCAGGCCCAGAGAATGGTCCCACAGCTTCTATATAGCTTGTTCCAGCGCGTGGGTTGGAAAGTGTCCAGTGATGCGTAGAAGCGTCCCCTGCTGCGACCACATAACGGAAGTTGTACGTCACTCTGTCGCCGGGGGTACAGCTTATGTCGCTGACATCATATATTCTGAGCCATGTTCCAGACTGCGCCATGACTGGCAGCGCCAGCAGCAGCAGAATGCCCAGAAATAAAAGCGGCTTAAAAGTTTTTTGCATGGGGTTTCCTCGTAGTTGTGCTTCCTCTGAAGGGTGGGATGGAATAAGGAGTAGTTTACCTTTTGAGTCTACGCCACCGCACTTATTTTAAACCTTAAGATGCCGTTATTTATAAATTTTTACAACTGCGTCGTGGTATCGGGCAGGATGACGACCACCGTTGTGCCTTCGTTCTCGACGCTTTGCAGGCTGATGCTGCCGCCCATCAGCGCGAGATACTGCCGGGCGATGCTCAGCCCCAAACCGCTGCCAGAGATGCGCCCGATATTGCTGCCCTGTTTGAACGGCTCGTACACACCGGCCTGTTCATCCGGTGGGATGCCGATGCCGCTGTCGCGCACTTCAAAGCAGAGGCCGTTTTCGGCGCGGCGGGCGACGAGATGCACGGGGGTGCCGGAAGGCGAGAATTTGATGGCGTTATCCAGCAGGCGGCCCAGTACCGTTTGCAGGAAGTCGGGGTCGGTTTCGATGCTGCCTGCGGCGGGCTGGGCGGCGGTGAAGCGCACGTCGTGACCGTTATCTGTCAGGCGCGTGGTCAGTTCGCGGCAGAAGGGGTCAACCTCCACCACGACGGATTGCATTTCCACCTGCCCGGCGGCCAGCCTGCTCAGCAGCAGCACGTCATCCATCATCGTCGTCAGGCGGTTGATCTCGCTTTTGATGAGGTCGAAGTTGTGGTCGCGCTTCTCCGGCGGCAGGCGGTCGCTGTAATGCCGCAGGATTTCGGACGAGGATAAAATGACGGCCAGCGGAGTCCGAAATTCGTGCGCGATCAGGGAAAGAAACTGCGGAAGGGGGATGTCGTGTTCTGTCACAGGGCGGTTATCCTTACTGGACGCGCCGATAGAGGCGCATTCCTGTACCGTAAAAGTCGGTCGGAATTTCTTCAGCCAGTTCGTACTGCTGCTGGAACGCGGCTTCCTGCTCCAGCCCCAGCCGAACAAAGGCTTCCATCGTGACGAGATAATCCGGGGCGGTATCGTAGATTAACCGGGGCGGGATGGCGTAATTCTGTTCATCCACCACCTGCGCGGGGTCAACCGGATAGTAAGCGCTGAGTTCTGGCGTCACCAGCCCGACCGTATCCACAATGTGCGCGCCGCTGAAATAACCAATCGCGCCAATGTCGGCGCTGGCGACCGGGGTGCTGGCCGTCACGCCGTAGGTTTCGCGCAGCCGCGTGCCGATCTGCTGATAGTAAACCTCAATCTGGTGCCAGGCCATTTCTGGCGCGGGGCGGTTGGGGCCGTGGTCGGGCTGGAGCTGCCAGCCAGTGATTGAGGTCGCGCCCCAGAACAGCGCCAGCGCCGCCGTGACGACAGGCGCGACACGCCATGATGGCCGCGCCCGCTGCGCGGCCTGTACCAGCGCCCACACCCCGGCGGTGATCGTGACCATGAGCGCGGGCAGGGGCGGCGCGGTGTACCAGCGGAAGATCAGCGGGTTCGCCAGCGCAAAGACCAGCATGTACAGCCAGGGGTACAGCGCCAACGGCAGGAAGCGCGGCTGGTTTTTGATGATGTAGAGAAGGCCGATCAGCACAAGCGCGGGGTAGATGGCGGTGAGGATGATGACCCCCAGCGAACCGAGCAGTTGAAACTCCGAGAACGGCACGATATAGGCTTTGAACAGGGTGACGAAGGCCGAGCCGGGCGGCAGCGAGTAGGCGACGGTTTTGGCCGCGATGGAATTGGGCAGCGGCGAGCCGAAGTACGCCCACGCAAAGATGAGCCATGGCAGCACCGTAAGAATGCCTGCCAGCCATGTCTGTAAGGGGATGCGCCGCGCCAGCGGCTGGCCGGGGGTGTCGCGCCACTGTTCGACGAGTTGGTAAAGCAGCAGCGGCCCGCTCCACAGCACCGTATCCACGCGGGTGAGGAAGGCCAGCCCCAGCAGCACCCCCATCCACGCCGGGCGGCGGATGATGAACAGGTAATACGCGCCGGTCATGAACAGGATAACCAGACTGGTTTCCATGCCGCCGACCGCGAAGGTCACGTTGACGGGCGAGATCGCCCACATCGCACCGATGACCGCGCCCATCCATACGCTCCCGGTCAGGCGCTGCACCAGCAGCAGGAGCAGCGCAGCGGTGCCTGCGGCGGCGAGCGCGTTCACCGTGAGGGCGTACCAGGGGTAATCCTGCCCGCCTGTGACGGCGCTGATGCCCGCCATCAGCATGGTGTAGAGCGGCGTGGTGGTGCCGAGGGTACGCACGCCGGGGTTGTACACAAAGCCTTCCCCCTCCACCAGATTGCGGCTGTAGCGGAAGGTGATGAACGCATCGTCAATGGTGCGCGGCGCGGGCAGGCTGTGCGCCAGCAGCGCCAGCGCCATCACCAGCGCGACGAGGATATATTGACGGTTGCGCTCCGCTTTACTCACGTGACTTGTCCTGTAAACGCCGGGATAACTTTCATTATCTTAGCGCAGATTGGGCGGGCGCGGTGTTGAGAAACCGAAATCTAACCTTGTTTTCATGGACAACATGCAGAGGCAGGGCGGTGGCGTGTTCGGGGCGCAGCACGCTGCGCCCCTACAGGGGCATGGGCTGGCCTACTCCCGCCCTTCGACAGCCGCCAGCGCGGCGCGGACGACGTGAACATCCATGCCGAAGTGCTGCGCTACAGCCTGCGCGGCATCACCTGTAATTGGATGATTCACGCGCGCGCCGTCTGGGAACTGTTGCAGGTGGTAGGGGGTGTCATTACTGTAAAAGCGCCAGATCACCTCGTCCAGGACTTTGGTAATCACCACCCGGTCGAGGAAGTAGCCGCTGGGTTCGTAATCGGCTTCCAGCGCGGCGCGGTAAGTCTGCTCGTCCACCGGGCGATCAATCAGCGTGAAGGCGACGGACTTCGGGTGCGGCTGGCGCTCGATGTCGTAGCGTGAGTCGCCCAGCGGGCGCACGGTATACTGCTGAAAGCCGCTGTCGCGGGTGGTAGGCTGGCGGCTGTCTATCGGCAGCGGCGTATAGAGCGGCATTCCGGCATCTACCAGCCACTTCTCACCGTCGAGCAGCAGCACAATCGCCGTGTGACAGCCGATTGTCTCGCCCATGTTGTTGATGGTCAGGTAGCCCTCGTAATCGAGCGCGCGCAGCAGGCTGAAGAAGGCGTAATTGCTCTCGAAGCAGGTGCCGCCTGTACCAAAGAGCATCGCCTGCAGCCAGAAGGTTTCCGGCCAGCGTGGATAAATCCCTACGCCGCCGAAGCGTGCCGCGATGCGCGAGGCGCTTTCCCACGGGACACGGCGTACATAGGCGGAGACAAGCTGTTCCAGCAGGGGCAGGTCTGGCGCGGCTGGCTGAACATCGAGAAAGTTGAGAATAGAAGTGGTTGAAGGTGTCTGCATTTTCGTTTCAGGTTATGCACATCAGGGTTAAACTACTATACCTGAGCAGATGCGTCAGCTTGATGGTCTGATTTCCGTGCTGAAGGCAAAGGCGATGAGGCATTAGAGCATATTTGCAACTGTAAAATGTCGTGCCGTTGTTACCTCACCCCTCCTGGCCTGCGGCCATTCACCAATACCCACGTAGCTACACCATCAACGCCAGGAAGCGCTCGACATCGTAGAATGAAGCCTGTGCCGAGGGCGAGAGTTCCGGGAAGGTCAGGTCGAAGCCGTGATCGCTGCTGAGGTACTCCACCAGCGCCACCTCCACATCATATTTGAGCAGCGCGTTACGCAGGATGCGCGAATGCTCGACAGGCACGAGGCAGTCGTGCTGGCCGTGCAGCAGCAGGGTCGGCGGGCAGTGATCGCCGAGATGACTAAGCGGCGAGGCCAGCGCGTAACGCTCCGGCACGTCCTCCGGCTTGCCGCCCACCAGCGCTACCATGAGTTCAACAGGCGAGATGAACGTGTCCTCCGGCTGCATCAGCTTGGCGAACTTGAGCAGCCATGTGATGACGGGCTTGATGATGTAGCGCTCGTCATACATGGTTTCGCCGTAGTAGTAGAGGCTGTGAATATCTACAGGCGGGTAATAGGCCACCACCGCCCGCACCGAGGTATCCGCGCCCGCGTCCGGCGGGTCAAGCTCCGGGTGGTTGGGTGTGTAGGCGGCCAGCAGCGAGAGATGCGCCCCGGCAGAACCGCCCGCCAGCACTACCCGCTCCGGGTTCACGCCATAGGCTTCGGCATGGGTTTTCATCCAGCCAATGGCGTGTTTCACGTCATGCAGCATCTCGGTTAAACGCGCTCTGGGGGCGAGGCGGTAGTCAATGTCCATGATGACATGCCCCTGCGCCGCCAGATGCCGGAAGAAGGCGCGGGTGCGAAAGTCTTTCGTGCAGTAGCACCAACCGCCGCCGTGCGTGTAGATCATCGCCAGACCGCTGGGGCGCACATCCACAGGCGGCTGCCACAGGTCGCACCGCAGTTCGCGGCCATCGGGCAGGGTGCAGTAGGGCAGGTCACGCTGCCAGCGCGGCTCGGCCACCTGCGGCAGCAGGCCGCTGTAACGCCGCTGGAGCATTCGCGCCTGCTGGCGAGGGGTGATGCGCGCGCGCCATGCGGTGCCGAAGGTCCTGTCAAACTGTTCGTGCGGGGCAGTGACCTTGCGGATGTAGTTGGCGGTGATGCCCGCGCCCGCCAGCCCGGCCAGCAGCGCTGCGCGATCCTTCCCGCGCCCGCCCAGCAGCGCCCCGGCCAGCCCCAGCAGCGCGGTCAGCGGCGCGAGGCCGCCGGTCGCCAGTTTCGGCACCCACAGCATCGCCCGCCGCATGGAACTGACGCGGATCAGGATAAGGCTGGAAACCAGCAGCGCGGTAAAACTGAAAAGTCGTGCAAGTGTACGCAAGGTTAATCGCCCCCTTCGAGCCGGAGTTGCAGCGGAAAGCGCACCCGCCGCCCTTCACGCGCGGCGCGGTATGCGCCCAGAATCATTTCGATAGCGACCCGCCCATCCTCAGCGGTTGCCAGCGGCGCGGCGCGTCCGTGCAGGTAATTGACCAGCGGGCGCGGCACCGCCTGAATGCGCTCGCGCTGCGTTTGTGGCGGGAAGTGGTGAAGGTCCCAAACGCCCGCTTCCTGACGAAAGACCTTGAGCGCGATGCCGCCGGGTGGACGGGGGATGTTGGACGAGGGGCCGTCGCCGTAGTTCTGGATGATCGTCCCCCGGTCGCCGTAAATTTCGGTGGTGTTTTCGCCCGCAACGGTGGTTGAGCTGTTTAACAGAATGCCGATTTCGCCACGCGCGAAGCGATAGACCGCCACGCCGTTATCATCCGGCGCGACCTCGGTAACGATGTTATCAATCTCGGCAATCACACTGGCCGGGCGGCCAAGCATCCAGTAGAACCAGTCGGCGGCGTGTGAGGCATCGTCCATGAACATGCCCATGTTTTGCAGCGGGTCAATGTGCCAGTTGCCGGGACGGGTGAAATCGGGGTTGAGCAGGGCGCTGATGCTGTGCCGCCGCCGCACGACCGCCACGCGGCCCACCACGCCCTCATCCAGCAGCGCTTTCATCTGCTGGTTGACCGGGTCGCAGCGCATCTGGTAGCACAGGCTGAACTTTACGCCGGACTGCTGCACCGCCCCGCTGATCGCGTCGCAGTCGGCCAGCGTGAGCGCCATCGGCTTTTGCAGCAGAATGTGTTTTCCGGCCTGCGCCGCCGCGATCGCGTGGGTGGCGTGCTGGCTGGTGGGGCTGCCGATGAACACCGCGTCAATATCGTCGCGCTGTAGCAGGATGTCGAGGTCGGCCACGAACTCGATGTTGTGCCGCGCACAGTGGGCTGCGCCCTGCACAGCGTCCTCGTGCCAGCCAGCGACAACCTGCGCGTCGGCGAAGTCGCGCAGCGCTTCCACGTAGGTATGGATATGCCCATGCGCGAAGCTGACCACGCCCAAGCGCACGACAGGCTCATTCGCCATCAAAGCCTCCCGGCTGGCGTTCGTTCATCAGCCGCGCCGCAATCAGATAGAGGTCGCCGATCGTCCCCGCTGCGGCGACGGAAAACAGCGTGGTCAGCGCCAGCCGCGCGACCAGACGCGGGATGTCTGGCGAACTGAACAGCGCCAGCGCGCTTAAGATCGCGCCTGACCAGAACACCAGCGCGGGCAGCCCGGCGACAAACACGTACTGCGAGGTGGGCAGGTCGTCCGGGATGTCCACGTAAGTATTGGCGATGCTCTCTGGCCGCCGCCCGACCAGATACAGCGCCAGCACATGCAGCAGTTCGTGCGGCCAGCCGAAGAGAAGCGTGAGCAGTTCCATGAGTCAGTCGCGGTGATAACCGAGCGCGGCAATCCTGCCCGCTGCCTCGAAGTCCTTCGCGCTCAGTTTGTTGCCCGCGTCATGGGTGGTGAAGCTGACCGTGACCTTCTTCCAGCCGATGCAGATATCGGGGTGATGCCCCAGCGTGTCGCAGGTCGTGCCAATGGCCGCTGCCAGCGCCAGCCCGGCCATGTAGCTGTCGGCCTTAAAGGTTTTGGTGATGGTGTCGCCCTCGCGCTCCCAGGTGGGGTGCTGCTTCAGGTGTTCGGCAATCTCGTCTTCGGTAAGCGGGGTTACTTGCGCCATCGGTTTGCCTCCGGTGATATTTGTTTGATGATTGTAACATATCGCCGCCTTAACTTCATGGCAGACAGCATGAATTTTGCGTGGGCAAACCATTAAAATTTGACGCAGAACAGGTGTTCCTTTATAATGTAGAACATTTAAGCTGGCAGCTATCAGTCGTCAGGTATCAGCTTTTGAATATCCGTATTTTTTAAACGCACCGGACAAAATCTTTTCGCTGCTGGCTGAAATCTGGTACCTAGACACATGGTTTTCGAGAAAGGTAAGACATGAAGGACTACAACAAACTCTCAAAGCGGCAGAAGCACATCCTCAGCTTTATGGAGCAGTACCTTGAGGAGCGCGGCTACCCGCCCACCATCCGCGAGATCGGGGTGGCGACAGGCATTAACTCCACATCGGTCGTCAATTACAACCTGAACAAGCTGGTGCAGGCGGGCTATCTGGAGCGCACAGATAACGTCTCGCGCGGGATGCGCCTTGTCGCGCCCAACGGCAAGAAGGACAAAGTGGTGCAGCTTGCCAACGCAGCCATCAACATCCCCCTGCGCGGCGAGATCGTGGCGGGCGAGCCTGTCCCGGCTTACGGCGAGAGCGAGGACGTGATCGAAGTCACCCCGGCGATGCTGGGCAAGGCGGACAGCAAGGAAGTGTTCGCGCTGCGGGTCAACGGCGACTCGATGATTGACGCGATGATTGCCGACGGCGATATTGTGCTGCTGCGCCGCCAGGAAACCGCCAACAACGGCGATATGGTGGCGGTCTGGCTGACCTCACGCGGCGAGACCACGCTGAAATACTTCTACAACGAAGGCTCGCGTATTCGCCTGCAGCCCGCCAACCCGTACATGGACCCGATTTACGAAGACCCGGCCAACTGTCAGGTGCAGGGCAAGGTCGTCTCGGTTATTCGGCAGGTGCGCTAGCCGGCACGGGCGGCGGGGTGGCTGTCTGCCCTTCCCAACCGGGCGAATAACGCGGGTTATAAACATCAAAATAGGTATGAGAGAACCGGAATGACGCAGGGTCATATTCCGGTAGTTGTGTTCTGCGTGCATTCAGCAACCGCCAGGCATCTTCACGCGCCAGATTGGCGGAGAAGATGGTCGCGCCCATGCCTGCGCGCTGACGGTCGAGATTGTAGAGCTTGCTTGCCAACCAAAGGCCGACAGTCGCCTGCGCGTCCGGGGTGGGGTTATCTTCAAGCGCATCGTACAGCGGCAGCATGGCGGGGACGGCATCCACCGAGAGCGACATGAGCAGCCCCAGATCGAGCGCCTGCCCTTCGTGGTAGCGGGCGATGTTGCGCTCGGCGATGTACAGGTCAACATTCATGACGTTGAGCGTTGCCAGATAGCCGATGGCCGCCACCAGCACCCCCAGCGCGAAGACGTGCCGCTTGAGCCGGAACAGCGACAGCGCAAACGCCCCGAACAGCACCCCGATCCACAGCATGGCGACATGCGTATAAACCCGCAGCCGCGTGAAGCCGTAAGCCGCCTCGTACAGCCACATGCGCTGCGCGGCGGAAACCAGCATGACCCCGACCAGCGCGATCATCACCAGCGCCAGCAGCCGGAAGACCGTGTTTTCACGACGCAGGCCGCGAATCGTCGCGTTATCCAGAAACAGCGCCAGCCCTAACGTCAGGACGGAGACGGCCACCAGTTCAAAAAAGCCGCTGCGGGCGTACTCGGCATAGCTGAGGCCGCGTGCCTCGATGGTGGCCTCGCCGCCGAAGAAGTAGGCGAACTGGATGATGACGAAGACCGCGAACAGTGCGTCCACCAGCCCTAGCACGATGGCCGACTCGATCAGGCCAAGCTGCATCAGCGGGCGGGCTTTGCGCTTCTCGCGCAGCGGCGCGGGGCTGACCGCCTGCATGGTGACGGGTTCGCGCTCGCCCTGCACGAAGTAGGCTTCGGCCTTGTCGTCAGCGGGCAGCGCGGGCTGCTCGTCTGCCAAGTGGCGCGCCAGCCCGTAAGACAGCGCCCCTGCTGCCAGCCAGCCCACCCCGCCGATCAGCATCACCTGCCCTAACAGGCTGGCGGACGAATTGAGCGCGAGCAGGTTCCATACATCCTGCACGTAACCCGCAAAGACCACATCTGCCGAGCCAAGCAGCAGCGTGAACACCGCGACCACCGGCACCGCAATCATCAGCCCGCGCATGACCGCCACCACTATTTTGCCCTGCCAGCTACGTTCGCGCAGCCAGCGCCACGCCGCCCGTGCCTCGCTGATGCCGCCAAACACGCTGAACAGGCTGGCCGCGATGACGGTGGTGGCCTGCGCGGGCAGCGTGGCTTCGTCCAGCGGCTCCGGGCGCGTCAGATAGCCGAGCGTCAGCCCGCCCAGCGCCAGCGCCGCGCTGATGTTCAGCGTGTTGATGATGCTGTCGCCCCGGATGGCGACGAGCGCGGCAAAGGCCAGTATGGGCAGCAGCGGCCACAGATTGCGCCTGTTGACCGGCAGGCGGGCAGCGGCGGCGACCGCCAGCGTCGCCAGCACCGAGAGGCCGATGAACAGGAAAAAGGACAGCCCAATCGTTTTGTGATAAAAAAAGATATTGGCAATAAGCCCAAGCGCCAGGCTGATGCTGAGGAGCCAGACCGCCAGTTTGCCTCGCTGCATAAATCACCTCACAACCGCTATACACGCCTCACCCATGATAAGCTCAGTCAGCGGCGGCGAACCACCCCTTTAAGCGGGGGTTTGCGGCGGTGGGGTAAGTCTTGTTTCGGGCAGGCATTTATGCTATGATGGCCTGCGATTATTGGAGGGGTAGCATAGTCTGGTCTAATGCGCTCGCCTGGAACGCGAGTACGGGTAACACCGTCGTGGGTTCGAATCCCACCTCCTCCGCTTTCGTGTTTTTTCAGCTTCCCCGGTCTGCGCTGTGGGAAGCTGAATGCTTTTTAGACAGTGCCTCTGTCACCCGGCAGCGGCTGCTGCTCAGGAGCGCATCATGCAGATCGCCTGGCCGCGCGTGCTGCCCGTGTTCGTTTCGATACTGGTGATTATCGCCGTCGCTATCCTGCGCGAATACAACAAGACCTTCGCCGCCATCGCGGCCACCATGCCCATCAATATCCCGCTGGCGCTGTGGATCGCCTTCTCCGCCAATGACACCGATCAGGCCGCGCGGGAGCAGTTCGCAGAGGGGCTGCTGCTCGGCATCGTCCCGACGCTGCTGTTTCTGGGGGTGGTGTGGCTGACGGTGCGCGCGGGCTGGAAGCTGGTGCCGACCCTCACGGCGGGCTATGCTGCGTGGGGCGTGGCGCTGCTGATCGCGCTGGCTGTCCAGCGTTATTTTTTAGGTTAAGCTCATGATTAAAAACATCCAACGCCTGCCGCGCCCACAGCGCATCGTGATCTTCGTCCTGCTGTTCGGCGGGGCGCTGCTGGGGCTGGTGGCCGTTACCGCGTTCCTCATCCTGCTTACCTTCAACACCGCCGAGCGCAGCCAGGGCGTGGCGCTGGTAAGCGAGGTCAGCGTGCGCGAATATGCCACGCTGCCCGACGATGATGCCTACCCGGCCAGTGTCGCCGCTGGCGCTAATGGGCTGGTCTATACGGGCAGTTATGTCAGCGGCGCGGTCTGGTCGCTCGATCAGGCAGGCGGCGTGCGCGAAATCCCCAATACGCGCGAGATCATCGGCGCGGTGGCCGGGTTGACCGTCGCGCTGGATGGTTCGCTGCTGGTGGTGGATCAACTGGACGCAGACGCGACCACCCTCGGCGGCGATGTGAAGCGCGTCACGCCGGAGGGCGAGATCAGCGTTTTTGCCGAGGGCGACCCTGAAGCGGGCTTTCTGCTGCCAGACGACATCACGCAGGACGCGCAGGGCAATGTTTACGTGACGGACAGAGGCCGGGGCGAAGTGTGGCGTTTCGCGGCTGATGGCGGACATGGCGCGGTGTGGTGGCCGCAGGCGCGCGGCGAGGGGCAGCGGCTGGCGCTGACCGGGCTGGCCTATGACCGCGCGCGCAACGCCATCGTCATCACCGACAGCGGCACCGACTCGATTTACCGTGTCGCGCTGGAAACTGGCGAAACCGAGACGATCTACACCCACGCCAGCCGGGAATTCGCGCCGGGGCTGGACGGTGTAACCGTCGCGCCGGATGGCCGGGTATATGTGGCGGCGGTCACGCAGAACGGCATCGCCCGCCTGAACGACGATGGCACGCTGGAATACATCGTTGGCACGCTGCGCGCGCCGAACGATGTAGCCTACGCTGATGGCCGCTTGTACGTCGCCAATTTCGACTCCTTCTCGCTGGTGGTGTCGCTGGTGCAGCCCCGTCTGCCGTTTGGTATTGATGTGGTGACACTGCCATAACTACTGGTTAAACTGTGCGCTTTTCGCTCCGTCACTTATGTTACCAGGGGTGACATTCGTTTGTTAATTTAATTACATTATTCATTACACCCCTGTGCCGATTTTAAGGTACAATGAGTACCTGTTTTGGCGTAGCATAGGGGAAGTGTGATGCCGATTACTGTGAAGTTCGACAACCCGGATAAAACCATCGTCCGCTGGGACTTTGTAGGTCACTGGACGATTGAGGAATGGTATGCCTCTGCCCATCAGTCCCAATCCATGCGGCTGACGGTGGTGGAAATGCCCATCTGCCCGGCGATTTTCAACCTTGAGAAAAGCGACCCGGTGCCGTTGGATATTCTGCCACACGCGCGGGTCGCCTTCGAGATGATGGACAAGCGCGACTTCGTGGTGATGACGCACATCAGCGGGTTGGTGCGGTCGCTCACGGCGCTGTTCAAGCGCCTGAACCCGGAGATGGGCGAGCGGGTTTTTCTGGCGAGTAACGACGAGGAAGCGCGCGCGCTCATCGAAGGCCGCCGTAAAGCGGGCTAACTGAAGCCGCGCGGCGTGGCAGCGGGTGTGCTGGCGCTGGAACTTGACCCTTATTCGCCCCTCGTGACATGATATAATCCGGGCTGTTTAAGTAAGCATTCAGTTCAGGTAAGTAACGCATGTCCCTGCTCACAACTTATAACCTTGCCAAATCCTACGGCCCCGATGATATTTTCGAGGGGATTTCGGTTGAAATCCCTCACGGCGCGCGTATCGCGCTGGTCGGCCCCAATGGCGCGGGCAAGACCACTCTGCTTAACCTGATCGTCGGGCTGGACACGCCGACCGAGGGCAGCATCGCGGTGGCTAAAAACACGCGCATCGGCTTTCTGCCACAGCGCCCGGAGCTGGTTGGCGAACACAGCCTGTGGCAGGAGCAGTTGAACGCCTTTGCCGACCTGCGGCGCATGGAAGCACAGCTTCATGAACTGGAACACGCGATGGCCGACCCGGCGCGGCATGACGAGGCGCTGGCGAAATATGGCCCGCTGCAGGAGCGCTTCGAGCATCTGGGCGGCTATACCTACGAGCAGCGCATCCGGCTTGTGCTGCACGGGCTGGGCTTCGACCCGGAGGACTACGACAAGCCGCTGTCCATCCTCTCTGGCGGGCAGAAAACGCGCGCGCTGCTGGCACGGCTGCTGCTGGATGAGCCGGAACTGCTGGTGCTGGACGAGCCGACCAACCACCTCGACATTCAGGCGGTGGAATGGCTGGAAGGCTTCTTAAAGAACTTCCCCGGCGCGGTGCTGGCGGTCAGTCATGACCGTTACTTCATGGATGCCTACGCCCGGACGATATGGGAACTGGATTTCGGCACCATCGAAACCTATCGCGGCAATTACAGCCATTACGCGCGCCAGCGTGAAGAACGCCGTGAGCGCCTGATGAAAGAATATGAGGCGCAGCAGGAATTCTTCGCCAAAGAGGAAGAATTTATCCGCCGCAATATGGGCAGCCGGGGGACAGCGCAGGCCAAAGGCCGCCTGAAGCGGCTGGAGACGATGAAGCGGCGCGGCAAGGTCATCCACGCGCCGCGCAAACGCCAGAAGATGCACCTGAAGATGGGGCGCACCGTCCGCAGCGGCGATAAAGTGCTGATGACGCGCGACCTGGTGGTGGGGTATCAGGATGATCGCAAGCCGCTGTTGGAAGTGCCGGATATTACGCTGTATCGCGGCGAGACGGCGGCGTTGATCGGCCCGAATGGGGTCGGCAAAAGCACCTTCCTCAAGACGATTCTGGAGCAGCTTCCGCCGTTGACAGGCGAGACAAAGCTGGGCGCGGCGGTGAAGGTGGGCTACTTCGCGCAGGCGCATGAACTGCTGAACCCGCGCAACAGCATTCTGGACGAGGTGCTGACGGTCAAGCACATGCCCATCAGCGACATGCGGAATTATCTGGCGCAGTTCCTGTTCGTGGCGGACGATGTTTTCCGCCCGATCGAGACGCTTTCCGGCGGGGAGCGCGGGCGCGTGGCGCTAGCGAAGCTGGCGCTGAGCGGGGCGAACTTCCTGCTGCTGGACGAGCCAACCAACCACCTCGATATTGACAGTCAGGAGATTTTGCAGACGGTGCTGGACTCGTTTGACGGCACGATCCTGCTGGTGAGCCATGACCGCTACCTGATTGACGCGCTGGCGACCCAAATCTGGGCGGCCAGCCCCGGCGCGCTTCAGGTCTTTGAGGGGACGTACAGCGAGTACGTGGCCGAGCGCGAGAAGCAGAAGGATGCCGCGCCCGCCGCCGCGCCGCGCTCACAGGCGAGCCAGCCGCAGCCGGACAGCAGCGACACGGGCAGGAAGAAGCACGGCCTGAACCCGTTCCAGATTGAGCGGCGTGTGGCCGAGGTGGAGACGGCTATTCACACGCTGGAAGCGCGGCTGGAACAGTTGAACGCCGAGATCAGCACGGCGGGCGCGAATGGCGAGGTGGAGCGCGTGCGTGAACTGGGCGAACAGTACACGCAGGCCGAGGCCGAACTGCAAGCGATGATGGATGAATGGACGCTGCTGGCGGAGTGAAATACTCCCGCCAGCTTACCCTGACTTTTTCGTACCATAATCCCAACCAACAGTAAATACGACTTTCACCCATCCCCAAATGGGTAATGTGGCACATCTCGGAGGCGGGGCATTTGTGTATTCTCTACAGAGTGACTCAC
>CAZJSU010000047.1:17779-20663 GCA_964548765.1 uncultured Anaerolineaceae bacterium
AATGTGGCACATCTCGGAGGCGGGGCATTTGTGTATTCTCTACAGAGTGACTCACCTTCCGTCAATTTTGTCATACAATAGAAGTAACAGCGAAAAAACGCCGCGATGTGAGGTTTGGTAATTCTGCTGTAAAACCCGGTTAGAAATTCGTGAGTCGCGGCTCATGACGCAGCCTTACGAAAAACATAAAATGACGTTATGCGTAAGAAAATGAGCGCTAACAAGCGATTAAAGAGCGGTTAATGAGGTTGTTATATAGTTTGATTAAACGTTGCGTAACGCCCCGCCGGGGCAAACACAAGAGGGAGTGTACAAAATGGTTACGAATGACTCGATGAACGCGCATTATCAATACATGGATGTAAACCGCCATTGGTGCCCCCGTTCAGAAAAATTTGCGAGTGGCGATGCGCTGGTTACGCGCCTAAACGATGGCTGGGAAATCGTAGCGCCGGTATACATGGAAGAACACTGGCACGCGGGTGTACGTATGGTGACGATTTACCACGTGACAGTTGAGGACAGCGACGGCGAAAGCCAGGTCATGCCCGTGTTAAGCACGCCCTACGTGGAGCGGATGCTGCACATGCTGGAACTCGACGTGCTTCCGATCAGCGAGCGACAGCGCGAGTCCCGGCTTCAGCAAGCGCGTTAACGGTTGACCAGCCGCAGCGTGGCCGGGCGTAATCGTCCCGGCACCAGCGGCAACAGGCGCGCCCTCTCCTCCCCGTTGAACGGGCGCAGCAGCAGCAAAATAACAGGATACAGCGCTACCCCCAGCAGGACCGCGAGAACCGCAGAACCCCCCCAGAGCAGCGCCATCACTGCCAGCATTGCGCCCGCCGCAATGATCTGCCGCCAAACCATCTCCAACCAGTTCAAGCGCCCGACCGCCCTCGTCAGCAGCAGGCCGAAGGGGACGAGCAGGATCGCCTCCGAGGCGATGGTGGTCAGCGCGGCGGCCTGATAACCATACTGCGGAATCAGAAGCAGGTTGGACACGATATTAAACGCCACCGCCAGCACGAACGCCCCGGTGATGCGCCGCTGCAAGTCCAGCGCGATCAGCACATACTGTGTCAGGCTGTTGACCCAGCCGAAGGGAATGCTCCAGATCATCAACTGGGTGGCGATGGCGCTGTCTGGCAGGAACTCCGCGCCGCCCAGCAGCCACGTCAGGTCCTCGGCCAGAAAGGTAAACAGCACCGCTGTCGGCAGCGACACAGCGGTCAGCAGCTTGATCGCCAGCACGTAAGTGCGCTTGAGCGCGTCGCGGTCTTCCTGTGCCTGCCGCGACATCACCGGCAGCAGCGCCATCGTGAAAAACGCCGGGATGACGTTGATGGCGGCGACCCATTTATAAGCCACGCTGTACAGGCCGACCATGCGCGCGCCGCGCAGGAACTCGATAATCACCACGTCAATCTGGAAGAAGATGGTCGCCAGAAAGTGGTTAATCATCAACGGCCAGCTCTGGCCGATCATGCCGCGCATCAGCGCCGGGCTGACACTCACCCCTGTAGTGGGAGAGGGGGTTGGTGGGTGAGAGGCAAGCAACCCGCGCCCGCCGTACATCAGCACCGCCAGCGTGAGGAAGTTGGTGATGATGCTCACGGCGGCCAGCCCGACGATGCCATAACCGAGCGCCAGCACCGCCACGCCGAATACCGCCTTGTTGATGGTGGCGATGGTCGAGACAGCCGACGGATACTCGGCCTTTTCGAAGGCGTAAAAGAGCGCGGTCATGCCGGTGCTGAGGCTGTTGGGCAGCAGGCCGATATAGAGCAGCCCCAACGCCAGCAGCGCGGTGCTGTCCAGCGCGGGCGTGACCCACGCCTGCCGCGCGCTGATGAAGCCGATCAACGGCAGCACGCCGAGCAGAATAAACGCCAGCCGCAGCACGCTGGTATTGAAGAAGTAATAGCGCGCGCGTGACCTGTCGCGGGCGACCTCGCGCGTGAGAAAGGTGTTGAGGCCGAAGTTGGTGAAGATGTCGAACCAGACGAAGATCACGATGGCGTACTGGTACAGCCCGGCATCGGCAGGCCCCAGCACGCGCAGCATGACCGCAGCGAAGGCGAAATCAATCCCCCGGTTAAACAGGTTAAGGATGATGGGCGCGAGGCTGTTACGGGCGACGCGCGAGGTCGTGCTGGCTTCGGCATCTTCCGGCGCGACATAACGCCGCCACAACCACACGCCAACCGCGAACAGCACCAGCACCGCGCTCATGAACGAACCGAACACCCCAAGCTGGAAGCTCTGGGGGTTGTACACCAGCCTGACCGTGACCTGTCCGGCATCCAGCGCGGTTTGCTGCGCTGGTGGCAGGTCGTCGTGCAGGTCGGCAAAGGTTTGCGCCAGCAGCCCGCGCGAGACGTTCACGCCCTGAAAAATCTCCAGCACCTGTTCCACCAGCAGCGGGCGCTCGCTATCATCGCTCCCGCCGCGTGGGCGCACAAACGCCCGCCAGCCGGGCATGTAGGTTTCGCTGACGACCAGCCACGCCTCTGGCACGTCGCCCACATTGGCGTGCAGGATTTTCTCGCGCCCGGTGTCGCCTTCCATGGTGACATCCCAGCCCGTAAATACGCCCTGCTCAATGGAAAGGGCTTTCCCTTCCAGCACCTGCGCCACATAGGCATAAGGCAGCGTGTATCTTTCCCAGATGCGGACAGCTTCATCTTCATAGACCGGGGCGGGCGCGGGCAGTTCCTGCCCGGTACGCACGTCTCTCGACTGGGGGAGGTAGTCCGGCAGGTTCATGCTGCGCGGGGTGACGATGTAGCGCACACCGAGCAGCGCCAGCCGATACCAGTCCACCTGCTGAAGCTGGTCGGGGTACAGCGGCGCGACGCGGTTAAAGTCAAGCTGCGGCTGTGGC
>CAZJSU010000047.1:20763-31239 GCA_964548765.1 uncultured Anaerolineaceae bacterium
AAGCTGGTCGGGGTACAGCGGCGCGACGCGGTTAAAGTCAAGCTGCGGCTGTGGCGCGGTCTGGCGCATGTAGTCTACGTAGCTGCGCGGGATGATGCTCTCGTAGCCGCGCACATCGCGCAGGCCGTAGCGCCACGTCATATTGGCGTTCAGCACCTTGCCGCGCTCCCCCAGCGCCGGGTCATCCACCGCGATATAGCGCCAGTCGCCCGGCTGGGCTTGCAGCCATTCGATGGCGGGCGGGGTGAAGTCGAGCAGCGCCGGGTCGGAGGCCGGGTTGAAGCCCCACGAGGCGATCATCAGGTCAGCGGCAATTAACGTGACAACAACGACTTGCCAAACACCCTCACCTTTGATTCCTCCCCCACCAATGGGGGAGGGTTGGGAGGGGGAGCGCCGCCCCGCCCACCAGAACATCGCGCCCGCCCCCAGCGTGAACAGGCCGAAGATCAACACATGGGTGAACTGGTAGCTGTAGAACATGCGCGCGTCGGCAAAGCGGCTGGCGGCGCTGCGGCCATCCGGCGTTGCCATGCCGTGCATCACGCGCTCGACCAGCGGCTCGATCTGCGGATAGAACACCCGGCTGAGGGCGAGCGCGCCGAGGATGCCCACCCCGGCGATCAGCAGGACGATGCCGAAACGTTTTGCCCGCCGCGAGCGCGGGCCTGCCAGCGCGTCTGCGCCGAACCCGGCCAGCACCGCCACGCTGAACGTCACCGCGAAAATCCAGCGAAAAGGCGAGTTCAACTGGTTGATGCCGGGCAGCAGGTACAGCAGGCGGTAGGTGGGCAGGCCGAACATGAACGTCAGGCCAAGCAGCGCCAGCAGACCGAAAATGAAGATGATCGGTCGTTGTAGGGGCAGGTCGTGGTCGTGTAGGGGCGCAGCACGCTGCGCCCCTACACCATTTCGCCTATTGATAAAGCTATTCACCACCGCGAACCCTGCCAGCGCCAGCGGCAGGATGCCGACATAGAGCGCGCCCTCGACGTAATTTTTCATGCCCCATTCGGTATGGGTGATCGGTTCACCGTGCGCGTTGACCGTCACCGGGGTGTTTTCCAGCGTGAACCAGTCGAAATAGGCATGATGCGCCGGGCTGCCGTAGAAGTTGGGCAGCGCGAATTGCAGCACGTCACGCGGCGGGTGGGCATAACTCAACACCTGCTCGATGCTGTCGCGCTCGCCGCGCCAGTTGACATTGGCGAACTCGAACAGCGGCAAAAACTGCGCCGCGCCCAGCCCAACCCCCAGCGCGACCATCACGCCTAGCCATCCAACGCTTTTCAACAAATGCCAGATATGCTGCCTTTGTCTCCCCTCTCCATTTATGGGGAGGGGGTTAGGGGATGGGGTGATGCTTTGGCTCACAGATCGGTCGTCAGGCGACGGGGTGGCGCGCCCTCGCCACCACATCACCAGCAGCCGCGCCGCCGCATAGTAGGCCATGATGAGCAGCGTGTAATAGGTGATCTCGACATGCCCGGCGAAGATGTTGCAGCCGAGCGCGACCGCGCCGATGGCGACCCAGGGGACGCTGGACGGCCTGCCCAGCAGCGGGCGCTGGCGGATGATGCACTCGACCATCAGCAGCAGCAGCGGCAGCCAGACCGCCGCCGCCATAATCATCGGAAAGACCGCGTTAATGATGAAGAAGGCCGAAAGCTGGTACGCCACGCCCGCGACCAGCGCGCCGAAGCGCCCCACCCCCAGCCCGCGCAGGAACAGGAGCATAAACACGCCCGCCAGCCACAACTGCACGACGGTGAACCAGCCATAGGCGGCGGGCAGCGGCAGCACGTAGTAGAGCAGGCTGAACGGATACAACGCCGACTGCTGCCCGGCGGCCAGAAACGGGATGCCGCTGAACTGGTACGGATTCCACAGCGGGATTTCGCCCTGCGCGAGCTGCTGCCGGATGAACAGCTTCCACTGCATGTTTTGCAGCACGAGGTCGGAAACGAGGTGGTTATGCGGCACGTCCGGCGCGCCGACGACCTCGCGGTAGGTGGCGTAAGGTTCGTACTGATACAGGTTTTCGGTGGGCAGCAGCGTGCGCCCGCCGAGCGTCTGCGGCCAGAACATGACCAGCGGCAGCAGGAACAGCAGGGCGATCATGGCGAGGTCAGAGCGAAATCGGCGCATAAACAGCTTTCAGTAAGTGAGCGTTTCGGCCTGTCGGTCAGGGTAAGAACTACCAGCTAAAGCCCGGAAGCCCGACAAGCCCCCTATTTATACTTGCGGACTGGGCTTTTTTCGAGGTTGGACTATGTTCTTATCAGCCACTTCACCTAATCGCAAATGCGCCATCACGTTCATGGCTGTGGGCCAGGTCCGTTTTATAGTAATGCATAGTTTGGATCAACACGGAGAATCAACAATGCTGACAAACTTGATTATTTGGATTGTTGTAGGCGCAATTGCGGGCTGGCTGGCCAGCATCGTTATGAGAACCAATGCTTCGCAAGGGCTGCTGACGGACATTATTGTTGGTATCGTCGGTGGTCTGATCGGTGGTTTCCTGCTCAGCCTGCTGCCGGGCGTTGAAGCCGATGTAACAGGCATCAACATCCCCAGCATTCTGGTAGCCTTTATAGGTGCAATTGTGCTTCTTGCTTTGCTACGTGCGCTGCGCCGCGCCTGAGTTCAGCGCGCGTAGGCGAGTGTGTGTTTCAAGTTTTATCCCCTATGCTGTGAGGGCGGGTCTAATCACCCCGCCCTTGCGCGTTTTACGGCAAGGCGCATAAATTTAGCTGCGTTCTTTCACATAATCTAAAACCGTGCTTACGAATTTCTTGACGAAGACGAAATTTTTGGATATATAATCATATAACTGGTGAATTGTTTCATGGTTCATCACCAAAAAATGTTTAAGTTTTGAATAGGAGTGCTTTTATGGATATTCTGAACATCGTTGCATGGCTCATCGTTGGGGCGATCGCGGGCTGGCTGGCCAGCATTGTCATGAAGACCAACTCTCAACAAGGGCTGATTACTGACATCATCGTGGGCGTGGTCGGCGGTTTGATCGGCGGCTTTGTCCTCAGCCTTCTGCCAGGGGTGGAGACCCAGGTGACCGGGTTAAACCTCACCAGCATTCTGGTTGCATTCATTGGTGCGGTTATCCTGCTTGGTCTGCTGCGGCTGGTACGCCGCTAGACGGCCCCACTCCACAAGTTTGCTGTTCATGGGCGCGGCGTGAAAACCGCGCCTTTTGATTCTCTCGCGTGAAATGTGGCCGGGGATGATAGAATAGAGCTTATGACGAACTCTGGCAATATCGCTTACTACCTGCATAAGCTGTGGGTCAGTTTCTGGCTGCGCTGCCCCAATTGTGAACGGGGGCGCATGTTCAGCAGCTTCCTGCGGCTGAACCCCACCTGCCCAAACTGCGGGGTACGTTTCGAGCGCTCGTCCGGCGAGTCGCTGGGCGGCATGATGCTCAACCTCGTTTTCGGCGAACTCATCACGTTCAGCGGGTTTTTCATCAGCGAATGGCTGTTCCGCCCGCCGCTGCTGTTTCAGATCGTCTTCTGGGTGTCGTTTAATATCGTGTTCTGCCTCGCCTTTTATCGCCCGGCGCGCGCGCTGTGGATTTGCGTGACGTATCTCACCAGCGGGCTGGAGAAGGACGAAGGCCATGAATGAAGCCCGCCTGCGTAAATGCCTGATCGCTAACCGGGGGGAGATCGCCGTGCGGCTTATCCGCGCCTGCCGGGAGCTTGGCATCCGCGCCGTCGCGGTGTATTCCGAAGCAGACCGCACGGCAAGGCATGTGCAGATGGCCGACGAAGCCCGTTTTATTGGCGCGGCGGCCCCCGGCGAGAGTTACCTCAACGGCGACAGGCTCATCGAGGCCGCGCTGGCCGCAGGCTGCGACTGCCTGCATCCCGGTTACGGCTTCCTCTCGGAGTCGGCGGCGTTCGCGCAGGCGGTGCAGGAGGCCGGGTTAACGTGGGTCGGGCCGGGGGCGGAGGCGATCCGCCAGATGGGGGTCAAGACCGAGGCGCGCGCGCTGATGCAGGCCGCCGGGGTGCCGCTTGTCCCCGGCTTCCAGTCCGACAGCGCCGATGACGCGCAGTTCAGCGAGGCGGCAGCCCGCATCGGCTATCCGGTGATGGTCAAGGCGGCGGGCGGCGGCGGCGGGAAGGGCATTCGCATCGTGCGCGAAGCAGCGCAGCTCACCGAGGCGCTGGCCGGGGCGCGGCGCGAGGCAGCCCAAGCCTTCGGTGATGCGCGCGTGTTTCTGGAAAAATACATCGAAGCCGGGCGGCATGTCGAGATTCAGGTGTTGGCCGACACACACGGGAACACGCTTCACCTGTTCGAGCGCGAATGCAGCGTACAGCGCCGCCACCAGAAAATCATCGAGGAATCGCCTTCGCCGCTGCTCACGCCCGACCTGCGCGCGCGCATGGGCGCGGCGGCGATTGACGCGGCGCGGGCGGTGGGTTATGTCAACGCCGGGACGGTGGAGTTTATCGTCACGCCGGGCGGCGAGTTTTACTTTCTGGAGATGAACACGCGGCTGCAGGTGGAGCATCCGGTCACGGAGATGGTGACAGGGCTTGATCTGGCAGCGCTGCAATTTGCTGTGGCGGCGGGCGCGGCGCTGCCTTTCACGCAGGACGATGTGACCCAGCGCGGCCATGCCATCGAATGCCGGGTGTACGCCGAAGACCCGCAGCAGGGCTTTCTGCCCGCCACCGGGCGCATCAGCCGTTTCATTCCGCCGGAGGGCGCGGGCGTGCGGGTGGACGCTGGCGTGCAGGCGGGCGACGAGGTGACTATTCACTATGACCCGATGATCGCCAAGATCATCGTTTACGCGCCAACACGCGCGCAGGCCATCGCCCGGATGCAGCGCGCGCTGGCGGAAACCGTTATCCTGGGTATCATGACCAACATCCCGTTTTTGCGGGCGCTGCTGGCGCATCCGGCGTTTGTCGCGGGGGAGCTTCACACGGGCTATGTAGACGCACATCTGGAGACGCTGCTGCCGCCCGCGCCGCCGCTGCCCTACGCTGCGCTGATTACCGCCGCGCTGGATGATCGGTATAATAAAGCGCCTTCTGGCCGGGTTCAGGCTGTGCCGGGAGCGCGCGACGATGATCTTTATACGCCCTGGTCGCGGGGGGATGGCTTCCGGCTGGGACACTCATAAGGGGAATAAAATGCAAAAGTACAGGCTGTTGATCCTTGTTCTGCTGCTGATTTCGGGGTCAATGCTCCACGCGCAGGAGGTGGGGGTGGAGGAAAGCGACCTGCCGCAGCGCGAGATTTATACCGTGCTGGCCTTCGGCGAGGACGTGTTCGAGCCGGAACGGTGGTACACCAGCGCGGCGGAGAGCGCTGGCCGCACGACGGCGACATGGACAGCAAAGGCCGAGTCCGGCTTTGTGGGGGCGCTGGCCTATGCCGATTATCTGCACTTCGACGGCGGTTACACGTCCGAAGGGCTGACCGAGCTGTTCAACGATGCGTGGTTCGATGGCGTGCTGGCGAATTACGAAAGCCACACCAGCACCACCGCCTGCCAGAGCGAGGACGGTCTGATGCTGTTTGAGTTCACCGTGAATTCTGACGGCACGCCGTATACCATGCGTTATTGGGTCGAGCCTGTGGAGGAGACGCGGGTGATGGCGCTGTTCATCGTCTTCCCTGCCGGGGATGTGGCGGCGCGACGGCTGCTGGAAACGTATGCACAGGCGCTCTATCCGGCCCTGTCCATCTGCCCACGCTGATGATTTACGAACACGACGGCGAGTCTTACAACGTCGAGATCACGCCGCTGGATGATGACCGCCTGCGGGTAACGATTGGCGACGAGACGCTGACCATCTCGGCGCGGCGGCTGGCCGATGGCGGCTGGCTGCTGAATATGGATGGTCAGCAAAAGGTCGCTTACTGCGCCGCCGATGACCGGACGCGGCAGGTGTGGGTGGGCGGGGAGACGTTCACGCTGGCGCTGCCACAGCCACGCGCCCAGCGGCGCAGCGCAGGCCGCGCGGGCGACCTGAGCGCCCAGATGCCGGGGCAGGTGCGTGCCGTGCTGGTGGCCGAGGGCGACACGGTAGAGGCCGGGCAAACGCTGGTGATTCTGGAAGCGATGAAGATGGAACTGCGGGTGAACGCGCCCGCTGCCGGGCGTATCCGGCGGGTGCTGGTGGCGGCGGGTGACGTGGTAGAGCGCGACCAGCCCCTCGTCGCCATGGAGGATTGATTCGTAGGGACGCGCAACCGCGCGTCCGTTGTGAATGACGGACAACCCATAGGGGCGAGGTTGCGCCCCTACACCAAATTAAAATCTTTGCGCCTTTTGCGTCTTCGCGCCTTTGCGTTGAATCTTTTGCAATCGTTCGCGCACCGGACGGCACGAATGCCGTCCCTACAGGATGCATGATGGTGGCGTGGCATTAAAAAATGGCGAGAACATCTATTGGCCTTATTCTAAAGCCCACTGTTAAAGTACCATCGCAGTCCAATTCTGGTTTGACGATTGTTAAGGCATGTAGTTAAATAAAGGGCGCGTGTCAAGTCAGGGAAAGTCGTCGCCAGACGGCTTTTTGTACGCCATTGACACACAAGCCAGCCCACGAGACAAAGGAGAAGTGTTACGGACGACGATCATCAAGGCAGGAACGATGCATCGTGGCCTGCTGTCCCCTCCACCACGCTGCAAATACCAAAACTCAAGGACACCAGCTTATGACTGCCGCGAATAGCCCAATGAAAATCCCGATTTCGCAGTACCGGGACCTGCTGTTTAAGTATCTCCGGTTCCAGCGCCCCCGCGTGTTCCTGCTGGCCGCGCTGCTGTTGACCAGCATCGGTTTACAACTCGTCAGCCCGCAGATCATCCGCTTCTTCATTGACAGCGCGGTGACAGGCACCGATCAACAGGTGTTAGTCACTGTCGGGGTACTGTTCATTCTGCTGGCGCTGGTGCAGCAGGCGGTAGCGGTCAGCGCGGTATACGTGGGCGAAAATGTGGGCTGGCGGGCGACCAACATGCTGCGGTCTGATCTGGCGATGCACTGCATGAGGCTGGATATGACCTTCCACCACCTGCGCACCCCCGGCGAGATGATTGAGCGGGTAGACACCGATGTGACCCAGATCGCCAACTTCTTCTCGCAGTTTGTGATTATGGTGCTGGGGAATATCCTGCTGCTGGTGGGCGTGGTTGTGCTGTTGTTTATCGCCAGCCCGGTGGTCGGCCTCGGCATGGGCATCTTTTCGCTGCTGACGCTGTTCGCGCTGAACCGGGTGCGTAACGTGGCAGTGCCTGCGTGGGCGCAGTCGCGCGAGGCCAGCGCGCGCTTTTATGGCTTTGTTGAGGAGCAGCTTGCCGGCACAGAGGACACCCGCGCCAGCGGCGCAGTCCCCTATGCGATGCGTAAGTTTTACGAACTGACCCGTAACCGCCTGTACAGCGAACGCCGCGCGGGTTACATGAACATGCTGATCTTCTCGGTGATCGTCACCTGCGTGACGGCGGGGACGGTGCTGTCGCTGGTGATGGGCTATTTTCTGTACACCAGCGGCGCGGTCACTATCGGGACGGTGCTGCTGTTCGTCACCTACACCAACATGCTTTTCAAGCCGATGCGCGAAATCACCATGCAGATTCAGGAATTGCAGAAGGCGGGCGCGGGCATCGGGCGCGTGAACGAACTGTTTGCTATTAAGACCAAAATCCCGGAAGGCGAAGGACAGCCGCTCCCGGACGGCGCGCTGCCGGTCGATTTCGACCACGTGACGTTTGCCTATTACGAAAACGAGCCGGTGCTGCGCGACTTCTCGTTCTGTTTAGAGCCGGGCAGTGTCCTCGGCCTGCTGGGGCGCACGGGCAGCGGCAAGACCACTGTGACGCGGCTGCTGTTCCGCCTGTATGACCCGACAGACGGGGTGATTCGGCTGGGCGGGACGGATATTACGAAGGCCAACCTGTACGACCTGCGCCGCCATGTCGGCATCGTGACGCAGGATGTGCAGCTTTTCCGCGCGACCGTGCGCGATAACCTGACGTTCTTTGACCGCAGCATCCCCGATGAGCGCATTTTAGAGGCGATTGATGACCTCGGCCTGACGGACTGGCTCAATTCACTGCCGCAGGGGCTGGACAGCGAGATGCGCTCTGGCGGCAGCGGTCTTTCGGCGGGCGAGGCGCAGCTTCTGGCGTTTACGCGCGTGTTCCTTAAAGACCCCGGCCTGATTATCCTCGACGAGGCTTCGTCCCGGCTGGACCCGCTGACCGAGCAGCGCATTGAGCGGGCGATTGACAAGCTGCTGCACAACCGCACCGCGATTATCGTGGCGCACCGTCTGGCGACGGTGCAGCGCGCCGACGAGATCATGATTATCGAGAAAGGCCGCATCCTCGAACATGACAAGCGTGAAGCGCTGGTCAACGACGAGGAGTCGCATTTCTACCACCTGCTGCAAGTAGGGCTAGAGGAGGCGCTGGCATGACCGCCACAACAGCCAACGGAAACACATCACAACCCGAACAGATCAGCAACCCGCGCTTTATCTGGCGGCTCATCCGCGCCGAACCCCGGCTGGCACTGGCGGCGGTGGTCATGATGACGCTGGTACAGCTTGCCATGCAGCTTACACCGCTAATCACGCGCGAATTCTTCAACCTGCTCTCCGGCGATGCACCAGCGGGTTACACCCTGTGGACGCTGGTGGTTTTTATGGTGATGGCGGGCGTGGCCGAGGTGGTGTCGCGCTTCGGGCTGGTCTATTCGCGCGTGTCGTTCCACTTTCTGCTGTCGGCGCTCATGCGGCGTAACGTCTTCCAGCACATCCTGTCACAGCCGGGCGCGCGCCCGATGCCAACCTCGCCGGGCGAGGCGATCAGCCGTTTCGCGGGCGATCTGGACGAGTTTACGCTGTTCTTCCAGTGGTCAGAGATGCTGCTGGCGCTGATCTTCGGCGGCACGATCGCCATCGTGATTATGCTCAGCATCAACGTCCCCATTACCGTCGTGGCCTTCACGCCGCTGGTGCTGGTGGCGCTGGTGGCGAACCGCACGATGGCCTGGGCGCAGAAATACCGCGAGGAACGGCGGCGGGCGGCGGCGCGGGTGATCGGCTTCGTGGCGGAAATCTTCGGCGCGGTGCAGACGGTGAAGGTCGCCACAGGCGAAAAGACCGTGATCGAACATTTCGACAGGCTGAACGAAGCCCGGCGGCAGGCCGCGCTGAAAGACCGCGTGTTCGAGGAAATGCTGAGTTCGATCTTCCTGAACGCGGTCAACATCGGTACAGGCATCATCCTCATTCTGGCCGCTGGCTACATGGCCGATGGCTCGTTCACCGTTGGCGACTTCTCGCTGTTCATCTTTTATCTGGAGCGCATCACGCAGCTTATGCGTGTGCTGGGCATGACGCTCTCCAAATACAAGCAGGTTGGCGTTTCGATCAGGCGTGTGGATTACATGCTGGGCGGCAAAGCGCCGACATCGAAGATCGTGGAGCATCACCCGCTGTACACGCGCGGCGAACTGCCGCCAGTGGTGTATGAGGAAAAGGACGAGAACGACCGTCTGGAAGAACTGCAAGTGATCGGCCTGACGCATATCCACCCGGATTCCGGGCGGGGGATTAAAGACATCAGCATCCGCATCAGGCGCGGGGAGTTTGTGGTCGTCACCGGGCGCATCGGCAGCGGCAAAACGACGCTGCTGCGCACGCTTCAGGGCTTGCTGCCCAAAGACAGCGGCAAAATCCTGTGGAACGGGCGCGAACTGGACGACCTCGCGTCGTGGTTCGTCACGCCGCGCTCGGCTTATACGCCGCAGGTGCCGCGCCTGTTCAGCGACGCGCTGAAGGACAACATCCTGATGGGACTACCGGAGGATGATGGCAAGGTCAACGACGCGATCTCGCTGGCGGTGATGGAGCGTGATCTGAAGGAACTCGATCACGGGCTGGATACGCTGGTGGGGCCGCGCGGCGTGCGCCTCTCTGGCGGGCAGATACAGCGCAGCGCGGCGGCGCGCATGTTCGTGCGCGAGCCGGAACTACTGATCTTCGATGACCTTTCCAGCGCGCTGGATGTGGAAACCGAACAGACCATGTGGCGGCGCGTCTTCCAGCGCCCCGGCACAACCTGTCTGGCGGTGTCGCACCGGCGGGCAGCGCTGCGCCGTGCCGATCACATCCTTGTGCTGAAGGATGGCCGTATCGAGGCCGAGGGCAAGCTGGAAGACCTGCTTGAAACCAGCGACGAATTCCAGCGCCTGTGGGCGGGGGATGTCGGCGACGGGCAGTAAGCCCATACCTGGATTGCTGGGTTCGGTTGACAAATTGACCCTTTGGCGCTGTTTTTACAGCCGACGTGTCCCTGCATCGGCGATGCGTAGGGGCGGGTTTCAAACCCGCCCGTCCATCATGATGGCGACCTACGGGAGTGTACGGTTCAGATAGATTGAAACCAGGCAGAGGGCAGCGACATCGTGA
>CAZJSU010000048.1:0-8982 GCA_964548765.1 uncultured Anaerolineaceae bacterium
GAGCTTACCACCTCTAGCGAGGCGCGTTGGTGGTAAGCCCTGTCATAAGCGCTACCCCTCCGCCGTGCTGCGCCAGACTTTCGTGCCTTCATCAAACGACGGCGCGGGGAAAGTCACCAAATCAATGCGCCACGGTGTCAGCTTGAGCAGGCCAAAGTTCTCATGATCGGCGCTGATAAACAGCGGCGCGGGGTCATACCCCAACGGCTCTGGCGCATTCTTGAATAAATCCCAGATGCGCTGCTTTTGCTCAGGATCATCCACCCACGCAGCACTACATTCCACATACGCAGGCTGCATCACGTTGGCGATATAGGCCAGCGACATATGCGGATTCTGTGCCAGATGCTTCGTTTTGTAGGAATTACGATGGGTGCCGATCCACCCCGTCGCCCCTTCCCAGATCGGGTGCAGGATGCGTGAACGCGGGCGCTGCTGGCTGTCTACCGTCGCCGCGCTGCACCAGACCATCGTATGTACCCGTCGGATAAATTCTGCTTCAATTTCGGAAAATTGTTCAACTCGCATAGGGGTTCCCCTCCTGTGTACAGCGTTGTCGCGTCGGCGTGTATTGATTATACTGGCACCCACACGACGATAAATACGACTTTAGGCGGAATAAAAGCATGAATGAACACATCCCGGCGCGTTGGCTGGTCATCGGGGCGCTGCTGCTGCTGGTCACCCCTTGCGCGCTGGTGGCGCTGGCCGGGCTGCTGCCACAGGACACCAGCGGTGAGGGCATCGCCGCCCTCATCCTGCCTGTCGTGATCGTTGCACAGGCGCTTTTTTTATTCTGGTACTATCGCAAATTACGCCGAAAACCATAGCCCTTGCTGATGGACACCCCGAACATGCCCGACATCAAAATTCGCCACCAGAACCGCACCAGCCTCATGATGCGTGCCACGCGCAGCGGCATCGAGGTCTACGTCCCCCTGTGGCTGAAGAAGGACAGCCGTCAGGTGCGGCAGTTCATCGCTGAAGGGCTGAAGAAGCTGGAAGGGAAAATCCCGCCCACGCCGCCGGAGCAAACCAGCGCTGCCGAGATACGCGCGATGGTCAGCGAATGGGCGGCGCGTATGGGGCTGCAACCCAAACGTGTTACGCTGCGCCCGATGCAGCGCAAGTGGGGGTCATGCTCCAGCCGGGATAACATCACGCTCAACACCGCGCTGACGTGGCTGCCGCGCCATCTGGCCGAGTACATCGTCGTGCATGAACTGGTCCATCTGCGTGTGTTTAATCACGGCAAAGCGTTCAAGCAGCTAATGAGCCACTACCTGCCCGACTGGCAATCACGCGAGCAGGAACTGAACCAGTGGCACATCTAATAGGTGATTGGTCTAATCCACGACGATCACCGCCGGATGGATGTAAGCGCTGCTGGCCTGATCTGCCCCCGCACCCACAGGCGGCAAACGCTGGAAATCCAGCGGGCTGTACCACGCGATATACAGCCGATACTCCCCCGGCGCTGCATCTTTGGGCAGCGTCAGGGTACGCGCATCGGTGAACGGCACGTCCTCCACCCATGCACTGGTGGGATACCCCGGCGGCATCCCGTCATCCTGCGCCACCAGTTCGCCGCGCTCATCCAGCAGGCCGACCGTCAGCGTCCAGTCGTCATCCACAGGCGCGGCTGCGTCCCAGAAAGTGGTCACATGCAGCGCTTCGCCCGGTGTGACCTGTTCTGACGAGAGCGATGTCCCCAGCAGGCGAATGCCCTCGCCATACAACACGTCCGCCGGGTATTGCGGGGCTTCGCGCAGCGGCGCGGGGTTGACCAGCGTTGGCCCGGCCAGCACCAGCGTCTCCACAGGCGCGCCGCCCGCGTCCACCAACGACAGAAACACCCCCCCGCCCGGATCATCCGCCGCTGGCACGCGCCAGCCCATCACCAGATTCAGGCGTGCCAGCCCAACCGCCTCGCCTATGCGAAACCTGACAGGCACCGCATATACCACGTCCGGTTGCAGTGTATCGGTCGGCAGCATCGCCGGGTATTCGTCCACCCCGCCCACCACCTGCTGCGTCAGCGGGTCAAGCGCTTTGACGAACAGCAGCGGGTTTGCGTCATGCCCGCCGCTGATATACAGCGTCAGCCGCAGCCAGTCCCCCGGTCGCACCGTCTCGCTGTGCAGCTCATACGCCAGCAGCGCCAGATCATCCGCGTAGGCGTCAATCCGGCGTGCCTGAGCGGGCGGCGCGGTGGTGATGGACGCGCCGTCATAGGCAGGCCGCAGATAACCGAAAGGCGCGACCAGCACCAGCACCGTCAGCGGTAAAATCAATACCCCCGCGCCCCGCCGTCCCAGCAGCGCCGACCAGCCAACCACCACCAGCGGCGCGAACGCCACCAGCCCCGGAAACAGAATCCGCCCCTGCGACACGTTCATGCGGCTGCTGGCGGCCAGCAGCGCCGCCACGACAACCAGCACCACCAGCAGCAGAAAGCTCAGACGCAGCCGCAGTTCCGGCCTGCGCCAGAAAGCCACCACAAGGCCAATAATCGCCAGCGCCATCGCCAGCGGCAGATACAGCCCGAACAGCCATTCAGGCCCACGAATGTTGAAATGCCCCAGAATGAACCAGAACGACTCCCACACCCCTTTCGCCTCGAACAGCGAGATCAACTGCGGCGGCCCGCCCCGCGCCCAGATGCGCAGCGTCGCCGCCAGCGCCAGCGGGTCGCCGTAAAGCTGGACGTTGCGTACATACCACCAGCCCGCCAGCAGCGCCGCCGCGACCAGCGAGGCCAGCATCACCCCGATAGCCTGCCGCCATGCGAAACGCCGCGTCAGCACCCCCACCAGCAGTGTGCCATACACCACGCCGAACAGCGCCAGCCCGTTGGTTTTCGCCAGCATGACCCCCGCCAGTATCAGGCTGAGCGCCAGCCCATCCGCAAGGCTAATCGCCCGCCGCTGCCAGATACGCAGACACCCATACACCCCCGCCGCGAACAGGAACGCCACCAGATTATCGTTATTGATGCTGGCGCTGATGTGGATGAACGAGGGAATCGAAACGACCAGCCCCGCCGCCAGCAGCCCGGCGCGCCTGTCCCCCGCCGCCAGCGCGCCCGCCCGGTAAACCAGCCACACCGTCCCGGCTGCCAGCGCGATGCTGAACAGCCGCAGCAGCATGACCGCCAGCCCGGTATCGCCAGTCGGGGGCGGCCAGCGGTGCAGGTAGACGTTCTGGTTGTTCTCGGCCACGAAGCCAATCGAGGCCAGTGGGTTACGTTCCAGATAAGCCGCCGCGTCCTGCCGCTCTGTCCACGAAACCAGCGCCGCCCCCACGAGATAATACAGCGGGGGATGATGGCGTTGGGTGGACTGGCTGGCGAACACCGTATCCCGGTCTTCGAGGATCGGCAGTTCGCCGCTTTCCAGCAGGTTATGGATATAGAGGAAGTGCGAGCCTTCGTCAGGCGCTTCAAACGGCGGGGTCAGCGCCGCATACACCAGCGCCAGCACCGCGAAGCAGGCGCAGATCAACAGCGCCGGAAGATGCGAGTAGTATCGTTTCATCCTGTGGAAAACAACGATGCATCAGTCAAAGCTGAAGTGTAACAGCCAATAGAAGGAATGCCAGTGGGTTGTCAGGGGAATAACGATAGAAGCAGAGGTTTAACCAACAGGCTCGTTCACTCGCTCATACAGCTTCTCGAAACGGGCGGCGGGCTGCGGCCACTGTTCGCCCTCTATCCCCACGCACAGGTAATCGCCTGCGTTGGCGTAAATATCCCCTTCCAGTGTATGCACGACCATCGGCATTGCCAGCTTCCGCGCCCACGTCAACTGGTATTTGCGGTAGGGCTTAAAGCCCTGAAGCAAAAGCTGATGCTGTACCGACCCCATCCTGATCCTGATCGTATTAATCGGATCGGGCGCATACGTGCGCTCAAAAATATCCCGGTTGACGATCCAGCGGCTGTTATCATCCGGGTTGACACAGGCGTAATCGCCTGCCTGCCCCTGTAAGATATCGCCGCTTTCAATACGCACCGTGAAGCTTTTGTCCATCTGTCGGGCATAGGTAAGGCCCGTTTTGCGGTAAGGCGCAAAACCCTGTTTACGCAGTTGTGCGGTATTAAGCATAGTAATCAAGGGTTCCCCTCACGTCTACTCTGAGACGACACATTTTGCCTTGAGGCGATTGTAAAGGCGAACGCTAATCCACAGCACCCTAATCTATAGGGGGAAAGCACACTTTACATCCCGCCTGATTACCACTATAGCGCACACTACGCAAAACAAACATTGAAGCACGGTTATAATTTCATCAAAAGTTACTTTGACTCAGGTTCGTTCTGGCGCTGGCGCAGCCCTTCGGCCAGCAGGTCGGCGATGTACAGCGCGCGCCGTGCCGACTGCTGACGGCTGAGGCCGCCGTTGATCTGCGTCATGCAGCTACAATCTCCGGTGATGATGACATCCGCTTCGCTCTCCTCAATCACTTCAACTTTCTCGCGCAGCATCGCCGCGCTGATCTCGGCCATCTTTACCGCGAACAACCCGCCAAAGCCGCAGCACTGCTCCGCGCCCTGCATCTCGTTGATGCTCACGCCCTCGATGTTTTCCACCAACGCCCGCGCCTGCGTCTTCAGGCCCAGCCCGCGCAGCCCGTGACAGGCATCATGAAAGGCCACCCGCGTCGGCGGCAGCGCCGCGCCAATATCGCTGATCCCCAGCCCATCTACCAGATATTCCGTAAACTCCCATGTAATGCTCGCCGCCCATGTCGCCATGTCGCGCCATTCCGGGTCATCCTTGAACAGGTCGGGGTAATAATGCCGTACCATCGTCGCGCAGCTTCCCGACGGGGTGACGATCACCTCGGCATCGGCAAAAGCCCGCAGGAACTGTTTCGCCACCGTTTTCGCGTCCTCCCAGAAGCCGCTGTTGAAGGCTGGCTGGCCACAGCAGGTCTGCGCCATCGGGAAGCGCACCTCAACGCCCAGATGCTCCAGAATTTCGACCACCGACACCCCGGTCTGGGGGTAGATCGCGTCTATGATGCAGGTGACGAACAGTGACACCGGCTTGTACTTGGGAGAGGGGCGCAGGTCTTCGGCCATGAGGTTTCCTTCGTGTGTGTCCATGAAACAATGCGCGCATTATAACCCGTTTACCGCACACCCCCTAGTGTAACAATCCTGTAACCTCACATATCCCAAGTTATCCCCCTTTATCCCAAATTTCGCGGCGTTTCTGCAACAACTGGCAGAACTTATCCCAATGTTAAAAAATTGCGATTTTCACAAAGATTTTTCGTTATTTACTGCAAGTATGTGTTTACCTATACATATGGGCGTGTGAAGGGTCTGCTGCCTATACATATAGGGGTTGGCGCGCTTCTGGCTGATGAGAATCACCCGCGAAGTTATCCCAACCGGGAGCGGTATTTTGCAGAACTTATCCCAACCTTAAAATGTTGCGTCTTTTAACATTTTAAGCTGAGAATCGGTTGAGTTTTTAGTCGGGATTAGCTATAGTTAGCTCAGGTGCAGTTACCAACACACACGAAGCACCCAAACACCTCTCAGGTGAGCGCCAACACGCAACATTATCACAACTAACGTGACCGAAACGCCGAAACAGGGCGCTGTATAAGCGCTGCCGGTTTCACTTTGCCTGTTACCGGGGCAAAGTGTATAAGATCGTCGAAGGTGAGCCGCCGTGAACCCGCAGGAAATCTGGAACGCAGCATTTAATCAACTGGAAGTTCAGCTTGACCGCGCCAATTTTGAAACGTGGCTGCGCGGCGCGGTCTTCCTGAAATTTGAGCAGGGCGACGCGCCGCTGTTTACCATCGGCGTGCGTAACACCTTCGCTGTGGACATGCTGCAAAACCGCCTGTATCGCACGGTGCGCCGCATCCTTTCTGACGTTTACGGCGCGCCTGTCGAACTGGCCTTCGAGGTGCATAAACTCACCCCACAGGCAGACACGGACGGCCAGATGCCCCTGTTTCGCCTGCTGGCGGAGCAGGCAGAGCAGGCCGCCGCCAAACCCAGCCTGCCGCTGCACCAGCAGATCGCCCGGCCAGAGCGCGCCGAACTACCCGAAGGTGAACTGAACCCGCGCCTGACCTTTGAGCGCTTCATCGCGGGCAGCAGTAACAGCCTCGCCTATTCCGCAGCGCTGGCAGTCGCAGAAAACCCGGCCAGCGTCTATAACCCGTTCACTATCTACGGCGGCGTTGGGCTGGGCAAGACGCACCTGTTACAGGCCATCGCCCACGACTGCCGCACGCGCGGCCTGCGCGTCATCTACGTGCCTTCCGAGGCGTTCATCAACGATCTGGTGAACGCCATCCGCCAGCGCACGACCGCCATGTTCCGCGACAAGTACCGTTCCATTGATGTGCTGCTGGTGGACGATATTCAGTTCATCGCCGGGAAGGAAAGCACGCAGGAGGAGTTCTTCCACACCTTTAACGCGCTTTACACCTTCAACAAGCAGATCGTGCTGGCCTCTGACCGCCACCCGCGCCAACTGGAACTTCTGGAAGACCGCCTGCGTTCGCGCTTTGAGGGCGGGCTGGTCATGGATGTGCAGATGCCAGAGTACGAGACGCGCATCGCCATCCTCGAAAGCTGGGCGCAGGAACGCGGCATTCGGCTGCCGCGCCAGGTCAGCGAAACGCTGGCAAACCACACGCACAGCAACATGCGCGAACTGGAAGGGCTGTTCACGCAGATCGTCGCCAAGACACGCATGAGCCAGCAGCCGCTCAACCGCGCCGCCGTCGAGGACATCCTCCAGCGCTTCGAGCGCCCGCGCCAGCACCAGCGCAAGCTGCTCACGCTGGAACAGGTGCTGGAGATCACGGCAGCGCACCATGAACTGACCGTCAGGGACCTCACCGGCAGCCGCCGCACCGGGCGCATCAACTACGCCCGGCAGATCGCCATGTACCTCGCGCGCGAACTGACCGAATGCTCCCTGCCACAGATTGGCGAGACGCTGGGCGGGCGCAGCCATACCACTGTGCTGCACGGGTATAACAAAGTGGTCGAGATGATGAACGAAGATGACATCTTCCGTTATGAACTGCTCGGCCTGCGCGAAAAGCTCCTCAAGAACAGTTAACCAATCTTCGATGTACTGCGTGCGTCTGCCATCCGCATTCAGGTGTAGGAGCGGGTTTGAAACCCGCCCGTGAAACCTCACCCCGCAAAGGCACCGCTTCTCTGCGGACGGCATTTATGCCGTCCCTACCGGGTGTTTCGCAGGGACGCGCGTCGGCGCGTCCACAATACGCCCTGTAACCCATCCCCGCGTAAATAATCTCTAAGAAATCTGTTCGATACGTTGACACCTATGCCTCGTCAATCATACAATAATCCTAGGAGAAGTTTCTGTTGGTACCACGCGAGAAAACGAAAATAAACCTATGGCACAGGATTACTACCAGACATTAGGCGTACAAAAAAGCGCCACTGAGAAAGAAATCAAGCAGGCTTTCCGCAAGCTGGCGAAGCAGTATCACCCGGACGCAAACCCGAACGACCCCACAGCGGAAGGCAAGTTCAAGGAAATTAACGAGGCCTATGAAGTCCTCAGCGACCCGGAGAAGCGGGCGCAGTATGACCGCTTCGGCAGCGCTTACGAGCGCATGGGCAGCGCTGGCCCCGGCGGTGCGTATTACACCAACGTGGATATGGGCGACATCGGCGACAGCCCGTTCGGCGATATTTTCGAGTCGCTGTTCGGCAGCTTTGGCGGCCAGCGCGCAGGCGGCGCAGACTGGTCACGCCGCGCCAGCCCGGCCATGAACGGGCGCGATCTTGAGCAGAACGTCTCGATCAGCCTACAGGAAGCCTACAGCGGCACCACGCGCGTCGTCACGAAGGGCGACCGCCGCGTGCGTGTCAACATCCCCGCAGGTGCGGCCACAGGCACAAAGGTACGCATGGCGGGCGAAGGTGAGCCGGGCGCGAACGGCGGCAGGCCGGGCGACCTCTATCTCGTCGTGCAGGTGGAGCCGGATGCCCGCTTCGAGCGGCAGGGCGACGACCTGCATACCGATGTGAAAGTGGATATGTTCACCGCGCTGCTGGGCGGGCAGGTCGAAGTGACGACGCTGGATCGCCCGGTGAAGCTGAAAATCCCGGCAGGCACGCAGTCCGGGCGCAAGTTCCGGCTGGCTGGTAAGGGGATGCCCTTGCTGCGCCACCCCGACCAACGCGGCGACCTCTACGCCCGCGTCATGATTACCGTGCCGGAGCGCCTGAGCGACGAGCAGCGCGCGCTGGTGGAGCAGCTCCGCGACGGCCTGTCGTAGGGCGGGCGATTAGTCGAACATCTCTTTCAGGGGCAGCGCGAAGCCGGGAAGCACCTCACCGCCCGGCAGCGTGTCCTCAATGCCGTATTGGCGCACGGGCTGGCCGGGGACGAAAACAGCCACGCGCTGCTCCAGCGGACGAAACAGCCAGACAGTCGTATTGGCCGCCAGATAATTGGCAACTTTGATGGCAACATCATCCTCTTTGTCGCTGGGTGACAGGACTTCTATCGCCAGATCAGGGGCGAGCGGATTCCATGTCGCATGAGAGGGTTTGGGCTGGCGCTGGCGCGAGATAAAGCCGACATCCGGTATATAGCGCTCGCCAGACACCTCGTAACCGCCATCCGCCCCTGTGATGTCACCCAGCTTATGCTCCCTGATGAAGCCACCCACTGCGATTAACACATTCGCGCCGATCTTCGACGAGTAATTATTAGAAACCACCTCGACAATCTCCCGCCCGACGTATTCAAACAGGCGGTTCTGGTTCTCCGGGCGCAGCACGAACGCCTCAAATTCTTCTACCGTTGCGTATCTGGTTTGAACCACCACAGCCACCACTCCTTCTCACTTCGCCGCTTTTATTATACCCGATGACATCGTGTGTACAGCGCAGGCAGCGCCAGAGGCTCAAGCAGGCTATAACGTCTCGCCCCAATAGCCAATACGACAATTTATCCG
>CAZJSU010000048.1:9082-17858 GCA_964548765.1 uncultured Anaerolineaceae bacterium
AGGCTCAAGCAGGCTATAACGTCTCGCCCCAATAGCCAATACGACAATTTATCCGTGCCAGAGGCTCAAGCCTCTGGCTGAAAGAGGCCAAGCCTGCTAAAGAGGCTATCACGACTCACCACAATAGTGATCAGCGCCTTTTAGTGCGCCTGGCGTTTTTCAGCGGCGGGCTTTAGCCTGCCGCGCTTTACTATCATGACTCACCACAATGGCGATTAGCGCCTTTAGTGCGCCTGGCGTTTTTCAGCGGCGGGGTTCATCGTCCCCGCAGGACGCAGCGTGCTGCGCCCCTACGCATAAATGAGAGCCAATTCCCTCTATAATAAGCTCTATAACCTCTGCGTTATGGCGGTTTAAAAATCTTTTGGTCAACCAAACGGACAAATATTGTGGTCAGTTTCCTGCAATCCCTCCTCAACCGCTTCTACTACGTCCACCCGGCGACCGTGCTGCTGGTCAGCGCCCCGCCCGGCGCGTGCCTGCAAACGCTGATGACCGCCGCGCGCCCCAGCACCGAGCGCCTGCACCTGCGTAACCTGTTCACCAGCGGGCGGCGCTACTACATCCAGCCCGCGCGGAATGGCTTCCGCCTGACCAGCAACAGCAAAGTCCCCTGGCGCTACCGGGCGCGTACCCGGCTGGCGGCGGTGGTCAGCGGGCAGTTGGGCGAGGCGGGCGCGGGGCTGTACCGCCTGCGCCTGACCGCACGCATGACCCGCCTGCACCTGCTGGATGTGCTGCTGGTGCCGGGGTGGATGAGTGTGCTGCTGCTGGCTGGCCCGCTCAGCCCGACGGTGAAGGTTATCGCCATCGTCGCGCTGTTCGGCCTGTCATGGGCGTGGCACTGGTACAGCGCGGTCTTACAGGCGACGGAGATGATCTACTTCGTACAGGTCGCGCTGGAAGACCTCACCGTGACCGACGTGAAAGCCCTGCCGCCCGCGAGTGACAGCGTGATCCACACCCCGGCGGAATTTCAGGAAGAATGGGACAAGTTTTACGAAGCGCACAAAAACGACAGCACGGCAGGCTGAAAGCGTGGAAGTTACTCCACCACTGCGGTCGCTTCCGGCGTGGCGGTGGGGTTCGGGGTGGAGGTGATGGTCGGTTCTGGCAGGCTGCCGTCTTCGTCACAGAACGGCTCGACATTGTATTGCAGCCGCTCCGGGCAGCTTAACACAGGCACATAACGATGGCTGTAGCCCCACTCGATCAGTTGGGTCAGCGGCTCTGCCCGCCACAGGAACAGCAGGTCATCTTCCGCGCCGCTCAGCGCGGTAGAGCCATCCGGGCTGAATTTGACGCTCAGCAGCCAGTTGGTATGGCCGTTGAACTGGCGAATCTCCTGCCCGCTGCCCACGTCCCACAGGCGCGCGGTCTGGTCGGCAGAGCCGGTAATGAGCGTGCGCCCGTCCGGGCTGAAGTCGGCGCTGAACACGGCCAGCGTATGGCCGACAAACTGGCGGACTTCCTGCCCGCTGGCGACATCCCACAGGCGAGCGGTGGTGTCCCACGAGGTCGTCACCGCCAGCCTGCCATCCGGGCTGAAGTCCACGCCGTTCACGCGCTCCTGATGCCCTTCCAGCACATGGACAACCTCGCCCGTCGCCGCGTCCCAGATGCGCGCGGTGCGGTCTTCCGACCCGCTGAGGATGTAGCGCTCGTCCGGGCTGAAGACCGCGCTGTACACCAGACGCTCGTGGCCTTCCAGCCGCAGCAGTTCCTCGCCTGTCGCAACATCCCACAGGCGCACGGTGTTGTCGCTGAGGGCGGAGAGCGCTTTCGTGCCATCGGCGCTGAACGTGACCGAGTTTACACGCGCGGGTGCTACGTCAAAGGCGACGCGCCCCTCCCCAATGCTCAGGCTGGCTTCGCTCGCCTGCACGGGCCACACGCGCACCGTGCCATCCCAGCCAGACGAAGCCAGCAGCGTCCCGTCATGGTTGAAAGCCACCCCGCTGACGGTGCTGGTATGCCCCGCCAGCCGCGCCAGTTCCACGCCAGTCCCGACATCCCACAGCCGCACGCTGGCATCGGTCGCGGGTGGCGAGAGCGGCCCGGAGCCAGACGCGATATACCGCCCGCCGGGGTGGTAATCCACGCTCCACACCCAGTCCTGATGCCCTTCCATCGCAGCAATCGCGGCGCGATTGTGCAAGTCCCACAGCCACAGGCTGACATCCTTGGGCTGGTCGGTGTCGGGGTCGGGCAGGTCGCTGCCGGTATTGCCGGTGCCAGTCAGCACGTACTCGCCGCTCGGATGCAGCGCCATCGCCTGCACCCGGTCGTCGTGGCCTTGAAAGCGGTCAAACTCCAGCCCGGTGCTGATCTCCCACGCGCGGATCGAGCCATCCCACGACGAGGCAAAGACCAGTTCGCCATCCGGGCTGAAGGCGACATCGGAGATAATGTCCGTCGGGCCGTAGAAGGTCACATTCTCGCTGTCTTTAGACAGGCTCCAGAGCTGAATCTGGCTGCCTGTCGCCTGATTCCATGTGCCGGAAAGCACGTACTCACCGTCCGGGCTGAAGGCCACCGCCCGCACAAAGCCGGAATTGGGGAGAAACTGAAACTTTTCCTCGCCTGTCTGCAAGTCCCAGACGCGCACGGTGCGGTCTACC
This sequence comes from uncultured Anaerolineaceae bacterium, assembly GCA_964548765.1. Classification (GTDB taxonomy): domain Bacteria; phylum Chloroflexota; class Anaerolineae; order Aggregatilineales; family Phototrophicaceae; genus JAIOHN01. The sequence goes on from CAZJSU010000048.1 coordinate 11,704, forward strand.
ACGTTATCGGACGCGCTCACGTCAGCCGGGTTGCTGTCGCCAGCGCCAGACACCAGCCACTCGCCCAGCGGATCATACGCCAGCTTGAAGATCGCGCCGGGGCTGTTGATGACCAGAACTTCCTTGCCGCTGGCGCGCTCCCACAGGCGAATCGTGCGGTCGAGCGACCCGGTGACGATGTGGTTGCCATCGGGGCTGAAGAGCGCCGAAGTCACCGAGTCCTCATGCGCCTGCCAGCGGCGGACTTCTTCGCCTGTGGTCGTGTCCCACAGCACCGCCTGTCCATCCATCAGCCCGGTAACAATCAGTTCGCTGTCCGGGCTGAAGTCAAGGCTGGCCGCAGCGCCGGTTTCAATCATCCGCTGCTGCGCCCCGGTCAGCGCCTCGCGCAGGATCAGCCTGCCATCCAGCCCGACAGAAGCGGCCAGCGTGCCATCGGCGCTGAACGCCACGTCCATGATGGACTTTTCGTGTCCCTGTGTGCGGAAGCGGGCGGCGGGCGCGTAGATGGTGTCGGCCAGCGTCCGCTGAATATCGGCCAGCGGCGGCTGGTTCACCTGATGCGCCGCCAGCGCCAGCGAGAGGCCGAGGTTAGGGTTATGACCGACCACCAGATTACGCGCATTGGCCGCCAGCGCGAGGCTGGCCGCCTGATTACCGCGCACTTCGGCGATGCCCTGTGCGGCAACGGCTGTCGCGCGGTTATTCTCCGCGCGGATACGTTCGTTATTGGCAACCCCCAGCAGCGCCAGCGAGATAATCGCCAGCGTGACCGCCACTACCAGCGCGACAGACACCCCCACCAGCAGATTACGCTGGCGGCGCGACTGCTGCTGGCGGCTGGCAAAAATATACTCGGAATGGAGTTCGATTGGCTCCGGGGTTTTGTTGATGCCGCTGCTCAGCCACGCCTCGGCGCGGGTAATTTCGGTGCCGTTGAGCAGCAGGCTGGCATCGCGGCCTTTTTCGTCCCATTCAATCGCCCGCACCAGCAGGCGGGTATGCTCCCCCACGTGGTCGAGGTCGGTTCGCAGGGCGCTGATGAGCTTCTCCATCGAGCCATCAAAATCGTCCTCCTCGCGGAAGAAAATCCAGTTATGCGAGCTGATGGTGGGGTGCAGCGCGCGCGAGTCGTTTTCCTGAGTCAGGTCACGATACAGCACGGGGACAAAGCGCTTGCTGTTGTGGACAGCCATCTCAATCTCATCCCGGCAGACTTCGGAGCGCACCGAGTCCGGGCTGATGATGAAGATGAAGCTGTGAGAAGACTGGATACCTTTTGAGATTTCGCTGCGCCAGTCTGCGGTGGGGGGGATATCCTCCCAATCCACCCAGACTTCGTGACCAGACTGCTTCAGGTTGTCGCTGAGGCGGCGTACAAAGGCGGTGTCTTTACGCGAGTAGGAAATGAATTCCATAGAAAGTAAGGTCTCCGGGCGACATGGTAAACCGCTGCCCTTCCCTGACCAGCGGCAGTTGGTAACGTACTGCTTACTGCTTTAAGACTATAGCATAATTTTTTGTTACAGCGGTAATCATGATACCCCGTCCGTTAAATCGCGCAAGCGGCGGTAGGTCGCCTGTATGGTCAGCGCGTCGGCAGTATGGAAAGGCGCTGGCGCTTCTATGGCGCAGGAGCCGCTGACGCGGTAATCCACAAACGCCTGCAGCAGTTCGCGGTAGCGCAGGTCGGCCTCGTTCAGCGGCAGGTGATGCAGCTCGCCCTTGTCTGAGTAGGCAATGCCACTGAGGTGAAAATGCACCCGCTGAAGCGCCGCCACGCCCAGCACATCGCGCATTCTTTCCAGCGCCGCCGCGAATTCCTCGTAAGTGTTGAACGAGCCATCGCCGGCGCGGGCGTGCAGATGCGCCCAATCCACACACGGGGCAACGCCCGGCACGTCGCGGCTGAGGCGCAGCACATCCTCAAAGCTGCCGTACAGCGCCGCCTTGCCCATCGTCTCCGGACGCAGGGTCACGTCTACGCCTTCATCGCGCAGAATCGCCGTCAGCAGTGCCAGCCTGCCCGCCGCCCGTCCGCACACCGCGTCCGGCGGCTGGCCGTGATAGCTGCCGGAGTGAAAGACAATATCGCGCGCGCCCGCCAGAAAGCCCTTCCGCGCGGCGGCCAGCAAACGCGCGTCACTGGCGGCCTGCAGGTCGTCCGTCTGGCTGTTGAGATTGATGTAATACGGCGCGTGAACGCTGAGCGATACGCGGTGGCGCTCTGCCGCCGCTTTGATCTGCGCGCAGGTTTCATCACTGACGCGCACGCTGCGTACCCATGCGATTTCCAGATGATCCAGCCCAAGCTGGCGGATGTGTTGAATGGCGCTGATGGTATCGGTGCCGGGCGTTGTCTGTGGGATGCCCACCGTCCCGAAACGAAGTTCTGGCAAATTCTCCAAAGGGCTGCTCTCTCACCGTCTGCTGTAGAACATTTCTGCGCTATAATAAGGCAGCGTCCGGCGAAAACGCCAGACCTCAATTGTACATTTTCAACCCAGAGGGGGTTGTCCGTTATGCAAACCGACACCACTGAGGCGCATATCCCCCAACAGCCTCAGTCCGTACCAGCTTCGGCGGAGGGGGCGGCCAACACGCTCCCCTATCCGGCAGGCTTTTACCGTATCCTGTACCGCCTGCCGCTCACTTTGTATCGTCTGGGGTTAGGCGGCCTGCTCAACCTCGCCAGCATCATGGTGCTGACCACGCGCGGGCGTAGCAGCGGCCTGCCGCGCTATACGCCTATTGAATACCGCCCACACGGCAGCAAGATTTACGCGGTTTCTGGCTGGGGAACGCGCCCAAACTGGGTACGCAACCTGACCGCCGACCCAAACGTCAGCCTGCGGCAGGGGCAGCGGGCGTTTGCCGCGCGCGCGCAGGTGGTCGAGGATTCCAGCGAGGCGCTGCGGGTGCTGCACCTGTTTCGCAAGCGCGCGCCGGCCTTTTACGACTCGTTGATCGCCCGGTTGAGCGGCGAGGCCGAAGTGAATAACCGGACGCTGCCCGATGTCTCGCGCCTGTTGACCATCGTGCGCTTCGACCCCGCGCCCACCGAAGGCGACCTGCCCGCCATCCAGGCGGATTTAAAATGGCTCTGGCTGGTCGCGCTGCTGGGCGGGGTGCTGCTGGCGCTGCTGCGGCGGCGGGGTCATGACCGCGCATGACGGAAGACAGCGTGCAACTTCAGCGACGGCTGCGGCTGGCGCTGCAAAATAACGACTTTCCAGAGGCGATCGCCTGTCTGCAGACCGCCGCCGCGCTGGCAAGGCAGGAGGGCGACCGCGCCACCGAGGGGCGGCATCTGGGCAATCTGGCGCTGGTCTACTATCGCCTGCAGCGCCCGGAGGACGCGCTGGCCTGCTTCGAGCAGGCGCTGGCACTGGCGCGGCAGGAAGGCGACCGCATCACCGAAGACGGCCTGCTGGGGAACATGGGCAACATCCTGCGTGAGCTTCGGCGCTTCGATGAGGCGATTGCCTATCTCAACCAGGCGCTGCTCATCGCGCAGGAAATCGGCGATGTGCGCGGGCGCGGCATCTGGTTAAGCAACGTCGGGCTGGTCTATGATGACCTGGGGCAGCCCCACGCCGCCTTGCCTTATCACACGCAGTCGGTGGAGGTCGCGCGGCAGTTGCACGACCAGCGCGGGCAGGCGCAGCGCCTGACCAAACTAGGCAGGACGGCGTTTACAGCGGGGGAACACGAGCCGGCCCTGCGGCATCTGGACGAGGCGATAGGCGTGTATCAGGCGATTGGCGACCTGCCCGGCCTGCTGGAAGCGCTGGTGCTGGCGGGCAGCCTGCACCGCGAGGCGGGACAGGGGGCGCGCGACCCTGCCGCCGCGCGACGCTGCTCGCAGCAGACCTGCGCCTATCATGAGCGGGCGCTGGATGTAGCGCGGCAGCTTGATGATCGCCACGCCGAGGCCGAACTGCACAGCAGCCTGGGGGCAGAACGCGGCAATATGGGCGACTATGACCGCGCCATCCGCCACTTCACGGCGGCGGGCAGGCTCTTCGCGGCGCTCGGCCTGCATGAGCGCCTGCCAGACATCCAGCGCAGCATCGAACTGGCGAACAGCCTGCAAGCCGAGCGCTAACCCCTTTTGCACAGCCTGCTACCGCGCGTAGACCATCACCTGCCACAAGCCCATATTGCGATGGAACAGGCGCGTCATGCCCTGCTGTTGCAGCAGCGACTCGACCGCTTGCGTGGGATGCACGAAAAAGCGGAACGGGTTACGCTGGAGCCGGAAGAAGCCGTTCATCAGCGGGCGAGCCAGCTTGACCCACCACACATCACGCGGGAAGATCAGCCCATAGAAGCGCCGCGCCCGTTCTGCCGACAGGCTGACCAGCGCGGGCATATCGGGGTAGCAGCAGATGACGCGATCGAGCGTCACAATATCTGCCGCTTCGATCTGTGGCGCGAGGGCGACAAAATCGCCGTGCTGATAGGTCATGCGGTCGGCATAACCAAGCTGCTGCGCCTCGCGCCGGGCGGCGTTCTGGTAAGCGGTGGACGCATCCACGTTCACGCCCTGGCGCACCCCGGCCTGCGCCAGCAAATGCTGGATCGCGCCCACGCCGCCGCCAATATCGAGCAGGGTCATGTCGTTTACGCCGTGCGCGGTCAGCGTCTCCACCAGCGCGCGGGTGGTGTCCGCCGCGCCATGACGGCGGTAATCGCGCAGTTCGCGCTGGGCGGTGCGCTCGTCAAACAGGCGTTCAAGGCCATCACACTGGCTGCAACATTTCATCGCCATCTCCCTTTGTGTGGTTGGGCGCAGCGATGCCGCGCCGCTACAGGCAAGCCAGCCGTCATATTCGGATCAGTGTGAATTTTAACACACGCGGGGCTGGTTATCGCGCGAATGGATTACGAAGGGGGTGGGCGCAGCGCTGCTGCGCCCCTACCCTGATACGATCACTCTATCGCGCGCCAACATCTTCCCTACCCGCTGCCGCCGCACGCGCGTATAATGAAAAATAACGGCCTTTGCCAAAAGGCCTACTGTCAGCACAACACAATCGCTAGAAACTAACCGCTAATCACTTCGTTTCAGGAACAAAACACCATGCTCAACCGTCTTTCCGGCATTGAAAATCGCTATAACGAACTGGAGCGGCTCATCAGTGACCCGCAGGAAATGGCCGATTACACCAAAGTCGTAGAGTATTCTAAAGAGCGTGCCGGGCTGGAAGAGATCGTCGCCGTGTATCGCCAGTATCGCACGCAGATGGAGAATCTGGAAGAAGCGCGGCGCATCCTCGACGAAGAGAGCGACGCGGAGCTGCGCGAGCTGGCGGAAGAAGAGATCAACGAACTGGAAACCAGCACGGCAGAGATGGAAAACCAACTCAAGCTGCTGCTGCTGCCCAAAGACCCGCGCGACGACAAGAACGTTATTGTCGAAATCCGCGCCGGGGCGGGCGGCGACGAGGCCGGCCTTTTCGCTGCCGACCTGTTCCGCATGTACACCCGCTATGCCGAGGTGCGCCGCTGGAAGTACGAGATCATTGACCAGCACGAGACGGGCGTAGGCGGTTATAAGATCATCACGTTTATGATTAGAGGTAAGGGGGCGTACAGCCGCCTTAAATATGAAAGCGGCGTTCACCGTGTGCAGCGTGTGCCGGAAACCGAAAGTCAGGGGCGCATCCACACCAGCACCGTCACCGTCGCTGTGCTGGCCGAGGTGGACGAGGTGGATGTCGAACTGAACATGAACGACGTTGAGGTAGACACCTATCGCGCGGGGGGCGCGGGCGGCCAGCACGTGCAGAAGAACGACACCGCCGTACGTATGACCCACCTTCCGACAGGCATCGTTGTCGAGGTGCAGGACGAGCGCAGCCAGCTACAGAACCGCGAACGTGCCAAGCAGATTCTGCTGGCGAAGCTGTATGAGATTGAGATGGAGAAGCAGCGGCTGGCGCAGGAAAGCGAACGGCGCGGGCAGGTCGGCAGCGGGGATCGCTCGGAGAAGATTCGCACCTACAATTACCCGCAGAACCGCGTCACCGACCACCGCATCAACTACAGCAGCTACAACCTGCCCGGCGTGATAGATGGTGACCTTGACGAGTTTATTGACGAACTCGCCACGCGCGAGCAGGCGGAACGGCTGGCTATCGGAGAATAGG
>CAZJSU010000048.1:17958-20737 GCA_964548765.1 uncultured Anaerolineaceae bacterium
AGCACCCACAGCACCGTTGCTGCTGTGTCGGCCACGTTGACCTCATCCAGCGCTGTTCCGGTGATAACCCCCGGCCCGGCGATCATCCACGGGATGAGCATATCCTCCGGGATGGCCTGCCCGTGTAAATCCGCATGGCCGCCGTGATCGGCGGTCAGAATCACCAGCGTGGTGTCGGTCAGCGCCAGCGCGTCGAGTTCTGCCAGCAGCCGCCCCACCTGCGCGTCGGTATTACGCAGCTCGTAGAGGTAGGACTCGCTCATCCACTGGTTGAGGTGGCCGAAGTAATCGGGGTTGGGAAAGTGGGCGAAGATGACCTCGGTTCCCGCGCGCAGCATCTCCAGCGCGCCGTCCACGACTGTGCGATCCCCGACCCGGCCAAAGACGTAGGCCATCGTCTCCGACTGTCTCAAGTGACAAAAAACCTCTTTGCCGACGGCCATGCCGGTGCTGTACCCGGCTTCCTCAGCCAGCGTCAGGAAGGTTGGCGCGGCAACCGGCTCGCAGCCGATATTCGTCCCGTTCCAGTCCACACCATGATCGGCCACGTCCAGCCCGGTCAGCATGGAGGCATGGGCGGGCAGCGTGGCGGGAGGGTAAATGGTGCTGGCCTGCCAGCTTGCCGCGCCGCGTGCCGCCAGCGCCTGAATATGCGGCGTGCTGGCTTGCAGCAGCGCATCCGGGCGCGCGCCATCGAGCGAGATCACCAGCACGCGCTCAACGTCTGGCGCTTCCGGCATGGGTGGGCTTTGCCAGCCCGCCGCGAAAATGACGACCAAAACCAGTATGGCGAGTATTTTCCCCCTCGCCACGTGTGGAGAGGGGGTTAGGGGGTGAGGTGAGATTTCTGGCACTCAGGCGTTCCCCGCCGCCCGGCGCGGCATGGTCGGGCGCAGGAGCGTGGGCGTTTGCAACCGCTGATGATAGACGTACCACTCGATCAGCAGGATCAGCAGCGCCAGCAGCGCGACCACCGGCCACAGTTCCAACTGGCCGACCTCATCGCCCGCGCCCGGCGTGATCGTCACGCTGCCGAGCGTGATCGTCGGCTGTGGGGTGATGTCGCTTTCGCCGGAGTCGAACAGGTTGACCGTAAACAACTGGCTCTGCTGCGCCGCGCCATCCTGCACGACCTCAAGCTGATACACGCCGGTCTGTTCGGTTTCGGCGTAGATCATGGACTGGCGATCTACCGGAAGCTCGCGGACGGTGCCGCCGGGCTGGGTGATACGCAGCGCCTCGGCGGTCAGCGGCGGGCGAATGACCAGCGTATCGCCGACGCTCAGCGTGCTGGTGGCCGTTATCACGCCCTGCGGTGCGAACCAGTCGAGCAGGTTCGCCATCAAAATCGGCCATGTGATTTGCAGGGGCAGGTCGGTATTGTGAATGTCGAAGGTCAGCACGGCCACCTGCCGCCCATCCACTTCGCCCGCCAGCAGCAGCGGCCCATCTGCCGCGCTGATGAGCGTCTGCGCCCAGTCCGCGCCGCTGATCTGGCGGTAAGCCAGCAGACTCACGCTGTCGAAGTCCACAAAGTTCATGCGCGGGTCGTCGCTCTGTACGCGCACCTGGCCGGGGTTGCGGCTTTCCTCGCCCACCGTAAACAGCGGCGTGCTGCGCGGCGGGTTGATTATCAGCAGGTCGCCCTCTGGCAGCACATTGGGCAGCCAGCCGTCCAGAATGTACAGGTCAAATGGCTGGGCTGGCAGGCCGCGCGTCAGGTCGCCCCGGAAGGCTTCTACGCCCGGCAGGCTGCGCAGCACCTGCTCGATAAACAGGTTGCCCTCGGACATCAGCACCGCGCGGCGCGTGCCACCCGTGCCGGAAACCGCCCACGCGCTGTTATCGGCTTCCAGATGATCGCTCGTCGTGGAGCCGGAAGGCAGCGCCAGCCGCGCCTCCACCACGCCGAAGCCCGCCGGAAGTTGTTCCGATACCAGCGACAGGTCATCGCCCGCCGGAACGGTGTAAAACTGTGACGTGAACAGCGCCCCGTCCACCGTCAGGCTAAAGACCACTTCGGTATCCTGCGTGCCGTAATTGGTCAACTGCGTGAATAGCTGCGGGCTTTGCCCCGGCAGCGCCCGTGTCGCCAGCGCGCTGATGGCGATGTTGTCGCTGCTTTGGCCGACCGGGATATAACTGACTTCGCCCGGCACTTCCGGCAGCAGCGCCGCGTCGCCCAGCCCACCGTCGCTGATTATCACCACGTTAAATTCGGACGACGCGCCCGCCCCGCCGATCGCCAGCGTGAGCGCGCTGCTCCAGTTGGCGCTGGCGCGGCTTGGCTGCGCATTGGTGATGGCGTTGGTCAGCACCAGCCGGTCGCTGGTGGCCGGGGCGATGACCTCCGGCACATCCGTCACCCGGATCACCGTCATGCTGTCGCCCGCGCCCATCGTGTTCACCACATTGAGCGCCTCGTTTTTGGCCGCCTCGAAGCGCGTGCTGCCCGTGTCGGTCGCGTTCATGCTGGCGGAGGCATCCAGCAGCAGCACGATGCGCCCGGCGCTGACCGCCGGCACGGTGATAAAAGGCCGCGCCAGCGCCAGCACCAGCGCCGCCAGAATCAGCAGTTGTAGCAGCAGGAGCAGGTTTCGGCGCAGCCGCTGCCAGGGGGTATTGGCTTCGTTGTCCTGCACCAGCCGCTGCCAGAGGTAGGTGCTGCTTACCAGCACCTCGCGCCGTCGCAGCCGCAGCATGTACAGCAGAATAATGGGGATTGCGAGCAGCGCGCCCAGCAGCGCCAGCGGTGTCAGAAATGACATAAGATCAGCCT
>CAZJSU010000048.1:20837-23751 GCA_964548765.1 uncultured Anaerolineaceae bacterium
CCGCAGTTCTGCGCGTATCTTCATCAGGATGCGCCCCAGATGGTTCTCGCCCACCCAGACCTCTCGCGTGCTGTCCCAGACCGCGCCATAAAAGCGGTCGTTCCAGTTATTGCCTTCAATCAGGACGGCGCTGCCGGTCTCCAGCAACTGGTGGCGCAGCTCCGGGTAGCGGGTGAACTTCTGCCGAACAAGGTCTTCCATCATCTGAAGGCTGATGTCGTACCAGTCATCACGCCGCTGCAACCGCCGCCCCAGACGTTTGGCCTCACTGGGAGTCGCTGCGTTACGGATGATGCGGCGCTTGGCGAAATCGTGTGTTTTGGCCGCCTGAAAAGCATGTTCAACCGTCGGGTATTCCGCCCCGTCGAACGTCACAGCAGCGCGGTAGAAGTTTGACAGAAAACCGTATTGACCTCGAAAATCCGTAATATCATCCATCATCAAAATTAAGCACCCTGCGTCTTAGCGTCCTTGCGTTATGCTTTTAATCTCTTATCGCAACAACCCTGCCCGGCGCAGGTCGGTCAGCACCACGCGCTCCCACGGGGTACTGGTCTCCGCCATCAGGTAATGTGCGCCACGCCGCCGCAGTTCCGCGCGAATCTCCGCGCGCCATGCGTCAAGCCGCTGTTTGTAAAGGTCACGCATCCCGCCGTCAATCGTGACTTCCTGCAACTGCCCGGTTTCCACATCCACCAACCGCAGGTCGCCCGCCAGCGGCGGCTCAATTTCATCCGGCGACAGCACGTGCAGAACGCCGACTTCGTAACCGCGCCCCAGCAGCGCGTTCACGCCATCCAGATAGCCTGACGGCGAGAACAGGTCGCTGATAATCAGGATTAAGCCGGGACGGCCACCCCGCAGCGCGTAATCGCTCAACGCCGGGTTGAGGTCGGTCACGCCGCCCGCGCTCAGGTCGCCCACAAACTTCAGCATCGCCATGCCGCGCCCGCGCCCACGCGCTGGCCCGAACGACTCGACTCCCTTGCCGCCCACCGCCGCCAGCAGCATCCGGTCATTACTGGTCAGCGAGGCGTAGGCCAGCCCTGCCGCCAGCCGCTTGCCATAGACGAACTTGTTATGGTCAAACGAGTCGCTTTCCTTCGGCCAGTCCATGCTGGCGGAGGTGTCGAGCAGGATGTGTACGGCGAGGTCTTCCTCGTCTTCCAGCAGCTTGATGTACGGGCGCTGCAAACGGCCATACATATTCCAGTCCAGCCGCCGCAGGTCATCGCCCCGCGCATAGTTGCGGTAGTCGGCAAACTCGATGCTGGTGCCGCGCTTGGTGGAGCGGCGCTCGCCTTTCATCGCGCCCGCCCGCACCCGCGACGACCACAGCATGACCTGTTCCAGCTTGCGGCGGGTCTTTTCGTCAAAGATTCTATCGTCGGCCATACATCAATCGCCTCTCAATTCCAGCCTGTACACGCGCTCGCCATCGTCCACAATGCCTGTGTCCCGAAAGCCGACACTCTCGTAAAAGCGCTGCGCGACAGTGTTATCCAGCTCGAACATGATATACACCGCGTCGGGGTTGAACTTCTCGCGCAGCAGGTCAATCATCAGGTGCAGCGCCTTGCGGCCATAGCCCTTGCGCTGATGATTCTTATCCACCATCAGCCGCCAGATTTCCCACCCTGTCAGGCCGCCAAATTCGCCCATGCCATACATGGCAAAGCCGACCATCGTCTCGCCATCGTAAATACCAAACGGCGCAAAGGTATCGGTCGGGTCCTGATACAGATATTGCAGCAGCGACCATGTGTTGGGCGCGACAAAATTGCGCTGGTCTTCGGCCACTTGCAGCCGCGCACACGCCGCCCAGTTGTCTTTTGTGATTTCGCGTAAAGTGATCTCACTCATTCGTCATCAGCTACCAGTCAATGGCTAAAAGCTAATCTCTAACACTCAGGCGTTTTTACGCGGGCTGCTTGCGTACCACACTCACCAGATCAGCGATGATCGTGTCGGGGTTGATGCCTTCGGCCAGCCCCTCGAAATTCAGCAGCAGGCGATGGCGCAGCGCGGACGGCGCGACCGCCTCCACATCCTCGAACGACACATTAAAGCGCCCTTCCAGCAGCGCGTTAACCTTCGCGCCGATGATGATGGCCTGCGCGCCGCGCGGGCTTGCGCCGTAGCGCACGTAACTACGCACCATATCCGGCGCGGTGGGGTGTTCCGGGTGCGTGGCGATGACCAGCCGCGCCACGTACTCGTTGATGTGGCTGGCTACGGGCGTATTGAGCGCCAGTTGCCCCATGCTGATGACCTGCTTGCCGTCCGCCACCTTGTCCGGCAGCACGGTTTCCGCGCCTGTGGTGCGTTCCAGAATGTTGACGATCTCGCCCACCGACGGGAACTCCACATTGACCTTGAACATAAAGCGGTCAAGCTGTGCTTCGGGCAGCGGGTATGTGCCTTCCATTTCCAGCGGGTTCTGCGTCGCCAGCACGAAGAACGGCGGCTCCAGCTTATACGTCCGGTTCGCCACCGTGACGGTCTTTTCCTGCATGGCCTCCAGCAGCGCTGACTGGGTTTTCGGCGTGGCGCGGTTAATTTCGTCGGCCAGAATCAGGTTGGCGAACACCGGCCCCGGCTGGAAGATTTTGACCTTGCGCCCGCTTTCGTCATCTTCCAGAATGTCCGTGCCGGTGATGTCGGCGGGCATCATGTCCGGCGTGAACTGGATACGCGCGAACTTCAGATCGAGCGCGTCGGCCAGTGAGCGAATCAGCATCGTTTTGCCCAGCCCCGGCACCCCTTCCAGCAGCGCGTGCCTGCCCGCCAGAATGCAGATCAGCACGCTGCGTACCACATCCTTCTGCCCCACAATCACGCGCCCCACTTCAGCCTCAATCGCCTGGGCGATGCGCGCGAATTCTTCGATGTTCGTGTCCTGCATGTCGGTCAT
>CAZJSU010000048.1:23851-30892 GCA_964548765.1 uncultured Anaerolineaceae bacterium
ATTTCCCACACAGGCGTTCCGTGCCGCCTACCGCCCGCTCCGCCTCGGCTCCAGCGACGTGAAGTAATCGCGCACCACGTCGCGCAGGCCGAGCGGGATGTAATCGCTTTCCAGTGAGCGCGTCGCCGCCTCGCTGTAATCGCTGAACACTTCGTTATATGGCACGAGGGACTGCCCGGCAGGGTTCTCTGAGAACTCGCCTTCCTGTACAGGCATGTCGCTGGCATCCGGCTCCAGGATGATCTGCTGGTCGCCCTCGCCGCCGACACGCTGCGGCGCGTAGACTTCGCTGAACTCGCCCTCGCCCTGTCCGTCCGGGTTGTTATCCTGCGCGGCAGGCTCGTTCCCGCCGGGCGAAATTTCATCGCTGCCCGCGTCGCCCTGGCTATCGCCCGCGCCAGCGCCCGTGCCGGGCTGCTGCTGGCTGGTGACAGACTGGCCGCCCTGTCCCTGTTCACCCTGCTGGCCGCCCTCACTCTGCCCGCTCTGGTCGCCGCTGGCCTGTTCGCCCTGCTGGCCGGGCTGTTGACCCTGCTGCTGCCCCTGTTGGCCGGGCTGCTGGCCTTCGCCCTGCTGACCCTGCTGCCCCTGCTGGCCTTGTTCGCCCTGTTGGCCTGCCTGCGGAAGCTGCTCCTGCCCTTGCTGGCCTTGTTCCTGCCCCTGCTGCGGCGGGCCTTGCTGACCGGGCTGCTGTTGGTTGGGCTGGGCGACCTGCTGCGCGCTTTGCTGCATCTGCTGGGCGTTCTGCTGCATCTGCTGCGCGCTTTGCTGCTGCTGGTTCGTCTGCTGCTGCTGCTGGCGCAGGCTTTCCGCCGCCTGCTGCATGGCCTGCTGCGCCGCCTGCGTGTCGCCGTTACGCATCGCCTCCGCCGAGTCGCGTAATGACTGCGCCGCGTCCGGGTTGGTTTCCTGCAACGCCTGTGCCGCCTGCTCCAGCATCTCGGCCATTTCCTGCCGCTGGTTTTCGCTCATGCTCTCTGCCTGCTGGCTGACCTGCTGGATTTCGGAAGCCAGTTCGTCCCCCGGCTGGCCGCTTTGCTGGCCTTCCGCGCCGCTTGCCTCCTGCTCTGGCGGGCTTTGCTCCTGTTCCTGTGCAGAAGCCTGCCGCATCTGGTTCGCGGCCTGTTCCATCGCCGCCTGCTGTGCCTCGGCGCTCTGTTCCATCTGCTCGGCCTGCTCGCGCAGTTCGGTTTCTGTCTCGGACAGCGCGGCCACGGCTTCTTCTGGCGTGACCTGCTCCTCCTGTAAGATGTCCTGCGCTTTGTCAAGCTGCTGGAGCAGTTGTTCGCGCTGCTCCTCGGTGAGCGCGGTATCAGCGGCGACCTCCTCCGTGATCCGCCGCAGTTCATCTTCCGCTTCGGCAACCGCCACCTGCGCGCCGGGGTTTGCGCTGGCGGCGGGAGCCTGTGGGTTGGGCAGCAGGAACAGCACCGTAAACACCACCAGCGCCAGCCCCACGCCGAGCCATGCCTTCCAGTCATGGCGCAGCGGCAGCTTTTCGCCCGGCTGCACCCCCTGCGCCCGTGTCCAGGCATCTTCTAGCTGGTGAACTGTCAGTTCGTCGTTGGCGTGGATGCGCCCGTCCAGCAGTTCCAACGCTGTCGAAACCCGTTCGCCCAGCCCGAATTGCAGGTCAAAGCTGCGCGCAGCCTCAATGTTGGAGCGCCCGCGCAGCCAGATCATGCCCACCAGCGCCAGCAGGCCGACGGCCAGCAGCGCACCAGTCAGCGCCAGCACCTGCGCGTTATTCAACAGCGGGCGCGTCCGCCCGATCAGCAGCAGCACACTACCGATCAGCAGCGCGGGCAGCAGGGCGCGCGGCAACCACCATAACGTGCGCTGCAAGCGCCAGCGCCGTTCCCACGCGCTCACCAGCCGGTTCAGCGCGGCGTTCCGTTCCTGATAGGCCACCTGTGTTGCCATGACTGCCTCTTGGGAAAATTTAACTGATCGGTAAGGCGACAGAGGCGACCCGCTGGCCGCCCTGCTGCTTAATATACTTTACCACTATGGCGCATGTTCAAAGCGATTATACTACACCGCCGCGCTGCAAATGCCTCACGCTTCCACCCGGCGCATCCGACGCACCGCCACGACGACCAGCACTGTGGCGATCACCAGATAGAAAATCGTGAAGCTGATCCAGGGCGACACCATCGGAATCGTGCTGCCGTCGCTGCTGAGCGTCAGCGTCCAGAAGCCCGCGACCTGGCGCTCTGCCAGAAGCTGCTGCGTCACCAGCGCGGCGGTAATCGGGTTCAGGCTGACCAGCACCAGCCCCACGTATACCAGCACCGCTTCCAGCACGGGCGAACTCGTCACCCCTGTGCCGAAGCCGGAAACCGCGTTGATGTAAGCGTTTAAACCGGGGAAATTCACCAGAATGGGGATGCCAAAGGTGACGACCAGCGCGGCAGTGTACGAGCGCACACTGGCCGAGAGGGTGCGCGGCGTGGTCGCCGAGAAGAAAATGCCCGCCGTACCGAGGGTGATGGCTGTCACCGCCAGAATGACGAACGACAGCACCAGTTCTACCTCGCTCACGCCGCCGAACAGAAAAGCGATACTTTGCAGCGGAATGGCCGAGAACAGCAGCAGCAGGATATAACTAAGCGCGGATTCCAGCTTGCCGATGACAAACGATGGGCTTGCCAGCAGCGTCGTTTGCAGCAGGTCATACGTCTGCCGTTCGCGCTCTCCGGTGATCGCGCCCGCCGTAAATGCCGGGGCGATAAAGACAATCAGCAGCAGTTCGATACCCACCAGCCCTACAAACAGCACCCGGCCAATCTGCCCGGCGCTGGCCGAGCCGCTGGCCTGATTCTGCGCGATGAGGATGAGGTAGAGCAAGGCGGTGAAGCCGCTCATCAGCCCCAGATAGATCGTGAGGACGATAAACGCCCGGATACCGCGCATTCGCCCGCGCAGTTCCTTCAGCATGACCGGGTTGACGCGGAAAGCGCGCAGGTCGCGGCTGAAGATATAACCCCCGGCCAACGCCGCCGCAATGGTGATGATCGCAGGTGTGAAGCCGGCCAGCACCAGCGCCCCGGCATTCACCAGCACCACCAGCACCAGCCCCGGCACCACCCAGATTTCCCGCGCCAGCACGCCGACCATCAGCACCAGTAGCAGGCTGATGTTGAGCAGCACCATCAGGATGAGGATCGCAACCGCCGCATCCGCCGCCGCGCTGACGCGCCCCAGCAGCAGGTTATGCAGCGTGGTGAACAGGCCCGCGTTCTGCTGGATGCCGCTCACCAGCGCCAGCAGGAGCAGCAGCACGACCAGCCCGCCGTTGACCAGCGCCCCCCAGCGCAGCACCGTCGCCGCCCTGTCCAGCCGTGCCTCGCGCGGTGTAAGCGCCTCTTCCGGCACAGTCACCCACTCTACCTGTTGCTCTGCCATTCCGTTAAGCCTTTGTTCCGTTCAAGCCACGCAGGGGGTTTATCATCAGGTGACAATCCCTTTGGTGACGCTCATGAACATCGCTTCGAGGTCTTTGGCTTCTTCGTTAAAGCCGAGTACCGCGATGCCCGCCGCCGCCAGCTTCTGGTTGAGCGCTTCCACGCCTTCATCATCGCCCATGAAGTCCAGCCGCACGCGCGAACGCCCGGCCTTCGGTTCGAGCATGACGACTTCCATCACGCCCGGAATACTGCTGACAGCGGTTTTCACCTGCTGGGCCACCTCGTCGTTACGGACGGTAATGGTGATCTCGCGGTGCGGGGTAAGCTGGTTACGCAGTTCGTCCATGCTGCCCTGCATCACCATCTGCCCGGCCTCGACAATGCCGATATGCGTGCAGATTTCGGCCACGTCCGCCAGAATGTGCGACGAGAAGAAGATGGTCTTGCCCATCTTCGCCAGTTCCACCAGCAGCTCACGGATTTCCACCCGCGCGCGCGGGTCAAGCCCGGAGGCCGGCTCGTCCAGAATCAGCACCGCCGGGTCGTGCGCCAGTGTCCGCGCCAGCGAAAGCCGCTGCTTCATGCCCCGGCTCAGCTTGTCCACCATGTCCTCGCGGCGGTGCGAGAGGTCAACCAGTTCCAGCAGGTCTTCAATCAGGCGCTTGCGCTCGTTTTCCGGGATGTCGTAACAGGCCGCGAAGAAGTCGAGGTATTCCCACACGCGCATGTCGTCATATACGCCGAACTCGTCCGGCATGTAGCCGATGGCGCGGCGCACCGCGCGCGGCTCTTCCGTGACCGAATGCCCCGCCACCCACGCCTTGCCCTCTGTCGGGCGGGTCAGCGTGGTCAGCATCCGCATGGTCGTGGTCTTGCCCGCGCCGTTCGGCCCAACAAAGCCGTAAATCGAGCCAGTGGGGACTTCGACCGACAGGTCATTGACCGCCGCGAATTTCCCATAGCGCTTGACAAGGTTCTTGGTTTCGATAATCAGGCTCATCTCTGGTGATTCCCACTCTAACAATACACGTCCATTATACCCTGAGTCTGTGGGTTTTCATTTACATCTGTAAGCGCCGTCGATCCCCGGCAGCCTAATCGCTGAGCCGCCCGGTCTGCTCCACGCCGACCCGCACATAGCGCACCAGCGCCACGTTTTCATCAGATACCAGCCGCACCTGCACCGAGTTCTGCGCCCCCAGATAGGGCGTGGCATCGCGCAGCGTGATCTCGCCCACACTCGGCAGCGCTTCCGTCGCTTCCAGATCGAGGACGCTCCATTCCTGCGCCGCCCAGTTCCAGACTTCCAGCGGCAGCGACGTGCGCAGCGTCCCCGGCGTTTCGATAAACAGGCGCAGCGCGTCCACCTCGTCCAGCACCATGCCCGGCACAGGCGTGAAGCGGAACACGACCATATCGCCCGGCTGTAACACCGTGTTCACCGGGGCGATTGAGTCGGTCACGCCCAGCCGTTCCTGCGCCACCCACGTGAACTGGTCGGTGCTGACGCGCACCGTGCCGCCTGTCGTCGTGTTCTCGACCGCAAGCTGGACGATATGCAGCGTGGTATCCACCGCTTCCCAGGGCGCGTCGCCGAGGTTGGTTTCCAGCGGCATCGCGTCTGACCAGCCCGCCAGATAGACGTTATCGCCGCGCCCGGTGGAGAAGTAATGATCGTTGATGAACGACGACAGGAAAAACTGGCGGCGGCGGTTTTCCTGCTCTTCCGGCGTGCTGCCGATCGGCGAGGTATAGGCGCGCGGGCTGTAGCGCGCCTCGCCGAGCGTGTCAATAATCGAGCGTTCCGAGGCGATCACATCCTGAGAGAAGCGCTGGAAGCCGAAGCGCGGCAGGATAAAGCCGGAACTGCGCTCCAGCGGCGACGGCGCGGCAGGCTCTGGCCTGCTGCCCAGCGCTAACTCAAACGCGCGCACATCCCCCGGAGCCAGCGCTTCCTCCAGCGCCAGCGGCTCGCCCCGCGCCAGAATCACGGGCGCGGTCAGCGTTTCGCCGCTGTCATTGCGTACCGAGCCGCGCACCGCCCATGTCTGCGCCGCCGCGTCGTAAAACAGCGAAGCCTGCCCGCTGATGGCTGGCCTGTCCATCGTGCCGCTGGTTGCGAAGGTGGCGATAAAGCTCGCGTCCACCAGAAAATCCTCCGCGCGGAAGGCCGCGCCCTGCGCGATATTGGTGCTGGCCTGGACGCTGCTGGCGAACGGGTTGGCCGCGATATTGCGCGAGATTGGCCGCAGGAAGGTGCTGTCATCCAGCGCCAGCGTGTAGGTGGTGCGCCGGGGCGAGAGCAGCCCGACCAGTCCGTTCACCTGCGCCCGGTCGCTTTCCGGCCACGACTCGACCACCGCCAGACGGCTGAGCGTGGCGGTGTTGCCGCGCAGGTTGAAGCCGACCACCCACGCCAGCACACTGAACAGGATGATGAACAGCGGAATGGTCAGCCAGGCGAACTCGCGGCGGTTGATGCGGTTCAGCACCACGTAATTGAGCGGGCCGATGAGCGCGACGTAAAACGCGAGAAAACCGCACAGCGGCAGCACATTGGGCAGCAGGTCGAAACCGGGCAGAATCTCCGCCGAGGCCGTCGCGCGGTCGAGGTCGTACAAGCCCTCCGCCCAGCCGGGCAGCGGCGCGACCGAACTCGCCAGCGAAAACCAGAGCGCGTCCAGCCCGGCCCAGCCCGCCAGCGGCTGCGCCAGCGGGTCGGCGGCGAGGTAGTCCACCGTGCCTAAGCCGTGAGTCCGCCGCGCCACCAGCGCCGCATCGCCC
This sequence comes from uncultured Anaerolineaceae bacterium, assembly GCA_964548765.1. GTDB lineage: Bacteria > Chloroflexota > Anaerolineae > Aggregatilineales > Phototrophicaceae > JAIOHN01. The sequence goes on from CAZJSU010000048.1 coordinate 30,046, forward strand.
GCCGAGGCCAGCGCGCGCGCGTCGTCGGCCAGCGCCCCGGTCGCCACGATGGTCTCGCCGCGCAGGTCGTCGGTCTGGTTCGCCAGCGCGGCCAGCGCGGTCAGGTCGTCCACCGTGTCGCTGGATTCGGGCAGCAGCGGCAGCAGGTCGCCCAGGCCGCTGGCGGCAGCCTGCCAGTTCGCGCCGCCGGTGACGACCAGATGCCCGCCCTGCGTCACCCAGTCGGCCAGCGCGGTACGCTGCGCCGCGCTGAGCGTGCCGGTATCAATATCGCTGAACAGCAGCGTATCCGCCGCTTCCAGTCCCATCACATGACCGGGCAGGTCTTCGATGAGCCAGTTGGCCTGAAAGGCGCTGAAGCCGCCCGCGTGAACGTCGGTTAAATCCACCGACCCGGCGCTGGACTGCGTCAGCACGACGTGAATCTGATCCTGCGCCGTTACGCCGCGCATCGGCGCTTCCTGCGAAGCGACCACCTGCCCGCTGTCGTCAATCAGTTCGACGCGCACCTGCGTGGCAAAACCGCGCGCGGTGATATAGAGGAACACCACCTGCCGCGAGCCTGTGGGCAGGTTGACGGGCGTGCTGAAGGTGTTGGTGAAGGCATTGCCGCTGGTCTCCGGGCGGACGACCAGCCGCCCGGACACGCCATCGCCCTCGTTGCTGACACGGATTTTGAGGGGAGTCCATTCGTTCTCACGAAAGAGGCCGTTATAACCGGCCTCGACAGACAGGCTGACCACAGGCGTGAGGCTTTCCTGCGCGGCCAGCGGAAACGCCGCGCCCAACAGCACGGCGGCCAGTATCATCCAACCCAATCGGCGCATAAACTTCATCCTGCCCTTAC
>CAZJSU010000049.1:0-12573 GCA_964548765.1 uncultured Anaerolineaceae bacterium
CAGCATCACGGATGCGAGATCATCATTAATGGCGTTATGCCTACGCTGAAATATTATCTTCGCTTGACAGATAATCCTGAAATTTTTTTGGATGTTTACCAGAATAATTTGGAAGCCGATTATGCCCGCAGTACCGATATTAAGAAAATTCACCTGGAGAAGTGGTTAGCGTTACGTCAGGGAATTTAGGCGCAGGATGGAAAACGTGACAGCGGATACACAACCTGACAGTCTCCCCCGCCGCTGGCGCTTGATCGTGCTGGCCGTCGCGCTGGCGCTGTTTCAGGCCGTCGCCGCTGCGCGAACCCTCACCGTGCCGCCCGAACTCGCCGCGCAGCTCAGCCTGCCGCTGCCGCTGGAGTTCGCGGCAGGGGTGTGGTGGGCGTTGCTTTTTACTTTTATCGCCGTTAACCTTGTCCAAATGAAACCGCAGGCTGTGCGCTGGATGGGGTGGGCGCTGGTTGGCTTCATCGTGTACAGCTTTGCGCGCCTGCTGCTGTTCGCGCAGGCGGATTATGACCGGGAACGACTACCCTTTTTGCTTGTTTTAACACTGCTTTCAGTGATTGTGGCGGCCTTGCTGCTGCGCCGCCCTCGTCATGGAGAATTATAGGAATGGCTGTGAACCATAAAGCGAATGAGAAGATCGAAGAACTGCGCCTGAAGCGGGTGGAGAGCCAGGCGGGCGGGGGCGAGGCGCGCATCAAGCGCCAGCACGATACCGGGCGCAATACCGCGCGTGAACGCCTCGACATCCTGCTCGACCCCGGCAGCTTCCGCGAGCTGGACGCTTTCGTGCGCCACCGTGAGCATGATTTCGGCATGGAGAATAACCGCCCGCTGGGGGACAGCGTGGTCACGGGCTGGGGGACTGTAGACGGGCGGCTGGTCTACGTTTACTCGCAGGATTTTACTGTGGTCGGCGGCTCGCTGAGCGAAGTCCACGCGCAGAAAATCTGCAAGATCATGGACATGGCGATGAAAACCGGCGCGCCTGTCATCGGCCTGAACGATAGCGGCGGCGCACGCATTCAGGAAGGCGTGGACAGCCTCGGCGGCTATGCCGACATTTTCCTGCGTAACACCCTCGCCAGCGGGGTTGTGCCACAGATCAGCGTGATTATGGGGCCGTGCGCGGGCGGCGCGGTCTACAGCCCGGCGCTGACCGACTTTATCCTGATGGTCAACAAGACCAGCTATATGTTCATCACCGGGCCGGATGTGGTCAAGCAGGTGACGCATGAGGACGTGAGCTTCGAGGATTTGGGCGGCGCGTCGGTTCATGCGACCAAAAGCGGCGTGTGCCACATGGTCGGCGAGAACGAGACCGAAACGCTGATGCTGGTGCGCGAACTGCTCAGCTACCTGCCGCAGAACAACATGGAAGACGCGCCGTTCATGGCGACCACCGACGACCCGCTGCGTGCCGATGCCGAACTGGACACGATCGTGCCAGATAACCCCAATAAGCCCTATGACATGAAAGAGATCATCCAGCGCGTGGTGGATGACGGGCATTTTCTGGAAATTCACGAGCAGTATGCCGAGAATATTATTGTCGGGTTCGCGCGGTTGGGCGGCCACAGTGTCGGCATTGTCGGCAACCAGCCGATGGTGCTGGCGGGCGTGCTGGACATTAAAGCCAGCGAGAAGGCCGCCCGCTTTATCCGCACCTGCGACTCGTACAACGTGCCGATCATCACGTTTGTGGATGTCCCCGGCTACCTGCCCGGCACCGAGCAGGAATACAACGGTATTATCACCTCTGGCGCGAAGCTGCTTTACGCTTACTGCGAGGCGACCGTGCCGAAGCTGACTGTGACCACGCGCAAATCCTACGGTGGGGCGTACTGCGTCATGAGCAGCAAGCACATTCGCGGCGATGTCAACCTCGCGTGGCCGACCGCCGAAATCGCTGTGATGGGGCCGGAAGGTGCGGTCGAGATCATCTTCCGGCGCGAATTGCAGGAAGCGGATGACCCGGCAGCGAAGAAAGCCGAACTCGCCGCAGAGTATCGCCGCAAGTTTGCCAGTCCGTATATCGCCGCTGAACGTGGTTACATTGATGACATCATCGAGCCGCGCGACACCCGCGCCCGCCTGATTAACGCGCTGGAAGCCTTCCAGAATAAGCGTGATGAGAACCCGCCCAAGAAACACGGCAATATTCCGCTTTAGGTGCGGCAGAGAGGATACCTGTAGATGTATCGTGAGCAAACCAAGATCAATAAAGTGCTGATCGCCAACCGGGGCGAGATCGCGGTGCGGGTGATCCGCGCCTGTCGTGACCTGGGGATTCCGACGGTGGCGGTCTACTCTGATGCCGACCGCGCCGCGCTGCACGTGCGCTATGCCGATGAGGCCATGAACATTGGCGCGCCCCCCCCCCGCGACAGCTACCTGCGTATGGACAAGATCATCGCGGCGGCCAAAAAGACAGGCGCGGACGCGATCCACCCCGGTTACGGCTTTCTGGCAGAGAACGCCGCCTTCGCCCAACAGTGTACCGACGAGGGCATTATCTTCATCGGCCCCACGCCGGACGCGATTGCCGCGATGGGTGATAAGCAGGCCGCGCGCACTGCCGTGAGCAAAAATAATGTGCCGCTGGTTCCCGGTACAGAGCCGGGTCTGCACGACGCAGACCTGCAGGCGGTTGCCGTGCAGATCGGTTTCCCGGTGCTGATTAAAGCCGTGGCAGGCGGTGGCGGCAAGGGGATGCGCGAGGTACACCGTGCTGAGGACTTCCCCGAAGCGCTGGCGACCGCCCGCCGTGAGGCCGAGAGCGCTTTTGGCAATGGCGATGTCTACGTCGAAAAACTGCTGGTCGGCGCGCGCCATATCGAGTTCCAAATTCTGGCAGACGCGCACGGCAACACCATCCATCTGGGCGAGCGTGAGTGTTCCATCCAGCGCCGCCACCAGAAGCTGGTGGAAGAAGCGCCGAGTGTGTTTCTGGATGCAGACCTGCGTGACCGCATGGGCAGGATGGCGATTGCGGCGGCGCAGTCCGTCAACTACATCAACGCCGGGACGATTGAATGTCTGGTGGATGAGGACAAGAACTTCTACTTTCTGGAGATGAACACCCGCCTTCAGGTGGAGCATCCGGTGACGGAACTGGTAACAGGTGTTGATCTGGTCAAGGAGCAGATACGGATCGCGCGCGGGCGGCGCATGGGGCCAACGGGCAGCTTTTTGCACCCCAAAGGCTGGGCGATAGAGTGCCGCATTAACGCCGAAGACCCGTACAACAACTTCCTGCCATCCATCGGCAAGATCACGACCATGCTGCCGCCCAGCGGCCCCGGCGTGCGGGTGGACAGCGGCGTGTATCGCGGTTACGAGATCACACCGTATTACGACAGTATGATCGCCAAGCTCATCTGTTGGGGCGAAGACCGCGCCGAGGCGATGCTGCGGATGCGCCGCGCGCTGTCCGAGTTTATGCTGATGGGCGTGCAGCACAACATCCCGTTCCATATTAACCTGCTCAACAGCTTCAGCTTTATCGCAGGCAAGTTTGACACCAACTTTGTCGAGCAGCGCTTTAGCATGGAAGTCTACGAAAGCGACCCGACCGAGGCCGATCTGGAAGCAGCGGCCATTGCCGCCACGCTCTACGCGCACCGCAAGCGCCAGCTCGCGGCACAGGTGGTCGCCCCTGGCAAGCGTGATGCAAGCAACTGGAAGTGGATGGGGCGTTACGAGAGGATGCACCGCTGATGAAGTACGTGACGACGATTAACGATAAAAAGTTCGATATTGAAATTCAGAACGACGGCAGCATCCTTGTCAACGGCCAGCCGCGCGAGGTGGACTTCCTGCCGCTCGATCCTTCGCTCTATTCCATCGTGATGAATAACCTGTCGCTGGAAGCGGTGATCGAGGAAAAGGAGGGTCACTATCAGGTGTTGATGGGCGGGCGCTTGTATGATGGGCAGGTGCTGGACGAGCGCGCGCAGTTGATGCGCTCTCGCGGCGGAGTGGGCGAGGAACACAGCGGCGAAGTCACCATTCGCGCGCCGATGCCCGGTCTGGTGGTGGTGATCGCTGTCGCGGAAGGGCAGGCTGTCCAGAAGGGCGAAACAGTCGTTATTCTGGAATCGATGAAGATGCAGAACGAGTTGAAAGCGCCGCGTGATGGCACTGTGCAGCGCATCAGTGTGCAGCCGGGGCAAAGTGTAGAGCAGAAGAAGGTGCTGGTCACGATCGTCTAACCAGCTTTGGGGCAGGTCGGCGGCCTGCCCTCATGTTCTGGTTCAGCGATCCAGTACGATGGGGCGGTCTTCGCGCGCCGATGTAATTTCCTTCACAGCGTCGTTGGGCGCTGCTGCTGGCACGCCCTGTATTGCTATCTCAAGCACAGGCGCTGCGCCTGCCAGATAGACCCACAGCGCATAAATGAGCGTGATAGCTCCCAGCATCTCGCAGAATTCTTCTATCGTCCCGATGGTGGAATAGAGCAGGCTCGTCCCGCCGTCATGATACCACTGGTTCGCGCCGATCATCTCGATGCCGAGCGCGCCGCCGACATAAACCACCCCGGCGATAAAGAACAGCGTGCGGATGCGGGGGGGCAGGTTCCACCAGAAACGGAAGTAAGCCACCACAAACAGGATGACCAGCGGAATAGCCACGACAACCCAGCCGAAGAACAGCGGGCCGCTGGTTTCCAGCGCCTCCTGAACCGGATCGGTCAGGATTTCGTGAATCGTAGCCGCCTCGTCCAGCGACAGGTAGAGGAAGATCAGCGCCAGCCCCAGCCAGTGACGGCGGTACGCCTCTTTATGCCGGTACTTCTGATAGGCGACGACCCCCAGAAAAACAGCGCAGACCAGCAGCAGAGAGGACGCATACCACGTTGGCACGCTGCTTTCGCGGTTGATGTTAAACAGGCGCACCACCTCGGTCAGCAGTACAGAAGCATCATCGCCCACATAAGTCTCTATATATCTGCCGGTGATGCTTTGCACAGCCAGATAAAAGGCGATGAGAATTAACAGGCGGGTGATGCCGCCAATAGAGAACGAAATGTTGACTTTCATCGAAATTTCCTGATCAGCATGAGATGAAGCACACGGGGCGACAGGTTTCTGTGCGCCGCCCCGTGCCTGAAAGCGAAACTTCAGCGCTTAACTACGGGAATTGGAACCGGAATTGCTGCCAGAGCTTTCGTTGCCGCTGCGCGAGCGAGAGCTTTCATTGCCGCCGCGCCGGGGTGGTGGAGGCGGTGCCTGCCACGAGGCGCTGCCGGAGCTTTCGTTGCCCCCGCCTCTGTTATTAAAGCTGCGCGAACTCTCGTTACCGCCACGACGCGGCGGCAGGCTTGTCGGCTGGCGCGCCACGAAAAGCTGCGTCCCGGCCACGATGAAGCGCGGATTGGCAAGGCAGTTCACCTGAATGAGCTGCGCGACATCGCTGCTGCTGCGCGCCGCGATGCTGCTGATTGAGTCGCCGGGGCGAATCGTGTAGCTGACCCATCCTGCTGGCGCGTTGACCACGCAGTCCTCAGGCACCGTGAGGCTGTCGAAGTTGCGATCGCCAAGATCGTCATTATCATCAAAGTCATCGTCATCATCGGGCGAGCCGACCTCGCGGATATTAAACGCGCCTTCCACGACAGTTCCCTCAAGCCTGATGACCTGCCCAACGCTTAACTCAGGAGCGCTTCGGCTGATTTCGACATCATCCATGTCCAGCGCGAACTGCTGTCCCGATACCACGATGAAGCCATCGTCTACACTCTCGATAGCACCGATGATTTCAAAATTGTCGTCGTCATCGTCAATCCGGTTCGGCGTGGAATCCAGTCTGTCGGCAGGGTTTACTTCACGTGCGGTAAACACGCCTCCCTCCAGCGATCCCCGGATAGTAACGACATCGCCCAGCGTCAGCCGCGTGTTCAGCTCCGCGATGGTGATGTCCACCGTAATGCCATCAATAACCACCTGTTGGTTGCTGATGCTATCCAGCACGCCTGTAAGCTCGAAGCTGTCAACCTCGACGGTGGCAGTGCCGGGGGTGTCCTGCATGATGGCTGGCAGCGCGGCGGCTGTAATCAGCGGCAGGGCGGCAACCAGCACCAGCAGTTTATAAAATGAACGGGTATTCAACATATCATCACACTCCTGTGATTAATTCCTGCTAACATAAAAACCGCAGAAAATAACAGAATATCTCGCGTGCCGAGGCTGGCTCATTATTTGCTTATTGGTTGTGTTATAAAACCACATTATAAGAACGGGAACATTAAAGCCAGATTGTGATGAAATGAACAATCGCATAGAAGCTGCCACGCTCTACGAATGATGCGAAGAGGAAATAGTTTTGAGGAAGCGCTTCTGCACAAGTTATTTCTTCCGGCCAAGCAGCCGGGCGATAAAGCTCGTCAGCCAGCTTAAGGCCGTTTCGCCCTCCGGCTCCGGGTGGGCTTCCTGCTGCGCGCGTTGGGCGGCGGCCTGCTGGCGTGCCATCTGGCGCGGTGTGAGGGTTTCGCCTTCTTCCGCCTGTACGCGCGTCAGTGGGTCATCCTGTCGTGCGCGGCGTTTGGCCTCCCCGCGCGACTGGCGCGGTGGCTGCATGGCGGGCGGAAGGGGCGTTTCTGGCGCGTCGTCCGGTTCACGCGCAGGCTTCGCCCGGCGCGGCGCTTTGCGGGCGTAATCGCGCAGTTCACTGGTGATCTCGTTGGTCACGCGGCTGCGCAGGGCGGGCGCGGACGTATTGAAGTAGCTCACGATATCCACGTCCACGCCATGCTGGTTCAGCCGGGTGATAACATCGGCATTGGTGCCGAAGGCGAAGTACAGCGGCGGCAGGCGGCTGTCTGAAAGCGTGGCGACCAGCAGCGCGCGCCCATCGTCGTCGAAGGGCAGGAACAGGCGATCCTCGCCTAAGCGGGCGACGAACTGGTTCACCAGTTCATCCCCCGCGCCTTCTGCCGCCTCGGCGGCCTGCACGTCTGGCCAGTGCTTTTCCGGTGAAGTTTCGATCGTCGTCTGGGCTTCTATGTCGCCGATGCTCTGGCTGACCGCCAGCAGTTCATGTTGATGCGCCAGAAAATGCGGCAGCGCCAGCGCGAAATGGCGCGCGCGGGTGCGCCGGACGGCGATCCCCTCCAGCACACCGATGGCACGTCCGGCGTGTTTGCGCCCGCTGTCATAATGGCGCAGCAGCAGGATGTACTGCCCAAGCGGGAAGCAGTACAGCGCCGGCCAGTCCTCGCTCAGCGCGGCGATGTCGTTGACGTAATTCAGCGCCCCGGCCAGCGTGCTGACCTCTTTGTTCGTCAGTTCTTTGGGGCGTATAAAGGCGGTAAAGTCGCGCCGCTGGTTGCGTGTGAACAGGAACGTTTCATAATTCATTAGGCGCTCCCCGTCCCTATGAGGGAATTAACGAGCGCATCTTCTTGTTGGCTACCGAGGTCACTGCCCGGATTTTCGGCTCAAGTTCCTGAAGTTTTTCGGCGACGGCCTGCCGTTCCTCATGAAGCTGTTTGATCGTGCGCCCACGCAGAATCTTGTTGAGGACGTTGCGGTTAAGGTGGCTGAGGCGCTCTTCCAGTTCGCCTTCCTCTTCTTCCAGATAAAGCGCGGTTCGGTCCATCTCGTTGCCGATGGCGTACAGGAAGGGGTAATGCACGTTCACAGGCTGCGGCGCGCTGTCGAGGCTGACGGTTGGCAGGTCATAGCCGCTGCCGGGGTCAACCACCGAGGCGTTGCCTTCGCCCACAATCGTGACCGGAATCATGCCCGATGGATACAGCCAGGGGCGCAGGCTGCTGGTCTGGGCGCGCTGCTCCTCGACAAAATCCACCACGCCCCGGAAAACCTCGCGCGAGCGCTCGAACAAGCCCTGATAATTGTTGGCCTTAAACTCTTCCGGCAGGATGTCGGCTTTGGTCAGCACCAGCGCAATGGTGATGCCCTTGTTGATGTCGTCGCCCTGCACAGCGGCGCGGAATTTATACTTGTTGAGCAGGTTAAAGATATAGGTTGACGAGGTGAGCATCTCGGCTTCGATGATCGGGCGGGTGGCGATGGTGAACGCATCGGCCACGATGATGACCGCGTTGCTCTCCTGAATGTCGGCATGAAGCTGTGCCGCCTCGTCGGACTCATCGGTGGGGATATTGATCGCGCCGCCCTGATAGTCCACCCAGCGAAACTCGGTGATCGGCTCGTTCTGGAACAGCAGTGTAAACAAATCTTCGCGGCGGCCCATAGTGGGCGCAGGCCATTGGCGGCGGATGACAAAATCGCGCCAGGGGTTGAGGTACTTGGTGGCGGTATTAGCGTCTTCGGCTTCAATGCGGAAGCCGTCAATACCCGCCGCCATCAGATACAACAGCGCCAGTGTATAGGTGGTCTTGCCCTGGCCGGTCCCGCCGAAAAGCGTCACTTTCAATGACATGGTTTATCCTGTGTCTGGTTTATGCGAACACGCTAAGGGTAGCTTTTTCAGGTGGGCAATGTCAATAGGAACACCAGCGCCTCAGGCATTCCCTCCTTTTAGGAGGGTGACGACCTTCTGCTTTGAACCTATAGTGTGAAAGGCTGAAAGATGATCCCTGAAACAGGGTAAGGAACGTTTACCATGCTGAATCTCGTGTTGTCTAAGCTGGTATCGAGTCTATTCGCTTCGTCCACCCCTACGCTCAAGAAGATAACCCCCGCCGCCCAACCATCCGCTCAGATCATCACCACTAAAGCCGCCCCGGTAGAGGAGCCGCTTACTGAAAGGCAGCGGCAGCTCCGCTTGCAATATGAGCGCATCGCACAGCGTCAGGGCATCATTGACGCAGAGGATAAGGCCGACCAGCGCTGGCGTTCGTAAAGCCCGAATTTTGCGCGAGTGGGCTAGCTTTCGAGCGTTCTGGTAAGTTCAATCGTCGTATTACTCAGGTCAAGCGCAGCCCCTTGCGCCCATGCCGCCTGAAAGGCTGCTTCGCCAAGCGTGGCTTGGAGCTGTTCGCTGAGTTGTGTCAATAACGGCCAGTGCTTCATCCAGCCTGTGCCGCTGTGTGGGTAGCTAAAGGCCAGCCCCAGCAGTTGAGCAGCCCGCGCAGGTGTTCCTCTGCGCGCCAGCAGCACTGCGCTCAGCGGCAGACACCATGTTTGCAGCGCGGGGCTTTTCGTGCTTTGCACCAGCGCGGCGTGAAGATATTGCTCGGCAGCGCGATCATTCTCCAGACCATAGGCAGCCATCGCCTTGTTGAGATTGTTGACCGCGCCGACAAAAGACCAGTAACTTTTCTCAACATGGACGGTAGCATGGGAAAGGACGTAGGCATAGTCCTCGCGGATGCAGGCCAGCAGGTTATTCAGCAGGTGTGCTGGCAGTTCGTCGAGAGTGTATCCACCTGCTTCAATGGATTGCACAATCTCCTGAGCAAGCATCTCTGTTTTTTCAAAATCACCCTTTAGAAAAGTGAGTAATCCAAGCTGGATTTTATTCCACGAAACCTCCCATTTGCTGATGACAGCAGGCATTCGTGCCAGCGTTTCCTCATAGAAGGCGGTCGCCTCTGTATAATTGCCATTAAAAAAAGCGTTGTCGCCAGACCTTGCCAGCGATGATGTGACGCACATCAGATTGCCCAGTTGATGACCGAGCGCCAGACTTTCCTGAAAGCACGCCCGCGCAAGATCATTCTGCCCCAGTAGGCTGTAGCACCGCCCAATATTGGTCAGCACGTCTGATTGGGCATAAGTGTTGTTTTGCTGGCGTCGAATTGCCAGACTCTGCTCATAAAGCGAAATCGCGCCTTCATAATCATGATCGCTGTCAAAGGTCAGCCAGCCCAGCGTTTGCAAACAGATGGCCCGCAGGTGGTCATCATGATGCGTTTCGGCCACCGCCAGCGCGTTGCGCAGTTTTTCGTGTGGGGCTTCCTGAAAATACCAAGAGCGCACCTGCAAATGAACCCAGACGATATGAGGCATTTCTCCGCTGGCAGGTGCGAGCTTCGCCATCGCCATTTTAAAAGGTCGTTCCGGGAAAATGCGGCTGTGCCCTACCCAGTACAGGCCGTCTATCATTGCCCGTACCAGATGCATCTGTTTATGATCTACCGCCCAACCCCACGCCTGCTGGATATTCTCGTAATCGGCCTCGATTTCATCAAGCGCTTCTACCTGTCGCGTGGCAAAAAACTCAGCGGTGCGCTGTTCCATGAACTCCGCAAAATAAACGCAGTGAGCTTCATAAGCGCTGTCCGTTTCATCCATCATAGTGAGCTGTTCCATGGCGTACTGGCGCAGCAGCTCATGAAGTATATAGCGACCGTTGCCCGTGCGGGATAGAAGCGATTTGTTGACCAACGTTTGCAGGATTTGTAGGGTTGCATCGGCAACGATTTCTGCCGCCTGTCGTGTGAATCCCTGCTGAAATACCGCGAGTTTTCGCAGGACGGCCTGCTGCTGAGAGGTTAGGCGCGCCCATGTGGGGTCAAAAACCGCGCGAATGCTTCGGTGCCGGTCTGGCACGTCGCGGATGTTGGCCTGTAGCACACCAATGCTGTGGTTGATTTCCTCTGCAATATCCCCCGGACTTAACGTATCTATCCACGCCGCGGCCAGCAGCAGCGCCAGCGGCATCCCCTGAACCATGTGGCAGACACGGGCGAGATGGGGAAGTTGGGTACTTCGGGGGCGGAAGTTGGCATTGATGCGCTGCGCGCTTTGGATAAACAAGCGCACGGCATCTGCCGCCAGCACATCACTGTCCGGATTCATCTCTGGCAGTGTTAATCCCGCCAGTGAGAAGATGGTTTCTCCGCTTAAGTTCAGCTTCTCGCGGGATGTGACCAGCACTTTTGTGCCGGGTGCGCTCTGTAAAATCTCGCTCACCAGCCAGCCGTACTCCAGCAACTGCTCGAAGTTATCCAGCACCAGCAGCATGGATTTTGTGCGGAGCGCCTCCAGCAGTCGGGTTTTCAAGGGGCGGCCATCCTCCCGAATCCGGATGTTGGTCTGCTCGGCAATCGTACTCATCATCACGTCGTTAGTGATGACCGACCCTAGCGCAATAAAATAGACGTTTTCAAAGTTTCCAAGCTGCTGTTCGGCGGCTTCCAACGCGAGGCGTGTTTTGCCCATGCCGCCGGGGCCAGTAATGGTCACCAGGCGGGTATGCGGCTTGGCCAGCAGCGCGGTGATCTGCCTCAGTTCTTGTTCACGCCCGATAAAAGGCGTTGTCTGCGCGGGCAGATTGTGTTTTGGCAGGGCGATCTGCGCTGTGTTTTCATCCAGCAGCCCCATTTCCTGCACCAATGCAGCCGCCTCGCGGCGGTTGTTCACGCCCAGCTTGTTATAAATCTGGCGTACATACCATTTTATGGTGGTTAGAGCGAGAAAAAGCTGGTCAGCGATTTCCTGATTGGAATGCCCTTTGATTTTGAGGCGGAGAATGTCCATCTCGCGGTTAGTGATAGGCTCGTATGGAGGATAAACGAGCGGGTCGGGAGGCGAGTTCATTAATAACTCCCTAACAATTATTTTTAATTCTATTATATATGTAAATCTACTATTTGTCTTGTTTTACTATCACATTAGGCAGACGAGTCGGTTCGTGGGGGAGGCGTGCCAGTTGGTCCAGCTTGGCACGTGCGCCGGGCAGGGTGAGGCGGTGATAGATCATGGCGGCGGTCTGGCGTAGGTGGCCGGGGCGCAGGCGGGCGGGATTGCGAACAAGACGCTGAATCTCCTGCCACGTCTTGCGCGAGCGATAATCCTTGTGGACGACGGTATGCAGGTGGCGGTAGAAGTCGGTGGCGAACGGTCCCTGATAGAGCATGGCGAGGTCGGCGCTGTCCAGCCAGTTGGCCTTTTCGCCCAGTTCATGCTGCACGCGCTGGTAAAACGGCGTACCGGGCAGCGGGTAGCTGACGCTGATGCCGATGTCGTCCGGCATGAGGTCGCGCACCATCTTCAGCGTGAGTTCGATGTCCTCGCGCGTTTCGCCCGGATAACCGAATTGCAGGAAGAAGGCCACTTTGACCCCGTGCGCGTGCAGTTGGCGCGTGGCTTCGTAAATCTGCTCGACCCTCGTGCCTTTGTCCATCGCGTCGAGGATTTTCTGGCTGCCGCTCTCCGCGCCCACCCACACGATTTTCGCGCCTGCCCGCGCCAGCGCCGGGATGGTCTGGCCGCGCAGCAGCAGGTCTACGCGGTTGAGGCTCTTGAACGGAATCCGCAGCCCGGCCTCGTCCAGCAGGTCGGCAAATTCTTCAATCCAGCGATCCTGAATGCCCATGATGTCATCCATGAACCAGATTTGATCGGGGTTGAACGTCTCTTTCAGCCATCGCATTTCTTCGACCACGTTTTTCGCGCTGCGGACGTTGTACTTCTGTCCCCAGATCGGCTTGGCGCACCAGTTGCAATGGAACGGGCAGCCGCGCGTCGTGACCAGATTCATGCTGTAGTAGCCGTGATGCTCCAGCCACACGCGGCGATAACGCTCGCGCTCGACCAAATCCCACGCGGGGAAGGGCAGCGCGTCCAGATGGCGAATGACCGGGCGCGGCGGCGTTTTCACCACCTGCCCGTCACGCAGGTAGGCGAGGCTCTG
>CAZJSU010000049.1:12673-30666 GCA_964548765.1 uncultured Anaerolineaceae bacterium
CCACCAGTTCGACCAGCGTTTCCTCGCCTTCGCCCAGCAGCACATAATCCGCGCCGCGCGCGAGGTACTGCTCGGCATGGTCGGTCATGTCCGCGCCGCAGGCGATCACGGTGCAGCCCTGCGCCTTCGCCGCGTCAATCATCGCAAACGCGGCTTCGCGCATCCGCAGCAGCGACATTTTGCTCAGGTAATTGAAGTTGTCCTCGAAGATGACCGCATAACGCGGCCTGACCTGCGCGACCATCGCCGCCCATTCGTGCGTGCCTTCGCTCAGCATGGCATCGAACAGCGCGACCGAATAGCCGCGTTCGCGCATGGTGCTGGCGGCGTATAGTGTGCCAAGCGGTGGGTAGGGCTGCATGGCCTCCCACAGCTTGGGGTCAAAGCGCAGGTAATAGGATTGACCGAACAGGATGTCCGTCATAGTCCACAGTCCACTGTCTACAGTCGTCAGTCACCAGCTTAACGCAAAGGGGCATAGATGAAAAGTGGCGCGGCAGGGGGTTAGCCACCGGCGCGAAGTGGCGCGGCAGGCTGAAGCCCTGCCGCTGAGAAAGACCAAGCGCACTAAAGGCGCTGTTCTAATCGGCAGAAAATCTTTTAGCCACTGGCGCGAAGCCCTGCTGTCAGAAAAGGTAAAATTGTCGTTTTGGCAGCGCGTCCACCTCTAAACCCGGCTCTTTCAACTGGCAGTGATGAACCTGACGGGCGAGATCAATATGAATGCGTTTCTCCACGCCGTCGAGGGTCGCGGCGACGGTCTGCACGTGGGGGAATTTTGCCATGATGTCCGGGTGGCCAATTCGGGGGATGCCGTCGCGGACGACAAGCCGGACATTATCCCGTACCGGGAAACTACCCTGAATGTACCAATCTACATAATATCCGGTTTCCAACCTGCCCACCGACGGAAGATTAAGCAGCACGGCGGGTTGTGTCATAAAGTGGAAAAGATCGATATGATCCGATCCACCAAAATAAATTGAGCCGCGCAGTTCGTCCAGCCAGTCGCCCTCGGCGGTCAGGCGCGAATCGCTGCCAATGATGATCTGTTTGCCCCACAGGGTTTTATCCAGCGTTTTGCCCAGCAGGTACATATTGGTTGTTGGACACCACACCAGCCCCCGGGCATGTAACCGAGCATCGGCGATGTCCTCTTCGGTCATACCCACGCCATGCACAATCACGGTATTCGCCCCGACACAGCCGAGCGCCTTCAGTCGCTTATATTCCCCTGCGGCGATTTCGTCTGTGCCTTCGGCCAGATGGATGAACCACAGCCAGTCCTTCGGCGTGCTGCGATACGAGTGCACGATTTCTTCGTCCGTGTTGAAGTGCAGCGAGTGCGCCCAGCCGTAGTTTTTCAGCACGCGCACGGGAAAATCTGCGCGGAACATCGGCTTGTGCGGCGGGCCATGATGCGCCACCGTCGTCGCGCCGCACAGCAGGTTCTTCAGCCCGCCGATGAACAGCCTGTCCCACAGCGGATAGGCACGCAGCGATTTATACGGTTCGGTATCGAGCCGGACGTTGACATCCTCGCCCCATTGGTGGGCGTTGTCGTACACCTCGCGGAATTTGGTGCGGGGGTAGTGATTCAATTCCAGATGATCGTGCGCGTTGATCAGGCCGGGGAAGAGGGTATATCCGCCCAGGTCAACGACTAACGCGCCATTCGCGGGTTGATTGATGATGCGCCCGTTGGCGGTGTACAGGTCGCGCTCAACGGACTCTTCGCTATTCCAGATCAGCGCGTTTTTGATGTGCAGCGGTTGGGTGTCTCTCATGTTAGCCACAAAATTCTGTAGGGGCGACCCGCCGGATCGCCCCTACAATGACGCTTATCATTCCCCGCCGCCCAGCGTGGGCGCGTGTTTACGCACGGTGTCCTCACCCAGCTTGTCCACCAGCTTCTTACGCAGCTTCGGTGTTTCCTCCGCCCATTTGTCCTGCAACTGCTCTTTGGTCGCGTTTCGTCCGTCGCCGGGGTGGGTGAGCATCCCGCCCGCGATGGTCGGCGCGGTCAGGATGAGGCGCTGCACCTCGGCGCTCTGGCAGGCAGGGCAGGGCGGCCTGGGCGCGTTGATGCTGTGGCGGGCTTCGAACTGTGTCTCGCACTGCTGGCAGCGATAATCATAGAGAGGCATGAAGAACTCCTCAGTTAAACCAACGATGGTTATCTACCATTATAAGCCGGACTTTACCGCGCAGGACAAGAAGGTATATCAGCGTTTTGTACAGAAGTAGATGGCTTCGTCGCGCATAAGCGCGTAGGTGGCGATCACATCCGCGTCCAGATGGCGCACGAAATCATCCACCGTCACGTGGAAGCCGACCTCACTTAACCGGTCTTTGTAGTCCTGCCCGTAGAGGCGCTTATGGTCATGATGCCCATAATACTGCTCGCGCTGTTCTGGCGTGTTGATCGCCGGGTCTTCAAATGTTGTCGCCTGAGTGGGGTTGAGCGGCGATTGTAAGATCGCCCAACCGCCCGGCTTTAACACGCGGTAAAGCTCGCGCATCGCCAGCCGGTCATCGGGGATATGTTCCAGCACGTGATTGCAAAGGATGGCATCGAAGGTGTCGTCGGCATAGGGGATGGCTGTGATGTCAATGACCTCTGCCGCCAGCGGCGAGTTGAGATCGGCGGCGGTGTAGTCCAGATTGGGCAGGCGGCGGAATTTTGCGAAGCACAATTCCGGCGCGAAGTGCAGGACTTTTAAGGGGGCGCTGAAAAAATTGGTTTTGTTGGTCAGGTAAAGCCACAGAAGGCGATGACGCTCCAGCGACAGGCAGCGTGGACACATGCTGTTCGCGCGGTGGTGGACAGGAGACGTGAGAAACAGGCGGAAGCCGCCGCCACAGCACGGACAGCGCACCTGATTACCTGTGTAGCGTAACGATGTGACCGCGAAGTACGCACGTCCGGCGCTGGCGCGGTACTGCTGCGGAAGGATGTCGGCCACACGCTTCAGGAGTTGAATCTGGCGGGTGTTGATGACATTTTTCCTTTGTTTATCTGCTGCTGTGAGGTGCTTAGTATAGAGATAAGGCTGTAGAAAAGCAATCAGGCATCTGCTATAGTTCCTGCGCTTTTATGTTGGTAGGGATACACTTTGGCAGAACCGCTGCGCATCGCGCTGGACATCACCCACCCGGCGCACTTTCATTTTTTCAAACACGCGATTGCCGAGTGGCGCGCGCGCAACCATGACGTGCTGATCCTCTCGCGCGAGAAGGACCTGACGCTGCAACTGCTGGACGAGGCCGGGCTGGCGCATCGTCCGCTCAGCCGGGCGCGGCGCGGTATGGCCGGGTTGGGTATCGAGCTGGTCGAACACAGCTTCGGCGTGTGGCAGGCTATGCGGCGGCACAGGTCGCAGGTGGTCGCGGCCATTGGCGGCACGTTTATCGTCTACCCGGCGCGGCTGCTGCGTGTGCCGTCGCTGGTGTTTTACGACACCGAAAATGCTACCCTCTCCAACCGCATCACCTACCCCGCCGCCACGCGCATCTTCACCCCGCGTTCTTACCGCCATGATCTGGGCGCGAAGCACGAGCGCTATGCGGGCTTTCAGGAACTGCCCTACCTGCACCCGAACCACTTTACGCCGGATGCCGCGAAGCTGGCCGACGAGGGCTTGCAGCCCGGCGAGCCGTTCACGTTTGTGCGGCTGGTCGCGTGGGGCAGCCATCATGACGTGCATGATTACGGCGTGCGCGATGTGCATGAGGTGGTGCGGCGGCTGGCGCAGCACGGGCGCGTCCTCATCAGTGCCGAGTCACCGCTGCCCGCCGACCTGAAGCGCTATGAACGGCGCGGCAGGGTGGGCGATGTGCATCATGTGCTGGCATTTGCACGGCTGTTCTTTGGCGAAAGCGCGACGATGGCAAGCGAGGCGGCACAGCTTGGCGTGCCAGGGGTCTTTCTTTCAACATCGAGCCGGGGCTACACCGACGAACTGGAGCAGCGCTATCAGATGGTGTTCAACTTCAACGGCGAGAACGCCCTGCAGGACAAGGCGCTGGCCTGTGCCGAAACGCTGCTGCGCGACCCGGCCACGCCGGAAATTTACCGCGCCCGCCATGCCGCGATGATGGCCGAGCAGATAGATGTGACAGCGTTTATCGTCGAAACGGTCGAGCGTTACGCGCGGCTAAAGTAGCTTGTATTTCCTTATTTGCTCTGTTATGTTTGTGCTGCTGTGTTAAAGAAGTGAGTCACCCGCCGATGAAATCAACGATTGATTGGGATGACACTGTAGTCATGAGCGAGGCCGCTAATCCGCAGTTGATTATGGCGGTGGATCATGTTCAGGCGGGGAACAACCCGCGCATTTCGGTGGTCATGCCTGCCCATAACGAGGAAGAGGTGATCGGGCGCATTCTGGACGAACTGCACGAAGGCCACTATCACGAGATTATCGTGGTGGATGATGGCTCGACCGATCAGACGATTGCCATAGCGCAGGCACACGGCGCGAAGGTCGTGCGCCACCCCTACAACATCGGCAATGGCGCGGCGGTGAAGTCTGGCATTCGGGCGGCGACGGGCGATATTATCGTGCTGATGGATGCCGACGGCCAGCACCCGCCGTCTAATATCCCGCGCCTTGTCTCGTACATCGGCGATTATGATATGGTGGTCGGCGCGCGCAGCGCAGAGTCGCAGGCGGGCTGGCACCGGGCGCTGGCGAACGGGGTCTTCAACCATTACGCCTCTTATATCGTCGGCTATCCCATCCCCGATCTGACCTCCGGCTTCCGCGTGATTAAAGCGCCGCTGGTCAAGCGCTTTGTTTACCTGCTGCCTAACGGCTACTCTTATCCCTCGACCATCACCATCGCCATGTTCCGTTCCGGCTTCCGGGTGCGCTACGAGCCGATTGTCGCGCCCTCGCGGGTGGGTGTCAGCAAGATCAGGCCGCTTAGGGACGGGCTGCGCTTTATGATGACCATTACCCGGTTGGGGACGATGTTCGTGCCGTTGAAGATTTTTGTGCCGATCAGCCTGTTATTCCTGTCGGTAGGCATCGGTTATGGCTCGTGGCTGCTCATTTATCGTTCACGCTTCAGCAATATGGCGGCGCTGCTGATTATGATCGGCGTGATCGTGTTCCTGGTAGGGCTGATCGCTGAGCAGATCGCGCTGCTGCGGATGGCAAATACCACGCGGGATTAGCCTACTGCAAGCGAATGCGCGGGTTGAGCAGGGCGTAGATCAGGTCGGCGGCGAAGTTCGCCAGCGCGTAGAAGAAAATCGTCATCATGACCACCGCTTGCAGCACCGGGATGTTCTTCTGCTTCACCGCCTCCACCAGCAGCGCGCCGATGCCCCGATAATTAAACACGTTCTCGATGACCACCAGCCCGCCGATCAGCCAGCCGATACTGAGCGCGATGACCGTGATCGTCGGCAGCAGCGCGTTTCGCAGCACGTGCTTGAAGATCACCTGCCGGCGCGGCAAGCCCTTCAGCGTGGCCGTGCGGACATACGGCTTCCTGATCTCCTCAATTACCCCCGCCCGCGCCATGCGCGAGACATAACCGAGCAGCACAAAGGTCGCGGTCAGCGCGGGCAGCAGCAGGATGCGTACCCAGTCGCCCAGCGTGCCGTTCTGTGGCACCTGCGCGGTCGCGGGCAGCCAGTCCAGTTGCAGCGCGAAAACGTTAATCAGCACCAGCCCGGTCACGAACTCCGGCAGGCCGACCACCGACAGCGACAGCACGGAAATAGCGCTGTCTATCACGCTGTTCTCGCGCAGCGCGGCGACCACGCCGAGCAGCATTGACAGCGGGATGCTGATGATAAACGTCATCAGCGCCAGCCTGAGCGAGTTTTCCAGCCGCCCCAGCACCAGCGGGCGCACTTCCGGGTTGCCGCTGGTCAGCGAACGCCCCCAATCACCCACCACGAAGCGGCTTAGCCAGTTGGTGTACTGCATGAAGAACGGGTCATTGAGGCCGAATTCCTCGCGCAGCGCTTCCAGCGCCTGCTCCGAGGCTTCGCGCCCTAAAATCAGCCGCGCGGTATCGCCGGGCAAAAGCTGCGTGAGAAAGAAGATGATAAACGAGGTGATGAGCATGGTGGCGACGAGCAGCAGCGCCCGGCGCAGGATGTAACGCGCCATCGTTAGTCCGCCTTTGCTTTTTCGGCCAGCGCCGCCGTTTGCAGCGCGGTCAGTTCGTCCAGCGGGATGTGGCAGCGGATGCGGTGTCCGTCGCCCGCGTCGCGCCACGGGGGCGCTTCCTGCTCACAGATCGCGCCGATTTTGCGCGGGCAGCGGGTGTGAAAGCGACAGCCGGACGGGATATGCCGCGCGCTCGGTACATCGCCCTCTAAGCGGATGCTGCCGCGCGGCTGTGTCGGGTCTGGGACGGGGATGGCGGAGATGAGCGCCTCGGTGTACGGGTGCGACGGCGGGTTATACACGTCCTCGGTATCGCCTTCCTCGACGATCTGCCCCAGATACATCACGGCGATCCAGTCGGAGAGATAGGCCACCACGTCCAGATCATGCGAGATGAGCATGTAGGACGCGCCGCGCTGCGCCCGCAGGTCTTTGAGCAGGTTCAGCACCACCGCCTGTACCGACACATCCAGCGACGAGGTCGGCTCGTCGGCCACGATCAGCGTCGGGTCGGCGGCGAAGGCGCGGGCGATGGCGACGCGCTGTTTCTCGCCCCCGCTTAGCTCGCCCGGATAGCGGTCGGCGTAGTCTGCGGTCAGGCGCACCGCTTCCAGCAGTTCGATGATGCGGGCGTGCCGCTGTTCGCGGTTCAGCCTGTCGCCGCTGAGCAGCAGCAGCGGGCGCTCTAATGCCTGCCCGACAGTCTGGTACGGGTTGAGCGCGTCGTTGGGGTTCTGAAAGACCATGCGCAGGTTACGCAGCGTATCGCGTCCCCGCTGTGCCAGTTCAAGGCTGATGTCTACGCCGCACAGTTCGATCTCGCCGCTGTCGGCGGGCGTGAGCGCGACAATCGCCCGCGCCAGCGTGGTTTTGCCGCTGCCGCTTTCGCCCACCAGCCCCAGCGTCGAGCGTTCCCGCACGCGAATAGACACATCATCCACCGCGCGGATGGCTTTCTGCTCGCGCCACAGAAGGCGGCCAAGAAACGGTGATTCGACAAAGCGTTTGCTGATACTGCGGGCGTGCAGTACGTCGTTCTGGCGCGGCGGCGCGGGGATGCTCTGGCCTTTGGGCGCGGTGTCGAGCGTGACCTCGCCGCTGGCAATCTCGCGCCAGCGATGGCATTTGACCGTGCGCCCGTCGCCCGCGTCTTCCAGCGGCGGCTTTTCGTCGAAGCAGACTTGCAGCGCCAGCGGGCAGCGCGGCGAAAAAACACAGGCCGCTGGCCTGTCGGTCAGCGCGGGCGCTGCGCCGCCGATGGTGAACAGCCGCGTTTCCACGCCTTCGGTTGGGCGCGGCAGGCTTGCCAGCAGGCCGATGGTGTAGGGGTGCAGCGGCTGGGCGAAAAGATCGCGCACCGGGGCGCTTTCCATCACTTCCCCGGCATACAGCACGGTCACATGGTCGCACAACTGCGCCACCGTCCCTAAATCGTGCGAGACGTAGACTGCCGCCGCCTGATTGTCGTGGATGAGGTCGCGGAACAGGTCGAGGATGACCGCCTGCGTGGTGACATCGAGCGCGGTGGTCGGCTCGTCCAGCACCAGCAGGCGCGGTTGTGTGCTGAGCGCCATCGCAATCAGGACGCGCTGCTGCATCCCGCCGCTAAGCTGGTGCGGGTACTGCCGGGCGACGGTTTCCGGGTCAGCGATTTTGACACTGCCCAGCATCTCGACCGCCCGCGCCCATGCGTCACCTGCCGACAACCCCTCATGCAAGCGGGTGATCTCTGCAATCTGGCTGCCAATGGTGTAGGCCGGGTTGAGCGAGGCCAGCGGGTCCTGTGGCACGAGGTTCAACTGCCGCCCCCAGATCGCGCGCATCTCGGCTTCGGTTTTCGTCAGCAGGTTGTCACCGTCCAGCAGCACCTCGCCCGTGCTGACGCGCGCGTTAGCCGCCATATAGCGCATGAGCGCCATCGCCAGCGTGGTCTTGCCGCTGCCGCTTTCGCCCACCAGACCGTGAATTTGCAGCGGGTCTATCGCCAGCGCGACCTCGTAAATCGCGTTGACCCAGCGTTTGTTGAGCAGGTACTCAATGCTGAGGTTTGTGGCCTCAATCACAGGCTGCTGGTTCATCGTATTTGCCCCTCATAGCGGAAGATGCGCCGCAGGCCGTCCGACATCAGGTTAATGCCGATCACCAGCACCGCGATTGCCGCTGCCGGAAACCACAATTCCCACGGGGTACGCGCGAAGTTTGGCCGCGCCTCGGCCACCATGCGCCCCCAGTCGGGCGAGGGCGGCTGTACCCCCAAGCCGAGGAAGCCGAGCGAAGCCGTGAGGAAGATCGCATACGAAAAGCGCAGCGCCGCCTCGACCGTCAGCGCGGGCAGCACACCGGGCAAAATCTCGCGGAACAGGATGTAAGCGGTTGATTCGCCGCGCAGCCGGGCGGCCTCAATGTACCCCGCGTCACGGATGTTCAGCGTCGCACTGCGGATCACGCGCGTCACAATCGGCATATACAGCAGGACGATCACGATGATGATGCCGATGTTTGAAGGGCCGATCGTGCCGAGCATGACCAGCGCCAGCACCAGCGCCGGAATCGCCAGCAGGCTGTCCAGCCCGCGCGAGACGATTTCATCCAGCCAGCCGCCGTAATAACCCAGCGTCAGCCCCAGCACCGTGCCGAGCAGCACCGCCAGCCCGGTCGCCACGCCGGGGATGACGATGATCTCACGCGCGCCCCACAAAACACGGCTGAACACATCGCGCCCCAGACGGTCTGTGCCAAAGGGGAATTCTGGCGATGGGGCTTCACGCGCCGCGCCGCGAATGATCTCGTCGTACTCGTAAGGCGCGACGGCTGGCCCGAAGATCGCCAGCAGGATGAACAGGATGAAAATGAGCGTCCCGGCCAGCGAAAGCGGCTGCGCGGCCAACTGGCGCAGGAAGCTGATCTGGCTGGAAGCACGGCGCGGAGTCCCGGAGGACTCCACGCCAGAATTTGCAGCGGTCATAGTTTATTCCGCGATCGTCACCGTGCGATAGTCGGTCAGGCCGGGGAAAGGTGCCAGTTCCAGCCCCTGTACGCGGCTGCTGGCAACGCCGATCATCGGCGCGAAGTACGGGACGATGATCGGCCCGCGCTCGGCAAAAATCTGCGAAATCTGCGAGTAGATGGCCGCGCGCTCGGTTTCGTCGGCGGTCACGCCCGCCTGCGCCACCAGTTCATCCACTTCGGGGTCAGAGAAGCGGCTCTCGTTAAAGCCGTTGATGCAGCCCTCGTCAATGGCGCTGGTGACATAGGCTTCGAGGAAGAACAACTGCGGCACCGGGCGGTCGCCCCAGCCGGTGATGCCCAGTTCGACATCGCAGTAGTTGATCTCGTTGCTGGTGTCGTAATACTGCCCGGCCTCGACGGTCTGCACATCCACGTTGATGCAGCCCTCGGCCCACTGGTTTTGCAGCAGCACCGCCAGATCAGGGTACTCGAAGGCGATCGGCGCGTAGAGCGTCATCGTCAGGCCGTCGGGATAGCCTGCCTCGGCCAGCAGCTCGCAGGCGCGCACTGGGTCAAATGGCTGATTCTCAATGCTGTCGTCGTAGAACACGCCGTAAGCCGGGGCGATCGGATCGTTATTGCCAATCGTGCCGCGCCCGTCCAGCAGCAGGTCGTTCAGTTCATCGCGGTTGGTGGCATACTTGAACGCCTGCCGCACCGCGACCTCTGTGCCGGGGCCGACATCCACACGCAGGCGAATCACGCCGTGCTGGCTGGTCTGCTGTTCGATGACCTGCAGGCCGTCGGCGATGCCTTCGCTGACGAGTGCAATCGGGATTTTATACACCAGATCAAGGTCGCCGCTGGTCAGCGCGTCGAGCTGTGTCACCGCGTCGCCCGCGAAGTAAATATGCTCCATACGGCTGATGGCGGGCTGGCCTTCCTTCCAGTAGTTGGGGTTGGCGGTGAAGACCGCGCTGCCGCCTGCGTTCGCGTCTACCGACTCCAGGATGAACGGGCCGGTGCCGTTGTAATCGGTGGCCGGGTCGGCGGTGCCGTCCTTCAGAATCAGCGCGAAGCGCGAAGCCACGCCATAAAGAAAGTCGGCATTCGGCGCGGGGATGGTAAAGACCACCGTTGTCTCATCCGGCGCGGAGACTTCGAAATCGCCCAGCAGGCGCAGCGCCGACGAGCCAACTTCGCGCAGGCGGTTGAACGTGAACACCACGTCAGCAGAGGTAAACGGCGACCCGTCATGGAAGGTCACGCCCTCGACCAGCGTGAAGGTATAGGTCAGGCCATCATCGCTGATCGTCCACTCGCTGGCGAGATTGGGCGCGATGCTGGAGTCTGGCCGGACTTCGATCAGATAATCACGAATAGCGCGGTTAAAGGCGGTTTCCGGGTCGTTGTTGCCCTGCGCCGGGTCCAGCACAACCGGGACCTCCATGCCGACGCGCAGCGTGGCTTCTGCCTGTGCGCTGACCGCCGCAAACATGCCCAGCAGCAGCGCCGCAAGCATCATGAGCGCCAAAACGCGCCCCGCGCGCCCGGCAGATGCCTGAGTGCGGTGAGATATGTGAAACATCTTTCCTCCTCATCCAGTTTTTGAAGCAAAAGCGTGGATACCCGGCCTGTTTCAGGTGGGCAATTGACCTTTTAACTATGGCTGGATTTTAACATATGTTCTGTAAGTTGGCTTACATTGGTGCGCGGTTGCTTAACGTTAACTCATGTCTTTTGAGACAGGCGCGGCACCAGTACGCGCGCGGCTTTGGGCGCGACGCTGATGGTGACAGGCGTTTCGCCATATGGTTCACCGTCAGCGTTGACCATTTGCGGGGGGTCGGCCTCGATGGTGATCTCGCGCACCTGCCAGTGTTGCAGCGTGGTGGCCGTGCCTTCCTGCCGCCGGATGACCTCCGCCGCTGCCGAAAGCAGCGACTCGGCCACGCTGTTAAAGATAAAGACATCCAGCACGCCATCGGTCATGCTCACCTCCGGGCTGAGCGTTAGCTCCAGCGTGCCGATCTTATTGGCGTTAGCGACCAGACAGGCGATGCCCTCAACCTCTGTCCGCTGGCCGTCCAGCGTCAGCGTAAAGCGAACAAGGTCAGCCTCGGTGGCCGACTGAAAGACCGACATGATGTAGGCCAGCACGCCGTAACGGTCTTTCATGTCGCGGCTTGCGCCCTCCATGATTTTCGTCGTCGCGCCCATGTCTGCCCGCAGCAGGAAATACCCCTGCTCGCCCCGGCCAACATCAATCGTTACCACGTCGCTGTCGAAGATCAGCCGGGCGGCTTCTTCGAGGTCGAGCGGAATGCCCAGTTCCTGCGCCAGCGCGTTTGCCGTGCCACCAGGCAGCACCGCCAGCGGCACATCGCTGCCCACTATCCCATGAGCCACGTCCAGCGCCGTGCCATCGCCGCCGTAAGACGCGATCAGGTCTGCGCCCGCCGCCAGCGCGGCGCGCGCGTGCTTCTCGCCATCGCCGTACTGATGCGTGATGGACACGTCCCAGTGTACGTCATGTTCGGCAAATGTCCGGTTCAGGATGTTCAGCACTGGCTTGTCCTGCCCGGCGGCGGGGTTAATGATGACGTGGATACGCTGGTATGCTGTCATAAATCATCTGGCCTGTTCAGGATGCATGAGAAAAGTGTAGCGCAGACGACGGCTTTCACGCTGATACGCGCGTGAGTATTTAGTGAGGAATCGTTAGCTGGCGGGCGACGCACTGTCGTAAACGGGCAGCGTGAAGGTGAATGTTGACCCTTCGCCCAGCCGGCTCTCCAGCCCGATCTTCCCCTCATGTGCCTCGACAAGGCTCTTGACAATCGCCAGCCCCAGTCCGGTGCCTTCGATGCTGTCGGTTTCCGGGCGGCGCACCCGGTAAAAGCGGTCGAAGATGTGCGTCTGATCTTCCGGGCTGATGCCCATGCCGTTATCCCGTACACTGATCCGCAGGCTACGGTCGCGCGGCTCGACGATCAGGTGAATTTCGCCTTCCGGCGGGGTGTATTTGACTGCGTTGCCGATCAGATTGAGGAGAATTTGTTGCAGGCGGGCGCTGTCGGCCATGACGGTGGGCAGCGTTTCCGCCAGTTCTGTCGTGATCTTCAGCTTTTTGCTGAGGAGGCGCGGTTCTAACGCTTCAATGCACTCGATGATGATCCCGCGCAGGTTGGTCGGCTGAAGGTCGAGCTTCACGCCTGCCTCGATCTTCGCCAGATCAAGCAGGTCATCAATCAACTGGCGCATGTTCTGGATAGACTTCCGCACCATTTCGATAAAATTAATGCCTGTCGCGTCTAGCTGGCGGTGCAGCAGCAGCAGCTCGGTATAGCCATTCATGACGGCCAGCGGCTGCTTGAGGTCATGCGAAACTGTGGCGACCAGTTCGCTTTTTAACCTGTCCATCTCTTTAAACGGCGTGATGTCGTGCATGACGATGATCCAGCCGATGTCTTCGTGCCGGGTCAGGTTCATGTGATAGGTGCGATTATCCAGCAGCGTCACCTCGACGATGAGAGACTCGCCGCTGGCTCTGGCGCGGCGGTAGACCTCATGAATGGGCGTGTGGGCAAAGGTATCGAAGAACGACCGCCCGACGTAATCCTCCTCCGGGTACAGCCGCAGCGCCTGAAAAGCCGATGGGTTGATGAGGACAAGCTGGTCATCGGTGCCAGTGACGATCACAATATCGGCGGTGTTGTTGAGGATATGCGAGAGCTTTTCCTGCTCGCGCTTGGTTTCGGCAAACAGACGCGCGTTATCAATGGCAACGCCGGCGCGTGCCGCCAGCTTCTCGACAAATTCCAGATGCTCGTCGGTGAAGCCGTTGATCTTTCGGCTTTCCACCGTAATGACCGCGATCACCCGGTCTTCGCGGGTGACGGGAACGGAAATCTGCGAATTGGCGAAGCTGGCAAGGCGGTAAAAGTCTTTGTCCAGCGAGACATCAGGCACGACTTCCGGGCGGCCAGACCGCGCAACCCGGTGCGAAATGCCGCCCCGGAAGGGGCGCTTTTCCTCCATCTCCTGGCTCACAAGGTCATAGCCGTAGCGGCTGACCAGCCGCAGATGGTCGTTTTCCTGATCGTACAGCGAGAGCGCGGCAGCGTTGGCATTGGTGAAGCGCAGCGCCCAGTCCAGCGCCATGTTAAACACATAATCCAGTTCGATGTTGTCGTTCAGTTCGCGGTCAATCTGGCGCAGGATGTACAGTTCGTGCATGTGCGCGCTGGCCTGCGCGACAGTCTCGCTGTAACGCTTCGCGTTTCTTAAAGCGGCGGCGCTGGCCTGCCCCAGCAGTATCACGCGCTCATGCGGCTCTGCTGGCAGCAGGGGGGTGTCGCTTTCCAGACACAGCACCCCAATAAGCTGGTCGTCAGCGATCAGCGGGATGCTGGCAAGGTGCAGCGGTTTGAGGGTGCTGTAGAGCCAGTCGAGCGTCAGGTGGTCGGCGCTGTTATCCGTCGTCAGCGCCACAGGCTTGCCCGCGCCCCAGTCCACAATCACAGGATACTCAGCACTTGTAAAAAGGTTAATCACGTATTTTTCAAGTAAATCCTGAAGCGCGGCATCGGCCAGCGGCGGGTTCACCGCCCCGAAGCGCAGGTGATTCTCGCCGTCATTGACCAGCACCAGCGCCCGGCGCACGGGAAGCTGTGTCACGAGGCGCTGCGCCAGCACACTCAGCAGTTTATCCAGATCAAGGATTGTCCCGATGGAAAGCATAAAGTCTTTAAAAAGTTGATAATCTTCGACCTGTTTTGTCAGTTCGTCAGGCTCGGTCTGCATGATGGTTTCGCTCTGCACAAGTTTTCTCCCTGTGTTCGGTTGGGCGCGAACACGGTTTTTACTTCCTAATACTTCCCTTACACATTATACTCCCGACTGGTGACAAAGAAATAAAGGTTAGAAAACCGAAATTCGTTAACGCTTTGCGTCAGAAACGCCCCTTATAATAATCATGCAAGCACGACATGCAGCGGTTTGCTCTTGCGCCAGCCTGGTTTTATAATGCGCTTAACAAGTGCGCTAGATAAAACGAGACTGCGCGGAGGTCACATAATGGATTTCAAGGATATTTCTTCCCGGCTGAAGGCCACTAAAGAGCAGGAAGCCGCCCGGACATCGCCCAAGCCCGTTGATCCCGACGAGTCTTACCGTATTCGTGGCAAGATGCTGGGGGTGCTGCTGCGTGATGCGCGGCAGCAGGCCGGGCGCAACCTGGAAGATTGCGGGCGCTTGCTGCGGGTGACACCGGAGCAGG
Source organism: uncultured Anaerolineaceae bacterium (assembly GCA_964548765.1). Taxonomy (GTDB): domain Bacteria; phylum Chloroflexota; class Anaerolineae; order Aggregatilineales; family Phototrophicaceae; genus JAIOHN01. The sequence continues at coordinate 27,035 of CAZJSU010000049.1, forward strand.
TCGAAGCGTGGGAGTATGGTGACAGCGTCCCCAGCCTGCCACAGCTTGAAATTCTGGCCTATTATCTGGATGTGCCAGTCAGTCACTTCTGGGGCATGAACACGCTGGAAGGCGATGACAGCCAAAGCCGCCGCGACGCGCAGAGCGAATACATGGCGCTGCGTGACCGTATGATCGGCGTGCTGCTGCGACAGGCGCGCGAGGAGCAGAACCTCTCGCTGGATGACCTGAGCGCTGCCAGCGGTATTCCGGTAGAGACGATTGCCCATTATGAGCTTGGGGAGCTGCCGCTGCCGATGCATGAGTTAAGCGTGCTGGCAAGCAGTGTCCGTAAGAATATGGACTACTTTCTGGAAAGCAGCAGCCACATCGGCCACCTGCTGGCGATGCGCGAGGACTGGAAGCACTTTGCTGGCCTGCCCGAAGAAATTCGCCAGTTCGCCGCAGACCCGCTTAATATCGGCTTTATTGAAATTGCCATTATGTTCAAGCAGATGCCGACGGAGAAACTGCGTCGCGTTGCTGAGAGTATGCTCGAAATCACGATGTGAAGTCACGCGAGGTAAAACTTATGAGTCAGGCCAATGAACTTCAGGCGCAGGGCGTAAAGCTGTTCCAGCAGCAGGATTACGAAGCCGCATCACGCACGTTTCGGCAGGCGCAGGAAGCCTATGAAGCCGAGGACGACCGGGCGATGGCCGCAGAGATGCAGACCAATATCGGGCTGGTACACCGCGCTCTGGGGGAGCATCAGCAGGCGCTGGACGTGATGCGGGAAGCGCTGCACGCCTTTCAGGAAATGGGCGATGCCAAACGCTCGGCGATGGTGCTGGGCAATCTGGGCGGCGTGTATGTCGCGCTCAGCGACCGCGAGCAGGCCTATAACTGCTACCGGCAGGCGGCGGACATCTTCGACGAACTGGGCGAGAAAAAGCTCTATGGCGAGACGATGATCGCGATGGGCGACTTGCAGATGCGTGATGGCAAGGTGATGGCAGGCGCGGCCACTTACGAGGTCGGGCTGGAAAACCTCGACCAGCTTTCGGCCAGCCAGAAGGTCATTAAGGGCCTGCTCGGTATCCGTAACCGCCTGACAGGCGGCAGCGGCAGTTGAACGAACCCCCCGCATCTGCTATAACTGGCGCGCTGTTTTGAGCCAGTTCGAGAGCCAGATGCCCCTACTTCGACTCCTTAACCACCAGCGTGTCCGTTTGCTGGTGGTTCTCATTTTAAGCCTCGCCAGCGTTTATATGCTGACCTACAGCGCGCGTATCGGCAGCAACGACGAACTGCTGCTGCTGGACGCGACAGGCAGCTTCACGCGCTTTGGCGATTTCAAACAGGCGCTTTCCGCCGGGGTGCGCCCGCCCATCCCGCAGGGCATCCCCGCCGGCGACCCGTACCCGCTGCCGACGGTGGATGCCGAACCGCTGCAAATGCTGCTGGCCGCGCCATTTTACTGGCTGGCCGACAGGCTGCCCGGCGTGGGGCTGGTGCATGGAGTCTATCTGTTTAATGTCGCCATCAGCGCATTGGCGGGCGGGCTGGTTTATCTTTACGCGCTGGCGCTGGGCTATGACGAGCGCACCGGCATCGCCGCCGGGCTGCTGTTCGGGCTGGGGACGATCCTCTGGCCGTACAGCAAGACCTTTTTCCAGGAGCCGCTGACGCTGCTGCTGCTGCTGCTGACCGGGCTGCTGCTGGAGCGCGGACGGGCGGGCAGTGGTCGCCCGCTGTGGCTGCTGGCCGCGCTGCTCGGCTTTATCGCGGCCATTCTGAGCAAGGGGGCGGCGGTGCTGGCGCTGCCCGGTCTGCTGGTGATCGCGCTGCCCGCATGGGACACGGCCACCGGCAGGCGCGTGACTGTCCGGCGCGCGCTGTGGGTGGGGGCGGCGGTGCTGGCGCTGGTGGTCGCGCTGGTGCTGCTGGGCGATGTGCTGGGCGTGACCGGGCGCATCGAACGCCTGACCAACGCGCTGGGCGGGCAGCAGCCCTACGCATGGGAAGCGCTGCATACGTATCTGCTCAGCATCGGCGGGAGCTTCTGGGGGACATCGCCGCTGCTGCTGCTGGCTGTCCCCGGCGGCTGGTGGCTGCTGCGCCAGCGCCGTTACCGCTACCCGCTGGCCGCGCTGCTGCTGCTGCTGGCCTTCGCCTTCGTCTACGCCTTCCGGCAGGGGCCAGACTGGTTCGGCGGGCTGTCGTGGCCGCCGCGCTTTCTGCTGCCCGTGCTGCCCTTTGTCATGTTGTGCGCGCTGCCTGTGCTTGACCGGGTGCTGCATGGCCGCGCCTCGCGCCTGCTGCTGGCGGGTTTTGCGCTGCTGGTCGCCTACAGCCTGTGGTGGCAGTTCAGCGGCGTTTCGCTGTGGTGGGCGGATTACGCCAACGCGCTGCCCGCTGAGTCCGGCCACATCAGCGAATGGTCGAACGGCCTGAACGAAGTGCGCTACCTGCGCCCGTTTTACATCCCGCCGCTGTGGGCGCAGAAGCCGCTGGATTTCGCGTGGGTGCGGCTGGGTTTGACCGTGTGGGCGCTGGCATTTGCCGCGCTGGCGCTGGCCTGCGCCTATCTGCTGTGGCGCTTGCTGAAAGGTCGGGCGGTTCATCGGCTGGTGCCTGTGGCGCTGGCGCTGGTCTTTGTCGCGCTGGGCTGGGCAGGGCTGCGGGCGATGTATGACGACGACCTGTACCTCGGCTTTGACGACGATCTGCACGCGCTGCTGCCCATCCTCGCGGCGCAGACAGTGCCGGGCGATGTCGTGCTGCTGAGCGACCTCACCTATTACAAATTCTTCCTGAATTATGGCAAGCTGGACGCGCCGCGCTTCGTCAGCCTGCCCGACCACCCCGGCGAACAGCCCAGCCCGGAGCAGCCGCCGGAGATTACCTCCATGAACCCGCAGATGCTGCTGGACTGGAAAGCGCCGCCGCTGATCCACGCGCTGGCGCAGACGCGCCCGCGCCTGTGGCTGCTGGCGAACAACGGGCCGTTCATCTCGTGGAGCGTGCGCGCTGCCGAGCGCTTCATGCACGAGTATTATTTCCCCGCGCGCGAGTTCATCACCAGCCCGGACTCGCGCCTGCTGGAATATGGCACGCTGCGCCCGGCAGACCCGTATGCCTTCAGCAACCCGGCCTACCTGAGCGATCTGGTTTACGACGACACCGTTCACCTTGCTGGTTATGACCTGCCCGCCGGGACGGATTACGCGCCGGGGGAAGTCCTGCCTGTCACGCTGCACTGGTGGGCCGCCGCCGAACTGGACGAGCGCTACAAGGTCGCGCTGCTGCTGCGCGATGCCGACGGCCTGCCCGCTGCCGACGCGCTCAATACCGAGCCGGGGGGCGGCTTCGCGCCCAGTGATACGTGGGACGTGGGCGTGCCGGTGCAGGATCGGCGCGGGCTGTATCTGCCGGAGGGCCTCGCGCCGGGGGTGTACCAGTTGTGGGTCGTGCTGTACGGGCAAACGCCCGATGGCACGGTCAACAACCTGCCCGTGACAGGCCGCGACACGCGCGAGGGCTTCATCGGCATCCTGCCCACGCGCATCCAGATCAGGTAAAAGCCGTGCTGAGCAATGTGTTGCTGCCGCCGGGGGGGATGCGGCGGCAATGGCAAGTCTACAGTCGTC
>CAZJSU010000050.1:0-6918 GCA_964548765.1 uncultured Anaerolineaceae bacterium
AACGACGGACAAGCCTTGTATGCCGTCCGCTGCCAGAACGCGCAAATGCGTGCGTAAAAGATGGTTACACTTCTATCCTAGTTGTGTAACCATGAGCATGAATCAGATTTTTCTACCCGGTTTTGAGCAGCAGAATCAGCGCGTCAACCAGCAGCGCTAGGCGTTGATCGTCACCGCCGCCCGCCGCGCGATTTGCCAGCGCTGAATCTGACCGCGCGCGACGAAGAACACCAGCCCGATACAAACCAAAAGCGCCCCAGCAAAAACGTACGTCGCGCTCAGCCCGTAGCGCTCCGCCAGCGGCTGGCTGATGATCGGCGACAGGAATTGTCCGAGAAAGATGGAAGTCGTCAGGCCGCTTAAAATGCGCCCGCGCAGCAGCGGCGGCGCTTCATCCGCGATCCACACATTCAGCGCTGGCACGACCAGCCCGAAGCCTACGCCGCCGATCACCATGCCCACCGCGATCAACGCCCAACCGCCTGCCTGCCCAAGCGCGCCATAACCCACGCCTGTCAGCAGGAAGCCGGCGGTAATCAACGTCATGCGCTCGAAACGCGCGCCAATCCAGCCGGAGACCGCCGAGGTCAGCGCGAAAGCCAGCGACATCGCCGCGATCGCCAGCCCGCTCTGGCTGGCTGTCGCGCCCATCAGTTCGCGCAGGTGGAACGGAAACTGCACCGGGACGAGGTTAAACACGATTTGCAGCAGCATCGTCGCGCCGAAGATAAACAGCATCAGCCGCACGGGCGCTTTTTCGGCGCTGGCGGGGCCTGCTGGCGTAAGCGAGTCCGCCTTGATGCTGCGCGCTGGCTCGTACAGCACGAGAGCGGTCAGCGGCACCAGCGCAAAGGCCGCCAGGTAAATCAGAAACGGCGTGCGCCAGTCGCCCTCCGCCAGAATGCCACCTAAGAACGGGAACACCGTCCCACCGATGCCCATGAACGCGGTTTGCAGGCCGATGAAGCGTGACCGCGCCTGCCCGACATAATAATCGCTGATAAGTGTCGTCACGCTGGTCATTACGCCCGCGACAGCCAGCCCCATCACCGCCCGGCTGACCAGCAGCAGCGGCAGCGACCCGGCGAAGTAGCCTGCCCCGCCCGCCAGCCCGAACAGCAGCATCGAGACGATCAGCACGCCCTTGCGCCCGATGCGATCTACCACGTAACCCATCATCGGCGCGCCGATGACGATGGACAGCGCGGGCAAGGTCAGCACCAGCCGCGACCAGAAGGCAATATCGTCCACCTCTGGCGCGAAATGCGCTTCGATGGCGGGCAGCGCTGGCGCGATGATCCCCCCTAAAAGCACGGTCGCCATACTTGCCAGCAGTAAAACAGCCTTCGGCGGCAGTTTATCCGGGTTTTGTTGGCGTGGTACAGCAGCAGAATAAGCTTGCCCGGTCATGGTTTTTCCTTCTTCTGGGGATAAGTAATCTGGAATTTGTACACGATTGTGGACGTGGCGAGGCTATACCCCACATACCCGCGAGAGTCACGCTCACTTTATTGTGGCATACGCCCCTGCCCGCGCCACTGTCCTTTATGCCAGTAGGTAATTAGTCGTGGAGGGGCTAGGCACGGCAGCGTGTCAACCATTAAAATTCTAACCGGGAACAAACGTTTGAGGAAGACGAACATGAGCCAGACCGACAAGCAGCGCTTCCACGCGATTGTCGAGGGCAAGGTGCAGGGTGTGAGCTTTCGCTTTTACACGGTGCAGTTTGCCCGTAACCTCGATGTCACGGGCTGGGTGCGTAACCTGCCGGATGGCACGGTCGAGGTGGTGGCCGAAGGCCCGCGCGAGCATCTCGATGGGCTGATCGAATACCTGCACGAAGGCCCACCGGATGCCCACGTAAAGCGGGTTACCGCGCGTTGGGAGGCCGCGACGGGCGACTTCACGGCCTTTTCCATCCGCTATAACGGGCATTAAAGGCGTTAGTGTGCCGCGCCGGGGATAATGCTGATGACAACACTGCCCCTTTTGCGGCCTGTATCCACATAGCGATGCGCCTCGGCGGTCTGCTCCAGCGGATAGCAGCGGTCAACGGCGGCCTTGATGGCTCCGCTTTCCATTAGCTCTTTGAGGAACAGCAGATCGTCCCTGGTTTCATCCACCGGGGACGCAATCACCTTTTTGCCGCTGCGCCCGGAAGTCCACGCCGCTTGCAGCAGCTCTCTGGGGCCGCCCGCCACCGGGACATAGAGTCCGTTAGGCTTAAGCGCCTTTTTGTAGCGCGCAAACGAGACTTTGCCCGCCACCGTGTCGAGAATAATGTCGTAAGTCTCGCCGCGCTGCGTCAGGTCTTCTTTGGTGTAATCAATGACCCTGTCCGCGCCCAACGCCTTCACCCATTCAACATTCGCGCCGCTGCACACGCCTGTCACGTCTGCCCCGTAGTATTTAGCAAGCTGCACCGCGTAATTGCCCACGCCGCCCGAAGCGCCGATGACGAGGATTTTTTGTCCGGGCTGGATGCGCACCTTATCACGCAGGAAAGCCAGTGCGGTACCGGCCCCAAACGGCACAGCGGCAGCTTCCTCATAACTCACGTTGGCGGGTTTCAGCACCAGCGGCGATTCCTCCGGCCAGCACACATACTCGGCATACGCGCCCACCCGCGCCGAGTTGATGCCAAACACCTGATCACCCGGCTTGAAGCGTGTGACCGTCCTGCCAACCGCTTCCACCTCTCCGGCCAGTTCCACCCCCAGAATTTGCTTTTTCGGCGCGCGCAGCCCAAACATCAAGCGGGGCAGCGGGCCGAATCCGGGCGGGACGAAGGTGAACCCGCGCATATTCACATCGCCCGTCGTGACCGTCGCGGCGTGGATTTTAATCAGCACTTCATCATCTTTGGGCGTGGGTTTTTCAACCGTTTTTAGCTTCAGCACATCCGGCGGGCCGTACTCGGTATAGACAATCGCTTTCATATTCATGATGGTTTTTCCTTATTCTGTTCTGGCAGCGGGCAAAGTGAAACTGACGGTATGTGCCGCATCAGGCACACCTGCAAAAAATCCCGGTTATGGGCGCAGAGAAACGATGCTCTGCCGCTTGGTTTTAGTTCGCCTTAATGGTGAACGGTGACGTATCGTCACCGCGATAGCCCCACAGCCTGACCAGTGCTGTCCCGCGCCCGATCAACGTAATGACCGCGTAAGCAACGGCGAAAAGCTCCGGCGCGTGTGTGATGAACACCACACTGGCGAGGTTGGGATGATCGGTGATGAGACGCTGGACGAGCGGGCTGGTCACGGCGAAGTAAAAGGGGATGGTGCTGGCGATTTCCAGCACCGTCTGGCCGAGCAGCGTACCAGCGCTCCAGCGGTTTTCACGCAGCGCCAGCAGATGCATGATGACCTGCCCCGCGACCAAAAGGATGAGCGCCAGCATCCATCCCGCAGGCGACGGGATGACCGCCCCCGGATCGCTGAGGTTGAAGCGCAGCGTCAGCCCACCCACGCGCAGGAAGTAGAGGAAAACGAGGATGCCAACACTGCCCGCCACAATCCCAAAAATCGTTTCAAAACGGTCAATGCTGGCGGGGTTGTCCACTTCGGGCAGTTCAAGCGGGTTAAAGTCGGCCTCGTCGTCTGTGCGCTCCATAAACGTGTGTTGGAGGATGGCGAAGAACATCACCACCACCGCCGTCACCATCAGCGTAGCTTGCAGCGCCGACCACACGGTTTCCAGCAGCACAGTGAATGGGCTGGCAGGTGGTGACGCGGTCAGCGCCCCGAAGATACTCAGAAAGACCATAATTGCCGGGACAATCAACCACACGCGCCGCAGCACCATCATCAGGTAGGGATAGAGCATCGGGCCGACCAGATAACGGTCGCCGCTGTAGGAAGCGGCGATCAGGTAGGGATGCCCCATCTCGGCCAGCACTGCCGCGACCTGCTCCGGCGAAGGTACCCCGGGGTAGCGGTCGTCCAGTTGATCCTGTATCTGCGAACGCAGCTCGGCTTCGATCTCCGCGCGTTCTTTTGGGGGCAAATAATGCCCCACCTGATGCACATAGCGCTCAATGAAGTCAGTCATCAGTCCTCTCCCTGCAAAATACCGCGCATCACTTCCACCGACTCGTTCCATTCACCGATCATGGCGACCAGCACCTCGCGCCCGGTCGGGCTGATGCGGTAATACTTGCGAGGTCGCGACTCCCCCACTTCCCACTCGCTTTCCAGCAAGCCCTGTTTTTCCAGCCGCCGCAGCAGCGGATACAGCGTCCCCTCTTCAATCTCTAACCCGCGCTCGGCAAGCCGCTGCATCAGGCTGTAGCCATAGCGGGCGGTGTCCATCTGGCTCAGTACCGCCAGCACCACGATGCCGCGCCGCAGCTCAAGGCGCAGGTTATTAACTTGCTCATCAACATCCGACATAAGCTGTGCATCCTATAGCACTGTGCGCCACACAGTATAATATACTGTATATCGCACAGTATTGTCAAGTACACAGTATTTGAGTGTGGCGGTTTTGGAAGATTGAAGTGTAAACCGTCAACGAAATCGTCTTCGAGGAGGCATTCAGAAGCGACTCTATGCGCTCTACGGGTTGGAAGATCCGCACGACAGGGAGGTTGTTATAAGGCTGAAGAATTCACAGCAAAGACCCATGACTATAACTTGTTCAAGAGATTATACCCCGCTGCCCCCAGCCAGTATTTGCGATAGGCCGCTGTCTCCGTCAGCAGCGCGCGTAGGCGTGCTTCCGCCTTCGCCAGCGCGGATTCGTCGCGCGCGCCCCCCTGCCCCAACGCCACGCCGCCCGCCTCATCTAATGTGACCGTCAACTGACCGCCTGCCGCCAGCCAGTCCAGCCCGGCGCGCACGGTCGCCTCGCGGTGCGCCATCGCCGCCGCCAGTTCATCCAGCCGCGTCACGCCGCCCTTCGCGTTCAGCGTGTGTTTGACCAGCCCGCCCAGCCGTGCCAGAAACGCCTCAAAACTGTCAACCGCCGGATCATGCGCGAACAGGTAAACGCACTCCGGCTGCACCTGCCGCAGCGCCGTCGCCCACTCCGCCGCGCCCGGCGGGATCGTCCACACCGCCAGCGCGGGCGCGCGCTCAAGCTGCAAGCGGGTGCTGCCCTCAACCTCTTTCGTCGCTTCGCGCCAGATCAGCAGCCCGCCGCGCTCGGCTTCGATCTGTTGCAAGATCACGTGCGGATCGCTGGCCGTGCGGTAATCCTCAATCGTGATCTCGACCGGGCGCGTATCGAGGTCAATCACGCCATTCTCCGCCGGGCGCGCGTCCACCCATTCGATCATAAGTTCCGTTTCGCCCTTGTAGCTGCTGGCGCGTACCGTGTAAGCCAGATCAAAGCGCCCCTGCGGCAAGTCATCCGCGCGCGCCTGCCAGCGCATCACCCGCTGCGAGTTGCCCTGCTCATCCGCGACCCGCAGCGCCAGATGCTCGCCCTGCCGCCCGATGGCCGCCTGCTGCGCGATGGTCAGCCCGCGTGATGCCAGCGTCAGCGCCGGGTTGCCCGCGCCAAACGGCGCAAGGCGTTCAATATCGCGCACCAGTTCCAGCGACAGGTCGCTCAGGTTCATGTAGCCATCAATCGCCAGTGTGGGCGTGACCTCCGCCGCGCCGCGCATCACGCGCACCGTGCGCGAGAGCGCCCGCCGGAAGTCGGCGATGTTTTCCGGTGCGATCGTCAGCCCCGCCGCCATCACATGCCCGCCGTAACCGAGCAGCAGATCACTTTGCGCGGCAATCGCCGCCGTGATGTCACAGCCCTCCACCGACCGCGCAGAGCCGCGCCCCGGTTCGCCCTCCGGCGTGGTGATGAGGATCACCGGGCGCTGATATTCCTCCGCTAACCGGCTGGCGACGATGCCCACCACCCCGCCCGGCCAGTCCGGGTGACTCAGCACCAGCGCCGCGTCATCGAGCAGGCTGGGGTCTTTGTCAAGCTGCGCCTTCGCCCCGCCGTAAACCTGACTGCTTTGCAGCCGCCGCGCGTTGTTCAGCCCTTCAAGCTGTGCCGCCAGCACCGCCACGCGCGCCGCGTCATGGCTGGTCAGCAGTTCGACTGCCGGGTTCGCATCCCCCAGCCTGCCGAGCGCGTTCAGTCGCGGCCCCAGCCCAAAGCTGATCGTCTGCTCGTTCAGTTCCGCCGGGTTAATCTCCGCCCGCTGCATCATTTCGCGCAGACCGGGGCGCTCGGTTTCGCGCAGCACCGCCAGCCCGCGTTGCAGCAGGCAGCGCGTGTCTCCGGTCAGCGTCGCCACGTCGGCCACGATGCCCAGCGCGGCCAGATCGAGGTACTGCGTGGTGTCGCGTCCGTCATACAGCGCCTCGGCCAGCTTATAGGCCACGCCCACGCCCGGCAGCGTCCATAGCGGATGCGAGGCCGCTAACCGCTGCGGGTTGACCACCGCATACGCAGCGGGCAGGGTCGCGCCTAACTGGTGATGATCGGTCACGATCACGTCCACGCCGCGCGAGTGGGCATAATCCACTGCCTCATGCGCGGTAATGCCCGTGTCGCACGTCAGCAGCAGGTTTATCCCCGCGTCCAGCAGCCCCTTCAGGCGCGGCAGGTGGATGCCGTGTCCCTCGCTGGCGCGGTTGGGGATGTAATAGCGCACGTCCGCGCCCATGTCGCGCAGCGCGGAAACCAGCAGCGCGGTCGCGGTCTGCCCGTCCACGTCGAAGTCGCCCCATACGCACACCACATCGCGCTGTTTGATCGCCCGCCGCAGGCGCTCCACCGCTTTGCCCATGTCCGGCAGGTCATAAGGCGAGGCCGGGCGATAATACGCCGGGTCGAGGAATGCCTGCGCCGCCGCTGCCGTGTTGATGCCGCGCCGCGCCAGCGTCTCCGCGATCAGCTCATGCCCGCCCACAAACTCGCGCAGCGCCTCCGGCACTGTGACCGCTGTCGGTTCAAGCCAGT
>CAZJSU010000050.1:7018-21272 GCA_964548765.1 uncultured Anaerolineaceae bacterium
CCCACAAACTCGCGCAGCGCCTCCGGCACTGTGACCGCTGTCGGTTCAAGCCAGTGTTTCATCCCAACGCCTCGATGCACTCCACTCAAGGTCATTTTAACAGATGATCTCCCGTCTTATCCCCTTTTTGCCTCTGCCATTTAATGCTACTCTTGATTCGTTGAACACAACACTTCCAGAAAGGCACATTCGATTATGAAAATCCTCGTCACCGGAGCCGCCGGGTTCATCGGCTCACATCTGGCGGAAACCCTCGCTCGTGCCGGGCATCAGGTCAGCGGCATAGACAGCTTCACCGATTATTACGACCGCCGCCAGAAAGACCACAACGCCGCCGCCGTGCGCGCCGCCGGGGTCGAGCTGGTCGAGGCCGATCTGGTGACGGCAGACCTGCGCCCGCTGGTCGAAGGGGTCGAAGTCGTCTATCACATCGCCGCGCAGCCCGGCAACTCTGCCCAGACCGCCTTCCGCGATTACGTGCGGAACAACCTTGAAGCGACTCATGCCCTGCTGGAAGCCGTGAAGGCGCTGCCCACGCTCGGCCTGCTGGTCAATGTCTCCACGTCGTCGGTCTATGGCCGCGAGGCGACCGAGCCAGAAACCGCCGCCCCCGCGCCCATCTCCCCCTACGGCGTGACCAAACTGGCCGCCGAGCAGCTTGTCATGGCCTATCACCGCGACAAGGGGCTGCCCGCCTGTTCGCTGCGCCTGTTCTCGGTCTACGGCCCGCGTGAGCGCCCGGATAAGCTCTACCCCCGCCTTATCCGCAGCATCCTGCTCGATGAGCCGTTCCCGCTTTACGCCAACAGCCGCGACCATTCGCGCTCGTTCACCTATGTCGGTGACGTGATTCAGGGCTTCACCCGTGTGCTGGGCAACGAAAACGCTATCGGTGAAATCATCAACATCGGCTCCGATGTCGAGATCAAAACCGGCGAGGCGATTGATATGGTCGAGTCGCTCATGGGCAAGCCCGCGACCTTTGACCACAAGCCCGCCCGCCCCGGCGATCAGGAAAAGACCTGCGCCAATATTGAAAAAGCGCGCCGCCTGCTTGGGTTCCAGCCGCAGACCCCCTTCCAGGAGGGCATTCAGCAGCAGATCGCGTGGATGCGTGACCTGCTACAGTAACCAGACAAACTGTAAAACCCGCGAACGCGCTGCGCCTAATGACCCCCATGCAAATCACCCGTTTGACCCAGAAGCAAACCTTCTGGAGGGGTGATTTTATTTACGGGTTTTTATTATAAATTAGTAATGTGTTTGACCAGAGAGGAGTGATAATCATGCTGCGTTTAGCGGTTCTCTTTTTAGTCGTTGCCATTATTGCCGCGCTGTTAGGCTTTGGCGGAGTCGCGGGGACTGCGGCTTCCATCGCCCAACTGCTGTTTGTGGTGTTCGTCGTCCTGTTCATCGGGGCGCTGCTGGTGGGGCGCAACCTGCTCACGTAAGCGCCACCGCCCACATACAATACCAGATTTACCGCGCCCCTCTTTACTGAGGGGTGCGTTTTTTGGCAAAACCCCCGTCTAACATGCTTGTAACAACAACCCCGCTTATAACTTCAACAGACCACCTCAATCCATATCTGAATAATTCGTAAATTTGCGAAGAATTAACTAATTGTAACAACCCCTCATGATACATTACGTTTGGTTAACGTATAGGTCATGTCTCCTATTCGTTGTTTATACTGTCAATGGAGTACATTTCATGCCGTTGAGGTTATTATCGTTCATTCAGCGACACGGTCTTATCTTCACGCTCCTGCTCATGCTCGCGCTGTTTTCGGTAAACAGCGCCCCGGCGTATGCAAACGCCACCCGGCAGGAAAGCACCGAAACACCCGTTCAAACACAGGCTGCGCCGCCTGAAACACAGGCCCCGCCGGTGACAGAAGCGCCTGTCGAAACCGAAGCCCCGGTTGAAACCGAGCCGCCTGTCGAGACAGAAGCGCCTGTCGAAACGCAAGCCCCGGTTGAGACAGAACCGCCTGTCGAGACACAGGCCCCGGTTGAGACGGAATCCACCCCGGTTGAAACACAGGTGCCTGCCGAAACCGCAGTGCCGACCGAGACCGAGTCGCCTGTTGAACCCGAAGCCACCGCAGAGGTAACGGAGGACAGCCCCGAAGCGCCCCCGGAAACCGAAACCACCACCCCGCCCATCGTGCAGGCACCGCAAACCTACTGCCGCATGAGCGTGAGCGACATGGATGACGGTGATCCGTTCACTTATGAGTTCTCGGCGGCCAACTCTCACGGCATCCAGAACTATCACTGGTCGTTCGGGGATGGTAACGAGCAGGACGGCCAGACCCTCCAGCACACCTACGCCACTACTGGCGATTTTCAGGTAACGCTGGTCTGCACGCCTGTCAGCGGCAGCGCGATCACCCTCTACGGCAGCATTACCATCAACGCCAGCCCGGTCGCCGCCTTCACGCTCACGCCGGGCGACAACTTTACCCAACTGCTGCCCGTGACGATCACCACTGTGAACGAAAGCACAGGCGGCAGCCTGTCTTACCAGTGGCAGATTACAGACAGCACCAACACGGTCATCCACAGCAGCACCGATACCAACACCAGCTACAGCTTCTCTGCCTATGGGACGTACCGCTTTCACCTGACAGCGACCAACAGCGCGGGCATCCACAGCACGATGGAGCGGACGGTCGTCCTCAACGCGCCGCCGCCCAGCGCCACCATGACCGCCTCCCCGGCGGACGGCACGTCGCCGCTGACGGTGACGTTCACCGGGCAGGACCTCGGCGCTGGCCCCATCACCACCTGGGAATGGGACTTCGACGGCGACGGCAGCGTTGACGCGACAGGCCCCGGCCCCCACACGCACACCTACACCCTCGCCACGCCCACCGTTGCCGAGGTTTTCACCGCCAGCCTCACCTACACCGGCCCCGGCGGCACAGGCTCGCTCACCCAGCAGATCGGCGTTTATCCCGATGCCGAGCCTGTAGACGCGAACTTCTCATGGCAGGTGATGGGCAGCACGGCAGGCGGGGTCGAGGTCTGCTTTACCAACACCAGCACTGGCCCGGTTGCGACCAGCCAATGGGATTTTGATGGCGATGGAAACTACGACGAAACCAACAACGCGAGCGTCGTTTGCCACACGTACAGCACCGACGGTGTGCGTATGGTGCGCCTGCTCGTGAGCAATGCCAGCGGCGACGCTACCTCCACCGCCGCAGATATGGTGAATGTTGTTACCGCGCCCGTCGCCAGCTTCACCGTGTCCCCCGGCCTGATGATTACGTGGGGCGAAAGCCTGAGCTTCACCAACACCAGCACGGGCGTGATCACCAGCTACTCCTGGGACTTCGACGGCGACGGCAGCGAGGACAGCAGCGCCCAGCATCCCAGCGGCATCGTGCTTTCAGACCTCGGCAATAACCCCATCCGCCTGACAGTCACAGGCCCCGGTGGGTCATCCACCGCTGAGATGATCGTCTATGTGGCGCGGCTGGAGCTTACCTGCGCCATCCTCGGCCCCCTCAACGTGCTGCCGACAGCGGGTACGGTGCAGTACACGCCGGATGTCACCGGCCTGACGACGGGCGCAGGTACGCGCACCGCGACCTACACCTGGAACGTTACCGGAAGCAGCGCCTCGCTGCCGCCAGCCTTTGTCGGCGAAACCTTCAGCGTCAACTGGGCGGATGTCGGTGTCGGCGCGTTCGTGGTGAAGCTGACCGTAACCGCCAGTGATGGCACTGAATGTGACACCAGCGTGACCGTCAACCGCTTCTGGTATCCGCTGGAATGTGACATCAGCCACAATGTGCCGTCGCCGCTGTATGCCGATGGCAATACCTACACCTTCAACGCCGATGTCCTCAACATTGACGGGCGCGATGTCAACAGCTACGAATGGTACGTAAACGGCAGCGCGCAGAGCGTGGACAGCGCCACCTTCACCTATTCGTGGTCGGTGCCGCCTGTCGCGCCAGAGAGTTACACCATCCGTTATCAGATCAGCGTGGATGATGGCGACGGCAACACGTCTGAGTGTTACGAAGAAGCAACCGTGATACTGCTTCCGTGGCCTGCGCCGACCTGTGACCTGACTCATAACCTGCCGTCCTCGCTTTATCCCAACGGCAGCGGCTATACCTTTAACGTCAACGTGAATGAACTGAATGGCCGTTCGGTGACGGAATACCGCTGGTACGAAGACGGCGCGCTCGTCGCCAGTGGCGCGGGTGTAACCAGCCACGACTGGACGAACATCACCGACACCGCGCTGCTGCCCTACAGCCGCGTCATCCGTGTCGAGGCCACAGTGGATAACGGCAACGGCACCAGCACCGACTGCTTTGCCGAGTACACCATCAACGTTTCCGGCTGGCCTGCGCTGGCCTGTAGCAGCATCGGCGGGCAGGCCGACCCTATCCCTGCCCTGCCCGGCAGCCCCGCGCCCTACACCTATACCGCGACTATCAACGGCATCGCCGGGCGTACTGCGGTGTATACCTGGTCGGTAGATACCGGGTCCATCGAGTCAGCAAATCCGAACACGAATAACAACAGCGTATCCATCACATGGCCTGCGTCGGCTTCGTCGGCTGCTCCCGGCACAGACAGCACCATCACCGTGCATGTGGTCGTCACCAACCCCGACGGCTCGACGCAGGATGTCGAATGTACGACAAACCGCACGGTAAAGGTGCAGGTGCCGCTGCTGGTGTGCGGCCTGCCTGACGGTGACGAAACCCCGGTGCTGAACGAAAACGAACTCTACAGCCCGGTGTTTACCAATCTCTACAGCCGCGCGGTCACGACCATGCTTTGGGAACTGGAAGAGGACGATGGCGCTGGCGGCTGGCTGCCTGTCACCACCGGGTCAGGGTCAGACTTCAACCACGTCTTTAGCACCCCCAACACCCGTTATCGCCTGCGTTACAGCGCAAACGTGACCGGGCCGGACGATGACTGCGTTTCCGAGTGGCAGGAACTGCTGGTCGCGGGCGATGGAATCAACTTCGACTGCGACGCTTTCCCCGGCGGCAACTTCAGCCCCGGCGAGGGCGGCAGCTACGCCTACACGGTGGACATGGACAACGGTAATCGTATCGCCCTGCACTACACATGGGTGCTGGTGGGGCCGAACGGTGCCGAATACACGTTAGGCACCAGCACCGCCGACGATGACGGTCTGGTGACTGGCCCGGCCTTCTCTGGCGTGGCGCTTGGCCCGGTGGGCATGGGCAGCTACACGCTGCGCGTGGATGTCCGCGCGGTGAACAACAGCGATCCGCTGGCGGTTGGCTACAGCGAACACGAGTGTTCGTTGTCGCGCGGGCTGGTGGTCGGTTCGCTAAACGTGACTTACAGCTACCTCGATGACGGCGGCGCGGCGGTCAACAACAGCGCGGTCGCTGTCGGGACTGCGATCTGCTTCACCAACGAGTCCAGCGCCACGCATGGCACGTCGCTGGCCTACGAATGGACGATCAGCGGCGACCCGGCCAGCAACAGCCTCGGGATCAGCGCTCACACCGATGAGAACCTGCCCGGCTGCATCAGCTTCAGCCAGCCTGGCACCTACACCATCGAACTGACTGGCGAAAACCAGCATCAGGGCGACAGCGCTTTCCGCCACAGCGACAGCCACAGCGTAACCTTCAACGTCTACGGCCTGCAAAGCATCCTCATCAACCGCTCCGACGCGGTTTACGGCCCGGCGACGATTGACTTCAGCGCCATCGGCACCAACATCACGGGCGGCTACACGTGGGAGTTCACCGGCCCGTCCGCCGGCTTCCCGACTACGGCCAGCGGCCAGAACGTGAGCCAGTATTTCAGCGCGCCGGGCAGCTACCGCGCTACGGTCAGCGGCACTGGCCCGCTCGGAATCACCACCGCTTACGTGGAGTTCGAACTGGTGAGTACCAGCTTCCTGCGCGCGTCCTTCACACCATCCACCTATGGCGGCATCGCGCCGCTGGAAGTCTGCTTCGCCGATAACAGCCTCGGCACCAACCCCGGCACCACCGGGACATGGTTCTTTGGCAACGGCGAAACCGAGCCTTACGTTTATGGCGCGGCAGACCCCTGCACCACCTACTCCACGCCCGGCATGAGTTATGTCGTGGAGCTTGTCGTTAGCAACGGCGGCGGTACGGAGGAAAGGGCGACGCGCACCATCCGCGCCTACAGCCTGCTCGAAAGCAGCGCGACCTTCACCATTACGCCTGCGGGCAGCGGGCAGTATTGCTTCGCCGCCGTGCTGACAGGCGGTGTCACGGTCACAGGCTGGCGCTTCGGCGATGGCGAGGTAGGCGGCGGGCAGGAAACCATTTGCCACACCTACGGCAGCACAGGCACTTACTGGGTCGAGATGGACATCATAGACCCCGACGGTGAAACAGGCACCGTGTACCGCCCGGTCACTGTCAGCCTGACAGGCGGCACGCCCGCGCTGTCGGTGGCTGGCTCCTGCGCGGCCAACCGTGTCGCCACCTTCCGCGTGACCAACAGCGGCGGCGCGATGACCACCGCCGATCAGGTCGTCATCCGCAACGCCAGCGGCGACGTGATCTTTGTCGGCTCGGTGCTGCTGGGCGCGGGCGAGCATCAGGACTTCTCGGTCAGTGACCAGTCCGGCACTGTGACCTTTGCCACCACCGACTCCGCGCTGAGCGCCTCGACGGACTGCGAGTACCCACCGCAAATCCGCGTCGAGGCGACATGCAGCGGCAATCTGCCGGTGTTCACTATCTACAACGATGACGGCCCGATGATCGCCCCGCAGACCTACGAAGTGCGCGACTCGGCGGGGACTGTCGTGACGAGCGGCACGTTCCAGCTTGCGCGTGGGGCCGCGCCCATGACCGTCAGCCTGCCCGCAGGCAGCAACCCCTACGAAACCTACACCTTCCACAGCGATGGCGCGGTCGGCACGTTCGCGGTTGACGAGAACTGCGCGCAGCAGCCGGTACTGCTCATCACCAGTGTGTGCAGCGTGGCCGACGCTTTCACCATCGCCAACACCAGCGCGAACGACATGGTGCTGCCGCAGGACTACACCATCACCAACAGCGCGGGCGACACCATCAGCACCGCCAGCTTCCAGCTTGCGGCGGGCGAGTCGCTGGTGGTCAGCCTTGCCGGGCATGACCCCTACGACCGCTACACGCTCAGCACGACCGGGTTCGCCGGGGACAGCAGCGCGGTGTTCGACTGCGGCCAGCCTGCGCTGGTGGCTGTCGCCACCTGTGCCTACCCGGCGCTGTTCAGCATCACCAACAGCGGCGCGGACATGCTCATCGCGCAGGACTACACCGTGCAGGACAGCACTGGCGCAACCATCCACACAGGCACGTTCCAGCTTGCCAACGGTGAGTCGCTCATTGTCGAGCCTGCTGGCGTGAACCCCTACCATACCTACACGCTCACCAGCAGCGGGCTGGCGGGCAACCTGACCACCGTCTACGACTGCGGCACGCCCCAGCTTGATGTCACGTGGGTCTGCTCGCCTGCGGTGCGCTTCACCATCACCAACACTGGCGCGGACATGCAGACCGAGCATACCTACCGCCTGCTGACGGCCAGTGGGGCGAACGTCACCCCCGCGTCGAACAGCTTCCGCCTGCTGGCTGGCGAGAGCCTGCACATCCGCCCGCCCGAAGACTACCGCCAGACCACGCTCACGCTGGTGACTGACACGCTGGGCATCACCGCCCGCGAGATGATGGACTGTGTTGAGCCGCCTGTCAGCAGCAGCCCGGCAACGGTGCCGCCCACGCTGGCCGCCGAGGGCGAAGCGCAGCCGCCCGTGCCGCCTGTCCCCGGTCGCCAGACACGCTTCATCGGCCTGAACATTCAGGAAAGCCTGCCAGACTGGGGCGACGTGCAGACCTGTGGCCGCAAATGCCCGCCCTTCCGCCTCTACCACACCGACGAAACCGGCGACTGGGAAATCTTCCGGCTGGACGGCGCGGATCAACTCAACCGCGAGTTCTCCCGCCAGAACCTGACATGGGGTGAAGGCGAAGGCGTGAGCGACATCGCGCCCAGCCTGTCGCCCAATAACGAATGGGTCATCTTCAGCAGCAACCGTGATGGCAACTGGGAACTGTACGTCGCCAGCACCAGCGGCGACCCGGACAGCGTCCGCCGTGTCACCTATAACACCGTCGCCAACGACACCGACCCGGCCTGGGGGCCGCACAACTTCGTTGTGTTCGAGACCACCCGTCACGGCCATTGGGACCTGTACCTGATAGACATGAACACGGGCGAGGAATACCGCCTGACCGACAGCGAAGCGGACGACATCAACCCCTTCTGGTCGCCAGACGGCAGCAAAATCGCTTTCCAGAGCAACCGCCCGGATGAAAACGGGGTCGCAAAGTGGCAGATTTACGAGCTTGACCTGCGTACCATGACCGAAACCCGCCTTAGCGACGGCCAGAGCATTGATGTAGACCCGCAGTACGCCAACAACGACGGCCAGCAGCTTGTCTACCGCACCTACACCGCCGAGGGCGAAAACAGCGTGATCGCCATCATGAACCTGTCTACGGGGGAGCGTTACCCGGTCAGCGCGCCAGACGGCAGCGCCACCAACCCGGCATGGTCGCCCAGCGATCGTTATATCGCCTACCAGTCCGACAGAGACGGCGACCTCGACATCTACATCTACGACGTGGCGCGCCGTGCCACCCGCCAGTTGAGCGACAACGACATCAACGACTACGCGCCGACATGGCTGTGCGATGATACGCGCGTCGTCTTTACCTCAGACATTGATGAAGGCACCCCCAACATCTTTGAGGCCGATGCCACGCCCATCGAAGCCCCCGCCATCCAGGTCGAGGCCGAGGGCGACCAGCTCACGTTTGGCGAGTGGAACAGCGTCTATCCCTCGAACGTGCCAGCAGAAGAGAACGCCAGCCGCGAAGGCCAGACCGTCATGGGCGAATTCGGCGAGCAGACACGCTTCCTGCGCCCGGATACCAACCTGACCCCGGTTGACCTCTCGCTGGATGGCCTCAGCCGCGACGACTGGCAGGACATCGCTTCCTGCGACCCGTAAGCCAGCCGCGCGGGCGATGTGTGCGAGTAAACCGACGAGGCGAACATCACGTTCGCCTTGTCGGCTTTTTGCAGGCGCTTACTCCTCAAGGCCGGAGCGCTTCTTCAATGGCCTCGTCCAGCTTCATGCGGCGGCCTGCTGTCACGGCGGCCTCGAAGGCCGCATCGCCCATTTGCAGGCACACCTCGGCGCGTATACGGTCGAATTCGCGCTTATCGGCGGGCAGCATAAAAGTCCCCAGCCGCTCCAGAAACGACTGGGACATCCCAAGCAGCCGCGCCGCGCGTTCCGGCTGGTCGAGCGCGGCGATAGACCCGGCGATGATCGGCAGGCACCACGCGACCTCGCCCCGGTTGTTCATGTCGTGCGCCATCTGCATCGCGCGCCGGGCGGCATCCAGCGCCCCCGCGTGATCGCCCGCGTGCTGGAACAGGAAGGCGAGGTTGAACAGCATAATCGCTACCCGCCGCGTCTCGCCCGTTCGCAGGCATATCGCCAGACATTCCTCATACGCGCGGCGGGCGTGGGCATCGTCGCCCGCGTGTCTGGCGATCTCGCCAATCACGTTTAACGTATGGGCAATGCCGGGTGGGTGGTTCAGGTCGCGGAAGATGGACAGCGCTTCCTCGGCGGTCGCCAGCGCTTCCGCCTTGTTCGGCGTGGCCGAGGCCAGATGCGCCAGCGCCCACGCGCTGCCCGGCTGATCCCCCAACTGGCGGGAAATATCGAGCGCGCGCAAAAACAGCGGTCTGGCCGCGCTGGGGTCGCTGGTCATCGTCATGTTGCCCGCGCCGACCAAAAACCGCGCCTGCTGGTTTTCAGGCGCTTTGTGCAGGTGTGGCAGCAGCCGCTGTGTCCAGCGAAGCCCTTCGGCATGATGCCCATACGCGAACCAGAACAGCCAGATCGCCCCCACCAGCCGCACACCGAGGCGGGCATCCCCCTGCGGGCTTACCGACCATGCCAGCGCCTGCCGCACATTATCCTGTTCCAGCGTCAGGCGCTGAAACCAGCGCACATGAGGAGCCATTCGCAGTTCCGGCTCGGCGCGTTCGGCCAGCGCGACAAAATGCCCGGCGTGCTGCCCTTGCAGCGTATCCCCTTCGCCGCTGGCCTGTAGCTGCGCCCATGCGTACTCGTGGATCGTCTCCAGCATGACGAAGCGCGGTTCGCCGTGCGCCGTGTCGTTCTGGTGGACGAGGCTCTTGTCCACCAGCGAAGCCAGTCCGTCCAGCACGTCAACGCCCAACCCCTGCCCGCATACCGCCTCGATAGCATCCAGCGAACGCCCGCCCCGGAACACCGCCAGCCGCGCGAACAGCACCTTCTCGGCGCTGTCTAACAGGTTGTAGCTCCATTCAATCGTGTCTCGCAGCGTGCGCTGGCGGGCGGGTGCGTCACGCGCGCCCCCGGTGAGCAGCTTCAGGCGGCTGTCCAGCCGCTCTACCAGCGCCTGCGGGGTCAGCAGCTTGCAGCGTGCCGCCGCCAGTTCAATCGCCAGCGGCAGGCCATCCAGCCGCACGCATATCTGCGCGATGGCGGGCGCGTTATCGGCGGTCAGCGCGAAGTGTGGCTGCATCATCTGTACCCGCTGCACGAACAGCGCGCCCGCTTCCGAGGCGGCAATCTCGGCAGGAGTCGCGGCCTCTACGGCGGGCAGCGACAGCGGCGGCACCTGATACTCCTGCTCACCAGAAAGCCGCAGCGCTTCGCGGCTGGTGACGATAACCTTCAGCAGCGCGGCTGCCGCCAGCAGGTCGGCCACAAGCGGCGCGGCGGCCATGAGATGCTCGAAGTTGTCCATCACCAACAGGATTTCACGCCCGGCCAGCGCCCGTTTCAGCGTGTCCAGCAGCGGCTCTCTGGGGTGTTCATACACGTCGAGCGCGGCGGCGACCGTCCTGGTGACCAGCGCCGCGTCATTGACCGGGGCCAGATCAACAAAGTACACGCCATCAGCGAAGGCATCCAGCAAGTCCGACGCGGCGTGCAGCGCCAGCCGTGTTTTCCCCGTGCCACCCACCCCGGTCAGCGTGAGCAGCCGCGTGTTCTGCAATAGCCGCTTGATGTCGCTAGTCTCACGGTCACGCCCGACAAACGGCGTGATCTGTGCCGGGAAAACGGGCTTCGGCGCGGGCGGCGGCGCTGCTGCATCAGCGCTCCCCAGCAGGCCGAGGGCCTTCGCGCGGGCGACCGCCTGCGTCCGGCTGCTGACACCGAGCTTGCTGTAAATCTGGCGGTTGTACCAGCGGACGGTGTTGTGACTGAGGAACAGCGCGGCGGCGATCTGCTGGTCAGACAGCCCGGCAGACAGGCGCTCCAGAATCGCCTGTTCGCGCCCGGTCAAAGCGTCGGGGTGTCGCGGATTGTCCGCTTGCCTAGCCATCATCGCTGTCCAGAAAACGCCGGAAGGCGGCTACGAATTTCGACCATGCAGGCTCCTGCGCCCGCAGCAGGTGATTGTTGCTGTCGAGCGCGACGAACTGCGCGTTCGGTATCAGCGAAGCCAGCAGGCGGCCTTCCTCAAACGGCACGGCGGCATCTTTAATCGGGTGCAGCACCAGCGTCGGCACCTGCACCTGTGGCGCGAGCAGGCGCACATCGGTGCGGTGCATCTCGCTTTCCAGCCGCGCCGCGTTCTCTGGCGACGTGGAAATCAGCATCTGCTGGTCAAACGCCTGTAATTCCTCGGTGGTGGCTTCGGGACGCAGTTGCGTGGCGAATACCTGCCGGAAGGCCGGGTTCTCCCGCCCCCAGCCGACACGCATCAGGTTGATGATAAGCTGTTCTTCCTCAAGCTCCTGCTGCGTCAGGTCGCGGTGCAGCCAGCCGCGCGCATACGCGCCGTACAGGATTAACCGGCTGACGCGCTCCGGGTGGCGCACAGCATAAGCCACCGCCACCGTCCCCGCCTGCGAGTTGGCAAACAGCGGGAAACGCTCCAGCCCCGCCGCATCCACCACCGCCTCAAGGTCGCGCACCCACGCCTCGAACGACACGTCCTCGACATCCCAATCCGACAGCCCGTTACCGCGCTCGTCATAGCGGATCAGCGTATGCCCGCGCGTGAATTCCTCCAGCCAGTGCCGCCAGACCGGGCTTTGCCAGTCGTATTCCAGATGGCTCATAAACGTGGCGACTTTGACCAGCGGCGGGCCTTCCCCGCTAAGCGCGTAGGCGATGCGCGTGCCGTCGAAGCTGGTCGTGAAGTGGACGCGCTGCTCGGCCTGCTGGCGAACCGTGTTTGCTGTTGGGCGAGGGGGTGGCGTGGTTGGAGGAACGGCGGGCTGCTCTGGCGGCAGGATGCCCAACGCCCTGGCGCGGGCGACCGCCTGCGTCCGGCTGCCGACACCGAGCTTGCTGTAAATCTGGCGGTTGTACCAGCGGACGGTGTTGTGACTGAGGAACAGCGCGGCGGCGATCTGCTGGTCAGACAGCCCGGCAGACAGGCGCTCCAGAATCGCCTGTTCGCGCGCCGTCAGGTGATCCGGTAACGGTGGTTTTCCCTCCATACCCGCGTCCCCAAATGACCGCTTGCTTTGTGAACACACATCACGATCCTACAGTATCTAAGGCTTTTTTACCATTCATTTCCCATTCAAATGCATGGAGACAGCTGCTCGCCCGCTGGCTACCCTTACTTATAGGAACGCGCTTCTGGACGATTTTATAAGGAACAAGGAGTAAGCAAATGTCGGATTATGTGACTCAACAGGCCGTGCCAGCAGGTTCCGCCGCGATGGGCGGGGTGCTTGGCCGGGCGCTCACAGTGGTTTATGGCCTTGTGTGCTATATGGTGTTTTTCGTCACTTTTCTCTACGCCATCGGCTTTGTCGGCAACATCGTCGTCCCCAAGTCCATTGACATCGGCGGGGAAGCGCCGTTGCAGGAAGCGCTGATCGTCAACGTGCTTCTGCTGGGCGTGTTCGCTGTCCAGCACAGCCTGATGGCGCGCCCGGAATTCAAGCGCTGGTGGACGAAGATCGTCCCCAAGCCCATCGAGCGCAGCACCTACGTGCTTTTCGCCAGCCTCGCGCTGCTGCTGCTGTATTGGCAGTGGCGGCCCATCACCATCGTGGTCTGGTCGGTAGAAGACCCCATCGGGCGCGCGCTGCTGCACGGCCTCTTTTTAATCGGCTGGCTCATCGTGCTGCTTTCCACCTTCATGATTAACCATTTTGACCTGTTCGGGCTGCGGCAGGTGTACCTCAACCTGCGAAACCGCGAGTACGACAGCCTCGGCTTCAGAACGCCGTTCTTCTACAGGTTCCTGCGCCATCCGATCATGCTCGGCTTCATCATCGCCTTCTGGGCGACCCCGTTGATGACCGTCGGCCATCTGCTGTTCGCCGTCGCCACCACCGTCTACATCCTCATCGCCATCCAGCTTGAAGAGCGCGACCTCGTGAAATACTTCGGCGAGCAGTACCGCGAATACCGCCGCAAAACCCCGATGCTCATCCCCCGGCCACCGAAGCAGGGTTAACCGGAGAAGCCCGCGATGCTGTATGGGGAACGGGTTCAACTGCGTCCCGTCCGGGAAGCTGATCTTGAGGCGCTTTTCATGTGCCTGAGCGACATCCGTAATCGTGGCGACTTTTTCCCGGTCAACATTCACTCAGAATCGTGGCTGAGAAAGCAGTTTGAGGACGGCGGGTTCTGGGGTGACGACAAAGGGCTGCTGCTGATGACCAATGAGGCAGCAGCCCTCATCGGTCACATCGAGTTCTTCAGGCCAGTCGCCTATCTGGACGCTTACGAACTGTCGTACCTGATCTACGACGCGGCTGAACGGGGCAAAGGCATCACCTCCGAGGCCGTCCGGCTGCTGACCAAATACCTGTTCGATACGCAGAAGGTCAACCGGCTTCAGCTTGTCATCCACCCGGACAACATCGCCTCGCAGCGCGTCGCCCAGAAAAACGGCTTCGTCTGCGAGGGCAAAATGCGCGGTGCGTGGTATCACCGGGGACGGTATCACGATGTCGAGGTGTTCGCTCTGCTGCGGCAGGAGTGGGACGCGCTGCGCGATCACCACATACCCCTGTAGGGATATGTCTGTGTTCAATCGTCATATCTGCGTAGGGACGGGTTTGCAACCCGCCCGTGAAGCCTCACCCTGCCTGGCCTGCGGGCGGGTCACAGACCCTCCCCTACACATTCTGCTAACAACGGACAAGCCTTACATGCC
>CAZJSU010000050.1:21372-22753 GCA_964548765.1 uncultured Anaerolineaceae bacterium
TTGGCGGTTCAAAATGAAATCTTTGCGTCCTTTGCATCTTCGCGCCTTTGCGTTGTGTTTTTACCTTTTCACTCGCACTTTTCACTTGTCACTAAAAATAGGGACATATGTCCACCCTTTCGCTCTCAAAATCCCTATACTATACATACTGTCTCTATAATCTCTGCGTCTTGGCGGTTCAAAATGAAATCTTTGCGTCCTTTGCATCTTCGCGCCTTTGCGTTGAGTCTTTTATCTTTTGACTGCCGACTAATGACTCTATGGCAGCTTAAAAATCAATCTCCATGATCTGCTCAAGGTCAAACGTGAAGCCCGCGCCAACGTCTTCCATGTCTTCGACCATCTCGGCCAGCCGGTAATCGCCCGCCTTCTCGCCCCGGTTGCACAGCGAGCGATAAGTGCAGAAGGTGCAGCGCGTGACATCGCTCGTGAGTTCGAACACGTCCCGCGTCTCCATCTCGCTCACAAGCTGTCGCAGATAAGCCTCATCCTCGCGGAACTGCGCGGCGCTGTATGGGAAGCGCTCTGGCTCGTCGGGATGCTCGGCGAACCAGTAGACCATCTCGATCTGCTCCGGCGTGATGGGCTGGCCGCCGTTCAGGTGCGCCCCGGCGCGCGCCAGCAGGTAACGGTAAACCACCGTCTGCAAACGGGTTGCCAGCCGCTCCCGGCGCGGCCTTTGCAGCGAGGTTTTCCAGTCCATAATCACCGCCCGCTGCCCCGGCGCAACCGCGATCAGGTCGTACTTGGCGACAAGGCGGTACGCCCCCAGCGGCGCGGTCAGCATGATCTCCGGGTGGCGCTGCTGCGGCAGGCCGTGTAAGCCCGTCCGCAGGTAATTCTCCCACCAATGCCGCAGCGGTTCGTCGGCGGCCAGCGGGTGAAGGCGCTCCGCCGGGATGCCGATCAGATGACGGTGTACCAGTTCGTGAAAGCGCTCCCCCAACGCCTGATGCTGCTCGAAGGCCAGCAGCGGCTCGGCCTCTGGCGCGGGCCATGCCAGCCGTTCCAGATAGCGCAGTTGGAAGCGGCGCGCGCAGTCGGCATAATCCTGCAAACTGCTCTGGCTGAACTGGAAGTGTGTCGGGAGCCTGTTCGTCATAGTGTTTCCAGAAAGTCCAGCACCGCCCGGTTAAACGCCGCAGGCTGGTCAAGGTTGGGCAGATGTGCCGCGTTGTTCAGCAGCACCTTGCGCTTGTTGGGCAGGCGCTCCGCCAGCACATCCGCAGCCGCGTGAATACAAAGCCGGTCATGTTCACCATAAATAATCAGGGCGGGCATCAGAAGTTCATTCAGCCGTTCAATGGCGTTTTGTTCCAGCGGCGGCTGTTCCTCGCCCATCTCCTGCGCTTCAGATTGCAGGGCAAGCAGGTTCATTTGC
>CAZJSU010000050.1:22853-30456 GCA_964548765.1 uncultured Anaerolineaceae bacterium
TCCAGCAGCAGGCGCAGGTTGTCCGTGTGCGAAAAAGCGCCTTCGACGGGTCTGCTCTGTCCATAGCCGCGCATGTCGTAGCGCACAACACGGTAACGCGCTGCCAAATCGTCCACCTGCGGCCCCCACATCCGGCTGTCAGCGATACCCGCATGAACCAGCACCACCGGCTCACCCTCGCCGCGGCTCTCATAATAAATCTGTGCGTTATTGATCGCTGCAAATGGCATGATCTCTCCCTGTTTGCGTGATGCGCTTTGCGGTTCCAATCCTGTCAGCGCTGGCGCGACTCCCAGAACGCCTGCAGCGCCACGAAAGGCAGCGCGGGCTGCAAGTCCCCCTGCCTGCCAGTGTTCCATGTGATGACCAGTTCGCGCCGCGCCCGCGTGATGCCCACATACAGCAGGCGCAGGCGTTCCGCCGCGTAGTCCAACCGTGCGTCGCGGGTGGCGTAGCCTTCATCATACTCGCTTTCTTCGTACAGCGCGCGAAGCTGCGCCAGCGCTTCCGCCTCGAGGTTCAGCTTGTCACGCACGAACCACTTTTCGGAGATGTACTGATCGTAAGGCTGTGCTGATGGGAAATCGTAATTATTCGCCGAGAGCAGATACACGCGATCCCACTCCAGCCCCTTCGCTGAGTGAATGGTGGCGATCACGACCTTGCCCTTGTGCGCGTCCGGGTCGAACCCGCCTTCCTCCTCGCTGATGCCGAGGAAGCGCCGTTCGTTCCGCGCTACCACCGCCAGTTCTTCGGTGAACTGGGGCAGCCGCCAGTGCGGATGTGTCTCGGCGGTGCGCCGCAGGAACACGGCGATGCTGTGCGCCAGCGCGATGTCTGCCGAGTTGTAGAACAGGTCGCCCGCCAGCGTGAGGATCAACTGGTCAATCGGCAGCAGTACCGCCTGCTGCCAGCGCCGCGCCAGCCGCCGGAAGGCTTCCAGCGGTTCACGCAGGTCGCTTTCAATCACGCCGTCCAGCCAGTCCTCGCCCGCGCCCGGCCACAGGTAATCCTCCACCTGCTTACAGCCGCGCAGCAGTTTGGTCGCGTTTTCAAGCTGCGCCGCCGCCAGCGGGTCGTCGCGGTCTTCGCGCCGCCACACCCGGTAAGCCGTCGCCAGCAGGTTGGGCGAGCCGGGGTTCGCCAGATAATTCAGCACATTGCCCAGCGCGCCCGCCGCCTCGCGCGTCGTGGTGGTACTGCGCAGCAGCTCGACGTATTCCAGCTTCGGCTCGCGTATCTGCTTCAGCGCGTCCACCAGCTCGAAGCCGCGCCGGTTGCGCGGGACAAGCACAGCGGCGGTTTTATCCGGGTTTTGCGGCAGCCAGCGCGCCAGCGAGCGCGCAACCATGTTGATCTCGTCGGCGGGCGCGAGCGCTTCCTTATACAGATGCACCTGTTCCGGCTGGTCGGGCGGGTTCGGCTGCGGGTCGTTGGGCGGGCTGGGCTGGACGAACGGTGGTTGCAGCGGCGGGCGGCTGCGGATCGCCTCGACCGGGTGCTGCTTGATCGTCCAGTCAATCAGCGCGTTCGCCAGCGAGATCACGCTCAGCGTGGAGCGCCCGCTGTTGGGCAGTTCGCGCGCTGTCACCCCGACCTCGTTCAGGAAGCTGCGTAGATATTCCGGCTTGGCGGTGGTGAATGTCTCGTAGATCGCCTGATTAGGGTCGCCCACGCGCACCCAGTTGCCGTCCGGCCCGGCCAGCAGGCGCAGAATCTTCTCCTGCAATTCGCTGCTGTCCTGCGCCTCGTCTTCCAGAATGTACGGCCAGCGCTGGCGCAGGCGCGCGAGATAACCTTCATCCAGCCGCAGCGCCTTCAACGCCAGCCGGATGAGGTCCTGAAAGTCCACCGCGCCGCGATAGGCCAGCCCGCGCTGGTAATTGACGTACACGCCCCATCCCATCTCGGCCAGCGGCAGGTTTTCCTGGCGCTCGTCCATGCGCGCGCGGATGTCGTCTGGCGTGAGTTCCCAATCCTTCGCCTGCCGGATGAACGCGCCCGCGAGGCTGCTCACCTGATCCGGCCAGTTATCGCGCCGGATGTATTCGCGGCGGTTGTCGTCCAGTTCCTGCGCGAGGAAATCATCCGCCGCGTCGGGGGTGGCGCGTATCCATGCCTGCACCGCGTCCTGCAAAATCTCGCCCGCCTCGCGCTCGTCCACGATGGCGAAATCGTCCGACAGGCCGACCAGCCCCGGCCTCTCGCGCACGATGTCGTTGGCGAGGCCGTGCAGCGTGCGGACGCGGTAGCCGAAGCCCGCCAGCAGCCCGCGCGCCTTGATGAAGTCGCCCACCTGACGGCTGAAGTTGTCCACCGCCGAGTTGACCAGCGTGACGACCAGCACCTCCTGATCGTCCTGCAAGGCGCGGCTGGCGACCAGTTTCGCGGCCAGCGCGGAGAGCGTGCGCGTCTTGCCGCTGCCCGGCACCGCCGCCACGCCCATCTTGCCGCCTTTGTAATTGAGTACCTGCTTCTGTTTAGGCCGGGGGTTGAACGTCATTTCCCGATTTTCCTGTCAAAACGTCATAAGATTGTAGCACAAAAGTTCGATTTTGGTGAGTGTCGGATTACAGGCCGGGGTTTCCTGTATAATGCGTATAGAAGTATAGCACGAAGGGCTTGCGCGATGGTGATTCGGGAAAATCTCTCCAGTGTCGAAGCGTTCGACCAGTTCGTCATGCTGCCAGAGAATGCCGAGAAGCTGTTTGAATACATCGGGGGGGAGATTGTTGAAGTGCCGTCTAATCCGTATGTCTCTGCAATCGCCATGCTGATCGGCTCGTTGATACTCGTGTTTGTCCGTGAGAAAAAGCTGGGGCATGTCACCGGTGAGGCAGGCGGTTATATGGTCGCTGGGGAACGTTACGCGCCGGATGTCGCCTTTATCTCATACGTCAAACAACCTCAACTGGTAAAACAGGGTTACAACCCCAACCCGCCCGATCTGGCTGTCGAGGTGGTCTCGTCAGATCGCGCCGATGAACTGCACATGCTGCGTATCAAAGTGACCAATTATTTAGCTGTGGGAACGGTGGTCTGGGTGGTGAAGCCAGACGATAAACAGGTCGAGGTCTACACGCCCGGCCAGCCCGTACAAATCTACCGCGAGAGCGACACGCTTGATGGCGGCGAGGTGCTGCCGGGCTTCATGCTCAACGTGGCGGAAGTTTTTCCACAGGAAGGGTAAAGAGGCCGCCGTTGGCGAATTCATTTTCGTAGGGGCGCAGCGTGCTGCGCCCAGGGCAAGTCCTACGGATATGTTCGTTTTATGCGTTCACCAACAGCATCAAAGAGGTCATTCCCCCTCCTCCGGCGTGAGGCGGCGCAGCATCTTTTGCAGCGCGTTGAGCAGTTCGCCGTGCTGTTCGTAGCCCTGTTCGCTCAGTTCGCTGTAGCCTAAGTAAATGCGCTCGCGGCAGCGGCGAATCAAGCCCTGCACCAGCCGATAGAGCGCGTCCTGCTCGACAGCCACTTCTTCGCTGTCCGTCCACAACCGCCCGACTTCCCACTCCTGCGTCAGCACGTAGGGATGCGTCAACGGCTGGTACAGCCGCTCGCCCCAGCCGCTCCCGCCGACATTCAGCCAGAACTGGTAATCCACCGGGACGTTACGCATCAGGAAGGTGTACGCCGGGGCGATCAGCACCGCTTCCTCCGGCTCCAGCGTCCAGCTTCGCACGTACTGCCCGGCGATCAGCCCGGCCTGCATCAGTTCGAGATACTCCTGACCGAGCGGCTTCTCCCCCGGCAAGACCACCTGCCGGAAGCGCCGCGCCGAATCGATCAGGTTGGCGGCCTGCGCCGCGCCGTCGAAGTCGTTGTGCAGCCCGTAGCCCTCCTGTGACAGCACCTCGCCAAACAGGCGGCTGAAAAAGACATCCAGCGGCAGTTCGGCCTCGGCATGAGTGCGGTCTACCTGATAAGCGGCCAGCCACTCGCGCAGATGCTCGTAGCGTTCACCGAGGCTGTAGGTGATGCGCTGCTGCATATCCGCGCCGATTTCCTCAAACGGGCTGAGGACGGGCTGCCCCTCGCGCACACGGTAGACGATCTGCGCCAGTAGCTGCCCGCGCACGAGGTCGAGCCGTTCGATGGCCTGCATCAGCGCGTGCGCCATATCGGACGACGTGGGGTTCAGCCCCCATTCAGGATGCGCGACCTGCGCCAGCGTGAGCAGCGCGCGCACGGCGGGTTCTTCGTTCAGCGAGCGCGAGGGACGGTGCGAACGCGCCGGGATGTCGTGTTCGGCCAGCCGGTTCATCAGCGAGAAGCGCAGCGCGTCCGAGAGGTACGGCGCAAGCACGACGATCTGGCCGGGCGGCGCGTTATCGCCATGCACCAGACTGGCGATCTCCTGCGCTGTCCAGTCAATCATTTCCGTCTGGAAGCGGTGATCCTGATAGGCCAGCGGTTCGCGCGGGTCGCCCACGTTCGGCTCGACATCATGCCCAAAGCTGAGCTTCATCTGGTCGCCAAAGGCCAGCAAGTCCAGCGACGACACCAGCGTCTCGGTAAACGTCTCTTTGCGTTTACACAGCTTCTTCAGGTCATAGGCGCTGGTCGGGTCGGCGCTCAGGAAGCGGCGATAGCCCGCGTCGCTGTCGTAAATCAGCAGCGCGGAGGCGCATTCCGGCAGCCACTCGCGCAGCAGTTGGTGGATGACAGGCGTATTTTCCTCAAGGTTGTCTACGATCAGATGGGTATATTTCGCCAGCAGGTAGTTGCGGCATTCCGGCATCGGCCACAGGTGGCGCGTGAACACCTCAACATGCAGCGAGTAGTCCAGCAGGTTATGGTCGAGGCAGTATTGGCGGAACCGAAGCGCGCACTCCTGCAATTCGGCATAAACCCGCTTCTGCGCTTCCTCCCCTGCCCACGCCGCCGACAGCCTGTGGCCGATTTCCTCCAGCGGAAAGCCGACCAGCGCGGCCTTGCTCATCGCGTCGAGTATCTGGCTGTAAAGGCGGCTGCGGTCAATCGTCACCGTGTCGAAGTAACCCTGCATATCCACCAGCGGCGCGACGATACGCGCCATGTAATACTGCGCGGTCTCTACATTGAGGAAAACAGGCGGCTCCCCCGGCGCGGCAAAGCCAGCCTCGGCGCTGACCAGCGGCCAGAAGAAGTTGACCATCTGCTGCGACAGGCTGCCCAGCGTCATGATCTGCGGCTGGCCGCCAGCGGGCAGGTCAGACTGGCGCAGGCGTTCCTGATAGGGCAGCGCCAGCGTGGGCTGTGGTACAAGGACGAACATCGAGCCTGCGTCGGAGACTTCCTTCTCAATGAGGTACACCATACGTTCCACGCCGACAGTCGTTTTGCCCGTGCCTGCCGCGCCTTCGAGGAAGATGGTGTTTTTGGTTTTCGCTTTGGTGCGGATCAGCGAACGCTGCTGTTTGGTGACGGTGATTTTGAGGTCGGCCATTGGGTCATTATCCGAGTTAAACAGAGGGTTATTTTAACACATTTGTTCGGTTTTTGAAACCGCCGCCGCGCTGGTTTCTCACAAAAAATTAACTGCGCTTCCGGTTACGCGGCGCATAAAATGAAGATAACTATAACAGGAGACAGCATGAATACCACACGCCCGCTGCTGATTAGCGGCTTTGTCCTCGGCTTCGGTCTGGGTGGCTTTCTTGATGGCATTATCCTGCACCAGCTTCTCCAATGGCATCATCTGGTGAGCAGCGTTTACCCGATGGATACGGTTGAAGGGCTGGAAATCAACACGCTGTGGGATGGCATTTTCCACATGGCGATGTACGTGATCACGGTCGTGGGGCTGGTCATGCTGTGGCGGGCGATCACCCGTAAGGATGTGCGGCCTTCCCCACGTGTGGTCATGGGCGGGGTGCTGGCCGGGGTCGGCGTATTTCATGTGGTGGACAGCGTGCTGAACCACTGGCTGCTGGAAGTACATCATATCTGCTACGGGCCAAACCTCGCCGTCTGTGATGGCGGTTATTTCCTGATCGGCCTTGTCCTGCTGGCGGCGGGCGTTGTGCTGCTGCGACAGGCCGCCTCAAGCCGCGTCAGCCGCGCTTCCTGATAAACCCCTTAACTGTCCTCGCCCCTTACCTGCTGCCACGTGGTCATGTCGTTGCAGTAATCGCAGTGGTCGGGCGGCGGTTTCTCGTCCAGCGTGAAAAACGTCTGTCCACAGTTGGGGCAGCGCCAGCGATAGACGCATTCAACATCCGAGGGCAGGCGTGAAATATCCACCGGTTT
This sequence comes from uncultured Anaerolineaceae bacterium, assembly GCA_964548765.1. Lineage (GTDB taxonomy): Bacteria > Chloroflexota > Anaerolineae > Aggregatilineales > Phototrophicaceae > JAIOHN01. Next base: position 29,085 of record CAZJSU010000050.1, read on the forward strand.
GGGCGGTGGATCATCATCAAACATCGGCAGGTTGGGCTGGTCAGGCGGGTTCAAGCAGGTTCGCTTTCAGTGCGGCGATGTCTTCATCGGTGAGTCCGGCCTTGCCTCTGGCGTAGGCTTCGGCGGTGCCATAGCGCTCCCGGATGTGCGACAGGGTGCGGCGCATGGTGTCTGGCGGGGCGGTCAGCAGCGGCTGTAAGTCCTCGACGGTGATGCCCAGCGGCGCGACTTTTCGCAGCGCAGGCCGGACGACATCGGTCAGGCGCAGGTAGTGGGCGTTGCTCAGGCTGTAATCGGCCACAATCGTCTCGTCCGGCACGCCGAGCAGCATCAGCAGCAGCGCGCCCGCGATGCCTGTGCGGTCTTTCCCGGCGGTACAGTGGATGACCGCCGGAAGGTTGCTTTTATCGGCCAGCCGCCGCAAAATGTCGCCGAAGGTTTCCCCGTTCGCGTCCACCATATGCTCGGTGTAAGCCTGCACCATCATCGCGTGAAGCTGGTCCGCGTTGTAGAACAGGGTTTGCAGGCGCTGCGACGAGTTGTTGCCGGAGTACAGCGGCTTATGAATGTAGGTCGGCGTGGGCTTGAAGGGCAGTTGATCCGGGTCATGCTCGGCTTCCTTCGGGGTACGCAGGTCACACACCAGCCGCAGCCCCAGATTTTGCAGGTAATCTGCGTCTTCGTCGCTCAGATGCCCTAACGCGCCGGAGCGATACACCTGCCCCCAGCGCACGCGCCTCCCGTCCTCGGTCAGATAACCGCCGAGGTCACGGAAGTTGACCACGCTTTTCAGCGGCAGCTCGCGCTCGGCCACCATCAGGCGCTCAGGGGTTTTGCTTTCGGGGTCAAAGACCAGTTCGAAGTAATGCCGCCGTGCCGGGTTCAGGTCGCTCACGATCACATGGTCTACGCCGTCGCCGTGCGCCACGATCTTCTCACGATCAATCAGATCAGGGCTTGTGCCTGTATAAACCTGCACCTGACGCGCGCCGGAATGCCAGCGGATTTCAACCGTGCCTTCATCCAGCCGCTTCAGCAGGACATCGGCCTCTGGTTCGATAATCAGCGTCAGCGGGTCGGGATACTCGGCGCGGTTGCGCTTGCGGGTACGCCACAACCGGAAATACGCCCCGCCCGCCAGCGCTGCGATGCCCGCCACAATTACCAGAAGTGCCGCCATTGTTGATCCTTAGCGTTAAGTGCCGCGTCCGTCTGCCATCCGCCTTCAGGCGTAGGGACGGGTTTGCAACCCGCCCGTGAAATCTCACCCCCGCCTGCGGCCATCCCTCTGCGGGAGGCCCCTACGTATCGCTTCTCTGCTAACAGCGGACGGCATGAGGGCGCAGCACGCTGCGCCCCTACAAGGTGTATT
>CAZJSU010000051.1:0-13330 GCA_964548765.1 uncultured Anaerolineaceae bacterium
AGGTTGAGGTAGGTGTAGGTGCGCTGCGTCTCCTTGATGACCATGCGCTCCGGGTTGACGACCAGCCGCATACTGCTGATTTCGGGGTCGGCCAGCAGGTCGCGCACTTTGTCGAGCGTCTTGAACAGCGACTGCACCTGTTCCCATGCATCCTCGTCGGGGATGTTATCGCTGCGGTTGAGCATCTTGCCGATGGGCCGCAGGATTTTGGCCGCGCCGCGTGTGAGCGTCAGAATACGCTCGAACCACCAGCGCGTGACATCGGGCAGGCTGAGCAGGCGCAGCGTTTCGGCGGTTGGCGCTGCGTCCACCACCAGCACGTCGTACTCGCCGTCCTCGACGTACTTGTTAATCCACAGCAGGTGCGCGCCTTCTTCCAGACCGGGCAGAATGGTCACTTCCTCGGCCACAATGTCCTGTACGCCCTGACGGCTGAAGAGGGCGACCATGTATTTCTGCACGCGCCCCCAGTATTTGTCCATCGAGTAGCGGGCATCCACTTCCTGCGCCCACAGATTGGGGTAAATCTCGGTCGGTTCGGGGCCGATCTCCTTCTGGAGCGAGTCGCCCAGGCTGTGCGCGGTGTCGGTGCTGATGACGATGGTTTTCAGCCCCATCTCGGCACAGCGCAGCGCGGTCGCGGCTGAGATGCTGGTTTTCCCCACGCCCCCTTTACCGGTGTGAACAATAATCCTCATCGGTTTCCTTATCCTTTTTATGTTCTGTCGTATTATACACCCCGTCGGTGCGGGTTTCTGCGGTTGTTACATTTCATATACGTATTTAACGCGGAGAAAGTCGTGACAGCGGCACAGAACTTATATGATTCTGATGAGAGCAGTAAAGGTGTGCTATAATTTCTTATAGATTAGCTAAAATATGAGTTTGAGGACGTAACGGGATGAAGCGCGCTTACACGATTCAGGAAAATGGGCAGGTGACGCTGCCTTCGGAGTGGCGGGAAAAATATGGGCTGAAGAAAGGAGATTTTGTGGTTTTTGAGGAAACACAGGATGGCCTGCTGATTAGCCCGCGCGAGGTACTGACGCTGAAGCTGCTGGACGAAATTGGCGAGGCGCTGGAGGCCAGAGGTATCACGCTGGATGAACTGATCGAAAGTGGGCGGGAAATTCGCCAGGAAATCTACGACGAAAAATACCGCACCGATGACCAGACTTAGGGTATTTGTGGATACCAGCGTTTTATTCGCCGCCACGTATTCATCAAGCGGGATGGCGCGTGATTTAATCCGGCTTGGGCTGCTTGGGCAGGTACAACTCATTGTCAGCCAAGATGTTCTGGAAGAAACGATACGCAACCTGTCACGCAAGGCACCAGAAAAGGTTGAAGCCTACCAGTCTCTGTTAGAACTACTGGAATTAGAGATCACGGCTGACCCTACTATAGAGCTTGTAAAGACCGTCGAAACTTATGTGGTCGCCAAAGATGCGCCTATCATTGCCGCCGCCATCCAGGCAGCGCCTGACTATCTGGTGACATATGACCGGAAACATTTGATTGACCCCCCCGAGGTCAGTCAGCAATCGGGATTAACCATCGTGACTCCGGCTGAAGTGGTGCGCGCCGTTAAAAATTCGGACAATTAACGTCCGAATTTCTAACCGGATTACGTCTCTATGGGGTGGTTTTCGTCGCTGCTCCAGTCCTTCCACGAGCCATCATAGAGCGCGGCATTCTCGACCCCGGCCAGCCGCAGCGCGAACAGCCCCAGACTGCCCGATACGCCCGCGTTGCAGTAGGTGACGATCTCGCCATCAGCATCCAGCAGGCCGCTTTCGGCGAACTGCTGGCGCAGCGTGTCGGGCGCAAGCAGCGTGTCGTCGGCGTGGTAAAGGTTGCTCGCCGGGTGATTGAGCGCGCCGGGAATATGACCTTTGCGCTTCGTGCGTGAGGCCCGCCCGGTGTATTCTTCAAGCGTGCGTACATCCACCAGCGTCATCGCGCCCTGCTGCGCGGCGAGGATGTCCTCGGCGGTGCGGCGCAGCGCGGGGTTGGGGCGCGCGACGAACTGCGTCGGCGTGATCTGCGGGATTTCCGCCGTGACCGGGCGGCCTTCAGCAGTCCATTTCTTCCAGCCGCCATCCAGCACCGCGACCTGCTCATGACCGTAGTAATTGAGCGCCCACCACAGCCGCGCGGCGAACATACTGTGCGCGTCGTCATAGACGACGACCTGCGTTTCTGGCGCGATACCGAGGCGGCTCATGACCGCCGCGAAACGCTCCGGCGGGGCGATCTGCGCGTGCCAGGGCTGGTCGGCGGGGTCGGTGATTTCATGCACCCAGTCCACAAAGACCGCGCCGGGGATATGCGCCCGCAGGTAATCGTCATGATGGTTGAAGTAATGCGGCGGGGGTTCTGTCGCGGGCAGCACGTGGCCGCGAATATCCACAACGCGCAGATGCGCGTCGTTCAGGTGATCGTGCAGCCATTGGGTGGTGACGAGCAGGTTTTCCATCGTTAGCCTTCGGCCTCAAGCTGTGCCATTAATCCAGAAGTGTCTGACAAGCGCCAAATCTCGACGATTTTGCTATCGGCGACGCGGTTGATCTCCAGCCCGCCGAATTTTACCTGTTTGCCTGTGGCGGGCATCCCCATAAACTCGGCGGTATGGGTAGCGGTGATGACCCAGTAGGCGGACACGCTGTCGCCTTCGGCAACCAGTTTTTCAATCTCTAAAACGGTGTCGGGAAATCCGGCAAACCATGTGGCGCAGGCGTATGGCTCAAAAGTCATGCTTTGCTCCACATTGGTCGCGCTGACGTGAGTGATAGCCTCTGGATGCAGCATTTGCTCAAGCGTCTTTGTGTCGCCCCTGCCCCACGCTTCCAGATACCGCCGAACGATTGCCTTGTTCGCTTCGGGATTCATCTGTTTCATCTCCTCCGTTTATAGCAGGGCCGAGGCTATCAGTCTACAAACCACGCCTGATTGCCCTGCGCTTCCATTTCGATGATCTGGCGCTGTGGGAAGCGGGCGAGAATCTGGTCGCGCACGCCGGGCTGCAAGTTATCCCACGCCAGCACGATGTCACTATCGAGGTAGGGGCTGGTCACGGACATGAGCGCCCCCATCGCCCGCCAGCGCACATCCCTGCCGCTGACGATCACCAGCGCCGGGCGGTCATCGGTGCGGCGGGCTTCCACGCCTTCCAGCGTCGCGCGGTTGATCTGGTTAAAGCCGTAGAGCGCCATAATGCGCGGGGTGCTGTAGAAATAGAGGCTGTAAAGCAACACCGCCGCCAGCAGCCCGTAAACCAGCCAGCGCCTGCCGGACTTTCGTATGAGCCAGCTTAAGGGCAGCGCGCTGATGATCGAAAGCGCGGTGAGCGTCTCGAAGTAGTAGCGGGTGCTGTAGCGCTGCGAGCCGATCCAGTAGGCCAGATGCACGCCGACCAGACAGACGGCCACGCCCGCCAGCAGCCATGTCCAGCGCTGGCGCGCGCCGACCAGCAGGCCGAAGGGCAGCAGCACCCAACTGAGGCCGATGGGCGGCCAGTACGTCCCCTGGGTGCGTAGATGTTCCTGTAACTGTGGGGTAATCTGCCCCAACTGCCAGCCGTAGAGATCGGCGGCCATGAGCGAGAGGTCGAAGCGCACATGACGGATGCCTTTTTCCAGCGTATGCCCGTTGCGGCCACAGCACTCGCCAAAGCCGACCGTATCATACGGCCAGACGAGGGTGTACAGGTTGTAGGTCGGGTCGCCTGTCGCGGCGACATTGTAGAGGGGGATGGCGGCGGCGATGAGCAGGGCGATGACTGTGAGCAGCAGCAGCGGTTTTAGGACTGGGACTATTCGTTGCAAGAATGTTGTGTGATGGGGTGTGATCTTTTTGTAGGGGCGACCCGGCGGGTCGCCCCTACCCAGCGCTGCACTGATGATTCTGACAATACTCCACAATACCAGCGGCGTGGCGATGCCGATGGCGGTCAGCGGGCGGTTGATAATCACCAGCCCCAGCGCGACCCCGGCGACCGCGCCCCAGGCCAGCGTGTTCCGGCGCTGTTCGATGCGCCAGTAGGCGTAGAAAAACAGCGTGGCCGCGCATAAGGCGGCGGTATGGCCCATCAGCGTCGCGTTGAGCAGGAGCGCCATCGGTGAGAACGCGGTCAGCGCGGCGGCGATCACGCCGGTGTCTGCGTCAAATATCTCACGACCGAGGCGGTAGACCAGCGCGACGGTGAGCGCCGAGAGCAGCGCGTTGACCAGCCATGGCTGCCCGCCCGCCACGCCGAGCGCCAGCACCAGCGGCCAACCGGGGGAATACTTGCTGAAGCGTTTACCCGTCAGGCCGTAGTCCACCACAAAGGGCTGCCAGAAGGCACGGCGCGGGTCTGGCGAATCGATGACCAGATGGCCGCCCGCGTAGGTTTTGGCCTGGAACAGATAAGCCACTTCGTCCTCAAGGTGCGGCAGGCGCTCGAACACGCTGCGGCTGACAAAGGCGCTCATCACCATACTGAACAGCGCCAGCCCCAGCGCCAGCCAGTGATGATAGCGCAGGCGAAAATGTGTTGTCGTTGCAGAAGCGAGGGTATCAGTCGTCATGGGCGAAGCGGTCATCAAAGGACAGTGGCGCTGTCGCTGTTTTTGCGCGAATTCAGCACCTCGGCGATGCGGTTATCAAAATAATCGGCGTTGAGCATCTCGCGCAGGCGATTGAATGGCCGCAGGATCATGTCCTGAATCGGCTCCTCGACCGCCGCGCCCAGCGACCGCTCGATAACGCTTTCAAAGTCAGCCTGTTTTACGAGGCCGCGTATGCGCTCCTCAAGCTGGCCGAGGCGGGTCAATACCGAGGTGGTAAATTCATAAAAGAACCTGTCCCAACACTGGCTGACATACACGACGGTCGCGCCGGGGTTGAGGTTAATGCGCGAGATGGACGGGCGCAAGCGAGATGTGGTGTCGTTGAACATCTCCTCGACCGCCTGTCGCAGCTCGCTGACGGCTTCCCGAAAAGGCTGCGAGGCGGCGGGGTTGGCAAAGCTGTTGTCTGGCGCGGCGACCACTTCCGCGTCAATCAGGGTCATCCACGAATGCACCATGCCCATGTACTGCACGAAGTCATGCCGGAAAACGGTTACAACTTCGTTGAAGGCATCATAAGTATGCTGCTGTAAATACTGCGCGATCGCTGGGCCGGGCATAGTGTATTTCCTGCTGCATTGGTTAAAACAGCCACATTGTACCACTCCTGACCACAATTGTGCCGCGCGAAATCACACTTGGCAGGGGAAAGCCCGCTGTTTATAATGAGACGATATTTCGTAAGGGCGAATTACAGCGGGCGCTGGCAGGCTGCGGCGTGTCACGGCTGTTTCAAGAGGGGCAAAACCATGAAAGTTATCTTACTGGGATACGTCTATAAGCACGGTGTCGCTGGGGAAGTCATTGACGTAGCCGATGGCTTCGCGCGCAATTACCTGTTTCCCAAAGGGCTGGCGGTAAAGGCCACGCCCGGCGAGATGAAACGCGCGTCCAAGCTGCGCGAGCAGGCCGATGTGCGCCGCGCCGCGCTGGAAAAGCAGATGAACGAACTGGCGCGCAAGATTGACGGCGTGGAACTGGTCTTTGGCCGCCGCGCCGCCACCACAGGCAAGCTGTTCGGCTCGGTGACGACGGCAGAGATCGCCGAGGCGCTGCTGGAAAAAACAGGCGTAGACATCAACCGCCGCCGCATCAGCCAGCAGACGCTGCGCGAAGTGGGGACGCACGAAGTCGCGGTACGGCTGGGTAACGAGATTGCGCCGATGCTGAAAGTCACCATCGTGCCAGAGCAGGAACTGGCCGAGTACCTGCAGGCGCTGGAAGGCGGCGCGGAAGAAGCTACCGACGAGGACACGGCACAGGCTGAAGCCAGCGAGGAAGGCGAGACGCTGGTGGAGCGCGTGATTGAGTCCGTGCAGGACGCGGTCGAGGCTGCTGGCGAAGCGGTTGAAAATGTGGTCAACGCGGTTGCGAATCGCGGTGATGACAGCGCCGAAGAACCCCAGTCCTGAGCATAAGCGATTGAAGCCGCAGTCTGCACGGCGGGCTGCGGCGTGTGAGCAAATGACGCGATGGATGCACAGGCGTTAGGCCGTTACCTGCGCGAATCGCGCGAGGCGAAAGAACTCACGCTGGAGGACGCAGAACGCGCCCTGCGTATCCGCATCCGCACCCTCGAAGCCTTTGAACAGGGCGACTTCAGCCACGCGACCGCCTCGCCTATCCAATTACGCGGCTTCCTGAGCAACTACGCGCGCTATCTGGGGCTGGACGAAGAAAAAGTCCTGCAATATTACGAAGCGGCGATCACCGACGAACAGCGCCGCGCGAAACGTGGGCGGCGCAGCAGCAAGCGCAGCACACAGGAAACCCCCGCGCCCGTCGCCGCGCGCACGATTACCGACACCCACCCTACTCTACCGCCAGTCACGCTGGCCGAACGGCTGGAACAGCGCAAACGCCGCCGCCGCGCCCTGCTGCGGCGCACCGTGTTTTTAACCATCGGGCTGGTCTGTGCCGGGGTGATCTTTTTCGTGACGCTGCAAATTATCAGCCGACCGCAAACTGTGCCAGCGGGTATTGGCGACATCGCCGGGCTGATGGCACAGCCCACCGCCGAGACGGTGACGCGGTTTCCGACATTTACGCCGCTGCCGCAGGCGCTGGTCGCCGGGCAGCCGACCCCGCTGCCGCGTGTTGATCAGAATTACAGCGGGCGCGGCGTGCTGGTGACGATTCAGGCAGCGCAGCGCACATGGCTGCGGCTGCTCTCCGATGGGCGGGAGCAGTACGCCGGGGTGATGCGCCCTGGTGAGGTGGTCGAATTTCCGGCGCAGAACGAGATATTCGTGACCGCCAGCAACGCCGAGGCGCTGCTGGTGACATGGAACGGGCAGCCGCAGGGGCTGTATGGCGGGCGCGGGCAGAAGGTGGATATTACGTTTACGGTAGAGGGCGTGCGGGTGCAGTCAGGCCCCGGTTTCGACCCGACATCTGTATTCACCGATACGCCGATTCCCACGTCGGATATTGACGTAGGCGCGCTGATTCAGGCGCTCACGCCGACCAGCACCCCCGGCCCCAGCCCAACGCCGAGCGACACGCCGACGATTACCTTTACGCCTTCGATCACGCCGACACCGAGCGACACGCCCACAGCGACATACACACCGTCGGTTACGCCAACGCCGAGCGATACGCCGCCGCCGACCAACACCCCGACGGCGACCTATACGCCTTCGATCACACCGACACCGACGATCACACCGACACCCACGCCGACGGCTATCCTGCCGCCGCGCGAACCGCGCTATACCTCCACGCCGACCAAAGAAGGCGCGTAATCAGGTATAATGCGGGTATTGTCATCAACACAGCGAAAAGGTCAAAACAGTATGAACTTCACCCTCTCCCTGCCGGAATGGGCAGATGCGGAAATGCAAAAGCTGCCAGCCACGCTGCCGACACTGGAAGACCGGATGCGCGTCGTGATCCACTTCGCGCGGCTGAACTTTGAGCGCAACACGGGCGGGCCGTTCGCGGCGGGCGTGTTCGAGCGCGACACGGGCAAGCCGGTGGTCATCGGCGTGAACCGGGTCGTGCCGTCCAACTGCTCCTCTGCCCATGCTGAGATGATGACGCTCTCGCTGGCGCAGAACATTCTGGGGACGTATGATCTGGGCGCGGCGGGGCTGCCCGCGTACCAGTTAGTGGTCAACTGGCGACCGTGCGTGATGTGCTATGGCGCGGTGATCTGGTCGGGCATTCGCTCGCTGGTGATCGCGGGCAGCGGGCCGGAGATGGAAGACCTGACCGGCTTTGACGAAGGGCCGATGCACCCGGAGTGGAAAAACGAGCTGGCAAAACGCGGCATTGAACTGGTGGAAAATGTGCTGCATGATGAAGGGATGCAGGTCTACCGGGATTTCGCCGCCAGTGGCGCGCTGGTCTACAACGCGCGGCAGGGTGGGTGATGGGTAAAAACAGCGGACAATTTCATACAATGAACAAAGGTCATAACATAACACATGGCAAAGCGTAAAGCCGCACGTCAGGATAACTATTATCTGCTCTCGCTGGGCTGCTCGAAGAACACGGTGGACTCGGAGAGCATCGCGCAGGTGCTGAACCAGCGCGGAATGCGCGGCGTGGGCGACCCACGCAAGGCCGAAGTGCTGATCGTCAACACCTGCGGCTTCATTGATGCCGCCAAGCAGGAGTCCATAGACGCGCTGCGCGAACTGGTGGACACGCGGCGCGATAACCAGATGGTCATCGCCGCTGGCTGTCTGTCGCAGCGCTACGGCGCAGACCTCGTGCAGGAGATTCCGGGGCTGGACGGCGTGATCGGCACGCGGCGCTGGATGGATATTTTCGACCTCATCACCCGCCTGCGCGACCGCAAGCACCCCGAACCGATGTACCACCTGCCGACCGACGCGAAGGTCGTCGGGCTGGACGAGCGCGGCGTGCTGCGCGCCAGCGTACAGGGCGCAAGCGCTTACCTGAAGATCGCTGATGGCTGCCGCCGCCCGTGCGCCTTCTGCGCCATCCCCAGGATCAAAGGCACGGCGGTCAGCCGCCCGGTGGAGTCCATCGTGGCCGAAGCGGTGCGCCTGCAGGAGATGGGCGTGAAAGAGGTTCTGCTCATCGCGCAGGACAGCACCGATTACGGTTATGACCTGGGCCTGAAGGACGGGCTGGCGCATCTGCTGGATGCCATCGTCGAGGCCGCGCCGGGCATCCCCTGGATTCGCGTGATGTACGCCTACCCCGGTTATGTCACGCCGCGCCTGATGGAGACGATGGCGAAGCATAAGCAGGTGCTGCCGTATCTGGACATGCCCTTGCAGCACGGCCACCGCGAGACGCTGAAGCGCATGAAGCGCCCGGCCAAGATCGAGTGGGTTTACGAAACGGTGGGCAAGCTGCGCGAGACGATTCCGCATCTGGCCGTGCGTACCACGTTCATCGTGGGCTACCCCGGCGAAACCGAAGAAGAATTTGAGGGCTTACTCCAGTTCGTGCGCGATTTGCAGTTCGACCGCGTGGGCGCGTTCAAGTATTCGTATGAGATCGGCACGCCGAGCGCCACGCTGCCCGGTCAGGTGCCGGATGAGGTCAAGCAGGCGCGTTATGAGCGGCTGATGGAATTGCAGCAGGGCATCAGCCTTGCCCGCAATCAGGCGCTGGTGGGCAAGACGCTCAATATTCTGGTCGAGGGACATGGCGAAGGCGAGGACGAGGACGGCCAACTGACCGGGGACATCATCAGTCTGGGGCGCAGCTACCGCGACGCGCCAGAGATTGACGGTTATGTGCTGGTCGAGGGGGCGCTGCCTGTGGGCGAGATCGTGCCGGTACGCATCACGGGCGCGACGACCTATGATCTGATCGCCACGCCGGACACCCGCGCGCCGGTCGTCATCCAGCCCGGCCAGATCATCAGCGCCGGGATGATTGACCTGCCGTAATCGGGAAAATTTACGGGTAAGGAGTGTAGGGGCGGGTTTGAAACCCGCCCGTTTTCCCTAATGGTAATCAGTAGGAGCGCAGCGTGCTGCGCCCTACACCCCTACGTGATACATATCACCTAGAAGTAACTGCTGATAATCTCCAACACGCTCAGGATGTTCTGCGGGTCGCCGCTGGCGACGCGCGTGTTGCTGGAACGCGCGATGCTGCTGAGGGCGTTGATGTCGGCATCCGCGCCGTAAGCCACCGGGATCACGATAACCGGGTTGGGCGTTTCGCGGCTGGCCGTGATGGAGCGCAGCGCGTCGTTGAGCGTCACGCGGCCATCGCTGGTGTCTGCCCCGTCGCTGAGGACGACCAGCGCGCGAATACGTTCACTGGCGGTCTGCTCGTTCATCAGCTCCACCGCTTCCAGCACCGCCGCGTTCAGCGCTGTGCCGCCGCCCGCGCGCAGCCCGCTGATGTTGCTGAGGACGCGCTGGCGCACCGTCTCGGCGTTTTCCAGCGGAATACGTAGTTCAAAGCTGTCGCTGAACAGGGCGAGGCCGATACGGTTGGTCGGCTCCATGTTCTCGATGAAGGCCTGCGCGGCCTGCTTGGCCTGGTTGAGCTTGTCGCCCTCCATCGAGCCGGAAATGTCAATCAGCACCATCACGTCGGCCTGCTTCTTGACGAAAGACCAGCTTTGCTGGATGGCAGCGATCACGTCCGGCGCGGGGACATCCAGCACGGTCGACGGGCCGGCGGGGTCTACGCCGTTTTCCTCGACAAACGGGAAGCCGAGTTCCACTTCCGGGTTGGCCGGGCGGAAGCCCTGCTCCATCACCCGCTGCTGCACTTCCGGCGTGAGCAGGTAGTCAATAAAGACGCGCGCGGCTTCCTGCTGCTCTGGCGTGACCCAATCGGCATTGACGATGCCCATCGGGTGTTCGTGCCAGAAGGTGCCTTCCTTCGGATACAGCGCGACCAGACGCTCTGGGGGTGTGAGATCGGTCTGCCCGGTGTTGATGTAGATCAGGTCGTTTTCTTCCAGCGCCACGAAGTCGAGATAGTCCGGCCCCTGCGCGATGTACTCGCGGAACTCGGTCGTGCGCTGGGAGTAATGGCGGATAAGCTGCTCGATCTCGCGCACACCGTCCTGCACATCCTCGTCGTTGACCTGCGCCATATCGAGCCGCCGCCCGGTGAAGCCGTTGACGCGCGCGGCAGCGTAGAACTCCGCGATCAGGGTTGAGAGCGCGGTCGAGCTGATGAAGGGGTCGGTATGGCCGTAATAGACGGCTGTACGCCCGCTGAAGCCGTAATCCTGCCAGCCGTTGGGGCTGTTCAGCACGCCGAGCAGTTCCTCCCAGCCGATCTGGTCATAGCCTACGGTGTCACGGATGGCCTGCAGGCGGCTTTCCCACATCGCCATGACGACAGGCGCGAGGGCAATCGGCTGCGCCTCGGCCAGATCGAAAATCTGCCGCCCGCTCTGGAAGTTCGCCAGCGCCAGCCAGTGGCTGACCGACGGCTGGAAGGCCACCGGACGCTCGACATTGGCGTTGTTGGGCGCGATAACGGCGTTGACAATGCCCTGCATGACCGTGCCGGACGAGGCGTTATGCCCGGTGACGTAGATCGGGCGCTCGCCGCTGGCAAGCGCCTGCCCGGTGATGGGGTTGCGCCCCTGTGCATAGGCGCGGTTAAAGTCCTCCATCGCCTGCGGCATGAACTGCTCAGACTCCGGCGCGTAGATTACGGTTACATCAATGGCGTTGCCGGGGCGCTGGACACCGCTGCCCGGCGTGTTCACTGTGCTGGGGTCTTCGCCACCGTTACAGGCGGCCAGTACGGCCAGCAGTAAGGTCAAAATAACGTAGAGTACGGGTCTTGCTTTCACCTTATAACTACTCCTCTATGTGTCATCGTTGAGCAGCGGCAAGGGACATGATGCCCCTACAACTGACTATCTGGTGTTTGCGGTACAAGCACCTGCGCGTTAGCGCAGTGCGGTCTGTGTGAACCACTGCACAAGCCCCTGTGTCTCGCTGCGGGAGGGCGGCTGTACCAACTGGGTGAAATCGGGCGTAAGCTGGATGCCGTAAGACTCGCCCGCGCTGAACAGGCTGGCCGTCCCGGTGGGGTCGCTTGCCGCAGGGCGCAGGCCATGTGCGGCCAACTGTGACTGCCGCGCCGCGCCCGCCAGCCATGTGCCAAGCGCCTCAGCCGCCGCCTGCTCGATGGGGGCGTTGGTATCGGTGGGCAGCGGGTTGCGCCAGCGCGCCAGCGGAAAATCCAGCACGTATTGGTAGGCCGGGTAGCTAAAGACCACTGGCTCGTTGTTGAGCAGGCCGTTGAGGTTCAGCAGCCAGAAGCTCTCTGGCAGCAGGGCGATGTCCACCGTGGAAGCACCGCGCGCCATCGCCGCCGCCGGGTCTGCGCCGAGCGTCTGGAAGTTGGGGACGCTGTGGACAACCGGGGTCAGCCATTCGCGGAAGTCCGCCGCGCGGGTCGCGCCGCCGGCAATATCGCTGCTGTCGCTAAAGCTGGCCGCGCCGGAGAACAGCACCGCCAGCCCGCTCATGGTCTGGTCGGGACGGGGGAAGGCCAGCTTGACAAAGCCCCAACTGCTCTGGCCGCCCGCGCGGGACCATGACTCGCCCTCGGCCACGCGCTGCACCGCTTCCCAGTCGAACGGCTCTGCGCCGTCGCGCGTGACGACTTCAACACGGCTGGCATAACCGCCCCAGACGAGCGGGGTACGCGCCAGCGAAGCGACCACAGGCGTGTAACGCTCGCCATAACCAATGGACACGCTGGAAGCGGGTATCCACGCGGCAGGGTGATTCTCTGGTGTCCAGTTAGCGTTGCCCTGCCACACCGACAGGTCATCCACCACCTGCACGGCAAACTGAATGCGCTGGGTCGCGTTGACGACGGGCTGCGTGTCGTTATAGGCGTTGACCGCCGCGCGTACCCACTCCGCCGCTAACGGGTTGACCGCGACGGTGAATTCCAGCGGGGGTTGAGAGCGTAGAAACTGGCTTGCGCCGACGATGGCCGCCGCAACCAGCGCAAAGACGATGAAGATGATTGTTCCGCGTCGCATGGTTGTTCCTGATTACTGGCGCTACATTCTCTATTGTAGCTGAAGGCACGGGGGAAATTTCCCCTAATGATTGAGGTTCAGGTTAAGGATAGCACATTCGCAAAAATTGGAGTACGCGGGGGAGGCTAATGGACGCGCGGGGGCGCGTCCTTACGGTAAGGATGAAGCAGGAGGCAGGCTAGACGCTGGCGGCTTCCCGTACCTGGCTGGCGGTCGTGGAGACACGGATGATGTAGCCCTGACGCTGGATGTTGCAGCCGGGCAGGCCGACCGCGAGGTATTGCAGCGAGGCTTCCAGCAGGCCGGTCTTGTGGAAGTTCTCGATGGAGGTCTGATGATCCCAAATCTGGATTAGTTCGCTGCGGTCTTCGTCGTCGGTCTGTTCCAGCAGGTAGGCCGCGATAAAGCCGGGGCGATTACTGACCGCCGGGAGGTAGTTCTGCTCGATCAAGCGCCGAGCCTCTGCACCTTTCCCCATTGGAGCCTGAATAATTATTTTTTGAGCGTACATAACAGCACCCCTTACAAGTTTTACTTCATTATAAGGGAATTTCAATTTTGTCACTTGTCCTTTCGGATACAAATGACGAATCCGGGGCTAATCTTAAGACTTTTATTATCCAGGTTATGAAGGCTGTGCATCGCAAGTGACGCATAACCCACAGGGGCGAAGCGGTGCTGCGCCCCTGTACATGACCGCCGATGGCCTATTGGTGGATTGGCGCAGACCCACCCCTACGCCGGAATGCCG
>CAZJSU010000051.1:13430-18818 GCA_964548765.1 uncultured Anaerolineaceae bacterium
GAAACCTCACCCCGCCATGCCTCCCCTCTCCAATGCGTTGGGCTGCGTAGCGTCCCTGTGGGAGAGAAGGGGCGGGGTTGAGGGAAAAATGCCTAACAGCCGCTAGTTCTTCATGACGGGCAGCACGTCGCGCGGCTTGCTGCCTTCCTGCGCCGGGCCGACGATGCCTTCGGCCTCCATCATGTCTATGAGGCGGGCGGCGCGGGTGTAGCCGATACGCAGGCGACGCTGCAAGAGGGAGACGGACGCTTTGTTGAGGCGGCGCACCATCTCGACAGCCTGATCGTACAGTTCGTCCTGATCGCCATCGCCAATCGGCAGGTCGTCGTCCTCATCTTCGTCGTCATCGTCATTCCCGCCGTTCCAGAGCGCGGTCTGTGCCACGCGGCGGCTGGCGGTGCCGAGGTCTACACTGCGCGGCGTTTCGCGCGTGCTTTCATCCAGCGCCAGCGCGGTGATCGGCTGATGCTGGATTTCGTCGCCCGCCTGCATCTTCCAGTAGCGGGTGATGTTGGGGATTTCGCTGTCGGACACGTACACACCCTGCAAGCGCAGCGGCGCGGGCGAGTTGCCGCTGAGGTAGAGCATGTCACCCTTACCGAGCAGGCGTTCCGCGCCGGGCTGGTCGAGGATGACGCGGCTGTCTACACCGCCCGCGACGGCGAAGGCGACACGCGCCGGGAAGTTGGCCTTGATCAGCCCGGTGACGACATCCACCGAAGGGCGCTGCGTGGCGATGACCAGATGGATACCTGTCGCGCGGGCAAGCGCCGCGATACGGGTGATGACGCGCTCGGTTTCGTCCGGCGCGAGCATCATCAGGTCGGCCAGTTCGTCAATGATGACGACGATGTAGGGCATCTTCTCGGCATCTGCCGGAAGGTGGTTGTTGAAGTCCTCGATGTTACGCGCGCCCGCCGCGCTGAACTGCTTGTAGCGCTCGTCCATCTCGCGCGTGACCCACTTCAGCACGCCGACGGTGCGCTCAAGGTCTACGACGACAGGCGCGACCAGATGCGGGATGCCGTTGTAGCCAGTCAGCTCCACGCGCTTGGGGTCTACCATGATGAACTTGACCACATCGGGCGGGTTGCTGATGATAAGGCTGCTGATGATGGCGTTGACCAGCACCGACTTACCGGAGCCGGTCGTCCCGGCGACGAGCAGATGCGGCATACTCGCCAGGTCTGCGGCGATGGGCGTACCGTCCACGCTTTGGCCGAGGGCAATCGCCAGCGGCGACTTCGCCCTGATCTTCTGGAACTCCTCGGATTCCATCACGTCGCGCAGGCTGACAACCGAGGCTTCTTCGTTCGGCACTTCGATGCCGACATAGCCCTTGCCGGGGACAGGCGCTTCGATACGGATGGACTTCGCGCCGAGGGCAAGCTGCAAGTCCTTGTCCAACTGGGCGATCGCGCCCACTTTGACGCGGTTCTTCTTGCCGCTGCGTGTGGTCAGATAGTCCGGCTCGACACCGAACTGGGTAATCACCGGGCCGGTGTTGACCTCGACGACGCGACCGGGCGCGCCGAAGCTCTGGAGCGTGTCCTCGATGATGCGGGCGCGCTGGAGCAGCGTTTCACGGTCGAAGTCGTTCTCCGAGCCGGGGTTGAGCAGCGTCCTGAAGTCCGGCAGTTTCCAGACGCGCTTCGGCTTGCGCGGGGCCGCGCCAGACACGGGCGGAGTCTCTGGCCGCCGGAAGGCGGCTGGCTGGCTGGCCTGTCCGTTCTGGCCGTTCTGTTCGTCGGCGCGCGGGTCGTCCACGTAGTTGATCTTCGGCGCGGGACGGCTGAAGCGGTCGGACGGGTAGGCGGCATCGCTGGCCGGGCGCGCTGGTGGTGGCGACGAGGCGCTGGTGGTGGTGGCGGCTGGCCTGTCACCCGCAGGCGGTGTCGTCACGCTGGCCGCAGGCGCAGAAGGCGCGGGCGCGGCGGGCTTATCGCCATCAGCGGCGGGCGCAGATGCGCCAGATGTCGCAGAGGCCACAGCAGACGCGGCGGGCTTATCGCCATCAGCGGCGGGCGTGCTGGATGCGCGGTTGAAGTAGCCGGAGCGCAGGGCGTTGAGCCGTTCGCGGCGTTCGCTGAGCGAAAGCTGTTCCTCGTCGCCGCCGTCCTCATCGCCATCGGCCTCTTCGGGCGTGCCTGCCTCATCGGTGGGCTTTGGCACCGCCGAGGGCGCGGTCGGGCTGAAGGGGCGCGGCGCGAAGGGCGTTGACGCAAGCTGTGGGCGGGGCGCGGGGCCAGTGCCGCGCGCTGTCGCGGGCGGCAGGCTGGCAAGTTCCTCGCTCTCGCTCATCGTCTCGTCGTCGTCTTCATCGTCAGCGCCGATCACCTGTGGCGCGGCGGGTTTGCCCTGCAGGTCAGCAGGTTTGCCAAAGGGCGATGTGCGCCCCGGTGTGGGCGGCGCATCAGGGCGGCGGTAAGGCGGCGCTGATGGCGCAGCGGAAGCCGCCGGGCGCTCTGGCATCGTGCCGTCTGTGCTGGTTGGGCTGCTGCCTGCGCCTGGGCGCATCAGATCGCCCAGGCGGGCGGGCGTGTCCTCCGGCTTTGTGGCCGGGCTGGGCGTGGCAAAGGGCGGACGCGCAGACGGCGCGCTCTGGCCTGCGCCAGCGGGCGGGATCGGCACGCGCGTGGGCTGCGGCGCATAGGGCGAAGCCGGGGCAGCGCTGCTGGCACCAGCCACAGACGCGGCGGGCGCGGGTGCTTCCGGCTTAGCCTCATCCGGTTTGGCCTCGGTGGGTTTGGGCGTATCGTTATCGCTGCCCCTGCCGGGCAAGCCGGGCGTGATGGACGAGATACGGCTGAACAACCCGCCGGACTTCGGCGCGTCGGCAGAAGCGGCGGGCTTTTTCTCCGCTGGCTGTGCGTCGGCAGACTTGCCCCCACCGGGCAGCGACAGCGGCACCGCATTAAACAGGCGCGCGGCCAGCGAGGACTTGCCCTCGGCGGCGGGCTGCTCGGCAGACGCGGTTGAGGCCGCAGGCGTGTTCGCCTCGGCGGGGACTGCCTCACCCCCATCATAAGAGGCCAGCACCGTGCGCCCACCCTTCGTGATGGGGATGGGGCGCGGTTCTGGCAGGGAAGGCGTTTCGGCCTGTGGCAAGGCAGGCGCGGCTTTGGTCTCGGCGGGCAGTTCGGCGGCTGCCGGGCGGGTCACGCTGATCTGCGGTGGTGCCTGCGCGGCGGCAGCAGCAGCGGCCATACGCGCACGGGCAGCACGCGCCTGGGCGCGGCGCTGGCGCGAGGCGTTGAAACTGCGCCCGATGCTGATGAGGAAGACCGCCAGTTCCGCAGCGGTGATACGCAGCATGAACATGATGCTGATGATGAACATGCCCGCCAGCGCGAACATGCCGCCGATTTCGGTGATATTCAGCACCAGCAGCGAGTAGAGCTGCGCGCCGACCCAGCCACCACCCCGCCCGACCTGCACCGAGATTTCAAGGAAGCGGTCGAGCAGCGCCATCGTGTAATAGGACTGGAACGAATCGATGTACTGGAACAGGATCAACAGGCTGAGATAGAACAGCCCCACGCCAGTAACGCGCACCGGGTCAACGGTGGGCGCTTCGTCGCCGAAGTGGCGGATGATGAGCCAGATACCGACGGCGAACATGATGATCGGCACGGCGATCGCACCCCAGCCGAGCAACTGCGTGAGCGCGGTCAGAATCGGCTGCGTCAACTGTCCCTGCGTGGAGGACATACTGCTGAAGAACAGCGCCAGCGAACCGAGCAGCAGGCCAACACCGAGAATGTCGAGCTTGTTATCGAGCGTCAGCCCGGTTTCGTCCACTTTGGGCGCGCGGCTGGCGCGGCTGACCTTCTCGTGCATGGTGGCGGGCTTTTTGGTGGCTGTGCCGCCGCCGAAGGGGAGCATCCCCTTCAGGCGCGCGCCGAGGCCGCCGCTGTCCTTTTTAGACGCGGCAGAAGAAGCCGACGCACGCGACGAACTGCTGGCCGGGGCGCTGGTGCGCGCGCTGCCAAACGACGACTGCGCTGGCCGTGAACTGGCCGACGAAGCCGGGGCGGAGGTTGACCTGCCGCCGGACGCAGCGGGCTTGTCGCCGCCACCGGGCAGTTTTGAGCGCAGGCTGCCAAAGCCACGACTAAGGGCGTTCCCCTCGCCGCTGCCGCTTTTCGGCGTGGCGGGCTTGTCGCTCTTGTTACCGCCACCGGGCAGTTTCGAGCGCAGGCCGCCCAAACCCTGACCGAGCGGGCTGCTGCCGCTTTTCGGCGTAGCGGGCTTGTCGCTTTTGTTACCGCCGCCGGGGATTTTTGAGCGCAGACCGCCCAATCCCTGACTCACGCCAGCAAGCGGGTTTTTCTTCTCCTGCGGCTTGTCTTTACCTTTATCACCGCCCCCCGTGCTGGACGAACCAGAAGAACCCGAACCGGAAGCACCGGGCGGGTTGGACGGGCGGTTACTGCCGTAAGACGAGCTGCCGTAACTGCTGCCACTGCCGTAACTGGAGCCAGAGCTGCCAGAGCCGGACGATGGGCTGGACGGGCGATTACCGCCATAGGACGAACCGCCGTAGCTGCTGCCACTGCTGCCAGAGCCGGACGTGCCGCGCCCGTAGAGGCCGCTGCTGCCGGAACTGCCAGAGCCAGACGATGGGCTGGACGGACGGTTACTGCCATAGGACGAACCGCCGTAGCTGCTGCCACTGCTGCCAGAGCCGGGCGGTGAAGATGGGCGGCTGCCATAGGACGAGCCGCTTGAACCGGGCGGAGCGGACGGACGGCTGCCAGAGCCACCCCCCGGCAAGCCGGAACTACTGCTGCCATAACGGCCTGCGCCGGGACTGCTGCCCGAACCGCTGCCGGAAGAACTCCTGCCAGAATCGCCGCGCCCTGCGCCGCCGGGCAGATTCGAAGACGAGCCGCCATAGCTGAACGGCCTGACCAGCGAAGAGCGGCGGCTGCCTAATGACTCCTCATCTTCATCAAGGTCGTCATCCTCTTCGATATCGTCTTGAATATCGTCATCCGGGACATATTCAGGGTCGTGATTAGACATTGTTGTTACCTGACATGAACTTATTTTTCAGGATGGGGACGGTGATTGCCTCTAGCGGCAATCATCGCCATTAACCCATGTTCATCTTATCACACTTCTGGCAAATCCCAAATAAGAATAGAACAAGAGTTCTGAAAGAATTGTGGTAGAACTTTATGGAAGGTTTAAGGAGGGGGTGGGGTGTTGGTGGGCGCGGCGGTGCTGCTCCCCTACGCAATACCAATCGCTTCTCTGCGGGCGGCGGACAGCATGTCTGCTGTCCCTACGGGTGGCGTGGTGTGGGTGCTGTGGGTATGACGGACGCGCGGTTGCGCGTCCCTACGGGTGGCGTGGTGTGGGCGCAGCACGCTGCGCCCCTAC
>CAZJSU010000051.1:18918-29945 GCA_964548765.1 uncultured Anaerolineaceae bacterium
GCGTCTTCGCCGCTTTCTGCCTGCGCGGCGGCTTCGCTGTCGGCCACCGTCTGCACCGCCCACTCGCGCGGCTGCGCTTCGACTGGCGTGTCGGTCATCGCGCCAGCGGGCGTGTGCTGGCTGCTGTTGGGGATATAGTGTTCGTGCTTCTTGGGCGTTTCGGCCATAACGAAGTACATCAACACCCCGACGATCACGAGGTCAATAGCGATCAGTAAAATAAGGACACCCATGCTGCGCACTCCTTGCTGCGTTTGTCGGAATGCTTCTACTTTACCACAGTTGGCGGCGGGGTGAAACAAAAAAGGGCGCACGATGTCTGCGCCCTTCCGGGTGTTCGGGGGGGTTACTGCACGTCTTCCGGCGGGGTGTAGCCGATCTCGCGCAGGGCGACGACGGCCAGAATCGCTACACGCGGCTCCGGGTCGTCCAGCGCTTCCAGCAGCGCCGAGATGGACGGCTCGCCGATGGCAACCAGCGCGGCGGCGGCGGCCTTCCGCACCTTGTCGGAGTCGTCGCGCAGCGCGTCGCTGAGGGCATCCACCGTTTCCTCACTGCCGATGCGCCCGATGGCCTGCGCGGCGAAGCGGCGCACGTCCATGTCGCTGTCGAGCAGCGCGGCGCGCAGCCCGGTCACGGCGCGGTTATCACCGATCTTGCCGAGCGCCTTGGCCGAGGCGCGGCGTACCGCCCGGTTCTGATGGTTGAGCGCGGTCAGCAGCCCTTCGACAGAGGCCGAACCGATGCGGATCAGCCCTTCGGTGGCAGCCACCCGCACCCACAGGTCATCCTCGCGCAGGGCGAACAGCAGGTCAGGCACGGTGTCGGGGTCGGCAAACTTTGCCAGCGCCTGCGCGGCCTGAAAGCGCACGCCCGCGTCGTCATCAGCGCGCAGCACCGTCGCCACGTGGCGGGCGGCGGGCATGTGCTGGGCTGCTTCAAGCTGGTTAATGGCGGCAATACGCTCCGCCGGATTGGCGCTGTTGAGCGCATCAATCCACATCTGGATGTCAGTCATTGTTACTCCTGAATGGTCGAATTCCGGGTTGGGTTTTACGTGGGCATGGTGCTATTATATCAGACGCTGCCGCAACCGGAATATTACCCGGCGCTGATACGCTTCTAACGTTATAAGACGGGATGACAGCTATCTCAGCAGGGCGGAGATGGTCTCATGCGCGGGGAGGTACAGGTTTGCGGAACAGTGGAAATTGTGTAAAATAGAACAAACTGTTTGATCCTATCTTACAACACCAAATTTTCCCACAAAAAATGCTCTGCGGGCAACCTTGATGGGCAGTCAGAAAGTAGACTCATGAGCGCTGAAACGAACAAGCGGACAACCAGTAATAACAACAGCATCCTCTGGATTATCCTCGCCTTTGCCGGGTTGATGGTGGGCGGCTTTCTCATCGCGCAGACAACCTCGCTGCTGTTCCCGCCACAGGGATCGGCAGAATCGCAGCAGGTGGATGAGCTGTTCAAGTTCATGCTGGTCATCAGCGGGGCGATCTTCCTGCTGGTGCAGGGGATGATCGTGTATTCGGTGGTGCGCTTCCGCACCCGCCCCGGTGATATGAGCGATGGCCCGCCGATGCACGGCAACGCCACGCTGGAACTGGTGTGGACAGCCATCCCCGGCGTGATCGTGCTGGTGCTGGCGATTTATAGCTACAATGTCTGGGTGAACATCTGGACAGCGAAGGACAACGAGCAGAGCGTGCTGGGCATCGGCCAGCGTTTCGCGTGGTCGTTCAGCTATGAGGTGCCGCGCAGCGCTGTGCCGGACGATGTGGACATCAGCACCTTAAGCCCCAGCATCCAGCAGGCGCTGGAAGAAAACGGCGCGTTTAATATGACTTCGACGGAACTGCACACGTATGTGGGGCAGAACGTGCGGGTGGCGCTGAACACTGACGACTCGCAGCACGCCTTCTGGGTGCCGGCGATGCGCGTCAAGCAGGACCTGCTGCCGGGGCGCACAACCGAGACGCGCTTTACGCCTGTGCTGGCGGGCGAGTACCCGATTGTCTGCGCGGAACTGTGCGGCAGCGGTCATGGGGACATGCGCGCCACCATCGTGGTTCATGAAGATCAGGAAGCCTATCTGGCATGGTTTAACGACGAGGCGGCCAGGGTGTTCTACCCGCCGGAAGACCCGGTGCTGCGCGGCGAGCAGGTGCTGGCAAGCGGGACGTACCCGTGCGCGGGCTGTCACACGCTGGATGTGATGGGCTGGCAGGGTGTCACCGGGCCGAACCTGAACGGCGTGGGCGACAGGGCGGCAACGACACGCAGCACGGCCACCGGGCAAACCCCGGAGGAATACCTGTTCCGGTCGCTGTATTTCCCGCATGAGTACCTTGTGCCGGGCTTCGGCGCGCTGATGCCGCAGTTCCAGTCAGACGACCCCGGCGCGCCTTCCTACATGCCCACCGATGACGGCGAGGCGATTACGGCCTACCTGTGTACGCAGAGCAGCGGCAGCGAGAGCGTATGTGATGTGGAAGCGCTGGCGGAGATCGCCGCCGCGCACGAGTAAAACAGGTTAAAACTGTTGGCAGGGGCGGCGAGGTGATCGCCGCCCTCTGTGCATCTGAGTTCGAGCAAGCAGTCAGAATTTCACAAGAGGTAATTATGGCAACCATTACAGCCCCGCTCGGAGAGGGAAACGTTCAGCCACAGGCACCTACCCTGCGCATCCGGGATTATCTGCGCTGGACAGGGGATCACAAAATTATTGGAATGCAGTATATCGCCACATCGCTGTTCTTCTTCATCGTCGGCGGCGCGATGGCGATGATTATCCGCGCGGAACTGCTGACCCCGGAGCTGGATGTCAGCGGCAGCGGCACACAGTTCAACGCGCTGTTTACGATGCACGGCACCGTGATGATCTTCCTGTGGATCATCCCGATGCTGTCCGGGTTTGGCAATTACCTTGTGCCGCTGCAACTGGGCGCGAAGGACATGGCCTTCCCGTGGCTTAACGCCTTCGCCTTCTGGCTCATTCCGCCGGCGGGCGTGCTTTTGATGCTGGGCTGGCTGGTGGGCGCGCCGGAGGCGGGTTGGACAAGCTACCCGCCGCTGAGTACGATCTTCAGCGGCGACGGCCAGACCTTGTGGGCGGTGTCGCTGCACCTGCTGGGTATCTCGTCCATTCTGGGGGCGATCAACTTCATCGTGACCATGATGAACATGCGCCCGGAGGGTATGGGCATCTGGCAGATGCCGCTGTTCTGCTGGGCGATGCTGGCGACATCCATCATCATTATTATGGCGACACCGTTTCTGGCGGGCGCGCTGACCCTGCTCATCCTCGACCGGGTGGCAGGCACGAGCTTCTTCGATGCGTCGTCGGGTGGCGACGTGCTGCTGTGGCAGAATATCTTCTGGTTCTACAGCCACCCCGCCGTGTACATCATGGTGCTGCCGGGCATGGGCATCATCTCTGAGGTGCTGTCCGTCCACTCGCGCAAGTCGGTATTTGGCTACCGGGCGATTGCCCTCTCCAGTATGGCGATTGCGCTGGTGGGCTTTACGGTGTGGGCGCATCATATGTTCACCAGCCTGACCCCGGAACTGCGTATCCCCTTCATGATTACCTCAATGATTATCGCGGTGCCAACGGGCATCAAGATTTTTAGCTGGCTGGGGACGATCTGGCAGGGGCGCATTCGCTTTACCAGCGCGATGCTGTTCTCGCTGGGCTTCCTTTCGATGTTCGTGATCGGCGGCATCAGCGGCGTGATGCTGGCCTCGGTGCCGGTCAATATCCACGTGCATGACACCTACTTTGTGGTGAGCCACTTCCACTTCGTGCTGTACGGCGGCAGCGTGTTCGCCATCTTCTCCGGCATTTATCACTGGTGGCCGAAGATCACCGGACGGATGCTGGACGAGCGGCTGGGGCGCATTCACTTCGCGCTGACTTACCTCGGCTTCTTCTTCACCTTCTTCCCGCAGCACATTCTGGGGATGCAGGGGATGCCGCGCCGCGTGGCGGTTTATGACCCGCAGTTTCAGGACCTGAACGTCCTTGTGAGCATCGCCTCGTTTGTGCTGGGTACGGCAACGTTTGTGCTGCTGGCGAACATGATTATCAGCCTGTATGTGGGCAAGCGCGCAGGCGCGAACCCCTGGCGCGCGCTGACGCTGGAATGGGCGACGACCTCGCCCCCGCCTGCCTATAACTTTGTGGGCGACCCGGTGCCGTTTGCCGACCCTTACGGTTATGGCACGAAGGAATCGCAGGAATATCTGGACACGCTGGAAAAGCGTTTTCCGCCGCCTGTTGAAGATCAGGCGCGGCTGTCGCCCAGCCCGCAGGGGACGGGGGATTGAGCGGGTTGGCTGTGATCGCTGCTTGGGTGGGGTGTGTTGTGAGTTTTGAGGGCGTGTTTCACTAAACCTCACCCCCCTCCCCCTCTCCAATGTATTGGAGAGGGGGAGGCAGAATAGAATGAGGATGTTTTTTCCCTCATCCCCGACCCTTCTCTCCCACAGGGACGCTACGCAGCCACAAGGGGAGAAGGGAGAAGCCCGGTTAGAGATTTAACGGTAGATGATGATGCAGCAGGATTTACTGGAACATAAACCAACACGCAAGGAAATACAGGACCTGCGGAACAAGCGCACCGGCCTGTTGATTTTTCAGCTTTCATGGATACTGGTTTTTGTGTGTCTGGTGGTCGTCAACTGGCACATTCGCGTGACCTCGCCTGTGTGGCCGCCGGTGGGCGTAGAGCCGATTTCGCCCGAACTGCCGACGCTGGCGACACTGGCGCTGGCGGCAAGCGTGTTTCTTGTGCGGCGGGCGGTGCGGGCAATGAAGGCCGACGACGTGCGCGCTTTTCTGTCGCGCTGGTGGCTGGCGCTGGCGCTGGGCGTGGTGTTTGTGGTGCTGATGCTGTACGAGTGGGTCAGCATTCCGTACAGTCAGGTCTACAGTGATGTTTTTCGCACGATGACCGGGTTTCACGTGGTTCATGCCGTCGCTATCGGCCTGTTTATGTACGGCGTGGGCAGAAACGCCCGTGCTGGTGCTTATCACTCTGGCAACTTCTGGCCTGTAGAAGGCGCGGCGGGGCTGTGGTATTTTGTGCTGGTGGCGTGGCTGCTGTTTTACGCGGCCTTGTATCTGGTATAATTTTAATGTCTGGCGCTGGGGAACGGGGGCGCTGGAACACTTGCAACGGGAAGGGATGTTGTTTATGGAACCGGGACTGAACCGCGCGATACCGATGGGTATCCTGGGTTTCATTGCGGGCGTAGTGCTGGTCATGCTGATCCGCAGCCTGCAAAGCCTGCAACCTGCGATGGAACCGCAGTTGGCGATGATTCTTGGCACTTTTATGAGCGCCGGGTTTTTTGTGTGGGGGCTGGGCGCGTTTGACCCGCGCATGAACGTCCACGCGCACGAGCCGGGCGAACACGATGACGAACACGCGCTGGCGCTGGCCGAGGCACATGCCGACGTGGAAAGACCGGGCGAGGTTCTGGGCGGTTATGTGTGGCTGGTGACGACGCTGCTGCTGGCGGTCATTCTGGCGATCGCGGTGGTCGCCTTCCTGCCCACCGGGCTGACGCTGCAAACCGTGCCGGAAGGCCCCGGTAACACGGCCAGCATCGGCTTTTATGAGATGGAATTATTCGGCCAGATGGTGCAGTTTAGCGGGCTGACGGCGCTGGTTATCTTCGTCATCATCATGGTGGCCTCGCTGGCGGCTATCGCCGGGGTGATGGGAATGGTGGTCTATCGCCTGTCGGCAGGCGTGACGGAAGTTGCCAGCGTGCAGCAGACCGCGCTGCCGCCTGCCCCGCTGGAAACACGCACCACCCCAGCAGGCCGTATCGCCTTCCTTGTGCTGTTTCTGGTGGTTTTTCTGGCGCTGTTCGCGCTGTTTTATTACGTACTGATCGGCATTATTCTGGGGCCAACCCCGCTTAATCTGATACTGTCCATCCCGCAGGCGCTGGTGCTGGCGATTCTCATCCTGCGGCCACGCGCGGTGGCGCGGGCTGTGGGACGGGGGGCGCGCTGGCTGGCGAACGCGCTGCGCCGCCTGCCGAATGCGCTGCAATAAGGCCTGCCGCCTCCAGCCAACACACGAACTGGAGACTGAAGGCTGTAGACTGATGACTAACGACTAAGGACCTGCCATGAGCCAAATGTCAGTTGAACAGGATCGCGGGTACATCACCCCACCGACAACACCCGTTACGATCCCGGATAAAAAGCAGATTGAAAACGCCAAGTTCGCCATGTGGCTTTATCTGGCCTCGGAAGTGGTGATCTTCGGCACGCTGATCGCGGTCTATATCGTGTTCCGCTTCAACTACCCGGAGGTCGTTCACCGGGTACACGATGAACTGGGGATCGCGCTGGTCAGCCTGAACACCTTCCTGCTGCTGGCGAGCAGTTGGGCGATGGTGATGGGGCTGCGCGCCATCAAGCGCGGCGATCAGGACGGGCTGGTACGCTGGATCGGCCTGACGGCGATTATGGGCGCGGTGTTCGTCGTGCTGCAATATGTGGAGTACAGCGAACTGGCGCATCTGGGGCTGAGCATTGATACGGACTGGGGAATGCGCTTCTACGCACCGACCGCCTTCCATGGCGCGCACGTCATCATCGGCGTGCTGTGGGCGGTGCGGATCGTGCTACGCGCCCGGCGCGGTTATTACAACGCGCAGAATTACCTGGGCGTGGAGATTTTTGGCCTGTACTGGCATTTCGTGGACGTGGTGTGGATTTTCCTGTTCACGATCATTTACCTTGTTTAGGGAGCAGGCACGATGGCCGACGAAGAACACAAGATGACCAAAGACAGCCAGACGCTGCACGACGCGGAAACGGGCAAGCCTGTGAAGGCCACGCCGGAATATACGCCGGACGAAGCCGAGGAATTGGGAGCAGCGGGCGAGCTTCAGCCCGACGCGCTGGTGGACTTTACAGAAGCGGCGGAAGACCTCGCCGAGGAATCGCCAGTGGTGGAGGGCTTTGATAAAGCCGTGACCGCTGTGCAGGAAGCCTTCGATGAGCTGGCCGAAGACACCAGCACCCCGCACACGGCGGATTACCATGATACGGTGCTGGTGCTGGGGCGGGAAGTCACCGTGCCGGGCGGCATTTACACGGTGGTGTTCGGCGCGCTGGCGGTGTTTACGCTGATTGAGGTGCTGCTGGCAGAGATGCCGCGCGGCTTTCTGACCATCCCGCTGATGCTGAGTCTGGCCTTCGTCAAAGGGCTGCTGGTGGTGGCGTATTACATGCACCTGCGCGAAGACAGCCGCCTCTTTACCATCGCGCTGGTGATACCGGCATTGGTTATGGCGGCCTCGGTTCTGTTCCTGCTGACTGTCCCCATCACTGGCTATTAGGCAAAGGACTGTCCGATGCAGGCAGACCTGACGGACAAAGTAGCACTGGTTACAGGCTCGGCGCATCGTGTCGGGCGGGCGATCGCGCTCGAACTGGCGCGGTGCGGCGCGCATGTGGTGGTGCATTACCACAGCTCATCGGCTGACGCGGCACGCAGCACGGTGCAGGATGCCAAGTCGCTGGGGGTGGACGCTTTCGCGGTGCAGGCAGACATCGGCACGGCGGAGGGCGTGGCGCAGATTTTCGCCGGGGTGCAGGAGCATTTCGGCAGGCTGGACATCCTGGTCAACAGCGCGTCCAATTTTCAGAAGCGCCAGCTTCTGGAGGTGACGCTGGAAGAATGGCAGGAGACGCTGGCGATTAACCTGACCGGCCCGTTCCTGTGTACGCAGGCGGCGGCAGCGCTGATGCGCCAGAACGACCCACCCGGCGGCGTGATTGTCAACATTGGCGACCGGGGTTCGCTGGAGCCGTGGCCGGATTATGCGCATCACGGCATCAGCAAGGCCGGGCTGCTGGCGCTGTCGCAGGTGAGCGCGGCCAGCCTGGGGCCGGATATTCGCGTGAACACGGTGATCCCCGGCCCGGTGATGAAGCCCGCCGGGCGCAGCATGAGCGACGCGGACTGGGCGAAGGTCGGCCAGCGGCTGCCGCTGCGACGGACAGGCGACGCGGACGATGTGGCGCGGGCGGTGGCGTACCTCGCCCGCGAGGACTTCGTGACAGGCGCGGTGCTGCACGTCAACGGCGGCGAGCATCTGGATTAGGCCGCCGCCCGCTAAAACCTACACCTTGATAAAAACCTTCACCTCGCTCTCGGCCAGCGTGTCGCGCAGCGCCCCGCCCTGTACGTGATTGTCGTAGTTGTCCAGATACTCGTGCCATGTGCCGTCTTCCAGCCCGGCGTTGGCGACGGTGAACTCGCCCGCGTATCTGTCGTGCAGGTTGGCCGCGATCACCGCGACGTTCCCCTCGTCGTTCCAGCGCTTGAACGCGAAAATCCCGCGCTCGTCGTCACGCATAATTAGCTCGATGTGGTCGCCGTGAAAGGCGGGCGTGTGCTTACGCAGGTGGATCAACCCTTTGTAATAGTTACGCAGGTCGTTGTTGCGATCATTCGCCAGCAGCGCCCAGTCCAGCGGTTGGTAGTCGGTGGTCTTGGGGGCGCTCTCGCCGAATTCCTCGCCCATCCAGAGCATGGGCTTGCCGGGTGAGGTAAGCAGCAGCGCCGCGCCGAGCTTGTTGCGGCGGAAGGCGGCATCGCCGAAGCACTTCGCATGTTCGCCCAACTGCCACAGGATACGATCCTGATCGTGATTGTTGAGGTAATTCACCACGTCCTCGGCGCTGCCAAAGCCATCCAACCGCGCGTCCATCACGCTCATTAAGCCGTCAATGCTGTACGGCTCGCGGCCATCCCGCGCCTGCCCCAACACGGTCGCCATCGCCTGATGCATGAAATGCTCGTGCCACGCCGCGTCCAGCGGGCCATCCACGCCGGTAATGGTGGGGTCCTGTGGGCTGTGTTCGGCGATGGTGATAAATGGCTTGATGCTGCCGATCTTCTGGTAAATCTGCGTTTGCAGCCAGCCA
The DNA here is from genome assembly GCA_964548765.1 of uncultured Anaerolineaceae bacterium. Classification (GTDB taxonomy): domain Bacteria; phylum Chloroflexota; class Anaerolineae; order Aggregatilineales; family Phototrophicaceae; genus JAIOHN01. The sequence continues at coordinate 27,896 of CAZJSU010000051.1, forward strand.
AGAAACTCATAATTGTTGATGGCGGCTGTCGCGTCGAAGCGGATGCCATCAATGTGAAATATGTCAATCCAGAACATGATGGAATCCAGCACGTACTGGCGGGCAGGCCAGACATCGAGATTGGTGTCGTGATGGTAGTAGTTGAACTTCGGCCCCCACTGCATTTGCGGCGGGTCGGGGTTTTCTTGGTGATACCAGTAAGCGAAATCAATTTTGGTGAAGGGCGCTTCGGACTCGCTGTGGTTATATACGCCGTCTACGATAACGCGGATGCCGCGCCCGTGCGCTTCGTCTATCAGACGGCAGAGGTCGTCGAGCGTGCCGTAGCTGTTCTCGACCGCGAACAGGCTGCGCAGGTTATAGCCCCACGAACGCTCGCCGGGGAATTCCTTCACGGGCATGAGTTCGATAGCGTTGATGCCGAGGTCGGCCAGATAGTCCATTTTCTCGATGACATCTATGAAGCGGCCTTTACGCTTGCCCTCGCGCGGCTCGTCGCCCAGCCCGCCGCTGAAGTCGCCGACGTGCAGCTCGTAGATGACCAGTTCGTGATTGTCGGGCAGCGGCTTGTCGTCATGCTGCCATTGGTAGGTGGTGATGACGCGCTGGCCGTCCTTCAGGGTAATGAGCGAATTCTCATCAGCATCCAGCGTGATCTGCGTGGCGTAGGGATCAAAAACGGCGGCTGTTTGGCCGGGCATAAAATAACTGAGTGATTTGACCAGAAACTTGTATTCGTAAGTGCCGTCGGCCAGCGGGACAGTCGCGCGCCAGTGGCCGCGCTCGTCCTTCTGCATAGGCGTGGGCTGCCAGTCGTTCCAACTGCCGATCAGCGCGACTTCTTCGTTGTAGGGCGCGAACAGCGAAAACTCGACTTCGTGCGTTTGCTCTGCGCTCATTCTTTCTCCTTCTTCTCAGCAAAGGCTATTCTAGCCGGAACAGGATAAATACTTGCTGAGAGACAGGGGAGAGGTTGGATAGGGATAGGGATGCGGGAGGGTCACAGACCCTCCCCTACACATCTCGGCGGCGGACGCGCAGCAGCGCGTCCCTACAGGGTGGCGCTCAATGCTTTATGCGCTGTGGGCCATGATCGCGCCCTTGACGGCGCGCAGGTAGACCGCGCGCGGGTCGCGGCCAAAGGCGAGGCGTTTGGCCCACGTGGTCGGGCATGATCGCAGATCACGGGCGGTCATGCTGGCGACCGCCCGTACAGCGAAGCCGTTGATCGCCAGCACCTCGCGCACGCGGGCAGCGCCTTCCTCAAGCGGCCAGCCCGCCTGGGCCAGCGCCCCGGCATTGAGGCGCACCTCAAGCGCGGCCTGTGGGCGCATGATAGCGTGCAGGCTATCCAGCAGCGCGGGATCATCGGCCAGCAGGCTGTCGAGCAGGCTGCCCCACGGAAAGTTGACCGTGACGTGCGCGGCCAGCCCGTGCAGTTCGGCGGGGAGCGCCTGCGCGCGGGCGATGACATAGAGCGCGTTGGACGGCGCACGGCGCGAGACTTCGCGCAGGTTTTCGCGGGCGGCATCTATGCCGATGGCGAAGGCCGCCGGGTGGGTCTGGGCGATGTGGCGCACGAAGCGGCCATCGCCGGTGCCGATGTCCACGTGAACGCTGCCGTAAGCGGCGGTTTCCGCCGCCAGCGCGGGCGAGTCCATAAACGAGGTGTGCTTACCCCGGATGATTTCCATTTTTTTCCTCCTGTTTTGTCGTATCGGCGTAGTGGATAGAGACAAAACAGGCAGGAGGCGCGCGGGCACAGCCGCGCGTACCAGACGTTGAGCAGCGTCAGGCACCATCGAGGTCGTCGGGAGTCGGTTTTCGGCGAAACGGAATGAACGCAAAACAGGCCCAGAGGGCCGGGGGGTTAGTCTGCCTTAAGGCTGTCCGTGAGAATTAGCAGGGAGGACGTGCCAGCAGTTTCCGATTGTCCATGACAAACCAGCTTTCTAAGCGTTTAGCGTACGCTGCTGACAGTATAGCATGGTTTTTATCAGCGTGGCGGGGCAGCTTTGAAACCCGCCCGTGAAACCTAACCCCGCCTGGC
>CAZJSU010000052.1:0-29288 GCA_964548765.1 uncultured Anaerolineaceae bacterium
GTAGGGACGCGCAACGGCGTGTCCGTCGTTATGCGTAGGGGAGGGTCTGTGACCCTCCCGCCGAGGTATGGCCGCAGGCCGGGCGGGGTGAGGTGTCACGGGCGGGTTTCAAACCCGCCCCTACATATGACTAAGGACAGTTACAGACGAGCCTTATATCCCGTCCATAACAGAAAATACCTGCAAGCATCCAGCGCAGCAACACCCCTCCTAAACCCTAACCCCAAAATAGGGACACATGTCCACCGTTTCCACAAGGGAGAGGGGCTTGGGGTGAGGGTTGTATCCTGGCGGTTCAAAATCAAATTCTCTGCGCCTTTGCGTCTTTGCGTTGTGTTTTTAGCTTTTAACTGAGGACTGTAGACTGACGACTATATGCGCCTTTGCGTTAAATCTTTTCGCTTTTGACGATCCGCCACCACCACCAACCACGCTATACGCCGCCAGACCCCTCCGCTATAATGTGGCCGCGTTTGCAAGGCAGTGAGACGAGATATTCATGAGCTTACCGGAAGATACCAAACCCCGTTCTCCGTTCGATACCCCGCCCTCCACGCGGAAGGTCACGCTGATTGACCCGATGGCGGACGAAGCCGCGCCGCGTCGTGGGGCGGGCTGCCTGCTGCCGGGCGTGATCGGCGCGGGCGGGTTGTTGATCGCGCTGGTGATTGTGCTGCTCTCTGGCGCGGCGGGCTGGACAAGCGGCCAGCGCACCGCCCAGCAGAACGCCACAGCCACCCAGAGCGCCCGCGTGGGGGAACAATTGAACCTGATTCCCAACGACCTCGACAGCGGCAACACGGTCATGCTGCGGGCGCGGGTGGAATATCTGGCGACGCTCGGCGTACCCAACGCGGGCGAACTCGCGGTCACGGCGACCGCGCTCTATCTCAGCGTCCAGCCGACAGTGACCCCAACAGTGGAAGCCACCGCGCTGCCTACGCAGGCGGTTGAGGTGACGCAGGCCGCGACCGCCGAACCTACTATCGTCATTGAAACGACCAACGGCGAGTTTGATCTGGCCGCGCTGCTGCAGGAGGCGCGTACCGCCGTTACGCAGGCGCAGTATCAGGATGCCATTGATCTGCTGGACGCGATTATCCGCATTGACCCCAACTACGAAGCCACAGCGGTGCGCTCGCTTATGCTGGAAGCGCTCAGCACCCGCGCGCTCAACCTGTTCCGCACAGGCAACCGTCTGGCCGAGGCGGTGCTGCTGGTAGACCGCGCGGAGCAGTTCGGCCTGCCCGGCCAGAGCGAACTGCGCTTCGAGCGTGACGTTGCCACGCTTTACCTGACGGCGGCGGGCGCGGTTGGCACCAACTATAACGTCGCCATCAGCGCCTTACGACAGGTGATCCAGCTTGCCGGGCCGAACTACCTCGACACGTCGCAGCTTCTGTTCGGCCAGTACGTCGCTTATGGCGATGCGCTGGTGGCGGGCGGGGATTACTGCTCCGGCGCGAGCCAGTACCAGAACGCGCTGACCATCTTCGCCGATGGCGGCGTGAGCGCCAAGCGTGACAGCGCGCAGATGATCTGTGAACAGGGGACACCCGTAGGAACACCCGGTATTGGCGTGGATGGCACGCCCCTCGCGCCCATCGGCGTGCCGGGGACATAGTTTTGTGGAGGTGAGATGATGCGCCGTGTTTATCTGATGAGCCTGCTTCTGGCATGTTTAGCGCTTGGGGTGTTGCCCGCCGCTGCCCAGCCCGACCTGCCCGCGCTGGCGGAACTGGAGCCGGGTGTCTGGAACACGCTGGAACCCGGCGGCGAAACCACCTGCGCGACAGGCACGCCCTACAGTTTTTTCGTGCGCCCGGTACAGGACAGCGACAACCTGCTGATCTATTTTCAGGGCGGCGGGGCGTGCTGGAACACCTTTATGTGTAATGTCGCGGGCGGCAGCGCCATGTTTGACTCGACAGTGACGGACGACGAGGCTTACAGCAGCGGCCTGTTCGACTTCGATCACCCGGCTAACCCGGTGGCCGATTACAACGTCGTGTTCCTGCCGTACTGCACCGGAGATGTCTACACCGGGGCGGAGACGGTGCAGTACAGCGACAGCGTGACCATCGAGCATCACGGCTACACCAACACCCGCGCGGTGCTGGATTGGGTGTACGAGAACTTCGACGACCCGGCGCAGGTCTTTGTCACAGGCAGCAGCGCGGGCAGCGTCGGCTCGATCTTCCACACCGCCGACATCATGGCGAACTACGACGATGCGCGTGTGATTCAACTAGGCGATGGCTTTGTCGGGCTGCTGACGGCGGTGGGCGAGGAAGACATCGCCGTGTGGGGGCTGTCGGAGAACTTCTCCGAAACGCTGCGCGAGGGCGAAGAACTGCCGGACGTGTCGTTTACCAACTGGCTCTACATCACGACCGCCCGCGCCTTCCCGGATAACACGCTGGCGCAGTTTACAACCGCCGAGGACTCCACGCAGGTGCTGTTCTACACGCTCATGGGCGGCACGCAGGCCGATGCCCTCTCCGGCATTTCGGAAAGCGTCGCCATGCTGGCCGAGGAAGCGCCGAACTTCCGCTATTACACCGCACCGGGCAGCCTGCACACCATCCTGCCGCGCCCGGAGTTTTACACGCTGGAAACCAACGGTGTGACTGTGCGCGACTGGCTGGCCGCGCTGCTGGCGGGCGAAGACGTGGAGAACGTCGCGCCGTAAGCCCATCGCAGGGGAGAGGCATAGACTCTCGCACCCCCGCGATAGATGATACTTATTCAGAATGTGCCGCTGCCCATACTTTAAGCGAGGGGATATGCTGCGCGTAGTGATCATAGACCTCGCTGCGGAGCATCTTCCAGATAATGACAGGCTGGGGCGCGCCTTCGAATAGATGCGGCTCAGTCAGGAAGGCTTCGCTGTGCGCCTGCACCGCTTCAATAATTCGCTCAAACCCGCGCCGCGATTCGGCCAATACCTCGTCCAGAGGCTGGTCGCGGTATTGCTCGTAAATCAACGTGTTGCGTTTCTCGAAATGCATCATATCCATTGGAGTTGGTGTGTAGCTTTCGCCGCGTAGTTCCTCGTGCATCCGGTCAGCCATCCAGCGTTCATAGTAGTTGATATGAGCGACAATATCCTTGACCGACCAGATGCCTGCCGCGCCCGGCTCGGTCATGTGCGCTTCCGGGATTTCGGCCAGCGCAGCGTCCCATTCCGCACGTTTTTCACGCAGCGTTTGTAACAAACTTTCTTTGGTCATCTGCTCATTCATGATTGGCTGATCCATCCTTCCACTATTGGGAAATTCGTTGCTGCCGTGGCATCGGTGTTCACAAAGTCGTCTTCTAGGGAGATTGAGTAATGCGCAAGTACGACTGTCAGCATAAGGCATAGAGGCTGTCATCTTGCGTCAGTATTTTGGTGCAGTCGGCCTGTAATTGACGAAGTTGCCCACACCATGCCTAGCCTACCATCAGCAGCGCGGCGACAAGGCCAACCTCAAGCCGCCCAATAGGGGTGGCGAACACCGCGCCGAAGATGGCGCAGATCACGGCGTTGACGATGACAAGCCTTGTGAAGTACCCCCTCATTATTGCCCCCGCCGTGTCTGCCGAGGCAGTTGTATGCTGCTGAGTCAGCCGCCCCGGAACAGCACCAGCGTCGCGCCGAAGGCGATGATGTCGCCATCGCGCAGGGCGCGGCCTTTATCGTGGACAGGCACGCCGTTGACGATCGTGCCGTTGGCGCTGCCTAAGTCAGTGATAACCCACACGCTGTCAATCAGCTCTAGCTGCGCGTGTGGGCGCGAGACGGAAGGGTCTTGCAGCGCGATCTCCCATGTCGCCTTGCTGGTAGCCCGCCCGACAGTCACCTTCTTGATGAGCAGGGGGATCACCTGCCCTTCCTGAATGCCTGTGGTGATGACCAGCTTGCCGCGCCCGGTGTTGGTGGTCGCGGTGATGTAATGACCGCTTTCCTGCGCGATGCGCTCATCTTCCGCGCTGACCGCTGCCGAAAAATTCAGCACCGGCACATACAGCCGAATCTCATCGCCGCTGGCGAGCGGGAAGGGCGCGTCTAACTGCTTGTCGTTGATGAACGTGCCGTTCGCGCTGCCGAGGTCGGTAATCATGAAGATGCCGTTACGGTAGTTGATGACGGCGTGCTGGCGCGAGACATGCTGCTCTGGTATCCAGATATCGTTAGTTTCCAGGCGGCCAATAGAGGCGGTCGCGCCTTCGGTCAGCACGTATTCGCGGGTTTCGCCTGTGCGCGGGTCTGACCATGTAATCTTTGCCAGGCTGACGGGGTTTTCAATCATCGGCGTTCAGGACACATTCACGGTAATGAAAGTCAAAACTCAGTATAGCACAGTTAGGCTTTGCGCGTGCCTAACCCGGCGCGGGCTGGCTTTAGGGGTATAATCACGCCGCGCGGGGAAGATGCGACAGGCGCAGGGGGTTAGAAGCATGAGGCAATCGTACAAAGGCCAGACCAACAGGCTGTTGGGATACCCCGATGACGCGCGCCTGCTCATCATCAACGCCGATGATTTTGGGATGTGCCATGCGGCCAACACGGCGATCTTCCGCGCCCTCACCGAAGGCGTGACCTGCTCCACAACCTTGATGGTTCCCTGTGCGTGGGCGCACCACGCCATGCAACTGCTTGCCGAAAACCCGGCCTTGCCCTTCGGCGTGCATCTGACCGCCCTCGGTGACAGCGCCCATTATCGCTGGAGGCCGCTCACCTGCGTGGACAGGGTGTCCTCGCTGGTGGACGAAATCGGCCATTTTTATACTTCGGATCGTGTCGCGGAATTTCTGGCGAAAGCCCGGCTGGACGAACTGGAACTTGAGTGGCGCGCGCAGATCGAAACGGTATTGGCAGCCAACCTGAAGCCGACCCATCTGGACTGGCATTCTATCCGCATCGCCCGGCGGCCTGAGCTTTTCGATGTGATGTTCAAACTGGCGCGGGAATACGGTTTGGCGTTGCGGGTGCGCGAGCGCCTGCTCATCGAAAAGGTGCAGAAGCACAGTTTACCCTGCAATGATTATGACTTTCTGGACAGTTACGAGTTGGCGACCGCCGGAAAATCAGCCCTGTATGCCCGCCTGCTGCGCGAACTGCCCGCCGGGTTGAGCGAGTGGGCGGTGCATCCCGGCCTTGCCAACGCGGAGCTGCTGACCATAGAACCCGCTGGCGCGCCTGTACGACAGGCAGACCTTGACTTTCTGCTATCCCCCGAAGCGCGCGCCGTGATTGAGCAGGAAGGGATTGTGCTGCTCAGCTACAAAGCGCTTCAGGAGGTCTGGCAGGCAGTTTGAACCTTACTGCTCCACCGCGCGATTCTGCACGAAGTTAATCACCGCGACGTTCTGGCTGCACTGGTCGCTGGTCACGACCAGATAGCCCTCGGACAGCGTTTCGCCTTCCGGGCTGAGCAGCGTCACCGTGTACGGCGCGATGGCTGGCGTATCGCCCAGCAGCAGTTCAAACTCGCCCGGCTCGAAGAACAGTGAGTCCGCGCCCCCGGTGTAAATCGTCTCGTCCACGCCTTCGCCCTCGATACGCACGCCATAGCCATTGAGGATTTCGTTGTTCAGCCCGCGTACCGACCCGGCAATACTCACCCAGTCGCAGCCTTCATCGGTCAGGTTGCGCTCATACAGCACGCCTTCGTTGGAGATGGTGAAGGGGTACGGCGCGGGCGTGAAGGTCGGGCGGGTGGGCAGCGCCTGTGCTGGCAGCGGCGTAAACGTCCCGGTGGGCGGCGCGGTCAGCGTGAGGGTGGCCGTTGGCGGTATGGTCGCGGTGGGCGGCAGCGGCGTGGTGGTGATGATGATCGGCACAGGCGTAAACGGCGGAAACGGGTTGAGCGGCGTATAGGGGTTGAGCGCGATGGCCGTGTAATAGACCAGCGTCCCCAGCCCGGCCAGCACGAAGAACACCGTGCCGATGTTGTACCAGCGGGTGCGCCGGGGTTTTGCCCGGCGTGGCGGCGCGGCGGGCGCGGGCGGCTCGGCCAGTGGGTTCACGGGCGGATAGCGATCCTCGGTTTGCTCCCCCTCTCTGGTTAACGGAGAGGGGGATGGGGGGGGAGGTGTCGCTTCCTGCGGCAGATTTTCCGGCGGAAAGACCAGCTTGCCCGTATCAATGCGCGGCTTCTGGTCTTTCCGGCTCACGCGCCGGATGTCGCTGTCGGTGTTTTTTTCGTCGCTCATCTCAAAACTTTGATAGCCCCCTCTCCATGTATTGAGAATGGAGAGGGGGTCGGGGTGAGGTCAGGCATTACAACGGTCGGTTCTGGATAAAGTTCACCAGCGCCAGATTCTGGTTACAGTCCCCCGGAAAGCTGACCTGCACGGCCTGTGACACAGGCGTGCCGCCCGCCGACTCAAGCTGCACATAGTAAATGCCGGTGTTGATGGTGTTCCCAAGCGGCTGCTCCCAGCCTGCCGGGCCGTAATTGGAGTTCGAGCCGGTGTCTACGTAGCGGTCAAAGTTATCCGGTCCGCCGTAAATATGCACCCGCAGGCCGATGAGCAGCGGGTTGCCCTGCATATCGAACACCTGCCCGGCCACACCCTGCCACGCGCACCCGGCGGTATTGGCGAAGTTGGCCGTAAAGACCACCTCGTTGTTCCGCAGGTCAAACGGGAACGGCGGCGGCGAGGGGGTGAACGTCTCGGTTGGCCCGCTTGGCGTTTCGGTCAGCGTCGGCGTAAAGGTGAACGGCAGCGTTGGCGTATCGCTGGGGGTGGCCGTCGCCCCCGGTGTATCGGTGATCGTCGGCGAGGCTGTCGCCGGGATCGTCTCCGTCGCGGTGGCCGACGGCGTGACGGTCAGCGTTGGCGTGACGGTATCCGTCGGCGTTTCGGTCGGCAGCGGGGTGTTGGTCGGCGGCAGGGTGGGCAGCACGACCGCCGTTGGCAGCACCCCTACGTCCTGCGGCGCGGGCGGAGGTTGTAAAAGCCGTGAGATGACAAACACAATCCACAGCGCCGAAAGTACCAGAAAAATGATGCTGATGAAATTATAGATGCGCGCGCTGCCTCGACCCATTACATGCCCCCAGTCAATACGAAATTATGCCCCAAAACGCTCGATCTCCGCGCTGTACAGCGCCCCTTGCAGCCAGCGCTCAAAGGTGATCTGCGCCAGCAGAAAACGCTTTTCTTCGGGCAGCGGTCGGTCGCCGCGTTCCAGCGTCTGCACCACATGATAACCCAGCCGTGTCGGGACAGGGCCAGCGATTTGCCCCGGCTCCAGCGAAAACGCCGCCTGCGACAGCGCGGGTTCCCACAGTTCGCCATCAATAAACCAGCCCAGATCACCGCCCTGTTCGCGCGTGGTCACGTCCTGCGACAGGCTGGCCGCCAGCGAGGCGAATTCCTCGCCGTTGCTCAGCCGTTCCAGAACCTGGTTGGCTTCTGCTTCCGTAGCGACCAGAATGTGCCGGGCGTGTACCTGCATCACGTTTTCCGGCATGTCCTGCGTCATCGCGTCGCGCATTTTCCCGGTGATGAGCGCGTCGCGCAGGCTGTGGCGGAAGGCTTCGTCCGTGTACTGGTTATCGGCCAGCCACTGCTGCCATGCCGCGTCATCAGGGACCAGTTCGCGGTTAAGCTGGTACTCGGCCTCGATTTCCGCATCGGTCACGGTAAGCTGCTGCTCGGCGGCGGCCTGTTCAATCACGGCCTGCTCGATCAGGCTGTTGAGGACCGACTCGCGCAGCGCCTGCATATCTGCCGCTTCAAACTGTAACTGGCTGCGTGCCAGCGCCTGCTCGAACTCGGTCTGGGTGATCTCAATCCCGTTGACGCGGGCGACCAGCGGCACGCCCTCGGCGTTCACCGGCTGTCCCTCAGCGTTGACCTGCGTGGCCGTCTCTGCCACAGCGACGGCCTGCGCGGCGATTTCTGCCGTCGGGGTGGCTGGCGCGCTGTTGGTTTCTGGCGCGGCGGCCTCTGTGTCCTGCTCAATGATCTCCGCCGTTGTTTCGGCGGTGGGTTCGCTCTCTATAACATTGGTTGGTTCAGTAGTGGGGGGTGGCTGGGTCGCCGCTGGCGGCTCTGTATCGCCAGAACAGGCAGCGATGCTCACACACCACAGCAACATAACAATCCGAAAGCCTTTGACAATAGACAACAACAGACTCCTTAAGTGTCCGGCACAGGTGACGCAATCCTAATTATGCTATTAGCGTTGGATTGAGGCAAGTCAGGGCTTTCGCTGCTATAATCGGGATATTCAGTGCTTCTAAAATCAACCATAAGGAGCGACCGATGCCGGGGTGGGAGAGTTTTGAGGCTTTTCTGCGCGATGCTGTCCAGACGAACGACGACGCACAACGCCAGACACTGGTAGACGACCTGCTGCGCGAGCGCACGGTATGGCCGTGGATCAATGGCAACCGCGCCACGTTTGCCTGGAACCGCGCAGCCACACGCAGCGCCGCCGTCAACCTGGACACCATCAAGGGCGACCCGCCTTTTGCCCGCATGATTCATCTGGAAGGGACATCACTCTGGTACGTAACCCTGACCTTTGAACACGACGACCTGCTTGATTACCTGCTGGCGATTGACGACCCGATGACCCCGCTGAAGGCCGAACCCGACCTTGTGAACCGGATGCTGCGCCACTGGCAGATTGACCCGCTGAACCCGCTGCGGATGCAAACCGCGCAGGTCAACGTCTCGGTGCTGCGGATGCCCGACGCGCGGCCTTTCCCTGATTGGGAAAGCATGAAGGCCGTCCCGCGCGGGACGCTGCACGAGCATATTATCAGCAGCCGCCAGTTGAACTTTGCCCAGCGTCGCCTCAATGTCTACACGCCGCCCGGCTATGACCCGGAAGGCGACAACGAATACCCGCTGCTGATTGTGCTGGACGGACAGTGGGGCATCACGCCGCTGCAAATCCCGTATATGGCCGACGCACTTATCAAGCATGGCCGGATGCAGCCCACGCTGATCGCCATGCTGCAAAGCGGCAGCCAGGAAGAACGCACGCGCGAGTTCGCCGCCAATGATCGCCATTACCTGTTTCTGCTGACCGAGCTGCTGCCCTTCATCCAGTCCAACTACCGCGTTGACCCGCTGGAACTGGGCGTGGCGGGGGTCGGCATCGGCGCGGCGGGGGCGGTTCACGCCGCGTTGATGAACCCGGTCGCCTTCAACCACCTCATCATGATTTCACCGCCCCTGCACTCGCGCGGGGGAGAGGACGAGAAGATCAACCGCTATCTTGCCTCGTTCGAGCAGGCCGATACGCTGCCGCTGCGTATCTTTCAGTCGGTTGGGCGCTATGAACTGCCGGGGCGCTTTCTACAGCCCGCCCATCAACTGGCGGAAACCCTGCACAGGCGGCGCGATGTCGCTTACCAGTTTGTGGAAGTGGGCAGCGGTCACAGCCTTGCCGGGTTTAAAGCCATCCTGCCGGAAGCACTGGCATGGGTGTTCCCCGGCAGCGCTTCGCGGTCTGTGGATGATGAGGAAGAATAGCAGGGTTAGAACCTAGCCCTCACGCGGCTGGCGACGGCGAATCTTGCCGTCCAGATCAATGTGCGTTTCGTGCGTTTTCGCGTCATTCTTGGCCGCTACCGCGTAAACCTGCTGAACCAACTGTTCAATATCCACCCCTGCCGCATAGCAGGCGTTAATCACCGTGACGAACACATCGGCGGCTTCTTCGGCGATGTGGTCTTTGTTGGTCCCGTCCTGCGCCGCCTCGATAAACTCCGCGACTTCCTCACGGAATACGCCCAGATGCGCGGTCACACGCTCTGGTGACTGCTCGGTAGCGTTAAAGCGCGCTAAAAATTCGAGCGAAGACCGCGCCAGATCGCGCAGCGGGTCGTTTAGGTTATTTTTCACGATGTCATCTCCAATAGATAGTAGAGTTCATCAGACGCGCGCTTTCGTAAAATTATGATGTTAAGCGCAGTTCGGCATAAACCGGGCGGTGATCGCTGCCGCCGCTGTCCGGCCAGACCAGCGCCGCTACTGTCTCGAAGTGCGCGCTGTGGAAGATATAGTCCAGCCGCAGCAGCAGCGGCGTGAAGGATGGCAGACGCGCGTTCCGCCGGGACTGTGGATAAGTGTAGTCAGGATAGGTAAACCCTGCGTCCTCGTCTGCTGGATGCAGCGCGCGGAAAGCGTCGGTATACCGCGTGGTGAGCCGTGCGTAATCCTCTGACCATTCCTCCATGTTAAAGTCGCCCATGATCACCAGCGGGGCGGTTTCTTCGGCGGCGGCTTCCAGCAGCAGGTCAAGCTGCTGGCTGCGCGGCGTGGTATCGTAATGGGTGTTGCCGGGGCTGGAAGGGTGGACGTTATAAACCACGACGCTTACGCCGTTCACGTCCACCTCGGCGCGCAGCATCTGTACCGTCTCCCCCGGCCAGCGCTCCACCGTCAGCAGCGGGTAGCGGCTCATGAGCATGGTCTGGTTGTCGTCACCAAAGACCACCTCGGTCTGGTATGGGTACTGGTAAAGCAGCAGGCCGTGAAAGACCGCGACCGCCTCATAATGCGCTTCCTGAAGCGCGACAATATCCGCGTCGGCCTCGCGCAGCACGGCCAGCAGCGGCTCTAGCGCCAGTTTTTCGTTGTGCGTGTTATAGGTCAGCACGCGCAGGGTGGGCTGGGGGGTGGGGGTCTGGAGCAGTGCCAGCCCCAGCATGAGCAGCAGGATTTTGAGCATCGCTACTTCAGCAGCAGGCGGGCGCGCACCGGGCGATGGTCGCTGCCGCCGGAATACCGCCAGACACGCGCTTTAAGCGGCTTTATCTCATCGTTACAGAAGATGTAGTCCAGCCGCACCATAGGCCGCGCGAACCACGACAGGATCGGGATGCCCGCGACCGAACTCGGAAAGGTATAACCGCGCCCACGCCCCGCCCGCACATACACATCGTCGTAATGCGAGCGAATGCGGGCGTAGTCCTCTGACCATTCTTCCATGTTGAAGTCGCCCGTCAGAATCATCGCGCCGTTGGTACTGCTGGCACGCTCCAGCAGTTCGGTAATTTCCGACTCGCGGGCGGCGTAGCTGGCGGTCAGCGGCGTGCAGGGGTGGACGTTAAACAGCGTCAGCGTCTTTCTGCCAATGCGAACCACCACGCGCTGGTTGCCCATATCGCGCCGCCAGTATTCGCTGTCCTCGATGGGATAGCGGCTGAGGACTCCCTGTCCAGCATAGCCAGTGTGTGGATGCAGCGCCATAAAGGGGTAATCCTCGCCAAATTCCTCCCGGATGCGCTCGGCGGCGGCTTCGGTCACTTCCTGAAGCGCGATGATGTCCACATCCAGATCGTGAATGACTTCCATCAGCGGTCCCAGTCGGTCTGTGTAGCCCTGCATGTTATAGGTTGCCAGCGTGAAACGGCGCGCGCGCTGCCTGTGGCTGCGCCGCCAGCCGATGAGCAGCACCGCCGCGCCGCCGGCAGCCAATGCGACAGGCAGCACAAGGCGCGGGTTGGGTGTTACAGGGGACGATTGAGACATGATGCTGTCTTTCTGCCGTGAAATCAGGCGTTTAACCGGGCCAACAGCGCTTCGGCAGCGCCGGCCTTTTCCATCAGCCCACAGTCCGCGAGGCGCTGGACAAGATCAAGCCATTCGGCGCGGCGGGTGTCGTTTGCCAGCGCCGGGCGCAGAATCGCGGCGGCGGCCTGCGGGTCGTCGTGTTCGTCTGCCAGTGTGACCGCCTGCCAGAAAGCCAGTTCTTCCAGTTCTGGCGCTTGTTCCCGCGCCTGCGACCATAAACGCAGGGCTTCGTCGCGCTGGCCGCTGCTGAGCGCGGTATAGCCCTGTGCGTCCACCAGTTGCGCGTGGCGCAGCCGCACCAGCCGCGCCAGTTCGTCCAGCGGCCTCTCGTGTTCATCCACCCGCAGGTCGTACACCCATGCCCACTCCGCGCGGCTGGCATCCCCCGGCACGACCTTCAGCCCGGCAGACTGCATCCCGCGTATGTCGCCGTCCTCGGCCTGTGCCGCCTGCAGCGCGGCCAGCATCCGCTGCGCCAGATCACCGCTGGCGGCTTCGTAGGCGCGTGCCATGGCCGCCGGGACGGTGTTTTTGGTCATCATATTCGCCTGAACGCTGTACCCCGCGCCGACCTGATGACTGGCGTAAGCGATGCAGCCTGTCCCGGTGTGGGCGGCGGCGCGTCCCTGCGCGTCTACGACGGCGACCTGCCGCCTGTGCTGGTTGTCGTCGGCGGCGACCAGCGCGGCGATAACCCTGTCTGCCGCGTAGCCCTCGCGCAGCAGGCGGAGTGCTACCGGGCCAAAGCTGATGTTGACCAGCGATTGAGTCGCCACCGCGCCCACCCCCGGCAGCAGCCATGGAACAATACTGCCCACGCTCATCTGGTGCGTTTGCACCGCCACGCCCAGATCGCCTGTCTGTGGGTCGCGCGCGACGATGCTGTATGTGGCGTAAAGCTGGCTGTGGCGAAACTTCATCGAATGGCCTCCTGTGTGCTGGCCTGCATATTCGGCGCACGGCGTGAATGTAGCACGTTCATGCCATGCGGCGCAAGGCCGCGAAATCCCCCCAATTTTGCGGGAGTCGCATTGACTTTTACGAACAAATGGTCTAAAATTATTGTTACAATGAGGAGGCCAGGTTATGGTGAGACACTCTATCGTTCATGTTGAAATTCCGGCGGTAGACCAGCAAAATACCGCCCGGTTTTATAAAGAAGTCTTCGGTTGGGACTGCGGCCAGTCGGATGAAACGGTGCCGTATACGCGCTTTCAGTCCGGCAGCATCGGCGGCGGCTTCACCCGCCTGAGCGGCATGTACGCGCCGGGCGAGGTGCTGCTGTATATTGACAGCGATGATCTGGAAACTGACGTGCAGCGCATCAAGTCTCACGGCGGCAAGATTCTGATGCCCCGGCTGGACGTACCGGGGTTCGGGTCGCTGGCGTTGTTCATTGACCCATCGGGCAACCGGCTGGCGCTGTGGGAAAAGTCCGCGTAAAGCGTTCTGTGCAGCGGCCATAAGGGGACGTTATACAAAAACAGGCGGGAGGAAGTCTCCCGCCTGTCGCTTTGCCCGGTTCATGCCTTATCTCTCAGGTAATGTTTTCCTCGATATAGTGAATGATACGCCGTATATCTGGATGATGACGCTGGCCTGATGAAAAGCTGCCGTCGGCATCTACCGCTTTCAGGTTCTCGGCCAGAATCTCGATAATGCGTACATCAAACTGATGACGTGTCAGGCTCATCACCATCTCAACCTGCTTGATGAAGAATTCCTGCTGTCTGGCACGGTGCGAATTCTGATGCGCGTTTTCATGATAGCCCTGCTGCAAGTGTTCCAGCAAATTGGTGAGCTGGTCTAAATGCTCCTCAATTTCTTCCTGCAGCACCTCGAAAACCACTTCCGGGTCAATTTCAAAGTCTGCGTCTGCCTGTTCAGCTATCGGCTCGGCGGGGGTTGTGTTGTCCTCGGTGCGGTCGAACTTGCGCCCCAGCATCATCCGCAGCGGATTCGGCTCGTACTCAATCGCCGTTGCCAGCCGCATCAGCAGGTCATCGGTGAGCTGCGCCTCTGGCAGCGAACCGTTGAGCAGGGCATGAACAAGCTCCGGCTTTACCTGCATTCGCTGGGCTACATCAGCGGGCAGCCAGCCCTGGTTCGCCAGCCGCGCGCCCAGAAAGTTCGCCAGCAGGTTGAACGCTGTCGGGCTGTTAGGGGTTGGCGGCTCGGCAGGTAGAATAAGCGCCAGCAGGTCATCTACATTGCCTGAATGTCCGCGATCAAATAAGTCATCGAAGATGCTTATTTTTTCCATTGCTTAGACTCCTTGCCGGTCCGATCACTGTAAACTCTCAGAAAAAGTTCAGATGCCAACAGATAGTTGGCTATTTTGCGTTTTACGTTGGCGGTAATCTGGTAGATCGTCTGCGGTTTTACCTTGTAGAGATTCGCCAGCGCCTCGACCTCTTTTTTGTAGACCAGCCGCTCCACCATGATCTCACGATCACGCGGGGTCAGCGTTTGCAGCGCCATCTCCAGCGCTGACCAGATTTCACGGTGGTTCTCGGCGTTGATGAACTCGCTCTCCGGGTTATGAGACGAAGCCACCTGAAAATGTGAGGGCAGTTCTCCCTCTGCCTCTACCGTAGTTTCTTCAATGTTGACTGGCATAGGCTCGCGCGAGAGGTTGCGTACATGGTTGCGCTGGATGGTGACAAGCCAGTAGTAGAGGCTGTCCCGCTGTTTAGGTTCAAATTTATAGAGCTTCTGAATAACTGTAACCCACGTTTTCTGCTCGATGTCGTCCTGACGATCCAGCGGCAGGCGATACTTCGTCAGTGAACGACGGATCGCCTTTTTCAAACGTGGCTGATACTGGGTGGTAAATTCTTTCCAGGCTTCCGGGTTTTTCTGTTTTAACTGCTCCACCAGCGCTTTCTCGCGCTCGAAATCAGCGGGTCCGTCATCACTGGCGTAAGATACGTGTGCCATTGGCCCCTCGACTTTCTAAAAACTCAGACCTCGCGGTGTAACCCCCTTGTCTACAGTCATTATGTTGCGATGGTGGGATTTCTATATGATTTTTGAAAAATAAGTCCCTGCCCACCCGAATAATTGGGGGGTGAGCAGGAAAAAGTGTATCGAGGGGCTGATGGCGGCTACTGCCACCAGTCGCCGACGTAGAAGTTACCTTCCAGTACGGAGTTTGTGACCTGATATAGCTGGCTGTCGGCCAGGCTGTAGATAAAGATGTTGTACACATTCGCTTCAGAACCGCGATTGCTGCTGAAGGCGATATGCTGCCCGTCCGGGCTGTAGACAGGGAGGATTTCATCGGCAGGGCTGCGCGTGGGCGAGAGCGGCACGCCCGTGCCATCGGCGTTAATCACGAAAATGTCATGATTGGCCGGGTCGGTCGCCGGGGCAGCGGCGAAGATCACCTGCGCGCCATCTGGCGACCAGCGCGGGCTGCGCTCTGCAAATGTGGTGAAGTCGGTCGTAATCGGGCGGAAGCTGCCACTGGCGACCTCGATCACCACAATGTCCGGGCCGGGGGTGGTGCTGTTGATGTCATTACGCACCGCCACGATACGCGAGCAGTCCGGCGAGAAAGCGGGGTCGGTGTAGGTCGCCGTGTCGTTGGTGATGGCCGCGATGCTCTGCCCATCGCTGATGAAGATTTGCGTCGGCGGCCTGTCCAGTTGCAGGTTATCAACGTCCACCTCACGCTGGGCGATGGCGGTAAAGGTAACGCGGTTATCCGCCGGGCAGCGATCCGGCTCGGAAAGCTGGTAGGCGGTGGGGTTATCCTGCGTGACGGTGGACTGTGTGCCGTTCACGTTGACTTCTTCAACGCCGTAACTGAAGGTCGGCGCGAAGTAGCGCGTGTAAATCACTCGACCAGGGCTGTCTGAAAAGCGCGTCTCTCGGCCATATTCTGTGCCGACCTGCGTTTGCTCCAGCGTCGGCAAGTTGATCGTCAGGATCGGCAGCGCCTGATCAGAAAGCCCCAGCACATCGCGCCCGCCCCATGCGGCCAGCGTGCCGGTGATGGTGTTGGGCGGCGGCGGCAGCGCAACCTGGCCCTCGACGGGCGGTTCGGTCGCGGTGGGGGTGAAGGTGGGCGGCAGCGGCGACACCTGACGCAGGGTCGGCGTGAAGGTGGCGATGGCCGCCTGTGTTTCCGCCACCTGCGTCTGCCGCACAATACCGGCCTCGACGGTGTTGGTAATCTCCTGCGCGATGCGCGTCTGCGCGGCGATCTCGGCATTACGGGCGTTGTTGCTGGCGACGATGAGGGCGATCACAATCAGCGCCAGCAGCACCACCACACCGCCGCCCACGCCCACAATCAGCGTTAGCTGGCGGCGCGATACGCCGGGGATCACTTCCTCCTCGGCCTCCTGCTCGCGCTTTTTGGCCTCCAGCCTGTCCATCAGCTTACGCGCTTTTTCGTTGTTGGGGTTAATCACCAGCACGTTACCCAGACAGACCCGCCGTTCCTCGTCTGTCTCCACGACAGAGGCCAGCCAGTACCAACCGCGCTCGTTGTTTTCGTCCTGCTCCACCACCTGCTCGAACAACGCCCGCGCAGCGGCTTTGTCTCCCCCGCGTGCGGCCTCAATGCCCTCGCGCAGTAATTCGTTTACGTCCCTTTGTTCGCTCACTATCAAGTCCTCTGGTACAAGTATTTATCTGCCGCTCACTCCGATGTTTCCGTCGTCGGGGTCGGCGGGGCCAGACGCAGGTTTGCCGCTGGGAAAACATCAAGCGATTGATCGTCGCGGTCGCTGTCGGTCACGCGCTGAATCTCCGTCCCGCTGATGTTCACCATGTATACCTGAAAGTTCTCGCTTTCACGGTTAGAGACGAAGCTCACCCACAAGCCGTCCGGCGTAAAGACCGGGGCGCGGTCTTCGGCCTCGCCGTCCCCCGCCGTCAGCAGGCGCGGGTTTTCGCCGTTGGCGCTCATCGTGTAAATGTCGCTGTCGCCCTGTTCATCGCTGACGAAGGTAATCAGGCGGCCATCGCTTGACCAGCGCGGCGCGAAGCTGCTGCTGCCCAGCACCCCCAGCCGCACCGGCTCGTCGTCGCCGGTCGCGCTGATGCTGAAGATTTTGGTCAGGCCGGGGGTGTCCTGATCAGAAGCGTAGATAATCGTCCGGCCATCGGGCGACCACGCCGGGTCGCGGTCAATGCTTTCGTTCACGGTAAGCTGGCGCAGGTTCTCGCCGTCCTCGGTAATCACCCAGATTTCCTCGTCGCCGTCGAAGTCGCTGCTGAAGGCCAGTTGGATGCCGTCCGGTGCCCATGTGGGGCGCGAGATGGTGCTGCCCAGGTCGGTAATCTGCCGCGCGTCGCTCAGGTCATCCACAGGCGCGATGAACAGTTCGGTGGCGCTGCGCGGTGCGTCGCCTTCTTCACCGCCGCCAACAGTGACTTCGCGCACAAAGGCCACCCGTCGCCCGGATGGGTCGTAGACGACATCGAACAGATTGCCAGCCAATCGCTGATCTTCGGTGCCATCGCCCAGCGTTTCGTACAGGTCGGCCTGCGCCTCGCCGATAACCATGCTGGTATAGAGCAGGCGGTAAGTGGAAAGGGGCAGCGGGGTCGCGGTGGGCGATGCTGTGGCGCTCGGCTCTGGCGTGAAGGTCGGCGTAAACGTCGGCGGCAGGTCGGCCTGCGCTGGGTCAAGCGTGACAATCACCCGGAACGGCGTGGGCGTGTCGGTAAAGGTCGCGGGGTCAGGGGAGGGGGTGGCGCTAGGGTTAAAGGCGGCAGCGGCGGCAAGTTCGGGGTCAACTTCTGTCGGCGGGTTGAAGATGTTCGCCTGCTGGGTGAACACCGCGCCGAAAACCAGCGCGCCGATAATCGCCACCACCACCAGCGCGCCGATGATGATTGGCGCAATCCCGCTTAGCCTGCTGGCGAGTCGCTCGGTGGTGGCCTCTGCTGTGGGGCGCGGGGTGGCGCGGCGGGCAGGGCGCGGCGCAGCAGCCCCCCCGCCCAACCGCCGCAGGGCTTCCTGCGCGCGTGTGTTATCCGGGTTAATACGCAGCACCCGTTCCAGACAGGCGCGACGTTCCTCGACGCTTTCAACTGCCGAGGCCAGCCACATCCACCCCAGTTCGTTACGCGGGTCGGCGGTGACAACCTGCCGCAGCAGCATCTCCGCCGCCTGCTTGTCCCCACGCCGCGCGGCCTCAATGCCCAGTCGTAGTTTCTCCTGCACCTCGTTCTGGTTTGCCAAAACGCTTCTCCTGATTTACATAACACTCACTCAGATGGTAATGCCCGGTTAACCACTCGTCAGGCGAAGCGCGATGAAGGCCACAACCAGCAGGACGATCAGCACGCCGGCCACCATGCCATAGATCAAAAGCGTGCGATTTTCTCTGGCGCTGGATTTGTAGGCCATCTTCTTCAGCGCGGCTTTCGCCTGATCGTTGTTGGGGTTAACCTCCAGCGCGCGCTCCAGCCATTGGCGGCGTTCGCTTTTTGTAGAGGCGATCTTCGCCATCCACATCATCGCCCGCTCGTTATAACGATCCTCGCTCAGCACCTGCCGCAGCATCACGCGCGCACCTTCTTTATTCCCCGATTTAGCCGTGCGGATCGCGAGTTGCAGCAGTTCTTCACGATTGGGTTGGTTCGTTTTATTCGTTCGTGAACTGCTAGATTTTGCCACTGTCGTTCCCCCAATTGTTCATTCTAGCCACAATACTCATCTAGGCGAAATGGCCTAATCGTCTTAATTCCCCTGATCGTACCATGTTCTAGGATGAATTTTAACGTGAGGTCGGCTTTTTGGGAAAAGCACGGCTTTCAGGGGAATGGAAAGGGCGACCACGAAGGTCGCCCGGTGATGGTCATACAGGGGAGATAGCGCCGGGTCAGGCGTAGGCGCGGCGCAGGGCTTTCTCGCGCTTGTCGTAGAAACTCTGGAAATTATTATTACTTGTCCACAGCATGAAGTCGTAAAGCGTGTATAGGTCAGCGATGCGGCGCGGCGCTTCGGCAAGCATATTTTCAAGCGTGAATTCTTCGCTGTTTACGTCGTACCACATCCCAAAGCGCAGCCAGTCCTGCCCCTCGGCAAAGGTGTTCATCCATTCTTCCAGCACGCGCCCGTGGCTCAGCTCCCACGTGGTCAGGTGCATGTCGCTCAGGTCGGTGCCTTCCCAGAAGCCGAAGCGATAATCGCTGTCCATGCTGGAGATTAACTGGCGCAGGGTGGCGCGGTGGCGCTTAAGTTCCAGCTTGCCGATCAGGTTCTGCTGATCCCAGCGGGCGAAAGGCGAAAGCACCAGTTCGATAGCGAAATAATCTGCACCGAAGCGCAGTTCAAGCACCGGGTGGCGGTAGGGTTCGCCGCTGTCGGGGCAGTTGGCGGTGTCAATGTGCATCAGGTTTTCGACAAGCTGCGTCTGGTGGGCAGAGCGGAAATAGGACAGCGTGAGGACGTTGGCCTGTGTGGTGCTGGTTGTGGCGGAACTGCGGCTGATAAGGGAGGATTTTTTAGGATGCGGGTGCAGATCCCAGTCATAATGGCGGGCGCGCTCAGACAGGGTTTGATGCAGCTTGAGCAGCATGTTGTACGCCTGCTCCATAGTATGTTCGCTGCCGCGTTCGTGCGCACCGTCAAAATTCAGATGGCTGCTGCTGGAAAGAAACGTCATTGGTATTACCTCGCGTAGATAATTGCCAAAGGCTTAATGATGTGACCCAAGAATAGACTATTTTTTACGGAAAATCTAGTACCACCGGGCTATTGTAACGATAATTTCATACAAATTTTATATTTGGGCAGGAAATGGGCATATTGCAATGAGGAATGTAAGATAAGGCACGTGTTTGCGGGGGTTGTAACGCCGGGAACCAGCGAATCCTAAACGTCCAGCATTAAGGCTGTATTGAGCTGCCACGCGGTATAAAGCCCGTACAGGAAGGCTTTTAATTCTGCTGTGGTCTCGTCGTCGTCGGCAGCAGGCTCGATGACGAACGAAAAACGCGCGCGTTCGTCCAGCGGCAGCGTGCCGATATGCATGATGGTATCGGCTTCCAGGTCGCGCTCTATCGCCCCGTAGAACAGCAGCAGCACCCCGATATGATTGGGCTGAAGGTTGCCGAGCAGAAAGGTCATCTCGAAAACCTGATCGGACGTAACCGTGATCTCGCCCAGCGGGCGGTAAATGGTGCGCTCCTCCTCAAAGATGGTGCGCCCCCCTTCACGCAGGCCGCGCGCTGTCCGCCCATCATAGCCGAATTCCTCAATGCCCTGCCGCAGCAGCAGCCATACCAGCGGCTCGATCGGCTCTGGCAGGCGGTTGAGCAGCCACGCCTCGCCCATGCCGGAAAGTGGATAGCTGACCCTGCCCATGCAGCCGAAAGGCCGCCCCGCATGATTGGCTGGGCAGCCGACACAGTGGTGCATCAGTGGGTTCAGTTCTTCAGCGGCATCCAGCAGGTGCTGGACAACGATAATCTGTGTTTCTTCCGAGCCATCAGCCGCCGTACGCACCATCTCAAAGCCCATCTCAGTGGGGGGGCGCTGGTCGCCGTTGCGCCGGAAAAGGGCAATAATCGCATCCGCCCGTTCCTGACCTTTCAGACGTTCCAGAATGCCCGCCGTGCCGAGCGTCTGCTTGGGGATGCAGTCGTAGTCCACCACATAATCAATCGCCATCAGTATCTCAGCCCTTCATATCAGCGCGGCACATAAACGGCGCATTCCCCGGCGGGAATCTCACAGCGCCCGACTTCCTGATTATCCCAGTAGACCACAAAATGATTGACCGCGTTGCGGGGAATCCAGAAGACGGTATCGTTGCCACGCGCGGGCTGGTACAGCACCGCGTAGCCGTTGCATTCGCTGGGGCGGTCGAAGCTGTCCTGCTGCAGCAGTTCCAGCCGGGCGCAGCTTCCCGCGTTCAATTGTGGCACACTCTGCGACCACGTGCCGCCGAAATACTGGAAGCGCGTCAGATTGTCATCCTCGTTGATGGCGCGGAAGCGCAGCAGCCCCAGCGGGATACGGCTGCTGCTGGCGTTCTTTAAATAGAAGCCGCGCTCGTTATAGTACATCTCCAGCAGGCGGCCTTCGGGATAAAGCACCGTCGCCGCCGCCTCGCTGGTGACTTCCTCTGTTGGCGAGGGGCTTGGCGTGGGCGAGGCCGGGGCGGGAGTCGTGGTTGGCTCTGGGGTATTGCTCGGCTGCGCCTGTGCGGTTGCGGTTTGCAGCGCCGCGATAGCCTGCTGTGTCGCGGTAATATTGGGTGTCGCTGTCGGCACGGGGGTGGGTTGCAGCGAGGGCAGGATAAACTGCGCCGCGATCACCGCCAGCACGGCCAGCGCGACGACCCCGCCGAGGATCAGCGGCAGGGGGCTGCGCCGCGCCTTATCGCCCGGCTTTCTGGGCTGGGAATTACGCACGTACTGGTTGATGCTGCTAATCAGCGATTGAATATCGCGGTCAAAGTCCGGGTTGTTACGCACGCGAATCGCGTTGCGATAATGCAGATCACGGATCGCGGGCGGCAGGTCGCTTTCCTGTGGCATGACCGCGCCCTGTACCAGCACCGGAACGACCAGAATTTCCTTGCGCTTTAGCCCGGACTCCACCTCGATGCGTACGAAGTCCGAAGGGTTATCCAATCGTCGTCGGCCATTTTCGTCACGAATATCCAGCCAGTCCGGGCCGATAATCACCAGCAGCACATCGCACAGGCTGACCTGAATATCAAGGTACTCCTTGAAATTCGCGCCGGGTGGGATGTCCTCAACATCCTGAAAGACGTTCTCCTTGCCGTACACCGATTCCAGACGGTCCTGTATTCGGTCGGTGATGGCATGGCTGTCGGCACGACGATAGGATATAAAGATTTGAGTCATCAAAACGACCTATAACAGTGAGAGATATTTATTCTACCATTGTAGCGAAAGGTTTTGGCAGGGACGGTTGCAAAACACAAACCTTAGCCGTTTTTCGGACATTTCCCCCAATATCTGGGGTATGGTACGATTAAAACCACCTTATATGATAAGTTGTGATGATGACTGCGAAGAAGCCTTACATTTTCCTCAGCCATAGTAAACAGGATAGGGAATTCACCCACTGGCTGGATGCCCGGTTGCAGGAAGCCGGGTTAAACACGTGGCTGGATATGAACAATATCCCCGACGGTTCGACGTGGGCGCGCGAGATTGAAACAGGCGTGCGCGAGTGCGGCGCGCTGGTAGTGGTCATGTCGAACGAGGCGCGTAAGTCGGAATGGGTGGAGAACGAAACCCTGCTGGCTATCAGCCTGCGTAAGCCGGTGTTCGTGGCGCTGGCCGAGGACGCGCAGCTTCCCATTTATCTGGTTAACCGCCAGTACACGGACTTCCGCCACAACCGCGATAAGGCCGCGCGCCAGTTGATTAAAGCGCTGCGTAAGACATCGCTCACCGAGCCGCTGCCAGAACCCACCCGACGGCGCGAGGCCGAGAAGCTCTCGCCAGAGCCGAACGAGACGAACTTCTTCAGGTATGTAGAGCAGCTTCCCGATGGCAAACAGGCCGCCAGCATTGCGCGCGCGCTGCACGAGTGGGCGCAGGCGCAAGGCGCGGTCATCGTCTTTAGCGGCTTCAGCACCCCGATCATGCACGTGAAGATCGTGCTGGACCCCGGCGAAGTGACCGTTTTTTCCATCTGGGCTTATTCCCGCCAGCCCGCCGTGCAGATTCCGCTTCAGTATTTGCAGTACGCCCCGCCGTATGACGAGCGCCAGCTCCGCCTTTCCACGCTGGACGCGCTCAACCGCCTGCTGCCAGAAGGCCAGCATTTCCCCGACGAGAAGGCCGACACGCGCCCCAACCTGCCGCTGGTGGCCGCGCTGGGCAGCGCCGACGCGTTGGCCGATTTCCAGCGCATCGCTGAGGAGATCATGGACAACCTGCGCGAACAGTAACCAGCGCCGGGGATTTGCGCTGATTCGGCGTTGTGCGCTACAGTAAGGCAGCAGGTATAAAAACCTTAATTTGAGGAGAGATAGTCATGCGTGTCCAGAAGTGCCTCGTGACTTTGCTGGCTGTCTGTGCGTTTGGCGCTGTCACCGTGCGCGCCCAGACAGAAGTTCCGCCCCTCATAAGCATCATCGTCGGTCAGAATATCCCCGGTGAAATCACAACTGAAAACCCTGTCCAGACATTCGGCCTGACAGCCGAAGCACCCACGAGCGTTGAAGTGCAGGTGCTGGCGATCAGTCAGGGCTTCGTCCCCAGCTTCCGCGTGCTTGATGCAAACGGGCTGGTCATCCAGAGCGTGCCGAACACCGAAGGCCAGACGACCGCGCGCGCTACCGTCAGCCTGACCGCGCCCGGCCAGTACCTGATCGAGGTGCAGGGCGCGAATGGCGCGACAGGCCAGTACCTGCTGAGTACGCTGGCAGGCCGCCCGGTTGCGCCGCCGCAGCCGCTGGTGCTGGGCGAAGCGGCCACAGGCGAGGTCAGCGAAGCCGAGCCGCTGCTGGCGTTCACCTTCTCCGGCCTGCTCGACGATTTCCTGTTCCTGACGGTAGAAACCGCCGCGCCGACGCTCTTTTCCAGCCCGACAGTTATCCTGCGAAACGCCGATACGGGCGAGATGGTAGCCGCCTCCAGCGCGCGGTTGGCCGGGCTGCGGCTGCGGCTGCCGCCTGAAGCCGCGAATTATGTGGTGGAAGTGCTGCACAGCGCCGAAGCCGAAAGTGGGGCAGTGTCGGTCTGTCTGGAAGCGCAGAACAGCCCGCAGCGCTGCTCAACCATCATGGCCGGGCAGCCGCTTGACGTGGTTGCCACCGAAGAAGCGCTGCCCGCCACGCCGCTGCCTGTGGCGACCGGTATCCCGCTGCCGACCCTGCCGCAGACGGGCGACTGTGTGCTGGCGACAGGCTCAAGCGCTGCCGTCAACATCCGCAGCGGCCCCGGGCTGGACTATGGCGTTGTCGGCCAGCTTAGCGCGCAGGAAGTCGTGCCAGTGATCGGCGGCCTGCCCGATTCCTCATGGTGGCAGATTACCGCCAGCGGGGTGACAGGCTGGGTCGCGGCCTCGGTCTCGCGCGTGGGCGGGGATTGCTCCAGTGTCCCCACAGTGACCCCCGCGCCGGACGGAACCCAGCCAGCAGCGACGGCCACCGCCACCGCAACATCAACGGTGCCTGCGCCAGCCAGCACGGACGAGGTGCAGCCGTTCACCAGTACGCCGACCATCACCATCACGCCGACCTTTACCGCGACCAGCACAGCGACCACTGCCCCCGGCGGGACTCTGAACTTTGGGCTTGCGCCAGTCAACGGCAGCACAGCCCTGGCTTCCGGCTTCGTGCCAGACCCGTTTTCAGTGGGGACGAGCGTTGGCGGCCCCGTCAACGTGAATTATCTCGGCGGGGGATGTTCCGGCTATGCCACCTCCGCGCCGACCTTCAGGCTCAATTACACCAGCGGCGCTTTTCCAACCCTGCGCTTCTACTTTGTCGGCAACGCCGATGCGACGATGGTGGTTAATACGCCGGGCGGCAGTTATTTCTGTGTAGATGACTCGTTCGGCACGCTGCACCCGACGATGGATTTCAACAGCCCCAGCAGCGGTGCATACGATATATGGATCGGCAGCTACGCCTCGAATACGAGCGTTTCCGGCACGCTCTACATCACCGAAAGCACCGCCAACCACCCGTAACGCCCGCAGGTATCCAGAGAGCGCACTGGTGAATTTACGGTGCGCTCTCCGGGTTAAAGATTGGTACTTTATAGCGCATCTGCTGCACGTAGACCTGCTCCGGCGTGATGGTAACGACGTTATAGCCGGGGTCGGCATCAAACTCGGTCACTGTCTCGGTCTGGTCGGGGTGGCTGGTCAACTGATACCAACTGCTCAGCACGCTGGTGTAGGTGATGCCGTCGCGCGTGATCTGCTGGTTCTGGTGGATGTGGCCGTGAAACACGCCCAGCAGCTTCTCGCCCGCCCCAAGCAGCACGCGGTGCAGCGCTTCGCCGTTTGTCATCCGCATGAAGTCGTCCATCCAGGGTGTTCCTACGGGCAGCACGTTATGATGCACCGCTACGATGATGCGGCGGTCGTCCGGCGCTTGACACAGATGCTCCAGCCAGTCCAACTGTTCGTCGCTGACTGTGCCAGAGGGCGGCTCGGCAGGGCCGGTGCTGTCGAGGCAGACCACCCGTAATCCCGGCATATCGAAGCTGTAGAAATAATATGGCCGCACATTTTCCTGCCCCAGAAACACGCGCTGCATCATCGGCGAGTTGTCATGATTCCCGCCGATATAGTAGACTGGATACTTTATCTGGCCGAGGATGTCCCGCGCCAGCGCATAAGCCGCCTCGTCAGCATCGTACACGATGTCCCCGGTGTGCAGCACAAAATCGGGCTGGAAGGGCAGGTTATTGACGCGCTCGACCAAAGCTCTGGCGGCGGTCGTGGGATGCACAGGCGCGCCTGAGCCTGTATATGCCGGGTCGGCGCTGATGTGGGTGTCGCTGATATGCACAAAGCGTACAGTCATAGAAGTCATCCCCTGAAGCGATGCTGAAAGGGTAAAAGTAACATTCTGCACAGGCAGGTGCAAACGCTCAGTTCGATTATCTCACCATTTGCGATTTGTTGAGTAGAAACACATGACACAGTTTCACGAAGACTCATTTCAGACGCTCGACGGCTTAAAAATTTACACGGCAGCATGGCTGCCAGAGGCCGCGCCAAAAGCCATTGTACTGCTGGTGCATGGTATCGGCGAACACAGCGGGCGCTACCAGCACGTGGCGGCCTTCCTGAACGAAGGCGGCTATGCGGTCTACGCGCTCGATCATCGCGGGCATGGCCGCAGCGAAGGGGAGCGCGCTTACTTCGCCAGCTTCGACCAGCCCGTGAACGACCTGAAGCACTACCTCGACCTGATTCGCCAGCGCCACCCACACGACAAAATCTTCGTCTACGGCCACAGCATGGGCGCGCTCATCAGCCTGCTGTTTACGCTGCGCCACCAGCGCGAACTGGACGGCCTCATCCTTAGCGGCGCGCCGCTGGCGGTGGAGTCTACCTCGTCGCCGCTGATGGTCGCGGCGGGTGGGGTGTTGCAGCGCTTCCTGCCCAAAGCCCCGCTGCCCGCCATTCCGCCTGAATACCTCTCGCATGACCCGGCCATTGTCAGCGATTACGCTGCCGACCCGCTCAACCATCACGGCGCGGTCTACATGCGGATGGGGCATCATATCGTGCAGGGAAGCCGCCGGGTACGCGCCCGCCTGCCAGAACTGACGCTGCCGCTGCTGATCCTGCACGGCGCGGAGGACAGAATTTGTCCGCCCATCGCCAGCGAATGGGTGTATCAGCAGGCTGGCTCTGCCGATAAAACCCTCAGAATGTATCCCGCGCTGTACCATGAAATCCACAACGAGCCGGAGAAAACGGCGGTGCTGGCGGATATACGCAACTGGCTTGACCAGCGCTAAACCATACCAGACCAATGGCCGATTGACACATTTGTGCGGCTGCATTAGTCTATGCAGGGACTCTCTGAAACAGTTAGGAAAAAATCATAATGAAGACACGCGCCTGGGCGATGTTTTGGCTTATCGGCCTGATTTGGGGTTCGTCATTCATGTTTATCAGCGTCGGTGTGCGGGAGCTGCGCCCGATCGAGGTGGTCTTTATTCGCACGGCCATCGGCGCGCTGGGGCTGTGGCTGGTGATCTTCCTGCGGCGGGTGCCTACCAGCACCGACTGGCGCAATATCCGCGCGGTGATAATCATCGGGCTGGGGAATGTCCTCGCGCCGTTTCTGTTGATTAGCTGGGGCGAGCAGTATATCCCCAGCGGATTAGCGGCGGTGCTGCAATCCACTGCTGCCTTGTTCGCGCTGGTCATCGCGCACTTCGCGTTTGCCGATGAAAGCATGACCGTGCGTAAAGTCATCGGGCTGATCACGGGGTTTGTTGGCGTGGTGGTGCTGTTCAGCGGCGACCTCTCCGGCGGTGGTGATTCGTCGCTGGCGCTGCTTGGGCAGCTTGCCATCGTCGGCGCGTCGCTGTTTTACGCCATCTTTACCGCCTTCAGCCGCAAGATGATTCGAGGCAGCATTGAGCCGGTGGTGATGGCCGGGGGGACGATGCTGGTGGCCGCGCTGGCTTCTGCGCCGCTGGTGTTCTTCACCGATGGCGGTTTCACGCCCCTGCGGCAGCCGCTGTCCAGCGATGTGCTGTGGTCTATGGTGGTCCTCGGCGCGCTGAATACGTTCGTGGCCTACCTGTTCTATTACTTCGTGGTGCGCGAACTGGGTGTCGCCCGAACAACCATGGTGACTTATATCGTCCCCATTGTTGGTCTGATACTCGGCGCGCTTTTCCTTAATGAGGAGGTTGGCCCCACGCTGCTGATCGGCACCACGCTGATCTTCGCGGGCATCGGCGTAGTGAACCTGCAACTACGACGACGCGCGAAAGCGGTGGTCACACCGGGCAGCGTCGAGCAGGCGAAGGCCGAAGCATAAAATAAAAAAGGGACACCGCGCGTTCTGCGGTGTCCCTGAAATCATTGCATGTGTTGAAAATAAAAAGCGCATGGTCCAAAGGGTGGTGGGGGAGGTGGCGGCAGGCAAACCGTAGAAAAAAGGGGTTGGCAGCGGCGTACTCTCCCACCCCGTCTCCAGGGCAGTACCATCCGCGCTCATGAGCTTAACGACCGGGTTCGGGATGGTGCCGGGTGGACCCTCATGGCTCTAGCCACCAACACATCATTTGCCCTACGTCTTGCGCTGCTCGCACACACTCCACACACCGCGCCTTCTTGACCATGCGCTTGTGTGAAACTCGTCTTCACTTGTTAACGCTTACCTTCACATAGCTTCGCTTCACGCCAGAGCACCTACTTCTCCGCACCACATCAGAAAGCCCTCGACCATTAGTACGGGTCAGCTACACACCTTGCAGTGCTTCCACCTCCCGCCTATCAAGCTGGTCGTCTTCCAGCGGTCTTACTCTCTTGCGAGATGGGGAATCTCATCTTGAGGTCGGTTTCCCACTTAGATGCTTTCAGCGGTTCTCCGCTCCGAAGATCGCTACCCGGCTCTGCGCCTGGCGGCACAACCGGCTCACGAGCGCTTCGTCCACCCCGGTCCTCTCGTACTAGGGACAGATCCTCGCAAATTCCCAACGCCCACAGCGGATAGAGACCGACCTGTCTCACGACGGTCTGAACCCAGCTCACGTACCGCTTTAATGGGCGAACAGCCCAACCCTTGGGACCTTATCCAGCCCCAGGATGCGATGAGCCGACATCGAGGTGCCGAGCCTTGTCGTCGATGTGAACTCTTGGACAAGACTAGCCTGTTATCCCCGGGGTAGCTTTTATCCGGTAAGCCACGACCCTTCCACTCAGTATCGTGGGATCACTAAGCCCGACTTTCGTCTCTGCTCGGCGCGTTGGCCTTACAGTCAAGCTGGCTTATGCCTTTACACGCTACGGCTGGTTTCCATTCAGCCTGAGCCAACCTTTGGGCGCCTCCGTTACGCTTTGGGAGGCGACCGCCCCAGTCAAACTGCCTACCTGCCACGGTCCGATGGCCGGTTTCACGGCATCATCGTTAGGGTCAAAACGAAGCCAGGCTGGTATTTCACCGGCGACTCCCCCCAGTCTGGCGACCAGGGTTCGCTGTCTCCCAGCTATCCTACACAAGCTCCGTCCTAACGCAATGACAGGCTACAGTAAAGCTCCACGGGGTCTTTTTGTCCTGCTGCGGGTAACGCGCATCTTTACACGTACTTCAATTTCGCCGGGTCCCTCGTTGAGACAGTGCTCCACTCGTTACACCTTTCGTGCGGGTCGGAACTTACCCGACAAGGAATTTCGCTACCTTAGGACCGTTATAGTTACGGCCGCCGTTCACCGGGGCTTCAATTCAGAGCTTCTCCCGAAGGATAACCCCTCCTCTTAACCTTCCGGCACTGGGCAGGTGTCAGCCCCTATACGTCGCCTTGCGGCTTGGCAGAGACCTGTGTTTTTGGTAAACAGTCGATAGAGCCTCTTTGCTGCGACCCCCTCGCGGGGGTGTCCCTTCTCCCGAAGTTACGGGACCTTTTTGCCTAGTTCCTTAACGAGGGTTCTCCCGTTCGCCTGCGTATACTCAACTCATCTACCTGTGTCGGTTTGTGGTACGGTCACGTGCTTTCATCGGTCTTGCGTCTTTTCTCGCCCCCAGGTGCCACCCACTTCTGCCCGAAGGCCGGCATCGCGGTCGTTAACCGCTTACCACCGCCATCCACTCAGCGGCTGGGTCTTCCCAGGGTCTACGCAAGCCCTCCCACACGCGGTACGGGAATATTCACCCGTTGTCCATCACCTACGCTTTTCAGCCTCGGCTTAGGCCCGACTAACCCGACGCGGACTGGCCTTCCGTCGGAAACCTTAGATGTTCGGCGAACATGGTTCTCACATGTTTTTCGCTACTCATGCCAGCATTCTCACTTCTGTCCGCTCCAACCGTCCTTGCCGGACGGCCTTCACCGCAAACAGAACGCTCCCCTACTACAGCCCCTTTGACAGGGTGTCCCGAGCTTCGGTGGACGACTTGAGCCCCGTTGTATTATCCGCGCAATCGCGTTCGACCAGTGAGCTGTTACGCACTCTTTCAAGGGTGGCTGCTTCTAAGCCAACCTCCTGGCTGTCTCGACACGACCACATCGTTTACCACTTAGTCGTCACTTAAGGACCTTAGCTGTGGGTCTGGGTTGTTTCCCTCTCGACTGCGAAACTCATCTCCCGCAGTCCGACT
>CAZJSU010000053.1:0-28905 GCA_964548765.1 uncultured Anaerolineaceae bacterium
CAACCTGTCCAGCACGGTTGGGCAGCGCTGCCGCATCCGGTTATAATGCTGCCTGTAACCACTTCACGGGAGACGGACTATGCTGCTGGCCGGTGACATCGGCGGAACAAAAACCAACCTTGCCATCTACTCGCCCGATCAGGGCGCGCGTGTGCCGCTGGTAGAGGCGACCTTCGCCAGCGATGATTACCCCAGCCTGCAGGCGATCGCGCAGGAGTTTCTGCGGCGCGTGGATTACGGCGTGACGTGGGGCTGCTTCGGCGTGGCCGGGCCAGTGGTGGATGGACACGTCAAGACCACGAACCTGCCATGGGAGATGGACGAGGCAGAGCTGAGCAGCACGCTTCAACTGGAAAAAGTCCACCTGCTCAACGACCTCGAATCCATCGCCAACGCCATCCCCCAGCTTGAGCCGGACGATCTGGCGACCATTAACGAGGGCAGCCCGGAAGCCGACGGCGCGATTGCCGTGATCGCGCCCGGCACAGGGTTGGGCGAGGGCTTTCTGGTATGGAACGGCAGCCGTTATCAGGCGTTTCCTTCCGAGGGCGGCCATACCGACTTTGGCCCCTCTAACGAAACCGAGATCGAACTGCTGCGCTTTCTGATGCAGCGCTTCGACCACGTGAGTTACGAGTGGGTGTGTTCCGGCATGGGTATCCCTAACATTTACGCCTTCTACAAGGAGACAGGCCGCGCCACCGAGCCGGACTGGCTGGCAGAGCAGATCGCCGCCGCCGAGGACGATACCCCGATCATCGTCAACGCCGCGCTGGATAACAGCAGCGAGATTTGCAGGCTGACGCTGGAAACCTTTGTCTCGGTGCTGGGGGCAGAGGCGGGCAATATGGCGCTGAAGGTGCTGGCGACAGGCGGCGTGTTTCTGGGGGGAGGCATCCCGCCGCGCATCCTGCCCGCGCTGCATGACGAGCGCTTCATGCGCGCCTTCCTGCGTAAAGGGCGCTTTGCTGGCCTGCTGAAGCGAATGCCGGTGCGCGTGATCCTCAACGCCAAGGCGGGTTTGATGGGCGCGGCGGCTTACGGGCTGGAGATGGGCGCGGGCAGGTAAGGTAAGAACACCGCTGCCCCGCGCGTCTGTAGTGAGAGCAGTTCGCTCGCAAGCCGACACACATCTGTAAAATCTCCGTCAGAAACGGAAAGGTCTATGGACTCTGCCCGAAGACCTGCGGTATGATTATTGTGTCACTTCGTTCACCAGTAGCATACAGATTTACCTGAGGTTGAAACATGCCGGTTTATACATATCGCCGCGAAGACGGTACTACCTTTGACATTCGGCAAAAATTTACCGATGATCCGTTGGCAGCCTGCCCCACCACCGGGCAGACGGTGGTACGCATCGTTCAAAATCCCGGTGTGATTTTTAAGGGGTCTGGCTTTTATGTGACGGACAACAAAAACGGCAAGAACGGGTCATCAAACGGGCATAAAAACGGGCAAAGCAGCGACAAGGCCGACTCCAACGGGGCGGCGGCTGAAAGCAAGTCCGACACCGCCACAGAAAGCAAGGCGGAGGCCAAAGCGGAAAGCAAGCCCGACGCTAAAAAAGCAGGCACGACCGAGAAAGCCGGTTAAACGTCTTTATGACCAAACCTGTAAACACGTAGGGGCGACCAGCTTGGTCGCCCCTAATGATTACGGCAATCGCTATGCCCCCAGCGCTAAAGCTGGAAGCCCCCGTTGCGGATACGCACAATCTTCTGCTCGTAGTTGTCCACAAATTCCAGCATCCTGTCGTGCAGGTTTTGCCATTCCTCGGTGTCGAGGATTTCCTGAATGGTGGTCAGGTCTTTGGCGACCAGTTCCGTCAGGATTTGCGGCGCGTCTTCCTCGCGGCTGTAGGCGGTATACCACGCGCCAGAGGGCTTCAGGCCGAGGTCAGTAATACCGGGGATCCATTCGCGCACCGTGAACTCGAAGTATTCCTGATCGCGCCCCGGTTTAATGTCCCAGTTCATAATCATCTTGACATTCATCGCGCCTACTCCGCCTCCACACGCGGCCTCAGAACGACCACCTGCGGCTGCTCTGGCAGCGCCCCGGCAGTCACCCTCAGCATATCTTCCTCCTGCGCTTTGCTCACGCCGACCGTCTTGAGGAATTTTTCCACAGGCTCCAGCTCAAGCTTCAGGCCGGGCAGTTGATAGTGCATCGGCACGATGTAATGCGGTTCGATCATGGCGATCACGTCCGCCGCCTGGCTGGAGCGCAGGGCATACCCGCCGCCGACAGGCACCAGCAGCACGTTGACCTCGCCCAGCGCCTCGACGGTAGACTGGCTGGGGACGTGCGAAAGATCACCCAGATGCAGCACCGCCAGATCGTTGAATTTAAACAGATAGCCCACGTTCCAGCGCGGGTTCTGCTCGTCATTGTTGTGCATGGCGATGCCAGAGATGAACGTCCCGCCGATCTCATATTCACCGGGGCCAGCCAGCACGTGCGGGTCGCCCTTCACCGCGCCGACGTTATTATGGCCTTCTCCGTCATGGCTCACAGTGACGACATCGGCCTTTAACCGCAGGCTCGGCAGGCCGATGTTTTCTGAATACGGGTCTGTCACCACCGAAATCTGACCGCGTTCGGTAATGCGGAAACAGCTATGCCCATACCATGTAATATCCAAAGTATTCAAGCCTCCTCAACCGATTTTACTCAGGTACTATTATAGCTGATGGGGGGAGCATCGAAAAGCGCACAAATGTTTTAATATATAATAAATGGACTTATGACAGCATCCATCATCACCGATGATTTTAGCAGCGGCCTCAGCCCGTACTGGCGCGTGACCGAGATCGGCAGCGGGCGTGTGGAGCCACGCGCCAACGGCCTGTGGCTCACCACCCACCCGACCCCGCAGACCGGCTATACCGACGCGCAGATCAGCGATTACACCGACAGCGACTTCAAATGGCGGCCACCGCTGCGCCTGACGGTTCGCGCCTATGCGACACCGGGGCATGAGGCGCTGCGCGGCACAGCGGGCTTCGGCTTCTGGAATCAGCCGTTTATGCCGGGGCAGGTGCGGCTGCGGCTGCCACAGGCCGCGTGGTTCTTCTTCTCCTCGCCGCCCAGCAACATGCAGCTTGCAAAAGGCGTGCCGGGGCCGGGTTGGAAGGCGGCGACCATCAACGCTCACCGCTGGCAGTTTATCGCGCTTGCGCCCACCACCCCTATCAGCGTGCTGCTCATGCGGGTTCCGGCGCTGTACCGCCGCCTGTGGCCTGTGGGACAGCGCGCGATTGGCGTGAGCGAACACCTGCTGGATGGCGCGCTGCTGGCTGTGCCGCACACTTATTCGCTCGACTGGCTGCCCGACCGGGTGCTATTCCGGCTGGATGGTAAAATCATCCACGAAACGCGGTCAGCCCCCGGCGGCGCGCTGGGCTTCGTGGCGTGGATAGACAACCAGTACGCCATCGTCACCCCGCAGGGGCATTTCGGCCACGGCCTGCTGCCGATAGAGCAGCCGCAGTCGCTGGTGTTAGAGAAGGTGAGCATTGAGCATGTCTGAACGCGTCATCGCTATCACAGGCATTCCCGCATGGCTTGAGGCTGTCAAAGCCGGGCTTGGCGCAGATTACACCGTGCAGGGCTACCGGGAACGCGCGGG
This sequence comes from uncultured Anaerolineaceae bacterium, assembly GCA_964548765.1. Taxonomy (GTDB): domain Bacteria; phylum Chloroflexota; class Anaerolineae; order Aggregatilineales; family Phototrophicaceae; genus JAIOHN01. Next base: position 3,635 of record CAZJSU010000053.1, read on the forward strand.
TTACATCGCGCGGCTGGCCGATCAGCACACCGCCATGATTATCGTGGACGGCGCAGACCCGGACTGGCGCTTCTGGACAACCACGCCCAAGACCACCCCGGCGACAAGGCGCATCCCGGTCGTGCTGGTCAGCGACGATGCCGCGCAGCGCCGCGAAGCCCTGCTCTCCGGGGCAGACTTCGTGTTTGCCACCGACGACCTGCCGGCGCAGATCAGGCTGCTGGCCGCCGACCATGCCCGCGTGCCAGACACAAAACTGCTCGACGTGCTGGAATGCGAATGTCAGGAAGCGCTGCCACCGCTGGCGGTTGAGGGGGTCGAAAAATTTAACGCGGGCGAATATTACCCGCAGCACGATCTGTTCGAGGCGCAGTGGGTGCAGACCGAGGGGCCGGTGCGCGACCTGTACCGGGCTGTGTTGCAGGTCGGGGTAGCCTATTACCAGATTGAGCGCGGCAATCATCGCGGGGCGCTGAAGATGCTGCTGCGAAGCGTTCAATGGCTCAATACACTGCCCGATGTCTGTCAGGGCATTCACGTGAAGAAGCTGCGCGAGGACGCTTACCGCGTGCGGGCGGAACTGGAAGCCATGCCACCGGAGGACATCGCGCGCTTTGACCGCAGCCTGCTGAAGCCGTTGGAGATCATCCCGCCAAAATAAAACAGCCCTCGCATTGGAGGGCTGTTCATAAAACTTCGTGCAAGCGGCATTACTGCTGCGCTTCTTCATCCACGAAGGTGATGTCCTGAATGGAGATCAGTTCCACGATCGTGTGCTGCTGCAGGCGATCGGGGATCACCATTGTGGACAGGTCAATCGCGTCCATCTGGAACATGCCAGTGGTATTTGTCATATTGTCGGTCATCGGAGTCGCCTGCATGGCCGGGTCTTCCGTGGCCTCGCCCATAGCGGCCTCGTCCGTCACTTCGGCGGTAACTTCCATCGCCGGATCAACTGTCGCTTCCACAACCGGCTCTACAGTCGCTTCTGGCTGGGCCTCGCCAGTGGTGGTCGTGTCGGTGGTCATCCCGGTATCGGGGCCGGGCAGCGAAGTCACGATCTGACTCAGGCCACCTTCAGCCGCGTGCGGGTGGACAATCCCGGTTACAATCACGCGCTGGCCTGCCGTCACGCGCAGGTCGAACTCGCGGCCTGTGTTGTTAATGACCAGAAGCTGGTTGTCAATAAGGTTCTGATCGCTGATGACGAAGGCGCGCACGTTAAGCAGCTCGGTAATCACACCGTCAACCGTGACCGTCTGCCCATAATAAGCAGCGGAGTCGCCGGTAATGTCGCTGATCGTTACCTGGCCTTCCTGCGCCAGCGCAACACCGCCAAACGCCACGACCAAAACAACCAGCAGTACGCTAAACCATGCTTTCATCTTCACCCTTTACCTCCTCATCTTTCGTTCCTGATAGAATAAAATCACGGCCTGAACATTGCCGATGCCCAGACGTTACACTAATCACTATGGCAAAAACTCATCAGGAATGCACGATGCACGTGGGGGATTTATCAGGGGATAAAATATGGTGGGCAAACGTGCTGTATAATATGGCACAACAGGGTTAGTCAGAAAGTAACCCTTTGTACCATTGTCATAAGGTTTAAAAGTCAGCTTTCACAGCGACTTTCATGAATTGGCACTAGCACGCTGCATATGCAGAGGCGATATAATCCAGACCGACACGAGGACGAGGCGTGAGCTAATAGGGGAAATATCATGTTATCCATCAGCCTGCGGTGGGATAATCCTGAAAAAACCGTTTTAATTTACGCATTTCCGGCGAACTGGACATGGCAGGACTTTTATCAGGTCAAGGAACAGGCCGACAAAATGCTGGACGATGTACCGCATAACGTGGTGCTGGTCTTTGATATGACGCAGACGCTGGCTATTCCTACCAGCGCCATCAGTCAGGCGCGCAGCCTGATTGACCGGGCGCACCCACGCGGTAAACCGATCATTCTGGTAGGCACTAATCTGGTCATTCGCGCGCTGCTCGGCCTGGTATCCAAGTTTAACCCGCGCACCGAGGAGTTGATCCTGGCCGTGACGACGCTGGAAGAAGCCCGTTCATGGGTGGCGAAAAATCGCCCGTCCAGCAGCCTCCCGCCACAATAAACTCAGAAGCGCAGCAGCGGGTTCACCCCTGACGCGACGGCAAGCCACCAGTAGAGAATCACATACACCAGATTAAACGCGAAACTCAGCATAAAAAGCGCCAGCAAAAAGCGTGAGTTGGGGTAGAAACGGTAAAACACCGCCCCATACGCCGTAGAACCGACCAGCTTCAACACGGCGATATACAACGACTGCCCCTGAATACTGCCCCGCCACAACAGCAGCGCGTTAAACAGCAGCGCCATCAACGCATCAATGACAAACGCGCTGTAGCGTCCGTTCGTGTCGCCGAATTCAAATATAGAGCTATAGATCAGCGCGAAACAGATGGCGGTGGTCAGTATGAACGAAGGCAGGAAAAAAGACGCTGGCAGCAACTCGGGGAACTCCTCCGCGCCATACATCAGGTACGTAGCGGCGATAAGGACATCCATCATAAACCAGATGATGTTAATCGCCCGCTGCGCGCGGTTCTCCAGCGGGCGCAAAAACCCGAAGATGAATTCCCATGACAGGTTGGCGCAGATAGAGATGAAGGGAACGGCGTATGTCTGCTCGGCGAAACCGTGCCATATCATGAGGATATAAGCTCCACCCCAGCATACAGCGCCAAGCCCACCCAGGATAAGCGTTTTATAATCCATGTTTTCCTCGTAGCGTGCCGCTATGCTTTGTAACCCATAACCTTTGCCGCGTAAAGCACCTTTCACCCGTGCAACATGATTGTAATAGAGGTTAGTCACCCGGCCTCGCCTGCCGCAAGGCATTCGCCCAATAAGGGAGAGCGGCCTATAATGTAACTATATTCAAACCGTAAATTGTCACGAAAGGGTATTCACCATGCGTAAACGCCTGCTGTTTCTTTTCACGCTGCTGCTGCCAGCCCTTGCGCTGCAAGCGCAGGGCGCGCCCGACCAGATCAACACCGCTGTGGCCGACCTTGCCCAGCGGCTGGGCATCGCGCTCACGCTCGACAACCTCGACGACTGGCGCTGGGCGCAGGAGGATTTCGGCGATACCAGCCTGGGCTGCCCGCAGCCGGATAACGTTTATGCCGATGTCGTCACGCCCGGCTACATCTTCACGCTCACCTACGGCGGCAAGGTGTACGATTACCGCGTCTCTGCTGACAGCCGCATCGTCATCCTGTGCAGCGAGCAAACGCTGGAAGAAGCGGCCTCGGCCACGCCTACGCCCGTTGACCCGAATTACACCGACCCTTATACCCTGTGCCTGAACCCGGAAGCAGGCCGCGTTTACCAGCCCTCACGCCTGACGGTTGGCCTGCAGGCGCAGGTCGCCACAGGCGGCGCGCCGAACAACCTGCGTGCCGAGCCGAACACCAGCGCGGGGGTGCTGGCCGAAATCCCGCCGAACGCGGTTTTCACCATTCAGGGCGGGCCAGAGTGTGGCAACGGCCTGCTGTGGTGGCAGGTGAACTATGATGGCACGGTGGGCTGGACAGCCGAGGGCGAAGGCGCTGATTACTGGCTGGAGCCGATTCCGGGGCGCGCGCTGCCGACCGGACTTGTGCCGATCACCGCTGCGAACGCCGCCACTGTGAGCGCGCTGTCACAGGTGGAACTGCACGCCACGGCGGTGCTGGCTGCCTCGAAGCAGGGCGCAGCCGCCGCCGTGCTGGGCGGGCGCGGCACGGATGGCCTGTGGGTTTTTGATAACCTGTTCGTCGGGGAACTGCGCCCGCGCCTGCTGCGTACCGCGCCAGAAACGCCGACGCAGTTCCTCTCGCTGGATTTTTCGCCCACGAACCCGACTGAAGTCGTTATCGGCGATCTGCTAGGAAACGTGCGCGTGTGGGATGTCGGCGCGACAGCCCGTTTGCAGGAGCGCGTCTTTTTACAGGGGCATCAATCGGACGCGGGCGCAGTCGCTTACGCGCCGGACGGTCAGCGCGTCGCCTCGGTGGGGACAATCGCCAACACGCTGGCCGACGTGGACAAGAACAACGCGATCATCATCTGGGACCTGGCGACGATTGCCCAGGTTTACGCGCTCGGCGGTCACGGCGCGCGGGTGAATACGCTGGCCTTCAGCCCGGACGGTACGCTGCTGGCCTCTGGCAGCGGCGCGATGGGCGGCGGTGGCGCGCCGGACAACACGGTGCGCCTGTGGGACATGACCAACGGCCAACCCGTCGCCACGCTGGACGGCCACGCCAACCCGGTACGCAGCGTCGTTTTCAGCCCGGACGGTACGCTGCTGGCTTCCGCCGATATGGGCGGCACAATCATCCTGTGGGATGTCGCCACGCGGTCGCAGACGCACTCATGGCAGGCCGCGCAGACGGGCATCGTCACGCTGGCCTTCAGCCCGGACGGTTCCCTGCTGGCCTCGGCGGGCGGCGACCCGAATGCCAACCCCGGCGACTTCGCCATTTACCTGTGGGATGTGGAAGGCGGAGAAGCGCTCTCGCGGTTGACCGGACACATCACAACCGTCGGCAGCGTGGCCTTCAGCGCGGATGGCCGGGTGCTGCTCTCGGTAGATGACGCGCGTATCGTGCGCTTCTGGGGAACGCAGACCGCCGGGAATGTGGGGTAAGCGAACAGGGGGCGCAGCACCCCACAGGGAAGCTTCGCGCTGCTGCGCCCCCTACGGCTCCGGGTCGCCTGTCGCGGTGGGCGGCGGTTGTGCGGTCTGCGTCATGTAAACCGAGCGCTGAGTCTCGCGGTAGCGGATGGTCGCGTCCTCGGTGGGCAGGATGCGCGTTGACGTGGGCCGCACCTCTGGCGAAACGCGGATGTCGCGCGTCGGCGGCACCCCTCCCACGTCGCGCGTGGGCAGCGGCAGCGCTGTCCATGTGGCCGATGGCGTAATCGTCGGCGTGAGCGTGGCCGTCTGCGTCACCGTCGGCGTGAGCGTGCGCGTGGCGGTGGGCGGGACGCGCGGCGTGGCCGTGTCCGTCACATCAGGCATCAACGTGGCTGATGGCTGGCTGTCCGGCGTATCGGTCGGCGCTGGCGTGGGGGAGGGTGTCTCCGTCGCTGTCGGTGTGGTGGTCGGGCTGGCAATCACTTCGACGCTCTGCGCCTCTGGCGGAAGGGTCATCTGCTCCGGCGGCTGCAAACGGCCATCGGCGCGCAGTTCCGGCTGCGCCAGTTCCACCACCTGCGCGTGGATCGCGTCAATTTCCGGCGCGGTCGTCATGCCCACCAGCGTCTCACGCGCGTCTTCCAGATAAGCGACCACCTGCGGCGTGGTCGCTTCGTCGGCCAGCGTGATGCTGTGCGCCATCGCCGCGTACAGGTCAACCAGCGCTTCGTCGGTCAGCCGCCCCTGCCCGGCAAGCTGCTCGGCTTCGTACAGGCGCGTCTGTGCCAGCCGCAGCCACAGGTCGTCAATCTCGCCCGTCAGCGGGGAGAACAGCAGCACGATCTGCTCCCACAGGCGTTTGAGGCCGTAAAGCGGGTCGCCGGGGATACTGCTGGACGAGGCGGCCACCGCGCCGCCACCCGCGCCCAACGCCAGCAGCAGCACCACCGCGACCATCGCCGCCAGTTTCGCCAGCGGTGTAAAGCGCCCGTGCCGCACGCGCGACGGTGCCGGACGCGGCATCGCCACCGCCATCTGCCCGCGCAGGCGGGCTTCCAGCGCCTCTACACCAGCGGCGGGCATCTCTGGCGATTTCAGCCGTCTGGTCAGCAGGCCGACCTGCAGCAGCGGCAGCAGGTCAGCCGTGTACTCTGGATACCGCGCGAGACATTCCTCCGGCGTGGTCTTGCCGCGCAGAACAGCCTCCAGACATTCGTCCAGCAGATTTTCCAGTTCGGGAGAAAGCGGCGACTCGTTCACGATATGCCCGCCAGGATAGACTCAATATCAAAACCCGCCCTTTCCAGGCGGCTTGCCAGCGTCCGCAGTGCGCGGAATTGCAGCGCTTTAATGGCATTGGGCTGCTTACCCATCATCTGGGCCACCGCCTCGATACGGTAGCCTTCGATAAAACGCAGGATGACCACCTGCTGCTGGTCTTCGGTCAGTTCGGTAATCGCCGTCCGCAGCGCATAGGCCGCCTGCCGCCGCAGCATGGCCGCGTCCATGTTCGGCACATCGGCCAGCGGCTCGTCCTCGACATCGCTTTCTACCGGGCGGCGGCTGGTGCGGCGGTAATGGTCAATCACCCGCGCGTGAGCAATGCGATACAGCCATGCGATAAACGGCTTGCCCTGATCCCGATAATTCGGCAGGGCTTCCAGCGCCTTGATAAACACATCCGCCGTCAAATCCTCGGCCAGCGCGTTATCGCTTACCCGATACACAATGTAACGGTAGATCACCTGCACGTTCTGGCGGTACAGGCGGGCAAACGCCTCAGCGTCGCCGCGCTGCGCCTGCCGCAGCAGACGTTGTTCCTCAGCGCGTTCCACCTGTGCGCTCCCCATTTTGCTCTGTCATAATTACCGCTGCATCCCTTAGAAAGTTATGGGCAGGTTTGGATGTTTCTGCTTCTACAGTCCTTGATCCGCAGCATTGAGCCGCAGACAGGCAACGATGAGTTGATTCTACCTTATCGCAGGTTTCGTGCAGCATAGTGTTGATGAAGCGCTAGAATCCTGTTAATCGGTCTGTTGCATAGGGCAGTTCGTTTTGTATAATCCCTCAAAACCTGATGCATATGGGCGATTTCTGTGAACAACAAGCACGATCAGCAGCCTCTTCCCTCCACGCTTTATACCGAAGAATACTTTTTAACGGCGTGTGAGGGCTACGACGAATTTACCGCCACCGAAGGCGAACACCTCTCGCGCCGGCTGGCTGCCGCTTTCAAGCTGGCCGAGATCACCCCCGGCATGACCATCCTCGATGTCGGGTGTGGGCGCGGCGAGATTTTGCGACACTGCGCCCAGTTGGGCGCGAACGCCTACGGGGTGGATTATGCCGAAGTCGCGGTGAATATGTCGCAGCGGGTGATCGAGCCGCTGGACGGGATCGCCCCCGGCAAGACCGCCGTCGGGCAGGCCGATGCCAAGCGCCTGCCGTTCGCCAGTGAGGTCTTCGACCGGGTATTAATGTTCGATGTGGTTGAACACCTCCACCCGTGGGAGCTGCATCAGGCGATGCTGGAAGTGCGCCGCGTCCTGAAGCCCGATGGCCGCTTCATCATCCACACCGCGCCTAATGTCTGGTACGACAAGTACGCCTATCCGCTGGTGCGCCGGGTGCGTACCGCGCTGGGCGAGGGCGATAAGTACCCCAAAGACCCGCGCCAGTTCGGCGTGGCGGTCAACCAGCACGTGCATGTCAACGAGCAGTCGTTATGGAGTATGCAGCAGGCGCTCAGGCAGGCCGGCTTCAGCGGCAGGGTGTGGCTGGACAGCCCGCCGCAAAACCGTAACGAGTCGCCCGTGCTGGCCGCCCTGCGCCGCGTGGCCTTTGAAGTGCCGCCCTTCCGCTGGTTCTTCGAGCGCGAAGTCTTCGCGGTGGCCGCCAAAGCACAGCAGTAAGCCCGCAGCCTGCTATCCCCTTCTCACAGCGTAGGGCAAAAAACGGCCTTCCGTAGGTCTGTCATCTCTCCCCAACGCTGTCCGCGCGTTATGATGAGCGTAACTGACGCTGTACTATAATAGGCCGGTGTCTACACAGGCTTGCAATAAAATCAGGATTTCGCAGAGTGAGAAAAGGATGTTTCATGTCTAAAAAGCTGTGCATACTGCTCATACTGAGCTTGCTGGTGGGGCTGCTGCCCGCTGCCGCGCAGGAAGATGTCGGCTGCGGCAGGGCGCTTGCGCCGCGTCTGGAAGTGGGCAAGCAGGGCAAGGTCGCCACGAACGAGGGCTTTTACCTCAACGTGCGCGCCGAACCGGGCTTGAGTGTCGAGCCGTTCATCCGGCTGGCGCGGGGCGAGGTCTTCGACGTGGTGGAAGGCCCGCGCTGTCTGGACAATATCGCGTGGTGGTCTATCAGCCAGTTCGGCCTTACCGGGTGGATCGCGGAATATTCGGGGAATGATTATCTGGTTGATCCGCATGACCCCGCCGCACTGCCCACCCTGCCGCCGCCCGTCGTCCACACGCCGCTTGATCTGACCAACGATCTGCCCGCCGTGACGCTTGCCCCCAACCCTGACCCGCTCACCCTGCAAACGGACTTCGTGACGTGGGACTGGGCGCGCTTTATGGAGGAAATAGGCAGCTTTTACACCGTGCCAGACCCGCTCGCGGTCACGCTGCCAGAGGCTTACCTCGGCGACATCCCCGAAGGGCCGTTCGACCTGAGCGACGTGCGCTTCGTGGAGGACGCTAACCTCAACCCGGCGCAGCTTGCCGCGCTGGCCGCGAACGGCTTTGTGGTGGTTCCCGGTGGCATGGATCAGTTTGAGGAGGTCTACCGCTGGGATGAAAACTGGAGTCCTGAGGATGGACACGCCTACTGGGTGACAACCGACAGCGTACTCCACGCGCTGCATGTCGTCTTTGATAACATGCTGCAATTTCTGGAGCAGGAAGAACTGTACGGGCGCGTGCTGGATGTCGTGACCTCCAGCTACAGCGCCGCCGAACAGCAGCTTGACGAACTGGCCGACACCGAAAGCGAAGCCGCCGCCCGGAACGCCGCTGTGTATTATGCCGTCGCGCTGGCGCTGCTGGAAAGCGACACTTACGCCGAAACCGTGCGCGAGGACATCCGCGCCGAAGCCGACCCGCTGGTTGCGCTGGCGCTGGCCGGGGAGGGGCGGCTGGCTGTGCCGTTCCTGCCGGGCTACGAAGAGGACTTCAGCCAGTACACGCCGCGCGGTCATTACGCGGGTGTCCCCGAACTGGAACATTACTTCCGCGCCATGACGTGGCTGGGGCGCATCACCTTCTTAGCCCGCGACGACGACTCGCTGCGGACGAGCCTGCTGGCGCTGCGCGCGCTGCAAACCTCCGGGCGCTATAACGTCTGGGAGGACAGCAGCGAGGTGCTGGCCTTTTTGATCGGCCCGACCGACAACCTCGGCCCGGCGGAGTACCTGCCGCTGGCGCAGGAAATCTTCGGCGTAGACCTGCCGCCGCAGCAGATCGCCGCCGACGCGCTGCTGGCCGATTTCCGCGCGGCGGTGCAGGCGCTCCCCGGCCCGCGCATTAACAACGTGGTGCGCCCTGTCGGCACAGAAGCGGATGAACTGGACGAGGCGACGCGCGGCTTCCGCCTGTTCGGGCAGCGCTTCACGCTGGACGCTTACGCCATGCAGCGCCTGATTTACCCCTACGTCGGTGAAGTGGGCGACGAGCGCACGCTGCCGAGCGGTCTGGACGTGGCCGCCGCGCTGGGGTCGGACATCGCCTACGCCCTGCTGCGCGACCGGGGCGACACCGCGTATGCCAACTACGACACCAACATGGCCGCGCTGCGCGAGGAGATGAGCCAGATAGAGGGCGACGGCTGGCTGCAAAACGTGTATGGGGCGTGGCTCTGGGCGCTGCAACCGCTGTGGGCGCGCGACCCGGAAATCTACCCGGCGCTGATGAACAGCCAATCGTGGCTGCTGCGCGACCTGCACGCCGGGCTGGGCAGCTACACCGAGCTAAAGCACGACACGCTGCTCTACACCGCGCAGCCTATGGGCGGGCTGGGCGGCGGCGGCGAGCGCATCGCCAACACCGACAGCACCGTTGAGCCTAATCCGCTGGTGTTCTCGCGCGTTTCGCTGGCAGCAGCGGCGGTCTATGAAGGGCTGCGCGAGCGCGATATGGACGGCGCGGGTTATGACTTCGAAACCCAGACCGAACCCAGCGCGCTCAACACCGTGCTGGAAGGCTTCAAAACGCTGGCTGTCCTCAGCGCGCAGTTGACCGAAATGGCACGCAAGGAATTATGGGGCGAGCCGCTGACGGAAGATGAGCAGTTGTTCCTGAAGTACAACTTCGGCGATACCCTGTGGTATGTGCGCTACTTCGCCGAACTCCCGTTGAGCGAGCCGCCGAAAGTCGCGGCACTGGTGGCAGATGTTGCCAGCAACCCGGACAGCGGCGAGGCGTTGCAGCTTGGCACCGGGCAGGTGGATTACATCTACGTCATCACGGACAGCCCGGAAGGCTTACAGCTTGTGCGTGGCTCGGTCTTTAGCTTCTACGAGTTCACCACCAGCATAGACAACCGCCTCACCGATGATGAGTGGCGCGCGGCGGTGGCCGCCGGGACAACCCCGCCCCGCCCGGACTGGGTGCGCCGTTTCTACGTCGAGTAAAACGCATGGTGCAAGACAGGGCGGAGACACTGCTCCGCCCTTAGCTGGCCTCCGTGTCTGCTTCCGGGATGGGCAGGGATACGCGAAAGATGCTGCCCTGCCCAACCTCGCTCTCGACCAGGATGTAACCATCATGGCGCTCTGCGACCTTCTGCGCCACAGCTAACCCCAGCCCCTGCCCGGTCGCCGGGCGGTGGCTTTCGGTGCGATACAGCGGGTCGAAGATGCGGCTCATGTGTTCATGCTCGATACCGATGCCGGTATCGGCAATTTCGACGACCACGTAAGCGGCCAGCGTGTACGTCCGTACAGTGACCTTCCCCCCCGGCAGCGTGTAGAGACGCGCGTTCTCCACCAGATGCAGCAGCGCGATATACATCCAGCGGCGATCCAGCCGGACGAGCGGCAGATCGTCGGCCAGTTCTATGGTCAGGTCAATATCAGCGGCGGCAAACACAGCCCTTTCACGGATTTCGATGTAATTCAGCAGGTCGTTCACGTTCAGATGCTCAAACTCAAAGGCTTCCGGGCTGTCAAGCTGTGTCATCGTCACCAGCCCCTCCACCAGCCCTGCAATACGCTCGGCCTGCTCGCGCACCTGCTCGACCTGTCGCTGGTGCTTCCCGGCCTCATCAGTCCTTTCAATCAGGTAAAGGCTGGTGTTAATGACGGCTAACGGGTTGCGGAAATCGTGGGAGATGGCCGTGATGAATTCAGCGGAGAGCTTGATCTTCTCCTGCGCCAGCGTCAGTTCCAGCGCGTGTTTTTCCGCTTCGCGCTGCTCGGTGACATCCGTAACCGCGCCGATGATACGCTCGGTTCGGCCATCCTCATCGGGAATCACGTAACCCCTGTCGGAGAGGGTCATGTACCTGCCGTTGGCTTTTTTGAAGCGGTACTCTATTGACCAGTGCGACCGCTTCCCGTTGATGATTTCCGCGCCGTGCGTGCGCATCTCTAGCTGGTCGTCGGGGTGGATGTGGGTGTACCACATTTCGACAAGCTGGTAAAACTGGAGCACGGTAGGGTACTTGCCCAGCCCAAAGAGGCGCAGATACCCCTTGCTTAACCACACCCGTTCCTGAATCACGTCAAAATCGTACAGGCCATCGTGCGAAGCCTGCGCGATAAGCCGGAAGCGCTCCTCGCTGCGGCGCAGCGCCTCCTCCGCCTCTTTGTGTTCGGTAATGTCCTTGGCGACACCGTAGAAGCGTATAATACGCTCGTGCGCCCCGTCCCATGTCGGGCGGCGGCTGATCTGTAGCCAGCGCTCCTCGCCCTGCCGGGTGATAATACGGTATTCGCCCTCTGAGGATTGGCCTGCCAGCACCGCGTCAATTGCCTGCGCGGCACGGGGGCGGTCTTCCGGGTGATACAGGCCGGTGCGCCCCAGCGCCTCCGCCTCCAGCGGGGTGTACCCGGTAATCCGCGTGTAGGACTCTTCCGTCAGCCACTCCAGCGTGAGCGTGCCGTCTGGCTCGATAATGAACGAAAAGGCAAAGTCGGAGATCAGTTCGGTCAGGCTGCGATAACGCTCCTCGCTGCGGCGCAGGGCGATTTCGGCCTCCTTGCGGTCGGTGATGTCCTGAAACGTCCCGTACAGGCGTACCGCCTGCCCGTCTACCACTTCGGCCTGCCCTAATGTTCGCACCCAGATACGCCGCCCACGCGCGGTAATCAGTTCTAACTCTATGTCATACGGCTCTCCGCGCTGCACCGCCTGCTGGATGATGGGGCGGTGTTCTGGCGCGTAAAAATTAAGCGCCTCCTCAAGGTTGGGGATGTAATCCTCCGGCACTTCGTGAAGTTGGCGGGTCTGCTGTGTCCAGACAAGTTCACCTGCCTTTAAATCCAGCTCCCAACCGCCCACTTTGGCGATCTGCTGCGTCTGGTTGAGCAGTTCTTCGCTGCGGCGCATGGCGATCTCCGCCTCTTTGCGCTCGGTAATGTCCTCCGCCAGCCCGTAGAACCGCACCACGCGCTGTTCGATCTGGTCAAACGCTGGCTGGCGGTAAACCCGCATCCAGCGCATTTTATCGCCTTTGGTCAGCAGGCGGTGTTCACCGACGACCGTTTCGCCGCGCTTTACGCGCTCCCGCAGGAGTAAAATGGACGGCACATCGTCAGGATGCCACAGGGCGAAGGCGCTCTCGCCCTGTAGTTCGTCACTGGTAAAGCCGGTGATGCGCTGGAACGACTCTTCCGTCAGCCATTCCTGTTCGATGCTGCCGTCCGGGTTGACCCGGTAGGCATAGGCAAAGTCGGAGATCAGTTCGGTCAGGATGCGGTAGCGTTCCTCGCTTTCGCGCAGCTTTATCTCACGCTGCTTGCGCGAGGTAATATCGCGGATCACGCTCTGGATGTATAACGGGCGGTTTCTTTCGTCGCGCACCAGCGCCACGTTGATCTCGCTCAGCAGCAGCGTGCAGTCCTTTTTACGGAACGTGCGCTCGTAAACCTCGATCACCTCGCCCGCCTTCAGGCGCTCCACCACGTCTGCACTGAGTTCGGTTTCCTGCATCGCCACCAGATCACGAAACGACAGCCCCACCAGTTCCTCGGCGGCATAGCCGAACATTTCCGCCGCCCTGCCGTTGACCTCCAGCACCATACCATCGAGGTCCATGATAAACACCGCGTCGTTCGTCTGCTCAAACAGCATCCGGTAGCGGCGTTCCCGGTCTTGCAGTTCCTTTTCGCGCTGGCGCTCGTGGGTCACGTCGCGCGTCACCACAATGCCGCCCACGATGTCGCCCTGATCGTTCCTGAACGGTCCGGCGGTCACCCGGTAGCAGTGTTCCCTGTACTTGCCCTCGACGCTGCCTTCTTCGCCGTGCAGCGCTGCCCGGTACAGGGGTTCCAGCGCGTCGGTATGCACGGGCGGGTAAATCTCCCAGATGGTCTTGCCGACGATAATCTGTGGCGAAAGCCCCATCTTCACCAGGTCTGCGCCTTCGGCAAAGATGTAACGCAGCGCCTCGTCAAAGACGAATACAGCAACATCTGGCAGGTTGCGAAAGAGAGTAAGATGAATACTTTTCTCAAACCAGTCGTAGTTCATAACGGTGCGAATTTCCCTCACCCGCGTCTGGGCGGATGGCTGTACGTATCTTACCCTATTGTAATCCAGCCTATGCTGTTTTCTTATTGATGATTACAACGCCTTTTTCATGCATTTATCCTAAGTTCATCCTGCACAAAAACGTTCTTGAGGTTGGCTGAAGGATGTAAAGTTGCCCCAGCCGCAACACTGCCGCTATAATTTCATCCAAGCGTTGCTAAGGCCCACGAGACAAAATTTTGAACATGATCGGACGCAAACTACGCAATCGTTATCAAGTCGTCGAACACCTGGGCGATGGTTCTACCGCCACCGTTTACAAGGCCCTCGATACCCGTCTGGGGCGCGATGTCGCGCTCAAGATGCTGCTGCCCCACATGCGCGATGCCACCCGCCGCCGCTTCTTTCAGGAAGCGACCGCCGCCGCGCAGTTGAACCACCCCAACATTATGGCGATTTACGACAGCGACGAGGACGACGACCAGTATTTTCTGGTGGTGGAGTATGTCGAGGGCAAATCGCTGACGGCTTACATCCCCTCGCCTGCCGAAGAAGTTGTCAACCTCGGCGGGCAGATCGCGCTGGCGCTGCACTATGCCCACGAGCGCGGGGTGATCCACCGCGACATCAAGCCCGCGAACATCAAGGTCACGCCGCAGGGACAGGTGAAAATTATGGACCTGGGGCTGGCGCTGGGGCGCGAGAGCAAACGGGTGACTGCCGAGGGTATGATTATCGGCACGCCCGCCTATCTTTCGCCAGAGCAGGCACAGGGACACACGCTCGACCATCGTTCCGACATTTACTCGCTGGGCATTGTGCTGTACGAACTGCTGACAGGCAACCTGCCCTTCGATGCCGACGACATCCGCGCCCTGCTCGTCCAGCAGGTGCGCCAGCCCGCGCCGCCGCCGCGCCTGCTGCGGCCAGAGATTCCCGCCGGGCTGGAGCAGGTGATCCTTAAGGCGCTGGAAAAGCAGCCCGCCAACCGTTTCCAGTCATGCCGCATCATGGCCGAGGCGCTGCAGGACTCGCTCAAAGCGCTTACCCCGCCCGACGCGCCCACGCTGCCGCGCCGCCCGACCGAACCCGCCAACCACAGCAGCCAGCGTACCATGCGCCTTGTGCTGGCCGACGATCATAACGTGCTGCGGAAGGCGCTGGTCAGTTCGCTGGAAGCCCGCCCGGAATTTGTCGTGGTCGGCGAGGCGGCTGATGGCGACACCGCCCTCCAGAAGACGCTCACCCTGCTGCCCGATGTGCTGCTGCTCGACCTGAACATGCCGGGGCGCGGTGGGCTGGATGTGCTGCCGGAAATCCGCACCAAAGCGCCATCGGTCAAGGTGCTGGTGCTGACCGGGCGCGAGGAGGAGGGCTACATCGTGCGGGCGCTGCGCGCCGGGGCGCACGGCTATATCCTCAAAGCCACCGACGAGAGCGAACTGGTGGATGCCATTGGCAAGGTGATGGACGGGCAGCTTGTGCTGGGGCGCGGGGTGGCGGAGAAAGTCGTCACCGGCCTACTGACTGACGGTGAGCAGGGCAAAAAGCTGACCGATACCGAGCGCCGCCTGCTGCTCTACGTGGCGGCGGGCTACGAAAACGCCGCCATCTCGCGCCAGTTAAACCTCGCTATGCCGCTGGTTATCGAAATGCTGGCGGGCGCGATGAACAAGCTCGACGCGGCAGACCGCACCGCCGCCGCGCTCGAAGCCCTGCGGCAGGGGTACATCACGCTGGAAGAACTGCATAATTTATGAGGCATCATAGGGCAGGCCGTTCGCCCGCCCTATAAGCCATTCCCACACTCACGCCCGCAGAAGCGCGTCCACCTCGTCCAGTTCGGCCTGCGTCAGCGGCCAGCCCGCCGCGCCCGCGTTCGCCTGAATCTGCTCCGGGGACATCGCCCCGGCGATGACCGAGGCCACCACCGGACGCGCCAGCAGCCACGAGACCGCCAGTTCCAGAATGGTGTGGCCGCGCGCTTCGGCAAACTGTGCCAGCGCCTCCACCTTCGCCAGATTCTCGTCATTGAGCCAGCGTGAGGAACTGGGGTTCGCGGTGATGCGCGTGCCTTCCGGCAGTTCCTGCCCCTGACGGTACTTGCCCGTCAGCATCCCGCTCGCCAGCGGGAAATACGGCAGGTAAGCGATGCCTAACCGTTCACATTCCGGCAGCACCTCGCGCTCATCATCACGCTTGAGCAGGCTGTACTCGTTTTGCAGGCTGACAAAGCGCGCCGCGCCGGGCTGTACCGCCGCCTCGGCTTCGCGCACCTGCGCCGCCGAGAAGTTGGAACTGCCGATCTCGCGCACCTTTCCGGCCTGCACCAGTTCGTCCAGCGCGCCCAGCGTCTCGGCGATGGGCGTGTTCGCGTCCGGCACATGAAGCTGGTACAGGTCAATATAATCTGTCCCCAGACGGCGCAGGCTGGCCTCAACCGCCGTGCGGATGTAATCCGCGCTCGCGCCCGATCCCTGCCCCTCCATTTTGTTGCCAAACTTGGTGGCGATCACTACCTCACTGCGCCGCCCGCCCAGCGCCTTGCCCAGCAGCGTTTCGCTGTCACCCGCGCCGTATGTGTCCGCCGTATCAAAGAAGTTGATCCCGGCATCCAGCGACGCGTCCACCACCGCCGCCACGCCGTCCGCGTCCAGCCGCCGCCCGAAGTTGTTGCAGCCCACACCGACCACCGAGACGCTTAACGAGCCAATCTGTCGTGTTTCCATATCACCTATTCCTTTAGGGGTACAAACGCGCTATCCGGCAAAGTATACACATTCCGTACTCCTTGCGCCGCTTACGTGGGGGTTCAAGAGGAATAGTAATCTAACATAGTAAGGGCGCGGCGGTGCTTCGGCCTGGCAGACGATTTAGCTATCACCCCGTACACGGTATTTTTCCGCCGTGACAATGACCAGTACGCCGCGCAGCGCATCTCTATACAGGTCATGAAGCGCCTGCTTCAAGGTACTCTCTAACCAGGTTTGCCTCATAATCCCATTCGCGCAGGAGTTCCAAGTAAAGTTGTGGCGTACACTCATCCAGTAAAAGGCTCACGGAAGGGTTGGCTTACCGGGAATGAGCGTGCTGGCATAAGCAATGCAGGCTAAAACATCCTCAGGAGTGAGGTCTGGATAGTATTGCTCAGAGGTTAACGCTTCGATATTTACACCCTGTGCCAGATAATTCAGAATAATGTTTACCGGAATACGTGTGCCAACAATACGGGGTTTGCCCTGAACAATGGCATCAGTCATGGCTATCCGGTCAGTCAAATAATAGTCTATGTAGCTGGCATCTTGGTAAGGCACAACCCGCGCACGTGTTTTACCTTCGTTATCGCTAATGTGAATTTCCTGTTGGTGTTCAAGGGTGAGTTGGCGGGCAATCTCGACGGCCTCAGCTTGCGTATAAGGATCATACACCTCGTCCGTATAGATAACCCGATACTGGTAGTGTGCCGCAATTGCCATAGCTCACGCTCAATAAAACACCCTTAAATTATACCTCACATCCTGAACACCCCGTAGCGTGTGGCCTCTGGCGGTGCGTTCAGGCACGCGCTCAACGCCAGCCCCAGCACGCGCCGGGTCTGCGCCGGGTCAAGGATGCCGTCATCCCACAGGCGGGCGCTGGCGTAATACGGGCTGCCTTCCGCTTCGTATTTGTCCAGGATGGGCTGCTTAAAGGCCGCCTGTTCGTCCTCGGTCATATCCGGCTCCCCGCGCCGCGCCAATTGGTCGCGCTTCACTGTCAGCAGCACGTTCGCGGCCTGCTCCCCACCCATCACGCTGATGCGCGCGTTCGGCCACATCCACAGGAAGCGCGGGCTGTACGCCCGTCCGCACATGCCGTAATTGCCCGCGCCAAAGCTCCCGCCGATGATGACCGTCAGCTTGGGGACGGCGGCGTTCGCCACTGCATGAACCATCTTCGCGCCGTCTTTAGCGATGCCCCCGGCCTCATACGCCTTGCCCACCATAAAGCCGGTGACGTTCTGCAAAAACAGCAGCGGGATGTTCCGCGCGCTGCACAGTTCGATAAAGTGCGTCCCTTTCAATGCGCTCTCGCTGAACAGCACGCCGTTATTGGCGATGATGCCCACCGGATAGCCCTCAATGCGCGCGAAGCCTGTAACCAGCGTGGTGCCGTAATTGGCCTTGAACTCGCGGAAGCGGCTGCCATCCACCAACCGCGCGATGACTTCGCGCACGTCGTAGCTCTCGCGGAAGCTGGCGGGCAGGATGCCGTACAGGTCGGCGGGGTCATAAAGGGGGTCTTCCGGCGGCGCGAGGTCGAGCGTGACCCGTTTGCGGCGGTTCAGCGTGGCGACGATGTTTCGCGCGATTTCCAGCGCGTGCGCGTCGTCCTCGGCGTAATGATCGGCCACGCCGGAAACGCGCGTATGTACGTCCGCCCCGCCCAGCTCCTCTGCGCTCACTTCCTCGCCTGTCGCGGCCTTCACCAGCGGCGGCCCGCCCAGAAAGATCGTGCCTGTGCCTTGCACGATGACTGTTTCGTCGCTCATCGCTGGCACATACGCGCCCCCGGCGGTGCAGCTTCCCATCACCGCGCTGATCTGTGGAATACCTGCCGCGCTCATACGCGCCTGATTGTAGAAAATGCGCCCGAAGTCATCCACATCCGGGAACACTTCATCCTGCATCGGCAGGAACGCGCCGCCGCTGTCCACCAGGTAGACGCAGGGCAGGTTGTTCTCCAGCGCGATCTGCTGCGCGCGCAGGTGCTTCTTGACCGTGATGGGGTAGTACGTGCCGCCCTTGACCGTCGCGTCATTGGCGACGATCATGCACTCGACACCGCTGACGCGCCCGATGCCGGTAACGATGCCGCCCGCAGGCACGTCGTCGTCATATAACGCCCAACCCGCCAGCGGCGCGACTTCCAGAAACGGCGATCCGGCATCCAGCAGGCTGTCCACACGCTCGCGCGCCAACAGCTTCCCCTGATCGCGCTGCCGCTGTTGGTATTGCGCGCCGCCGCCTTCGCTTGCAGCCGCCAGCCGCTCGCGCAGTTCCTCAGCCAGCGCGCGGTTATGCGCCGTGTTGTGCTGGAAGCGCTCATCACGCGGGTTGATATGCGAGTCGAGAATGTCCATGGAAGCCCTCGTTTTTCAGCGTATTGTAGCAGACCCTGTTACGGCGGCGGTACACAATCGCCCGCAAACGGATTATGAACTTTTCCCCGCCTCCCGTTAGAGTGTTCTTACCTGCAACACTCTTTAATGTTGCTGGCGATCTTTGCCTGTAAACTCAATTGATAGTTGTCCATAAATTGATTTCTCCCTGTACGAATACAGTTCATTAACTGTTCGCTCAGGATGGAGGCATAAACCGATGCAGAATTACTCATCACATCCCCACGCGCCAGCGTTCCAACGCGAACAGGACGCTGCCGAGCTAATAGATGTGCGCCCGGCGCTGGTTCGCTGGCGGGTGATTGCTGTGCTTGCGCTGGTGCTGTTCATCGGGGTAAACGCGCTGCTGGGGACAGTCTTGTTTCAGGTGGTGGGCGCGGTTTCGATCACGGTCTACGGGCTGGTGGTGCTGGCGCGCAAGATTGTGCAGATCACCTTCGCGCGCATGTCCAATTACCGCACGCGGCGCATCGTGCGCCAGCCCATCGTGGATGCCCTGGTCGAAGAATATCCACACTTACGACAGGCCGCGCAGCACATCCTCGGCAAGCCTTCTCACTTCCCGGACTTCAAACAGCGCATCATGGCGCTGCTGGAGGACTGGTACGACAACGCCATCCTGCACGAAGGTGACGAAGACCCTTTCGTCAGCGATGTGCCGCCGGGGGTGGTGCGGATGCAGTGGGTAGAGCGCAAATGGCGCGACCTGATGGTACGCAGCTTTTACGGCGACGGCCAGCCGCCGCGCTGGGTCGGGCTGGTGGTGCCGACCTTCAAGACCTCTGCGCTGGAATTGCAGCGGCTGATCGAGTCGCTGGAAGACCAGACGTATCCCTTTATCCGCGTGTCCATTATCCTCAACGAGAACAACGAGGAACTGAAAGCCTTTACCTACAGGATCATCAAGAAATACGGCGGTGGGCGTTACGTCCGCTTTGTCGAGCCGAAACAGGGCAAGCGCAACGCGATGCGCGTCGGCTTTGCGGACTTCCTCGACGATCCCGACCCGGTTGAGTATATCTTCAATGTGGACTCCGACAGCCGCCTGCACCCGGACGCGATTGCTAACGCTGTCCGCCTCATGGAATCTGACCCACATATCGGCTGCATCACAGGCAATATTAAAGTCGCCAACGCCGATATGAACCTGCTGACCAACCTGACCTACCAGCGCTTTTTCTACGCCTTTGATGTGGAGCGAGCGGCACAGAACCTGTGGTATTCGGTCACGTGCATGAGCGGGGCGTTTATGGGCGTGCGGGCAGACCTCATGCGCTACATCCTCAAGCCCTGGTCTACGCAGAAGTTTCTGGGGCAGGCGTGCAACTATGGCGATGACCGCCACCTCGCCACGCTGACGCTCAAGCTCGGCCTGAAGTCGGCGTATTCGCCCGATTCGCTGTCCTACACCGATGTGCCGCATGAGATGTCAGTCTGGAAGAAGCAGCAGACCCGCTGGGCGCGCAGCGCGTGGCGCGAGACATTGATTACGCTGCCCTGGGTGCATAAGCTGCCGCTGTGGATCGTGTTCGAGACGGCCTACCTGCTGCTGTTCCCGTTCATCCTGTGGGGCATCATCGCCTCTATCATTTACCGGGCGGCGGTCAACGGGCCGCAGCTTCTCGTCCCCTATCTGATCGTCGTGTTCCTGGTGAACTTTATCTTCTACTCGTGTTATGCCGTTCTCTCAACGCGCGAGTTCCGCTTCGTCAGCAGCCCGCTTTACCTGCTGTACCAGTTCCGCTATCTGCAACCGCTGCGCCTGTGGGCGCTCATCTCCCTCGACCAGACGAAGTGGGGGACGAAGTAGGGCATCATGCCCGCTTCACCCCTGCTGTACGGGGAGAACGCTGTGTCGGCTATCCCGGCAGCTCGCCCAGCAGCACCAGCGAGTACGTGCCTTCGGTGTTCCCGCCGAAGCTGTAAAGCTGCATGTGCTGCAAACGCGGGCTGCCCTCTGGCAGCAGCATTCCCGCATCGAAGCGATCGCCGATGATCTCCACCGTTTCGCGCAGGGTGATACGCAAGCCCTCGGCAGAAGGCACATCCTCGCAACCGCGCCGTCCGGCATCATCACAGACGATGCCTTCACTCTCGTCATCGGCCTCCTCGAGCAGTACCGACGGGTCAAGCCGTTCGTTCTTCCCGCCGATCATGTACACCAGCAGCGGTGTTCCGGTCGTTCTCGGCCCCTGGCCGATGCGAATGAAATCCACGTTGCCGCGCGGTTCAATGCTGAACCCCTCGACCACAGCAATATAACGCCCCGGCACACCCTCGCGGCTGCCAACGGTCAGCGTGACTGTGCCAGCATTCTTCGTGCCGCTGATGGTCAACTGCGCTGAGTAATCCATCTGGTCGCCCGTCACGGTAATGGGGTCTTCGCCGGGCAGCGTCACCGTGTCGCCTTCCGTCCCCAGCGGATCACGCGAGCAGTCCTCCAGATCAGGCCCCGACAGGTAAACCCGAATCACCGGCACGAACCCATCCAGCCCGTAAACACTGATACGGTAAAAGTCCTCGTCGTCGCCGGGGTCAGAAAACTCCAGCGTGGCAACGTTCGTCACTTCGTAATCGGCGCACCGAAACGTCACCTGCTGGTAATCGGTGACGCGCTCCATCGGATTATTGGCGCGGCGCACCCGCAGCGTATAATCGCCTGTCGTGGTGCCTCTTTCGTTGCCCGCGCGTGTGGCGACAATGGTGTACTGCCCGTTTTCGGGAAGGGTGTATTCCATCGTCACGCTGCCGTTGGCCTCGCCGTCCTCGCTGCGGGCGATCAGGTTCCCGCCCGGATCAAGCAGGCCGATAAGCGGCGCGAGGCCGTCCTCGCCGCGCATATCCACCACCAGCACATCCCCCTCGCTGCCATCCAGCAGCCACCAGTCGAAAATCGCGTCATCGGCGATGCTGTCGCTCACCTGCGAATCGTAGCTCAGCACTTCCGCGCCCGGTTCGTTCTGCTGGGCGGCGGCGGGCAGCGTGAAAAGCAGGCAGAGGGTCAGTAAAAGCAGAAATCTCATGAGATGTTATTAACCTTTTAGAATACTGCTGCGGAGAGCCTGTACATCACTCCCCGGTCTAAACCTCATTGTAACTGAAAAATCGGAATCAAAAAGCAGCCCGCAGGCTGCTTTGACATTCGCAGATGCGAAACTACTTGACCTCGACCTTCGCGCCTTCGGCTTCCAGCTTGGCCTTCGCGTCGTTGGCCGCGTCCTTGCTCACGCCTTCCAGCACGGTCGCCGGGACGCTTTCCACCAGGTCCTTGGCTTCCTTCAGCCCCAGGTCGGTGACGGTACGCACAGCCTTGATGACGTTGATCTTCTTCGGGCCAGCGTCGGCCAGAATGACGTTGAATTCTGTCTGCTCTTCGGCTTCTTCCGCCGGGGCAGCAGCCGCCGCCGCAGGCATCGCGCCCATCATCATCGGCGCAGCCGAAGCCGCAGTCACGCCCCACTTCTCTTCCAGCAGGGTCTTCAGTTCAGCGGCTTCCAGAATGGTCAGCGCGCTCAGGTCTTCTACGATTTGTTCCAGATTTGCAGCCATTGTTTCGTTGCTTCCTTTTTACACTTATGGTCTGTTCGATTTCAAAATCAGAGATCAGGCGTTAGGTATTCGCTAAAACCTGATAGCTAACTAACGGCTAAAAGCTGCTATGCGGCTTCGCCTTCATCCTCGGTGCTGTTCTCATGCACATAGGCCTGCAGCACGTTGACCACGCTGGCGGTCGCCGCGTTGAGGACGCTGACCAGCCCGGTGGCAGGCTGTACGATAAGCCCGGCAAGCTGCGCCCGCAGTTCGTCCAGCGATGGCAGTTCGGAAATGGTCTGTAGCTGCGCGGGGGTAAGCAGCATTCCGCTGGTCACACCGCCCTTAACCTTGAAAATATCCGGGTTGTCCTTCTCAAAGGCCAGTACCGCTTTAATCAGGCCGGGCAGGTTGCCATCCGCGAAGGCAGTGGCGACAGGCCCCAGCAGCAGTTCTTCCGGCACAGGCCAGTCATTGTTACGCAGCGCGATGCTGAACAGCGTGTTCTTGGTGACAAGATACGCGCCGTTCACATCCCGCAGGCGGGCGCGCAGGTCGTTGACCTTCGCCACCGTCAGGCCGCGATACTCCGTCACCACAAAGCCGTTGCTGTGCTGAAGAATATCGCTGTAGGTGGAAACGAGTTCTTCCTTGCGTTGTCTGGTGATTGCCAAGTGTTTATTCCTCCTTTCCTCAAAATTTTTCGCAGCGCGTGGCTGCTGCAATCAAAAAGCGGCCCCGCACACATAAGGGCCGCTGTTCAATGTCATCATCACATCACAGGCGTTTTTCCCTTACCTCGGCAGGTTATTAAGCATTTCGCACCTGCTGTCTGCGGCAAAAGTCGCTTTCTGTTGTTGAAGGCATTATATATGGCGCGGACTCGAAATCAAGTGTAAACCCTCACCCCTACCTTAGGCAAGAGTAAGAAAGTCGCAATTTGCATAGCCCGATGGTCACATTTCGGCGGGTTCTCGGCGCATTTTCGCTATACTGTTTGTAACGCAAGACACGCTGCCCGCACAGGCAGCCTGTTAAGGAGGATACACAATGCGGACTTTGACAGCAGCGGAAGCCTACGAAGGCTGGATGGCAAACGAGTACAATGACGTGCAGATGGAATACCTGACCGACATCGGCAAGTGGGTCGGTTTTTCGTTTGCCAACCGGGAAGGCGCGACCAGCGAGGGCTACTTCGACATCTGGGGCGATGCATTTGACCGTCGCGTGCATGAGAATACGCAGGTGCGTATCCACACCGGCTAATGTTCACAGGATGCGGGAGGGGTTGAATCCCTCCCCTACAGTTTCAACACTGCTCCCAGCCCCCACAGATCATCCAGCAGCGCGTCGGGTTGCAGGGCGGCCAGTTCTTCACGGCTGGTAAAGCCCGTCGCAACCGCCACCGCCCGCGCCCCCAACGCCCGCGCACAGGCGATGTCGTGTGCCGTGTCACCGATGATCGTCACCTGACGCGGCAGCAGGTGATGGCCGAGGTGGTGGATCGCCCGCTCCAGCGCCAGAATCGGCAGGTCGTTACGGTCTGGTGCTTCGCCGCCATACGCCGTGATCGGAAACCACGCCGGGTCAAAGCCTGCCGCGCGCAGCTTGAGGTTGGCCGTAATGGCGACGTTCCCGGTCAGGATGCCCAGCAGCATCTCCTCGCGCTGGCGCAGCGCCTCGACCATTTCATGCGCGCCTGGCATGACCTGCATCTCGAACTCATGCAGGATCGCGGTCATCGCCCGGCCAATTGCATCTTCAAATTGGGGGATACGTTCCGCGATCTGCTCCGGCGTATAACCTTCCGCCAGCAGCAGTTCGATCAGCGTCCCCCAGTCGGTCCTGCCACCGAAGTTATAGGCTTCCAGCGCGCCACAAGTGCCGAAGACTTCCAGCATGGCGACACGGGTTGCCGCCTTGCCCAGCCCTTTTGTCCGCAGCAGCGTACCGTCAATGTCGAACAGAATCAGGTGTTTTTCGTGCGTCAAATTCACCTCCAGCTTCGGGCGCTGGTGTCTTCTTATGCTCAGGTATCGGCGCAATCTCTAGCAACTGGCCGCACATCTCATCAAACATGCTGGTATTGGCGATGATGTACTTCTTCGCTTCGTCTTCCAGCCGGTCAAGGAATTCTGGCGTAGGATTATCCAGCACATCATCATTTTTGCCCAGCTTCACCTGCAAACGATAATAGAGCGCGGTGCTTTCCGGGTTGCGGTTCAGCACCTGATCCATCTGGTAATCCACCGATTCGCTGCCGCCCCGCTGAAGGATGTCCACCGCAGGCAGCGCCCAGCCGATCAGCCCCCACTGCCGCGCCTTGTTGTACGGGAAGCTGCGATCGGCCAGCCCTGTCCCCAGCGAAACGACCATGATACGATCATATCCCGAATACTTGCTGAGGGCATCCACATAACCGACCATCGCCGGGTTGTTGGCGAAAACACCGCCGTCCACCAGCGTGTACATTTCTTCTTTGGCGGTGATGATCCGCGCCGGGCTGAAGTAGCTGGGCGCGGCAGTCGCGGCGCGGATGACCTCAACCAGCGAAAAATCGTAATCCGCCTGTTCCCGCGCTTTCAGGCTGCGAAAGAACCAGGGCATCCGCTTTTCAATATCATATGTCGAGACAATCACATCACGCAGCGTATCCTTCAGCCGCGCATCGCCAAAATAATTTTTTAAGATACTTTCCAAAGGTTCAAAGGCGTATTTCGGACGGATGTATCCGTTCAGGGTGAGCAGCAGCCGTTGCAGATTGGTGCTGAAGATGCGCGGCCCTTCTTCGCGGTAAATATGCAGCCCGTCCTCAGCCTTGTAACGGGGCTGGCCGTTCGCGCCAGGCGTGGTCAGCCCCAGCGCAATAATGCTGCCTGTGGAGGTGCCAGTGATGAGGTCGAACAGCTCATAAATCTGCCTGTCTGTGCGCCGTTCCAGTTCCATCAGAAAGCGCGCCGGAATCACCCCACGCGCCCCGCCGCCATCAATTGCGAGTATCTTGAAGACCTTGCCCATCGTCATTCCCCCTGTTTGTTACTTCAGATACACTATAACACAACAAAAACAAAACGCCCCTCTAATCAGAAGGGCGTTTGTACGTCGTTAGCAGAGCAGTGATACGGACTGCGTAGGGGAGGGTCTGTGACTCTCCCGCAGAGGCATGGCCGCAGGCCAGGCGGGGTGAGGTTTCACGGG
>CAZJSU010000054.1:0-6807 GCA_964548765.1 uncultured Anaerolineaceae bacterium
GTCGGGTCGTGCTAGTGAAACCGATTACGATTTCCAGCATACATAGGTCAAAAATGACCTGAAGAAGCGAAAAACGCTTCTAAAGGTCATTATAGTGTGAAGATTATTTCTGTGCCAATCAAAATTCATGAAGATTTTCGACCTTGTTACGAAACTCCCTGTTTGCGCGAAAACAGGGGGGAGTTTCGTCAGGCGGGTTTCACCTGATACCAGCCATTCCCCTTTACCGCGTTTTTACCCACGTGCAGCGATTGCCCCCAGAGAAGCCATGGAATCAGTGCGGGATCAATATTGTGCCATTGAACTGACCCCACCATCCCCCCCAGAGGCAGATAACGTTGCTGTCGGCGGCTGCCGCTCCACGCCTCCATCCACGTGGTGTTATCGTGAACGACTTCGATCTCAGCCGCGTGTTGCAGTAGTTGCAGACAATGTTCACGCCACTGCTCACGGGTTGGGTGGATGGGACTGACCGCGTAACGCATGGCGAGGCTCTGGACTCGTTCCAGAAGCCGCTGCATAAAGGTCAGGGGGTCTAGCTGCTTCACAAGCTGCTTCTGACGAGTGAGGCGCAGCGGGGTGATGAATTCGAGGTATGCTGCCCCGGTATATTGCTGCGCGACGGTTTCGATCGCCGTCGGGGTGATCTGCAAACGCGGGTTTTTGATCACGGGCGGGCTTTCCAGCAAAAGACGCGCTTCTGCTTGCAGGGGACTGTACTCACTGATCTGCGCCAGTTTGAAGCGTCCGCGCCCCAGCCCAACCCCCACCTGTCCCATCTTCTGCACCGCGCGGGCGACAAAGGGCAGCAGCGCTTGCGCCTGCCCGATCAAGGTATAGCCAAAGCTCAGGCTGTCGCCGGGGTGAAACATGTGCTGCTTATAAGGCGGCTCGACAGTCAAGGGGCGCGGGACATCCTGGCCGCGTTCGCTCTGATGATCCTCCGCTGCCAGCAACCAGCATACCGGACAGCGCTCGGTATGGCCGGGGGTTTGTGGGCCACGTGGCTCGCTGCAAAAGTTGGTGGAAAGCACCTGATATAACGCGCCGCGCAGTTCCGTTCCGGGCTGCGCGCTCAGGACAATGCTTTCGGTGGGCTGCACGGTAAACTGTAAGTGCTGTACGCTCAGGCCGTTCATCAGGTGTATATGCTCATTCATCGGGTGTTTCTCCTCGCAGCGCTTCGTCCAGCGCTAACCCATAGTCACTGTTATAGTGGACTTTGATCTGGTCTACATAGGTATCCTGCTCGCGCGGGGGAACCAGCCCTTTACCCCGCAGTTGCATGAATTTTGTGTGCGAGATGCTCACCAGATATTCGCTGGCCGCCAGATAGCCTTCCTGCTCAACCGCATCATGATATTTGTTTGCACATTCAGCGGGCAGCACCTCCATGCCATCGAACAGCTTGTGAAATTGTTCCCATATCGTATAACTGGCGGACTGAAAAGGCTGCATCGCTTTCAGGATATCCCTGTCAAAGTCTGTTTTAACCTTGTTATAGTCTGCCCACCATTTTTCAGCGATCTCCCCCTGATAGATTTCGCCCAGCATCTGCGTGACTAAGGCTTCATCAACCGGCCTGCCGCCGCCACAATAACGGTCTAACACGCTGATACTTTCCTCAACCATCTGCTGGTCATAAGGCAGGTAAAGCGGTTCTTCCCTACCTTCTGGTGTGCCGGGTTCTCGAAACACATTCACCGGAAGCGTTTTATCTTTGCCTTCCTGTTTCCGTCCCCGGTTCACCCGCCCAAAGCGCTGCAACAGCGCTTCCAGCGGCGCGGGGTCGGTGTACAGCGTGTCCAGATCAATATCGAGGCTGACCTCAACGGCCTG
Organism: uncultured Anaerolineaceae bacterium; assembly: GCA_964548765.1. Classification (GTDB taxonomy): domain Bacteria; phylum Chloroflexota; class Anaerolineae; order Aggregatilineales; family Phototrophicaceae; genus JAIOHN01. Next base: position 1,840 of record CAZJSU010000054.1, read on the forward strand.
TGTCGCCACCAGTACAAAACGTCTGGGACGCGGCGCTGGCTTTTCGCCGCTGCGGACGGTATTCAATAACTCCTCTTTACCCCGACGATCCTCACCATTAAAGCGCCCGTGCAGCAGGACGATTTCTTCTTTGGTCAGGCACAGCGCGTCCCGGAGATACCTGTAAACTTCCTGCGCCCGTGCAACGCGGTTGCAGCAGATCAACACGGTCTTGCCCGCCTCAATATCCGCTGTGATTTCGCCATCCAACTGCTGGAGCAGATCACCGTCGTGAATATACACCTTGTGCCGCTGCGACTGGTCAAACAGGGTTTTATCGGCTGTAACAACATGGTCTATGCTGGCGAGTTCAGGCAGGGCTTCCTGCAAGGCTTGCCTGACTGTCGGAGGCAGCGTGGCGGTCATGATCAGAAAGCGCGCGCCATAATGCTGTGCCAGCCAGCCCATGAAGGTGATGATGAGCGCCAGTCGTTTGGGTTCATAAGCGTGGATTTCATCGAAGACAAATAACCCGTTGGCATAATCCACCAGCAGCGCCTCGTAGCCTTTCAGGCTGTAGGCGGCCTTTAGCATCTGGTAAGGGCTGAAAATCTGGATGGGAAAATAACTCAGCCGCGCCAGGTTTTGCAGCCACTTTGCTGACCTGCTGGCGAGCTTGCTGTCGGCATCTTCCGCGTCCATCATCATCTGGTAGAACTTCAGGCGCGCCCGGCTGTGCTGGATGGCTACCGCCTGATTCGCCTCATCGGTCAGTTTTTTAAACTTGAAGTAGTCCTTCGCCAGCCTGCCCGCCATCGCGTTCATGCTGGCCTGATAGGGCAGCGTGTAAAAGAGACGCGCGGCAGGTTGATACGTCATTTGCTGTGCCGCCCACAGCATCGCCGCCTCGGTCTTGCCGCTGCCTGTCGGCGCGATCATCAGCGCAGACCCTATCGGCGCGGCCTGCACCTGTTCCTGATGATGTCGTTTGCGTCGCTTTTTCAGTGGTTTTTCTGCTATCGCAGCGGTGAGCGGCATCGGCGGAAAGGCCGGGCTGTTGGCCGAGGCCGCGTGGTCTGCCGTGAGGATCAGCCCGCGATAGAGCATCAGTTGATGCAGGGGTACAGTGGACTGCCATCGGTTAAACGCCCGCAAGGCGCGAAATATGCGGTGTTCAATGGGCGTGTTGTGCTGCTGTCCAAATGGAGCTAGGGCAGGCTTTTCCAGAACAGGAATGCCTAATTCCGCCGCCCATGATAGCGCGCATTCATCCAGCCAGCGCCAGAGGTGGAAAGCCGTGTCGGAATTAATCTCTTGAGCAAGGTGCGGCAGGATAAGCTCGAAAATTGATCGCCTGTCTTCATCAGGCATCGCTTTTGTTGGCTTATCCCCGCCGTACTGCTCAAAAATGGTCGCCGCATCTTTATGGTGAAAAGCAATGACAGCGATTACCCATGCCCGGTCTATATGATCTTTGGGAAACAGCCAGTCTACGAAAGCCAAAGACAGGATTTCATGGCGCTGACGGCGCTCTGTCCACAGGCTGGTTTCCCCCCGCAGCATTTTCTGGAAGCCGTCAGCGGCCTTCCCAAAATCATGAAGGAAGCAGCCCCAGAATAGCCGCTGCCAGATTCGCGCATCCTGCTGAACAAGCTGAGGGCGGAGGCGCACCTGATCGCTCAGCCGCGCCAGCACTTTATAAGTATGTTCGGCGAGTGTCTCTCCCTTTCGGTCTGCCTGTTCGCTCTTTGCCATTAACCCGGCGTTATCCATCCAATCAGGCCACTTCATGAGGTTTAATCCACAAATCCATGCAGCCAGACTGCCCGTTTAAGCCCGCTGATTCGGGGGTGGTCCGGGCTTGTCGGGTCAATCCAGACAGAGGTATCATCACTTTCCATCATCAATGGCGATTCCTCCTCCTCATCATCAAAGGCTGTGTACGGGTTAGAGTCGGGCGAGCGCGGCCAGACCGCCCGTTCAAGCAGCATGGCGTAAACCTCCCACTGTACCTGACGACGAGGATCAATAAAGCGTGGCATCGTGACGCTGATGGTACGCTGACCTAAACGGGGTGCCATATCTCGCGGTAGCAGCGTGTTTTCAAAGTAGCCTTCGTCGCGGCGCACAAGTTCAACCTGCTGGATGCGCGTGTAACGCATCAAATCCTGTGAACGCCCCAGCGTTACCGTGTAGAATGGGCGTTTTAACGCTTCTTCCAGGTCAAGCTTGGTGAGATACAGGGTAAGCTGCGGCTTAAACAATAATTCACGATTAAATGGGAATGGCTGAATGGGATCATTGAAATGGAGATGCTCCATGTAATCTACAAATTTCCCCTCGTGAGAAAAGCTGTAGCCAAACTGCCAGCCTGCTGGGTTAATGTAATCTCCAACCGCGCTGCATAGATGCCCGTAAACTGTTGAAGGCGGAGGCATCTCGAAGGTTGGCTGATAACCTTGTGTGAAATGCGGGTAACGGAATGATGTTACCGTCCCCCGCATTTCAAGTTTGATAACCGGAAGTCGCTCTTCCATCATTATTCATCCAGAATATCTGGGTTTTGGTGAATCCATGCAGCAATGTTTTCAAACGCCTGACGCGGTGTAACCACCTGCAGACCATCCACGTCATTAACTTCGGCGCGCATCTCCGGCAGATAGCCCGGCTTCCAGCCGAGGTAGACAGGTGAGCGTGAATCCAGATCGCTCAGGACTTCCTTCAAGGCATCTGCCTGCAGGAACGGTTTTCCGTCTTTATGTGTAAAGACATGGCTAAAGGGGTTGTTGCCCCCGCGAATGATGGCGATAAAGACCACTGCTGGCAAAACATCGGTATAATGAATGCTCTGTTTTGCGCCACCCTGTAAACGACCCAAACCCTGCAATAGCGCGCTTATTCGCCGCACACGCTCATTCTGACTCAAGCGGTATGCGCGTTCCTCTTCCAGATGTTCCAGTTGGTTCTCATGGGCAAGGCGAACCCGCTCTGCATCCAGATTTTGAAACCCTGTCCGGCGCTTGTAATAAAACTTGCCTGCCAGCCCCATATTCAGGGAAAACGCGCCTGAAAGCGTCGTGCGATAAAATTGATGTTCATACGGCACAGGGTCGCCTTCGTGGCGGCTCATTGACCCCCAATCATCTACAATACCGACAGGCATCAGAGAAACCAGCGTGCTTACGCGGAAGGGTGCCGCACGAGTCACTGTGGTAGGTTCACCTTTTTCATCCATAAGTTTGGTGATTCGCTGCAAATCCGGGTCGTCAGCGCTCATCAGGTCTTTCTGCTTTTTAGAGGGGGCGCGCATGTAGCCTAGAAGATCATCATCCCAGTATAAAATGGGGTTCGCGTCCGTGTAGGCTACCTTTTCTTCACGATAGATCGGTGCGCGTTGCCATTCAATATCGGCAGCCGTCTCCAGCGTCTCGCGCAGCCAGTAGCGAAAGGCCTGGGCGGAAGCATAGGGGTAGAGGCCGTCTTTTCCACGTATGAACTTCACTGACGTGGTGTTCTGGGTCCGCGCATTCGGAATAGGCTCGCCAGAGTTGTTTAAGGCTGAAGCCGGGGCATCAATTAAAAAAGAGGCCGTGATAAAAGCCATTTGATAAACTCCTTTGTGTTATGCAGTTTCCTGTTCGATCTTTTGTGCAGTTTCTTCAACTTCTTCGAGCAACTCTGAATGGGTATTGATCCACTCGTTACTCAGCTCTTCGATTACCCGGATGAGCAGCAAATCGAAGGCCAGATACCAGTCTTCGCGGGCGACATCTCCATCAAACTCAAAGAAAATGGAGGTGAAGTCTTCCAATGGTAGTAGCGTCTGTTGATGATTGCTCTTAGCTGTGTGCGCGGCTCGAATTAGCATCAGACGCATCTGTGATGGTTTGCGTGTCAGATAGAGCGTTCGGTAAAAATTGGGATCGGTGGTTTGGATGTAGTTCGCCAGCCGGGTTCCCAGTTCCTTGATTTTCTCTATTCGCTTTTTGTCCATATTCATGACCTCCGTTGCAAAAAGTGTGATAAGCCCCCACGAGATGACTTCCCGTTCACGCAAGGGGGAGTACCTGGTGCGCGGGTCTAGCTGTGCCTGTTTCCTGCTGCCTGCCTTTTGGGGATAGCGCAGCAAATATCGGTAGAGGAAGAACCTTGCACGATGGGGGAGTTCAAAAAGGTCTTCGTAGAAATAATTTCGTGTATGGTTTTCAATAACGCCTTCCTTTTCTTTACGGGCAGTATCTTCAAGCGCCCACGCCCGTTCCACCACCGCCTGCCACGCTGCCGGATACAAACGCCGCGCCAGCTTAACGAAGACGAGGACGTTGGACGGCAGATGGTAAATGTCAATCTGTGACTTTTGGGAACTGCTGGTAAAGAGGTAAGCGGTGAGAGACTCTACGCGCCTGAGTTCCTTGCCTGCATCCAATAAATCCGTAATCAAGTGCGTTTTCGGAAACTTATGGTTAGGACGCTTTTCTAACCCCTGCCACTGAAAGGCTTGCTGGTTTCGCCGTAAGTTCATTTCGGCCAGCATTAATTGCATGTCTGGGTCGTAGCTGTGTGCCAGAAATGTCTTGCCTTCAGAATTTAGCGTGCCTAGAGGCATCGCCAGAAGCGCGAGGAGACACCAGCCAGAGATCGGTAAACGCGGGCGGCCTTCCGGTACGAAGTTGACAGCATCTTCGCTGCCAGTCATAGGTACTAACATGCGTGAGGCTCGAAGGACGGCGGGGTCGCCACTGAAGACGCATTGTTCACCGGGGTCAGCCGGTTCTTCTTTATCGGGCAGGGCATCTCCCGGTTGCCATCTCCATAGGTTAAAGAGCGCTTGCAGAGCAGCACGGCGCGGTACATCATACTTTTCATTCTTGATCTGCGCCGGGTTTGCAAAACGCGCGTTGGCGAAGACGACATACGACAGGTAGCCAGCCATGGCTGGATTCATGTAAAGGTCAATCGCAAACCTGCTAAAAGCTTCAATCTGGTCAG
>CAZJSU010000054.1:6907-28286 GCA_964548765.1 uncultured Anaerolineaceae bacterium
CTGGCGCAGCGCGCTCGGCGCAAGCACCTCGACTTTCGACCCCCATCCCTGAATCCAGGGCAGCAGTTCGCGGTAGGCAGCCACCTCAACCGTCCAGTAAAGGCTGCCGTCAGGCTGAAGCTGATGTTTCTCTGAAGGATGCCGCATTGTTTCCTGTACCCGGTCTGCCACATCGGGAGCAAAGAGAAGCTCAATCCTGATTGGCTTTTCGCCGTACCAGATGCCCCACGCATGAGCTAACAGCGCTTCGACATCAATCTCATCAGGGCTGAATTTCTGATCGGTTAACCTGGCGCTTTTGATGCGGTTTAGCTTAAAGATGCGCTGGCCGCCGCGTGTGCGGCTCCAGGCGATGACGTATGTGCCGTGTCCCAGCACAGCGGGTTCAAACAGGTAAGGCTCAATGTCGTGCGTAACGATGTGGTTATCTTCCGGCTTCTGGTAATCAATCTCGACAACACAGCTATCCATCCAGCCTTGAATGATGACCCGCCATATCTCTGTGTGATGAATTGAGGCTGCGCGTTCTTCCTGCAACACGCTGCTGGAGCGCAGCAGATAGTCTGTAAGCTGGGGATGGCGCAGCGCAACGCTGACTTTGTGCAGCGCTGTAACCATGAAATCGGGCGCGTGGGTGGTCTGCCGAATGTAACGGCGGAGTGCTAGATAGATACTCAGCGCTTCAGTAGAACGCAGCCGTATGTTGCTAATGTATTCAGTCGCATCCAAAAAGAAGCATCCGTTATCTTCGATGAGATTGTGGTTAAGGCTGATCTCATCGAGATGCCTATAGACCGTGCTGCGATGACATTTCAGCTTTTGGGCAATCTCATTTACCGATAAGTATGTCTGGGAAGAGAGAAGCAGATCAAGGATTTGTTCCCGTCTTTCAAATTTGCTGTCTGCGTGTCCCAAGTTGCAACCTCCTCTTTTATGCCATCCTACAGCATACTTGTCGCAAGTAACGCGACAAGAAGTGGTAGATACGGTTATTTCGGGAAAATAGCCTTCAATTGCCCAAACAAATTTTGAGATTATATATTCATTATAAGTAATTTAACTTACAGAGCAATTTGCTATGGGAAGATTTCATAATTAATTCACAGTGCTTCAGTGATCTATATTGGTAGTGAGGGCAAGATGACTGATGAGACGTGAGAAGGCGACCTTGGATGCAAGTATCAGTTACAGAGGTTGAAAAATGTGGAATAGATTGAGGATTATAATTAGAGGTATTTTCCCGCATCTGGTGTGGAAACTTGCATGGACATATAACACAGATGAAGCTGTCCTCGTTCTAACAAAATACCTCCCACTACATAGTACAACAATCACTAGCGCTCAGAGGTTTTTGTCGCAGCAAAAGCTTGCAAACAATGTGCAATTCCCGTTGCGAGGGGAAGAGGAGAGTAGGATAGTTACAATTTGGGTTGGTGCTACAGGGCCACTCATAATACGTAGCACAGGGGAAACACACACTTCACAGCATCAATTTATATTACGATTTGCAGATCATAGCCTCACATCAATCTCGCACTCCCTATACATAAATGAGATTTAAGGTGTAGTGAGATAGAAAGTGGTGGTCAAGTCCGCAAATTTCTGTAAAAAAGATGGTGTGCGGGCATCGCCACCAAATGATGTCGTCGCATCAAGCGGTGGAGACGATTAATCGTCTTTGGCTTGCCACTAGTGATGAGGATAAGCGGCAAATAGTCGATTTCAGGTTAAAACCTTGGGCTGACCAATTTCTGTTTCTGAGGATTGCTTTGTATGTAAGTGAGGATGCTGCTGCCGGAGAGGATGATAATCCTATGACCCCAACGGGACTCGAACCCGTGTTTTCACCTTGAAAGGGTGACGTCCTAGACCGCTAGACGATGGGGCCATATACGTTAGGGAAGTGTACCAGCGAATCCGGCTGATCGTCAAGGTAGAATTGTGGGATTGGTGGAGGCAGAATCACCGGTGGCGGCGGGGAGGCGTAATGTAAAGGTGGTCAGGCCGCCTGCCGCGTCGCTGCGCGCGCTAAAGTCGCCCCCGTGTGCCTGTGCGGCGGCGTAGACAAACGGCAGCCCCATGGCGACACTGGTGCGTGTGCCAGACTGCCTGCCCTCCCACTGTGGAGCGCGCCGCAGAATTTCCTGCTCAAAGTCCTCGCGGATAGGTCGTCCGCTGTCACTGAACTCGATCACCTGATGACTGCCCGCCTCGTAAAGCGTGATTTGCAGCCTGTCCCGGCGAATAGTGAACTTGAGGGCGTTATCCAGCAAGGCACTTAAAACACGGGTGAGCAATTCAGCATCGGCCTGCACCCACAGTGGTTTATCAGGCAGTTGGGTGGTTAGCGCTAACCCCTTTGTTTGCAGCGCATAATCTTCCTGCTCTAAAATTTCCTGCACGGCCTGCACGAGGTCTACGCGCGTCTTTTGCAGTTCATAGCTGCCTAATTCCAGCCGCGCGAGGTCAATCATATCGCTGACCATGTACATCTGGCGGTAGGCGGCAGACAGCGCACCGCGCAGCAGGCGCTGGTGAAGCTCTGGTACGTGGTCTTCTTCCGCGAGTGCCAACAGGGTTTGCAGGCTGCTGATGACGACGGTGATGGGGCTTTTGAGGTCATGAGCCAGCAGCGCGGCAGTTCCTAAGGCATCCTGCTGCGTACTGCCGAGGAATGTCCCGGTGGGCAGCAGTTCACCACTTTGGGCGCGGGGCGCGTTCAGCCAGAAGCGGAAGTCTGCCAGACTAAACGGCTCCCCCATAATCAGGTCTGCTCCGGCAGCATAGATCGGTTGGCGTGCTGCGCGCTCTCCCTCGTTCAGCACCACCAACAGCGCCTGTGGATATGCAGCGCTGATCGTTCGGCAGGCCTCAACCGCTTCACCTTCGGATGCAGGGGATGTCACGCTTATCAGCACGGCTTTCGGTGTCACTGCTGCAAACGCCTTCGACAAATCGTCCATTGTCGCCACGCGATGCAGCGCATACCCTGCCTCTTGCAGGCGGGCGTGAAAACTGGTTTCCGCAGCAGCAGATGAACTCCAGATAATCAGATGGTCGCTCAACCGGTTAACTCCAGGACCTCATAGGTCATTACCGCTTCCTGACGATTTTTCATGTGCAGCGGGCCGATGGGACGAACCGCGACGCGGTCGGCCACCTGTTCATATGTCGCGTGGCTGATGAGAATCTGGCTGTTGTGACACAGCCCCTGCAGGCGTGAGGCGATATTGACCGTATCGCCCACCGCCGTAAAATCCATAATCTGCGGGGTGCCTACGTTACCGACAATCGCCATACCGGTGTGGATGCCGAAGTTAATCCCCATACGGTATTCTGGCGGTAACTGGGTATGAAACTTGATGAGCGCATCGCGCACAAACATAGCGCTTTCGACAGCGAACAGCGCGTGCTGCGGCTGGGGCAGGGGTGTATTATAAAGCGCCATTACGCCATCGCCTAAAAACTTGTCAATGGTGCCGTTTTGCTGCTGGATGATGCTGACGACGAGATCGTGATAATTGTTGAGGATATTCAGCAGCGTTTGCGGATCGGTGCGCTCGGAAATCGCGGTGAAGCCCTCTAAATCGGCAAACATGACCGTCACTTCCTGAAGCTTCCCGCCAAGCTGTACCCGTGTCGGTTCCTTCAGCAGCTCATGGACGACCGACGCATGGACGAAACGCTCAAATGTCTGGCGAATGGTCTGATGCGTCTGCCGCAGATCGTCAGATTCCTGCTTGGCACGCAGCCGCGTCTCCACGCGCGCGATCAACTCGCGCGGGCTGAAGGGTTTAGTCAGGTAATCATCCGCTCCCATATCCAGACCATGCACCCGATTCTCAACATCGTTCAGCGCGGTCAGCATCATAATCGGAATATGCGCGGTTTCCGCGCCGCTTTTCAGCACAGAACACACGTCAAAGCCTGTCATACCCGGCATGTTAATGTCGAGGATAATCAGGTCGGGCAGATCGGTCTGTGCAGTCGTCAGCGCACTTGTCCCATCATAAGCCGTGACAACTTCCAGACGCATGATAGACAAAACATCTTTAATGAGCTGCCGGCTGTCCGGGTTGTCGTCCGCTACGAGGACTTTCACGAGGGATTCTCACCATCTCCAGATACATACTTCGCCAGTTTACTTGCCAGTTCGCGGATCATAATCGGCTTGGACAGGTAATCGTCACAGCCAGCTTCCAGCGCGCGTTCCCGGTCGCCGATCAGCGCGTGAGCCGTCAGCGCGATCACGGGGATGGTCTTTAACTCCGGGTGCGCTTTAAGCTGGCGCGCCGCCGTCCAGCCGTCCATGCGTGGCAGTGATAAATCCAGCAAAATGGCATCCGGGCGCTCTGCCTGCGCCACTTCAATACCCTGCTCGCCATCCGATGCTGTTATAGCCTCATAGTTCAGCGAGGTCAGGATTTCAACAATCAGCTTCATATTGTCCAGATTGTCCTCGACAACCAGAATAGTGCCAGTGCTCATAGCGTTACAGACCTCAGTGTTCAGGTGGATTTAGAAAACGCGACCTTTTGAGTTTCGTCTTAATTTATTGTACTGCTGTTTACTATTTTCCCTGCTCAAGGGTGTCGCAATTCTAACCCGCCGTATGCCTGACACTAACCTGTCTGATAGCTTACTGATAGGGTACTTCAGGGTAGCGGTATTTATCCAGCAGACCCCACTGCTGGGGCGGCCAGTAACGCACCAGCGCCTCGCCGATAAGGTGGTCGTGGGTGATGGGGCCAAAGCGCCGTGAGTCGCGGCTGCGGTTACGGTTGTCGCCCATGACGAAATACTCATCGGCGGCCAGTTCCCACCGACCATCGGGGCAGCTTCCGGCGTTGCAGGGTTCATTGATGTAGGGTTCGTTCAGAAGCTGGCCGTTGACATAAACACGTGTGTCACGAATCTCAACCACATCACCGGGCAGGCCGATCAGGCGTTTAATCAGCGGCGGGTCAATGCCGGGACGGTCGGGCGAGTCAAAGACGATGATTTCGCCGCGATGGGGTTCGCCAAGCAGATAATTGGCCCGGCTCACGATGACGCGCTGCCCGGTAAAAAAACTCGGTTCCATACTTGGCCCGTCTACATAGAAGCGCACACTTGCCAGATCAACCAGCGCGTAGATCGCCACGATCAATACGGCGGTTTCAAGGATTTCATAGAGAAACCCCCGGCGGCGCAGCGTGGGGCGGGGGAGTGACTGGGTGGGGTTGTTAATCATGGAGTCTCCCGGATAGTACCTGCTGTTCATTATAGGGCGGACTGTAACAGGCGGCAATTGTGTGTTTAGACGGTGTGTTTATGTCAGTGTGAGGAAACTTTTGTCCAATGGCGTTGAGAGGTAGGCTACTATATAAATAAGTTGTAACTTTAAATACTATCATGCGAGGCTGATTTGGCTGGCGAACGCATACTGGTCGTAGACGACGGACGCGAAAACCGCGAATTTGTGGTTGAGTACATTCTGGAACCCAATGGCTATTCCCCGATGGTGGCGAAAGATGGCAGGGAAGGGCTGGATATGGCGCTGGAATATCAACCCGATCTCATCCTGCTCGATTACCAGATGCCGCGCATGAACGGGCGCGAAGTGCTGGAGCATCTGGCGCGGCACAACGCCGACATCCCCGTGATCCTGATGACGTTTCATGGGTCGGAGGAAATCGCGGTGGAGGTGTACCGTCTGGGCGTGAGGGATTATTTAAAGAAGCCTTTTTCGATTGACGAAATGCTGGAGGCGATTGAGCGCAGCCTGAGCGAAGTGCGCCTGCGCCGCGAGAAGGAGGCGCTGACCGAGCGCGTGATTCAGGCCAACCGTGAGTTACAGTCACGCCTGCAGGAGATGAACGTGCTGTACAACGTGGGTAAGAACGTGACTTCCACGCTCAATATGGATCAACTGCTGCCGCGTATTGTGGACGCAGCGACGCAGATCACCCACGCCGAAACCGGCCATATTTATCTGCTTGGCGATAACGGGCAGTTGGTATGCCGCGCGCTTAAGCGCCTGCGGGACGCGCGCGCCAAATCCACCAGTATTGAAATCACGAATGATCGCATCGCCCTGCAGACGATGCAAAGCGGCCAGGCCATCATCCTCACGCCGGAGCAGCTTTCCCGCAGCAGCGAGGGGCCGCTGGCGGTGGCCTATGCGCCGCTGGTTTTTCATGGGCGGGTGCTGGGGGTGCTGGGGGTAAGCAGCATCAGCCAAGATTCGCACATCTTCACCAAACACGACAGCGCGCTGCTGAGTACGCTCACCGACTATGCCGCTATCGCCATCGAGAACTCGCGCAACTTCGAGGCGGTCACGTTGAGCAAAGAACGCGAACACGCCCAACTGCGCGGCACATTTGAGAAGTTGGTGCCGCCTTCGGTGGTCAACCGCATCCTGTCCAATCCTGATTCGCTGGAACTGGGCGGCAAGCGGCAGGAGGTGAGCATCCTGTTTGCAGACCTGCGCGGCTTCACCTCATGGAGCGAAAACGCCCCGCCCGAAAAAGTGGTCGAGATGCTGAACGACTATCTAAGCCATGCAGCCGAGGTGATTCTGGCGTGGGATGGCACGCTGGATAAATTCTTCGGCGATGGGTTGATGGCGATCTTTAACGCGCCCACCGAACAGCCCGACCACGTGCAGCGGGCGGCAGACGCGGCGCTGGCGCTGCTGCAGGCCGCGCAGGAAATGAGCGCCCGCCGGGGCGATCAGCTGTCGTACAGTGTCGGCGTAGGCGTGGGCGAGGCGATTGTCGGCTACATCGGCACACAGCGGGCGATGAACTACACCGCGATAGGCGACGTGGTGAACCTTGCCAAACGGCTGCAGGAGAACGCTGAACCGGGGCAGATTCTGGTTGAGGAGACGATCATCAAGCGGCTGGGCAGCCAGGCACAGGCACGCGCGCTGGGCGAAATGTCGGTCAAAGGCCGCAGGCAGAAGGTGCGGGTTTATACCCTACAGGGCATGAGTCCGATTGTGTGATGGTTAGGTTATGTTGATATTTTGCGTTTGGCTGGTGTTTTCTGTCACGGACGCGATGTATCGCGTCCCTACAAAACATGCGGACTGTAGGGACGGCATACAATGCCGTCCGTTGTAGAAACAACGCCAAAAGTCAGGTGTCAACACAACCTGGGCGCTAACTATCCAACATGCCGTCGCGCGGGCGGAAGCTGAGGATGATGGGGGTTCCCTCAAAGGCATAGGTCTCACGAATCTGGTTTTCCAGATAGCGCTTATATGTAAAATGCACCAGCCGCGTATCGTTGACATGGAACAGGAACACAGGCGGGTCTACCGCGACCTGACTGGCGAAGAAGATTTTAAGCTGGCGCGTCCCCTTTTGCGGCGGCGGATGTTTCTGGAGCGCCGCCCGCAGCAGGCGGTTCAGGTCAGAGGTTGAAAGGCGGAAGCTGCGCGCTTCCCAGACGCGATGCGCGGTTTCCAGCACCTGATGAATGCGCTGTCCAGTAAGCGCGCTGATGAAGATAACTGGCGCGTTGGGGAGGAAGTTGAACTTTTCCTTCATCACGTCCAGATAGGCGTTCATCGTGTAGGAGTCTTTTTCCACCGCGTCCCACTTGTTGACGATGACGACAACGCTCTTGTTCGCCTCCAGAATGTAGCCCGCGATGTGTTGATCCTGCTCGGTGACACCCTCGATCGCGTCTATCAGCAGCAGCGCTACGTCCGCCCGTTCGATGGCTTTCATCGTTCGCAGGACGCTGTATTTTTCCACACCGGGTTCAATCTTGCCACGCTTGCGGATGCCGGCAGTATCAATGAGCGTCACGGGCTGGTTATGCCACATGATCTGCGTGTCTATCGCGTCGCGGGTGGTGCCTGCCAGCGGGCTGACAATCGCCCGATCCTCGCCCAGCAGCAGGTTAAGCAGGCTGCTTTTGCCGACGTTGGGGCGGCCCACGATGGCGATTTTAAGATGCTCATCGTCGTCTTCCTCGTCGGTGAGTTCAAGCGCCTGGCTTTCCAGCGCCTCGACGATCTTATCGAGCAGGTCGCCAACACCGAGGTTATGAAACGCGCTGATGGGCTGGACAGTTTCGAAGCCCATCGCATAGAACTCAAAGGCATCATCCATGCGCTGGTTGTTGTCGGCCTTGTTGGGGGCCAGGATAATGGGCTTCTGCTGGCTGTGGCGGCGCAGCACCTGTGCGATATGCTCGTCTGCGGCGGTGATGCCCTGCGCGGCATCGGTGAGCATCACGATCACGTCAGCTTCCTGCGCGGCCATCATCGCCTGGGCTTCGATCTGCGGCACAAAGTCGGCGCTGCCCTCGGCCAGCGGCGCGACATCACGGCTGCCTTTCGGTTGGTAGACCTCGATACCGCCTGTATCTACGACGTAAAATGTCACCCCGCGCCAGTCGGTCTCGGCCTGCAGGCGGTCGCGGGTGGTGCCGGGAATATCATCTATCACGGCCAGACGCTGGCCGACCAGCCGATTAAATAACGTGCTTTTGCCGACATTGGGACGGCCAACCAGCGCGACGATTGGTTTACGCGCCATGATCTCTTACCTCATGAATTTCACAACGCGAATTGTAACAGAAACCGTGCTTAATTCGTAGGCGTACTCGTCGGGGTTTCTGCTGCCTGCGTGGGTTCGACAACGCTCACACCAATTTCGGCAGGCAGCACTGAAATGTTGACCCCCGCGCCGCCGTTCTGCACGGTGGAAACTTCGGGCATGAGCTGGTAGTTGCCCGGCGTAAGCCCGTTCACATCCACCACCACGCGCAGGTCGTCGGCGGAGAGGTTGTCCAGCGCGGCCTGTGGGCCAGTGAGCAGGGTGGTGACTTCATCGGGGTTCAGCGTTACCCGCCAGCCTTCTGGCACGCCGATCACTTCAACCGTCACCCGGTCGAACTGGCGGCTGGTAACGAGCGGCGCAACACCGATGGAGACGGTCACGTTCTGATTCTCGACCACGAACAGATCGCCCAATGGAAGCTGCACCGAGGCCGCCTGCTGGAAGCTGCTGGTACGCCCGGTAAGGTCTATCGGCTCGGTGAAGAACGCGCCCGGCGCATTTTCAAGGCTTTCTGGCGAGCCGGTGATCACCACCGTGTCCGGCCTGAGAGTGATGGAGTCGATCACGTAGCCTTCAGGGAGCGTCTCGTAGAGGATATTGGGGACAACACGCACTTCACGGATGTCCGGGCGGGGCTGAATCTCCACACGCACCTCAATGACCGACGGTTCCAGCGTCACCCCCGGCACAGGCGCGCCGTCAACATCAACCGGAATCAGGCGCACCTCGTTCTGCATCGGGCTGCGCTGCTGGCTCAGGTCGAGTTCGACCTGTGCCGCCACCACCTGATCTACCCGGCTGAGCGCGCCGCTGACCAGCGCCTGCGTAACTTCAAAGGCGGGTTCGCCCACGATTTCGTAACCGCGCGGTGGCGGACTGGTGATGGCTTCGCGCACTTCGATGAATTTCTCGCGGCTTTCTTCCAGCGTGACGGTAATCTGGCGCGGCAGGGTGTCTGCCAGAACAGAGCGCGACACACGCGGCACAAGGTCAACGCGGAAGGTGCCTGCGGTGGCATCGCTCAGGTCGGCCAGCACTTCGATGTCGTCGTTGCTCAGGCGGTTGATGGTGGAACGCGGCCCGCGCACACTCACGCCAACGTTGGCGCGGGAGAGGTCGGTGACAAGCAGGGACTCGGCATGGTTGACCTCGACGGGAATAGACAGGAAGGTGTTTTCGATGATCGGGTCAGACTCCAGCGTAGCGATGACCCAGATCGAAAACGCCAGCACCAGCGAACCGGCAAACCATATCAGGTTATCCATCAGGGGGCGGGCGTTATTCTGTGGCGCTTTCATCAGGTCTGCTTCCGCTCGCCGCGCAGCATCCCGATAAATTCAGACACCTGTTCGCGGGCGCGCCCCCAGGGGGTGGGCGGCGGCGTGTCGCTGCCATAGATAGCTTTCAGGATGGTCTGTAAGCGCTTGGCATCCAGCCGGGGGATCATGCGCCCGCTGTCGGTCAGGGAGATGCGCCCGGTTTCTTCGGAGACGACGATACACAGGGCATCGCTCACTTCGCTGATGCCCATCGCGGCGCGGTGCCGGGTGCCAAGATTGCGGTAGGGCAGGTTGCGGCTGGCCGAAAGGGGCAGTACCGAGCCAGCAGAGACGATGCGCCCCTCGCGGTTGATGATGGCCGCGCCGTCGTGCAGTTCGGTCTTCGGCCAGAAGATCGTCAGCAAAAGCTGTGGGCTGACCTCGCTGTCGAGCAGGATGCCTGTACGGATGTACTCGTCAAGGCTGCTGTTGCGCTGTAGCACAATGAGGCCGCCGTGCCGCCGTTCCGAGAGTTTTTCAGCCGCCTGGCACACATTGTCAATTACCTTCATGCGCGTGGATTCGCTGGTCTGGCGTGGGGTCAGCAGCAGCCCGGCCTGCCCAAGACGCTCCAGCCCGCGCCGCAGTTCTGGCTGGAAAACGACCGGGATGGCGAAAGCGATCAGCGGCAGCCCGAGATTGACCAGCCAGCCAAGCGCGGTCAGCTCGAACACGCGCGACATCAGGACCATGCCCAGTGTGAGCAGCACGATGCCGCGTACCAGCGCGACTGCCTGTGTCCCACGAATAAACAGGGTCAGCCCGAAGATGAGCAGCGCCACCAGCAGAATATCCACTAACGCATTAAGCGTCAGGTTGTCGAGCAGCCATGCCAGTTCCAGCATAATTTTTTATGTACTCAGCCGCCCAGTTGTGCCAGCAGCCTTTTGTAGTCCTCCACGCCTTCTGGCTTCAGGGCGATAATCTGGCGCAGGGTGTTGATGGCTTCCTCATGCAGCCCGGCCTCTAGCTGTAACTCGCCCAGCGCGTCCAGTTGCAGGATGGTGTCCTGTGTGCGCCCTAGCTGGCGATAGATGGCCGCCAGCCGGGAACGCAGCCCGGTATCGTTGGGGTAAACAGTCACCAGTTCCTCAAGAAGCTGGGTGATGCGGTTGACCTGCTTGTTCTTCGCGTAGACCTTCAGCAGTTCATCCAGACGCTTGATGGCCTCCACCTGATTGCCCTGACGATAGTTCAGGTCTACCAGCAGGCGGCGCGCGCGTTCATCGTCCGGCGCAATCTGGATGATTTCCTCGTAGGTACGCATGGCGCGGCGGATGTCCAGCCGCATCTGGTCAATATCAGCGATGCGATGCTTGATGCGAACAAGTTTTTCTGGCGAGGCCTGCACGCGCGTTGCGACACGTTCAGCGACGTTATAGGTATTGCGCGACATCTCAAAGTCGCCCAGTTGATGATAGGTATCCGCCAGATCAACATACTGGTCAAGCGCCTCGTCCCAGCGCTCCTCGGCCTCCAGCAGTTCAATTAAATTGGTGCGTACCGAGACATCCAGCGGAGCCATCTCCAGCACTTCGCCCAGAATAGAGGCCGCGCGGTCATTTTCGCCGCGCACCAGATAGGTCCGGGCGACCACATTATACTTGTTGATCGCCTGCCGCACCCGCCCCTCGCGCATCATCACCTCGGCCATGCGGACATGAATGGGGAGGTAAAACGGCGCAAACTCGACGGCGCGGTGCGCTTCGTCCATCGCCAGCGTGAGCAGCCCCTGCCGCACGTAACGGTCAATGAGGGAGACGGAGCCGGTCAGCCTGTCGCTGTTGGTGGTGACAAGCATATCCACCACGCCCTGTTCGCCGCTGGTGCGCATGGCTTCCTGTAGCTGACGGCGTGTCTCGGCGATGCGCTGCTTCCAGTCCTTGCCTTCCAGCAGATTGACAAAGCGGTTGTTGATCGCCGCGAGGGATTCATCCGTGCGGCCATCCAGCGTCACCATCAACTGCTCGTAAAGCTGGGTAAGCTCCTCGACTTCCTCGACATTGGCGGCCAGCCCGGTATCCACCAGTTGCAGGCTCTGGATGAGGTAGCGCGAGGCCTGTTTGTGCTTGCCCAACTTGAAGTAACTCTGCCCCATAGCGTGATAAGCCCCGGCGCTAAGCTGTGGGTGCATGGTCGCCTCGCCCAGATGCTTCACGGCTTTATCCGGCTGGTCGTTGAGCAGCAGCAGCGCCCCAAGATTGAGCTTGAGCGACGGATGGCGCAGGCCGGGTTCTGCCCCTTCATAGGCTTCAATAGCCTGTTCATGAATCCCCTGCCGCTGCAATTCCATCGCCAGCAGTGCCTTGCTGCCATAAGCATCCAGTTCGCCGCTTTCCATGACGTACCCGGCCAGCAGCGCCAGCGCGTCGCCCATCGCCTCGCCTATCGGCCCCAGCGGGTCAGCCTCGCCCACCTGCGCGCGTTCGCTGAAGCCATCATGAATGTCGGCAGCGGGGGCGCTTTCCCGGCGTGGCTGATCGTCAGCGGTGGGCGGCAGCACCTCGCCGCCTGTTTCCAGCGCGCGCAGGGCGTTAAGCGCCTGAGCATTCTTGGGGTCGAGCTTCAGGGCGCGCTGCGCGGCTTTGATGCCGCGCTCGGTTTCGCCCGCCCGCTGGAAGTTAAACGCCAGCGTGAGGTATTCCCGGATGGCGCGCGTCTTATCGCCAATGCGCTCGTAGGCCTGCGCCAGCTTGGCATGAACCCCTGTGAAACCGGACGAGAGATGGGTCGCTTTTTCCCAATTGCTGATCGCCTTGTTCAGGTCGCGCTGTGCCAGATAAATCTCGGCCACGTTCACGTACTGCTGGGCGGCTTCGCGCAAGCGCCCGGTGCGTTCCAGCACATCAGCGCTTTTTTCCAGCGGAATCGGGTCGCTGGCGTTGAGCTGATGCGCCCGTGTGTAAACCTTCAGTGCGTCGTCCAGCCGCCCGACCTTCAGCAGCGCCAGCCCAAGATGAATATGCGCGTCCGGGTCTTTGGGGAATTCCTGCACCGCCCGCCCATAGGCTGTCACCGCCGCGCCCCATTCCTGATCCCACGCGGCGTTATGCCCGGCGTTCATCGCTTGCTCATAGATTTCAGGGTTCCCTGGCATTGTATCTGTTCCCGGTTTCAAGCCATCAAATGAACGAGAAGTGCTTTTTGTGCGTGCAGGCGGTTTTCCGCCTGCTGAAAGATGACCGACTGCGGGCCATCGGCCACGTCGTCGGTGATTTCCTTGCCCCGGTAGGCGGGCAGGTCGTGCATGACGATGGCCTGCCTGCCCGCCCGCGCCACCAGCCCAGCATTGACCTGATAGGGCTGAAATGCGTCCAGACGGTCATTCGCTTCGCCCTCCTGCCCCATGCTGACCCACGTATCGGTATAAACGATATTGGTGTTTTGCACCGCTTCGAACGGATCACGAAGCTGCTGAATAGTAATCCCCCCGCAGGTCTGCGCCGCTTTGACCACCCTGTCAGGCAGTTCGTAGCCTTCCGGGGATGCAATCGTAAAATCAATTCCAAAATGCGCGCAGGCCAGCGCCAGTGATGCCGCGACGTTATTGCCATCGCCGATAAACGCCAGCTTCAACCCTTCAGTATGCCCGAAATGCTCGTAAATTGTCAGAATATCGGTGAGCGCCTGACAGGGGTGGCTGTCATCGCTGAGGCCGTTAATGACCGGAACGCGCGACCAGCAGGCCAGTTCGGTGACGTGCGCGTGCGCGAAAACGCGCGCCATGATGCCCTGTACGTAACCGGAAAGTACCCGTGCGACATCGGCGATGCTCTCGCGCTTGCCCAGCCCGATCTCCTCAGGGCTGAGCATGATGGCGTGGCCGCCGAGATGCTGCATCCCGACATCGAACGAAACGCGCGTCCGCAGGGAGGGTTTCTGAAAGATCATACCGAGCGTTTTCCCCGCCAGCACGGGCTTGTTGCCGCCCGCGCGCCATTCCAGCTTTAAGTGGACAGCCAGTTCAAGCAGATGGCGCAGTTCTAAACTTGACCAATCGGAAAGTTCGAGAAAGTGTCTCATGCATTCTATTCTAACGAGATTGTAACCGCGAAAAAGTAAGAAGACCGCTTCTTTACGATGATAACACAGTTAAGTGTCGTGCGAAATTGAAGATGGTCGTTCGTGGGGATTGGTCTGTAGAAGCGTGGGGCGCAGCGAAAACACCGCGCCCCGGTCTGGCTTTAGCAGCATAGCGGACGCGCCGCTGCGCGTCCCTATAAATCATGCACGGTGTAGGGACAGCATTTCATGCTGTCCGCCATTGGCAAAACACTAATGGATAACCTCCATATCGCGCCAGTTATCGCCCACCTGCGCGTTGGCACGCAGCGGCGCGCGCAGCGGATACGCGCCTTCCATCACGCTGACGACCAGTTTGGCCGTCTCGTCCAGTTCGCGCTCCGGCACTTCCAGCACCAGTTCGTCATGCACTTGCAGGATCATTTTGGCCTGAAGGTGGCTTTGCTGGAGCGCGTCGTACAGATCAATCATAGCCTTTTTCATGATGTCGGCGGCGGTCCCCTGAATGGGCATGTTAATGGCAACCCGTTCCTCGCCCTGTATGGCGACCTGATTGCTGCGTTGCTCGGCGTTCATTAGCACAGGGAACTCGCGCCGCCGCCCGAACAGTGTCCTGATCGGCCCCTGTCGCGCGGCCTGTTTGGTGCTGTCCAGATATTCGCGCACTTTTGGCAGGCGGGCAAAGTAGGTGTCAATAAAGGTGCGCGCTTCTGACAGGGTGAGGTTGCTATCACGCGCCAGGCGGAACGCGCCCATGCCATAGATGATGCCGAAGTTTACCCGTTTGGCAAAGCTGCGCTGTTCGTAAGTCACCTCGCCCAGCGGAATGCCAAAGACGGCGGCGGCGGTCACGGCGTGAATGTCCTGCCCCTGCGCGAAGGCTTCCAGCAGCGTTTCGTCGCCGCTGATGTGCGCCAGCACCCGCAGTTCGATCTGGCTGTAATCCACACTGAGCAGCTTCGTCCCCGGTGGGGTGATGAAGGCGCGGCGTACCTCGCGCCCGGCCTCGGTGCGGATGGGGATGTTTTGCAGGTTGGGGTCGCTGCTGCTGATGCGCCCGGTGGAGGTGCCGGTCTGGTTGTAACTGGTGTGGACGCGGCCTGTTTTTGGGTTAATCAGGCGCGGCAGGGCATCCACATAAGTGCCTTTGAGCTTGGTCATCTCGCGGTGATGGAGGATTAACCGGATAATCGGATGGCTGTTTTCCTCGGCCAGCTTTTCCAGCGTGGCCGCGTCGGTAGAAAAGCCGTGCGTGGTCTTGCGTAAACCCTCGACCGACAGGCCGAGCTTGCCAAACAGCACATCGTTTAACTGCTTGGGGCTGTTGATGTTAAACTCGCCATAACCCCCGCTGAGGGCGTAAATCTCCTGCTCCAGCGTGCGCAGTTCGCCTTCCAGTTCGACACTGAAGCGCGCCAGATGCTCGGTATCCAGCAGCACGCCGTTCTCTTCCATGTCCGCGATGACCGGGATCAGCGGCATTTCCAGCGTGTGCAGCAGGTTGAGCAGTTCGGCCTCGTCCTTCATCTCGTCCTGCAAAAACACCGCGCAGCGATAAGTGACCACAGCATCGGCGGCGGCGTAGGGCGCGGCCTTCTCGACATCCACTAAATCCATGGTGATCTGCTTCTTGCCGCTGCCGATCAGCTCGCTGATCTCTGTCATTGTGACAGGGGGGCGCAGGCGGAAATTGGCGAAGGCCTTCAGCCCCAGAAACTTGCTGACCGGATCAATCAACCATTCAGCGACCATCGTATCGAACGTGATCGGGGCAACGTCTATGCCGTAACGGCGCATCACCACCACATCGTAATTGGCGTTATGGGCGTGCTTGGCGATGTTCGGGTTGGTCAGCGGTGGGCGCAGCGCCTCGATGACCGTTTGCAGCGGAAGCTGGTCAACGGTGCCGTTGGTGTCAAACAGGTCTAGCTGTTTGCGATGGCCGACAGGGACGTAATAACCGGTGCTGGCATCCACCGCCAGAGAAATGCCCACCAGTTCGGCGCTCATCTGGTCGGTGCTGGTGGTTTCGGTGTCGAAGACGATGACCTCGGCGGCGTTCAGCGTCTGCACCAGCGCGTCGAGCGCGGCTTCGTCGCGCACAATGACGGTTTCTATACTCAGGGCTTCTGGCTCTGGCGGTGCGGCGAATTCGCTCTCTGGCGCGTTTTTGTCCTCGGCCAGCAGGCGCTCGCTGAACTGGCGAAACTCCAGTTCGCGGAACAGTTCCAGCACTTCCTGCTGGTCATAATCGTGCGCGACACAGGCCGGAAGATGAATCTGCACCGGCACGTCCTGGCGAATGGTCGCCAGATCACGGCTGAGATAGGCCAGCGCTTCGCCATCCACCAGCCGCTGGCGCATCACGCCCTTGAGTTCATCAATATGGGCGTAGATCCCTTCAATGGTGTCATACTGCTTTAAGAGTTTTGTGGCTGTCCCCTGGCCGATGCCTTTAATGCCGGGAATGTTATCGGACGCATCGCCCATCAGCCCCTTCAGGTCTACCAACTGCTCCGGCTCAATACTCCATTCCTGTCGGAACATCTCGACATCAAACACCACGTCATTCTCGCCGCGTTTGGGAAGCTGCACGGTGACATGCGGCGTGAGCAGTTGCAGCAGGTCGCGGTCGCCAGTGATGATGCGTATATCCGCGCCCTCTTTCTCCGCCTGCCGCGCGACGGTGCCGATCACGTCGTCCGCCTCGTAACCTTCCAGCGCCAGAATCGGGATATTAAAGGCTTTCGTGACCTGAATGATGCGCTCAATCTGTGACGCGAGTTCATCCGGCATTTTTTCGCGCGTCCCCTTGTATTCACTGTAAAGCTCATCGCGTCCGCTCAAACCCATATCGAAGCTGGCCGCCAGATATTTGGGCTTGTCTTTCTGCAGGATGTCCAGAATGAGGCGCGTGTAGCCGAAGATGGCGTTGGTCATCTCCCCCGCGCGCGTGGTGAAGTTGCGGCCATTGGCCTGCATTCCGAAATACTGGCGATAAGCGACGGCGTGGCCGTCAATGAGGTAGAACATGGGACGTGGGGCCATGAGGGGTATCCTGTGGTGGTTTAGCGAACATCTGAGCGAATTATACCGTAAAATGTGTGCTGCATAAAGCGGCGAACTAGGCGAAGTGCGCCTCGACGGCCTTCAGCAGCGGGTCAATCAACCAGGGTTGAATATGGTGCGGCGGCGACCACGCAAACCAGCGATAGCTTTCATGCTCGGTCAGGTGGATCGTCACGTCTTCCAGCACATAGGCGATGAAGATGGCGTATGTTTTATTGGCGCGGGTGTTCTTCAGATACGGCACGCGCACCGGGTTTTGCGTCTCAAAGCGGAAGTCCGGGTCTAGGCGCACCTGAAGCGGCAGGATGCCTGTCTCCTCCTGCATTTCGCGCAGCGCACAGTCGCGCTCGGTTTCGCCTTTGCGGATGTGGCCTTTAGGCAGGTCCCAGCGGCGCGGGTGCTTCAGCAGCAGGAAGGACTTGTTTTCGCCCACGCGAAAGCACAGCACGCCACATGCCTTGATCTCCCGCGTTGTACTCATAGGGCTTTTTCCAGAATCGCCGCCAGTTCATCATCCGTTAGCACAATCGGGTTGCCCTTCATGCTGCTGGCGCGGGCGCTCTTCTCGACAATAGCGGGCAGGTCATCGGTGGTGATGCCGTAATGCGAGAGGCGCGGAATCCCCAGTTTTGAGGTCAGCGTGTGCAGACGGTGGATGCCCTCGTTCAACAGGTTTGATGAGGAACGTTCTACAAGCAGCATCAGCGCTTCGGCGTAGCGGTTGAGCGCCGGGTTATGCGGCTCACGCGACTTCATGGCCGCGATGTTGGCCTCGACCACGAAGGGCAGCAGCCGCGCACAGATCGCCCCGTGAGGCGCGTCGAACATGCCGCCGATAGGCCCGGCAAAGCCATGCACCGCGCCCAGCCCGGCGTTTGCCAGCGCCAGCCCACCCAACAGGCTGGTAACGGCCATGTCCTCGCGGGCAGCGGTGTCGTCGCCGTGTTCATACGCCGCCAGCAGCGACTTTGCCGCCCGGCGCAGCCCCTCGCGGCAGAAGCCGTCGGTCAGCGGATTAGCCCGGTGCGAGACAAACGGTTCCAGCACCTGCGTCAGCGCGTCCATGCCTGTGCTGGCTGTGACCTGCGGCGGCATCGAGTAGGTGAGCGCCGGGTCTACCAGCGCCACGCGCGGCAGCATCAGCGGGCTGCGCAGGCTGACCTTCACGCGGTGTTCTGGCGAGGCCAGCACCGCGTTGCGCGTCACTTCCGCGCCTGTGCCAGCGGTGGTGGGGATGGCGATGAAGGCCAGCGGCGGATTTTGCAGCGGTTTGCCCTTGCCGATGACTTCCAGATAGTCGAGCGGGTCGCCCGCGTTGGTCGCCAGCGCCGCGATGGCCTTGCCTGCGTCAATCACGCTGCCGCCACCCATGCTGATAACTACATCGCTTTCTGCCCGCCGCGCCTGTTCCACGCCCGCCTGCGCCAGTTGGATGGTCGGTTCGCCGCTGACGCTGAAGGTCGTATACGGAATGCGCTGTTCGTCCAGTAGCGCCAGCAGCGGTTGGGCGCGGCGGACGGTGCCTGATGTGACTACCAGCGCGCGCTGGCCGACGCTGGCGCTGATCGCGCCTGCCTCGCGCAGCCTGCCCGCGCCGAAGATAATTCGGGTGGCTGTGGCAAATTCAAAATGCATGGTACGCTCCGATGGCTGTTATGATTGGCAGGGATGGCCTCAAGCTCACTAATTAATACCCGAAAACAGGGTACAATGAAAGGACATGCGCCCTGTAAGGCACACCACAGGAAGATCGCTTTGCCTATTCGTTCGCGCACCGCGTTCATCACCACGCCGCAGTCGCAGCGGCGTATTCGTAATTTTTTTCGTAAAATCCGGGCAATCTGGCACGACACCTCGGCGCTGATGCAGGAGTTTCGCCTGTCCATCCTCGGCTTTATTCTGGTGACAGTGCTGGGCGGGTTTATCTATGGCGAGTTGTACTTACTGGCGTATGATGAGCGCATCCCGCTTATTGACCGCCCGTACATCATGCTGCAACTGATGGTGCTGGAAACGCCGCACGATATCCCTGCGGAATGGTTTCTGATGCTTTTCTGGTATTTGCTGCCGCCCACATTCGTCCTGCTGGCGGGCCTGGGCGCGGCGGATTTTGTACGGCTGTTTTTCTTTCGTGACCAGCGAAGTAACGCATGGAGGGAAGCGGTGGCTTCGACATATCGTGACCATATTATCGTACTGGGGGCAGGGCATGTGGGGACGCGCGTGGTGCGCGAACTGGCGCACATGGGCTTTGATATTGTGGTGCTTGATAATGACCCTGACCCCGGCGTGGAAGAAACGCTTCAGGCGCTGGACGTGCCGCTGATCGTGGACGATGGCCGTAACAGCCTCGTGCTGGAGAAGGCCGGGCTGCGTTATGCCGATGCGTTTCTGGCGTGTACGGGCAATGACCACGTGAACCTTGAAGCAGTCATGAAGGTGCGCGATATGAACCCGCATGTGCGTATCGTGTCGCGCATGTGGGACGACCAGTACAGCACGCATCTGCACCAGTTTCTGAATGTGGAGACGGTGTTAAGCTCGTCCGACCTCGCCGCGCCGGTGTTCGCCGGGGCGACTGTCGGCGTGGAGATTACGCAGACGCTGCAAATTCACGGGCAGGACTACAGCATGATTCGGATTACGGTGGAGGCGGGGTCGTTTCTGGATGGCAAGGAGATCGGAACGCTGCAAGCGGAGAACGGCATGGACATCGTGCTGCACAGTCACGATTCGTCCAACGTCCACGTGCAGCCTGATCGTAACGTGGTGGTACGCGCCGGGGATACGCTGGTGATCTTCGCCCGGCACGACCGCATCCTGAGTGTGGTCAACCGTAACCGCCGCCGGGGGAAGCGCCAGATACTACCCCCGGCGTGAGCAATGTGCTGATTGGGTTACGGCCAAGCGATAACGAAGCTGTCTGCCCGGCTCCATTCGCCCCATGTTTCATCCTCGCGTTGCGCCCGTACACGCCAGTAGTAGGGGCCGTTTCCCATGCTATAGCCTTGTACGATTATGCTATTTAAGGTGGTGATCTCAGTATGGACGATGTCGCTGAAGTCGGCTGTCGTGCTGATCTGCACTTCATAAGCGGCTGCCCATGACACGCCGCCCCATGTGATTTCAAAGGATACGGCGTTATAGACATTCCGCAGGGGCGTACCGCTGGATGTGCCCGTTTCATACGCGCCGATGTCGCAGACTTCCACACCATCACCATTGCCATCTGCCGGGCGCACTTCGCCGCGCTGGTCGGTATACGGCGGTGGACATCTCAACGCGGCATCAATCGCGTTGCTGCCTTCCAGCAGCGCATGGGTCGGCGTGGGGCCGCCGTTGTCCTGAAGATTGGGGTCAACCCCCGTAGGCGCGGTGGTGCCGCAGGAGTCGTCCGCCAGATTATTTAATGTGCTGACTGGCCCTTCACAGTCGCCACCGGTATTGGCCGCGAATAAACTGTTTTGCACGGTCGTGGCACTGCCTTCGTTGTAAAGCACGCCACCCGTTGCAGCGCTGTTGCCATAAAAAGTCGAGAAGCGGAGGTTCATTGATTCTTCCCCGCCGCCTAAGTAGATAACCCCGCCCCGGCTGTTCTCGCCTACCGCCCTGTTGCCGTTGAAGGTGCTGTTGGTGATGTTGACCGCCCCGCCTCCCCAGAAGGACATACTGTAAAGCACGCCGCCGCGGTTGGCCTCGTTCGCAATGAAGGTGCTGTCCTCTATAGTAATGCTCCCATCCACAACAAACGCCCCACCATAGAAGGTGACGGCGTTATTGGCAATCACGGAACGTACGACGCTAATACCACCGGGATTAGCATTCACTGCACCCCCGCCATCGGCGGTGTTCCCTGTAATGACGCTGTCCACAATGCTGATACCGCCAAAGTCCTCCAGATCGCCATTGCCGATAGCCACCGCGCCGCCCACGCCATCGCTATGGCTGTCGCGGATAGTGCTGTTTTGAAGGTTGACCGATGCCGCGCTGACCCAGATCGCGCCGCCATTACCCGTACTGTATCCATCGGCCAGTGTCAGGTTTATCAGCGTGAGGTCGGTAGACTCGGGGTACTCGACATCAAAGGGGGTGGATACGCTGAAAATGGGATTGGCATCGCTGCCGCTCAGGGTCACATCCTGCCCGGTGGCATCAATCGTCGTGTCTTGCCAAATAGAGATGCCGGGAACGATGATCGTGCCGCTGCAGGCGAACGTGACCAGCCCGCCATCTTCTAGCACAGCCTCCAGCGTGCCGGGGCCAGGGCCGTAGGTGCTGCAATCGGTGACGGTGCCAGCAGCATGAGCAGGTGTGAGCGATACAAAAAGGGAGAACCAACCGAACGCGAGGAGAAAGAAAAGTGGTAATTTCATAAAAAATTTAGCGCGGAGACCCCCGCATTTA
>CAZJSU010000055.1:0-8660 GCA_964548765.1 uncultured Anaerolineaceae bacterium
TGGCCGCCCCTGAATATCTGCCGCTGCCGAACCGACTACCAGCACGTACCCCTCGCTCATGGAGAGCCTCCCTGCTTCAGCCTTCGGTGGATTGCCGACTTTCCCCGGCACTTTTGATTGTGACCTGTTTTCTACAGCCCGTCAAACGCCGAAAGTACCGTTTTAGTGCGCGGTTCGTCCTGTGCCTGTCCGCAAGAATGAGCGTGGGCTTCGCGCCTACAGGTGCCAAATTAAATTTGTGCGTTTACATAACGGACGCGCCGTTGCGCGTCCCTACGGGGCGTGTTTTGTAGGGACACGTCCGCTGGCAAAAGGCCACATACCAACTAAAACGGCAGGCTGTCCTCATTAAAGCTGAACGGCACATCCAGCCGCAGCCACGTGCGCCCGATGCGAAAGAGCGAACCGGGACGCAGGTTGACGCGCCCGTGAATGGTCTCCTTCTGGCGCTCGATAAACGTCCCGTTGCGGCTGCCCATGTCCTCCAGCCAGAAGTTGAGCAGATACGGGTCGCTGACCGACTCGCTGGCCGTGATCGCCATACTGGCACAGCCCAGCCGCGCGTGCAGCCGCGACACCTGATTGTCATAGCCAAGCTGAATATCACAGCCGTCGCGCCGTCCCATCGTCAGCGTGATTTCCCTGCCGTTTTCCGGCTGGTCAAAGCGCAGTATCTTGCCGTCCAGCGGGCCGCTCATGTAAGTGATCGAAATCTTTTTATCGCCCAACATCGGCTTAATTCCCTTGTGTGTCGTCCAGATGCTGCTCGGCCTGCTCCATTTTCAGCCGCGACGCTTCGTGCTGCGGGTCAAGCTCCAGCGCCCGGTGCAGCACTTCCAGCGCCTTGTCATACTCGCCCACTTGCAGCAGCGCTTCGGCGTAATTATGCCAGAACCAGACTTCCTGATCGTTGTAAAACACCGCCAGTTCGTAGCAGGAAAGCGCCTCGTCCCAGCGCCCCAGCGCGGCAAAGGCCAGCCCCTGCCCATTCCATGCCCAGGCGTAAGTGTCGTCCAGTTCCAGCGCGCGCTGGTAGCTGTCAATCGCTTTTTCGTGCTGCCCCAACCGCCGCAGCACCTGCCCGCGCCGCGCCCAGACGTTGGCGTTCAGCGGTTGGACGGCGGCGGCAGCATCAATCACCTTGAGCGCTTCGTCCTTGCGCTGCATTTCCAGCAGCAGGTCGGCCTGATGCAGGTAGTAGAGCGCGGTCTGCGGGTCTTCCTGCGACGCGCGCTGGAAGCTGACCAGCGCTTCCTCGCGCCGGCCCAGCGCCTGCAACACCAGCCCGCGCCCGTTCCACGCCAGATCATGATGCGGGTCGAGGTTGAGCGCCTGATCGTAAGCCGCCAGCGCGTCCATCAACCGCCCTCCCAGCCGCAGCGCCTGCCCGCGCTTCGACCAGCTTTCCACGTGGCGCGGGTCAATGCTGTTGGCCTGTTCGAGGATGGACAGCGCTTCTTCAACCCGCCCCAGAAGCATCAGTTCGTCGCCCTGGTTGTACCAGTACCATACGTCCTGCGGGTCGTGGCGGGTGGCTTCGCGGAAGGAGCGCAGCGCCTCCTCATGCTGGCTCAGCGCGTGCAGTGTCAGCCCGCGCCCACACCACGCCCATGCATAAGTGCCATCCAGTTCAATCGCGCGGTCATAACTTTCCAGCGCTTCCTGCAGGCGGTGATGCCGCCGCAGCACCTGACCGCGCCGCGCCCACACCCGCGCGTTTTCCCCGTCCAGCGCCAGCGCCTCGTCCAGCAGCTTCAGCGCCTCGCCATAGCGTTCCAGATAAACCAGAATGTCGGCCTGCTGGTAAATGTAAAGCCAGTCGTCCGAGGCGGCCTTGCTGGCCTGCTGGTAAGCCTTCAGCGCGTCGTCGTAACGCCCAAGCGCTTCCAGCGTCAGCCCTTGCTCGTTCCATGCCCATGCGTAATCGGGGTCAATGCGCGTCGCCTGCCTGTAGGCTTTCAATGCGTCCTCATGACGGTTGAGGTTTCGCAGGGCGCTGCCCAACCGCGCCCAACTACGGGCGTGCTGTGGGTTAAGCTGGGTGGCGCGTTCCAGCAGCGGCAGCGCCTCGCGGTAGCGGCGCAGCAGCACCAGCACGTTGCCCTGATTATAGAGCAGTGTCGGCCATGTCTCCGCGTCGCTGTGGCGTGCGGCTTCCTGATAGCACACCAGCGCTTCCTCGAAGCGTTTGAGCGCTTCCAGCGCCATGCCCTTGCCGTTAATCGTCCAGCTATGATCGGGCTGCAAGTCCAGCGCGCGGTCATAAGCGTCAATGGCTTCTTCGTAACGCTGCACATAGCGCAGCGCCTGCCCCAGCTTCGACCAGCTTAGCGCGTGCTGCGGGTCGGTTACGACTGCCTGCCGGGCAGGGGCGACCGCTTCCTGATAACGCTTGAGTTCGATCAGCGTCTCGGCCATCGAATACCAGTGCCACACGATGTCCGGCTGGTAAACCGTCGCGTTTTTGAAGCTGATAAGCGCCTGTTCCAGATTGTCCATAAACTTCAGGGTGATGCCGCGCCCGTTATGCGCCCAGCCGTACTGCGGCGCGAGACGCAGCGCCTCGTCATAAGCCGCCAGCGAGTCCTCGTAGCGGTTGAGGTAGCGGTAAATCTGGCCCAGCTTCGCCCAACTGTTGGGGTGTGCCGGGTCAACCGCCAGCCCCTGTTTCAGCGCGTCAACCGCCTCGTCATAACGGGTGAGCAGGTGCAGCACATCGGCCTGATTCCACCAGTGCCAGACATCGTTGGGGTTGATCTCGGCAGCGGTCTGGTGACAGGCCAGTGCCTGTTCCAGCCGTCCCATGCGATCCAGCACCAAGCCTTTCCCTGTCCAGGCGAAGGCATAACGCGGCTGGGCTTCCAGCGCCTTGTCATAGCAGGCTAACGCCTCGTCATAGTCGCCCAGCAGCCGCAGCGTGCGCCCCTTGCGCGCCCATGCCCATGCGTAATCGGGCTGGAGCGCGATGGCGCTGTCGTAGGCTTGCAGCGCTTCGGACAGGCGGCCAAGCTCGGTCAGCGAGTAGCCCTTGTCCATCAGTTCGCGGGCTTGCAGCGCCGGGCCGGTCACTTCCAGTTCGGCGGGCTGCCCGGTGACGCTTTCGTAAATGGCCGAAAGCTCCTCGACCAGCGCGCTCCACGCCTTCGGGCGCTCGGTCTGTGCTTTGCTCAGGCACCACAGGACAAGGCGCTGAAGGTCTTCCGGGATTTTTGCCGCTTCCTCTGGCATGAACTGCGGCGTGTAATGAACGTGCGCCTCAATCCATTCCGGGAACTTTTTGGCCTGAAACACATAATGCCCGGTGAGCATTTCGTAGAGCAGACAGCCGAACGAGTAAATATCGGAACGCACGTCCACCTTTTTCGACTGGCACTGTTCCGGCGACATATACGGCGGCGTGCCGACAATCGCGCCGATGCGCGTCAGCGGCGCTTTGCGCGTGCCGATGCTGTCGTCCTCCTCAACCTCGTCTTCCAGCGGAATGTCTTCCACTTCCAGCGTGCGTACCAGCCCGAAATCGGTGACTTTGGCGATGCCCTCATGCGTCACCAGAATGTTGGCGGGCTTCAGGTCGCGGTGTACCAGACCGGGGACTTTCTGCGTGGCGTGCTGCATCCCCAGAGCGATATGCAGCGCGAACTCCAGCGACAGCCGCAGATCGAGCCTGTTGTGGTCAATCCAGCTTCGCAGGTCAGAGCCGTAACCCTCCGCGCCGCTGATGTGTTCCAGCAGCAGGTGAGGCCGCCCCCGGATATTCTGCACCAGCCGCGCCTGCACGACATGGCGGTGCCTGTCCAGCTTGATCCACGTCGCGGCCTCATGGTTGAAGCGCGTCACCGCGCGGGCGTTATTCAGAAAGCGGCTCTGAAAGGTCTTGATGGCGACCGGCTCGCCCTGATCGTGGTCGTAACACAGGTAAACCACGCCCATACCCCCGCGCCGCACTTCGGCCACCTCATAGCGCGCTTCGATGTAGTCGCCGATGTTGAACTCGTCGTCCGCGCTCGCCCGGTGGCGGGATGTCTGGTAGAGCGCGGTCTGAATTTGCTTGTCTTCCTGCCCGCCATACTCCACCGAGGTAAAGTGCTGGATGGCGTTGTCCTCGTAATGCGTCTCCGAGGGCAGCGGGCGCGCTTCTGACGACAGGTCGGACTCGCTCAGCCCTTCGTCCAGCACGGTCACGTCCGCCTGACTCATGAACTCCGACATGCCGGGGTCGGCGATGGTGCGATCCATATCGCGCTGGTCAAGCTGTGTCAGGTCGTTATCCTGAAGGACGCGCTGGCTGTAGATGTCGAACAGGCTCTCCAGTTCGGTACGCTCAAAGTCGGCCTGACCTTCTGCCGCTGCCCACAAGGCGACCGCGACGTTGCCGGGGGAGGGGTACTGGCGGGCGATCTGCACCGTCCATTCGACGAACTCGCGCATCATCCGCCGCGCCAGATCACGATCAAGGCTGTTCTGCGCCATTTTATGGGCGTGGCGGTAGGCGATGAGCGCCTTGCCGACGTAGAATATCTGCAAGCTGGTATCCACGCAGGCGCGCTGCGCGCACAGATCGCCCAGCGCGAACAGGTCGTTAATGTCGCTGCGCCGCAGCGCCAGCAGCCCCAGACGGTGAATCGCCTCGTCGGGGTCGGTGGCGAAGTGGTCGGCGAGGTCGGCGTTGTAATCCTGCTCGCGGGATTTCAGCGACTCCTCGTTACTCGGCCAGCGCGGTTGGCGGTTACTCTGTGGTGGCTGGGGCATAGCGTGTTATCCATTGGTTTCAAAGCGCAGACGGTCATCGTCCCCGGCGTGTACGACAATGGTATCGCCCGGCACGAATGCGTCTTCAATAATACGGTTGCTCAGTGGCCGCGTCAGCAGGCGCTCGATAGCGCGGCGTAAAGGCCGCGCGCCGTTGGCCTCATCATGGCCGGCCCTGAGGATGCAGTTGCGGGCTTCATCGGTCAGCACCAGCGTGAGCTTCTGCTCGGTCAGCCGGGTATGCAGTTCCGTCAGTTGCAGGTCGAGAATTTTTTCCAGCGTCTCCGCCGACAGCGGGTTGAAAGTGATGATCTCGTCTACCCGGTTCAGGAACTCTGGCCGGAAGAAGCGGTTCAGGTGCGTTTCGTAATCCTGCTTTTCCGGCTGTGCAGAAGGCACGATGCCGATTTTGCCTTTACTGGCTTCGCCCGTGCCGATGTTGCTGGTCATGATGAACACCGCGTTACGCGCGTCCACCTTGCCGCCGCGCGCGTCGCTCAGGCGGCCTTCGTCGAACACCTGAAGGAAGATGTCGAAGACCTCCGGCGCGGCTTTTTCCACCTCGTCCAGCAGGACGACGCTGTACGGGCGGCGGCGCAGGCCGTCGGTAAGCTGGCCGCCGCGCTGGCTGTCCTTATAGCCGGGGGGCGCGCCGATGAGCCGGGCGACGGTGTGCGCGTCGTGAAACTCCGACATATCCAGCCGCAGCATGGCCTCCTCGCTGCCGAACAGGAACGCGGCCAGCGCGCGCGCCAGCTCGGTCTTGCCCACGCCGGAAGGCCCCAGAAACAGGAACACGCCAATCGGGCGGTGCGGGTCGCTTAAGCCAGCGCGGGCGGTTTTGATGGTCGCCGCGACGGTTTCAACCGCCTGATCCTGACCGATCACGCGCTGGCGCAGGATGTCCTCCAGCGTGCTGAGGCGCTGCTTTTCGTCCTGCGTCAGTTCGGTAATGGGGATGCCTGTACGGTCGGACAGCACATCGGCGATATGCTCCATCCGCACCTCGTTCACCGCGTCGAGGTCGTCATCGGGCGCAATCGTGCGAATTACCACGCGGGTGCAGGCTTCGTCCAGCAGGTCGAGCGCTTTGTCCGGCAGGCGCTGCTCTGGCAGGTAGCGCACCGACAGGCGCACCGCTGCCTCCAGCGCCTCCTGACTGATGCTGACGCGATGATGTTCTTCCAGCTTTGGGCGCTGCCCGGCGAGGATGTCGAGTGTGGCCTCCTCGCCCGGTTCTTCGATGTCAATGGTGCGGAAGCGGCGGTTAAGCGCCGGGTCCTGCGCGATGGCGCGGCGGTATTCTTCGTGCGTGGTCGCCCCGATGCACACCAGTTCGCCCCGGGCCAGCGCTGGCTTGAGGATGTTGGCCGCGTCCAGATTGCTGTCAATCGTATCACCCGCGCCGACGATGGTGTGAATCTCGTCAATGAACAGAATGACATCGCCCGCGCGTTTAAGTTCGTCCACAATGCCGATCAGGCGTTCCTCGAACTGCCCGCGCAGGCTTGTTCCGGCCACCAGCGTGCCGATCTCGATCTGCACCAGCCGCCTGTTGAGCAGCGAGGTCGGGGCGCTGCCATGCGCGATGGCGTAGGCCAGCCCCTCGACGACGGCGGTTTTGCCCACGCCCGCGTCGCCCAGCAGCAGCGGGTTGTTCTTCTTGCTGCGCGAGAGCGTGCGCGCCAGTGAGCGGATCTCGCGCTCACGCGCCAGCGCCGGGCCGATTTTGTCCTGCCGTGCCTGCTCGGTCAGGTCGCGGCCATACTTGTCGAGCAGCGGCGTGGGCATCCGGTTATCCGCCCCGGCGCGCACGCCGTCCTCCGAGAGGTCGCTTGCCGAGTCGTCGAAGTCGCTGTCAATGCCGGGCGGAAACGGTGACTCGTCGTCCAGCGCCTCCTGCTCGTTTTCCTCCATCAGCAGCCGCTGCAACCACAGCGTCAGGTCGAAGCCCATGTCTACGAGGATACGAATGGGTACGCCTTCGCCTTCCTGCAACAGCGCCATCAACAGGTGCTGCTCGGTCACTTCGTACTCGTTGTCGCGGTCTGCCAGGAAGATCGCCAGCGACAGCACCATTTCGCTGCGCGGGGTCAGCGGCAGCACGTCGCCCAGCGGCCCTTCACCCGTGCCGATCTCGCGGCGAATCTCGTTGCGTACCTCGCGCGGTTTTAACCCGGCGCGGCGCAGCAGGGTGCAGGTATGCCCGGCTTCGTTGCGCGTGGCGGCGATGAAAAGGTGTTCGGTGCCGATGTAATTATGGTGCAGCTTACGCGCTTCTTCGGCGGCGTTGGTAAGGATGGTGGCGCAGCGTTCCCGAATTTCTTTCTCTGGAATATCAGGAGAGGGTGTCAAAGCCTGTCTCGCTTGTACTTCCTATGCAAGAGTTTGTGTTTAGTATACCCACTGTGGGCAGAATTTGGGAAAATTGCCAATGCCTGATTTCAGAGGTGTTCGGTGCCGAAATATCAGGCAGGCCGCGCTTGTGTATGTTGCAGAAAGTTTATGCACAAAGGTTGGAATTACGTGTACGATAAGTTAATCACGGGCTTGTTAACCCAAATTTGTTATAATCTTCGTCTCTTTGCATTCCGCCAGTGAGAAGGCAGCTTTATGTCGAACAGCGACCCGCTTATTGGGAAAAAATTTGGCGATTATGAGATCAACTCGCCGATAGGACAGGGGGGTATGGCCCGTATCTACCGGGGCTATGACGACAAGCTCCAGCGTTACGCGGCGGTAAAAGTCTTCGACGCGCAGGGGGTGCATACCGACGAACTGGACGAGTACCGCCAGCGCTTCATGCGCGAGGCGCGTTCCATCGCCCGCCTGCGCCACCCACAGATTGTCAGCGTCTACCAGACCGGGCAGTATGAAGACCTGCTCTACATGGCGATGATGTTCATCGAGGGGCGCGACCTGCGCCACATCCTCAAGGAACACGCCGCGCACAACACGCGCATGACCAGAATAGATATTCTGCGTATCGTCAGCGACATCGCCAGCGCGCTGGATTACGCCCATCGTGAAGGCGTGATTCACCGCGACATCAAGCCCTCTAACATCATGATTACCGCCGACGGCCACGCGATTCTGACCGACTTCGGCCTGGCGCTGAGCGTGCCGGAAGGCACGATTGGCACCACGTTCGGCAGCGTCCACTACATCGCGCCGGAACAGGCGACCAACTCCGCGATGGCAAAGCCCCAGAGCGACCTGTATTCGCTGGGGGTGGTGCTGTACGAAATGCTGACGGGCAAGGTGCCGTTTGACGCGCCCTCGGCTATGAGTATCGCGCTCCAGCACCTGAGCGAACCGCCGCCCGCGCCCACGCTCTTTAACCCGGAGATCACGCCGGAAGTGGAAGCGATGGTCATGCGCGCGCTGGACAAGGACCCGCAGAAGCGTTACCAGACCGGGGCGGCCTTCATCGCCGCGCTGGAAAACGCCTTCGGCATGACCGACGAGGACGAACTGACCCGCCGGATGCTGGCGCTGCCGGACTGGGTGCAGAACCCGGAACTGAGCAACATCCACAAACCGCCGCTGCTGGCCGAAGCGTCACGGCCTTCTGCCAGCGCGCGGCCACCAGTGGGCGAGAACGGCTCGCAGCTTAAGTCGTCGGTGCTGGTTTACGCCACAGGCGAGGAAAAGACGATCTCCGATGCGTCCGGCCTGGGGCGGCCTTTACCGCGCATTACCCCACAGGCACAGCGCGGCAATATCGGTCGCAATCTGATATTCGCTGGCGGCGGAATCGTGCTGCTGGCGGCGCTGGCGATTGTGGCGGTGCTGATCTTCGGCGGCGACTCGCCGATAGGTGTGGCGCTGGAGGCTTCTGAAACGCCCACCACCGCGCCCACCGTGACCAGCGCCCCGCCGACCCAAACACCTACCACCGAGGCAACGGT
>CAZJSU010000055.1:8760-11135 GCA_964548765.1 uncultured Anaerolineaceae bacterium
CGCCCACCGTGACCAGCGCCCCGCCGACCCAAACACCTACCACCGAGGCAACGGTAGAGGTCTTTGTGCCAGTCAACGCCGAGGGCAGCGACACCCCCGCGACAGCGGAAGCGGCAGAAACCACCGCCGAGGCCGAGGCGGACACGACGAGCGCGACCCCCGCCGAACAGGCCAGCGGCAGCATCCCACGCGCCACCGCGACCGAGCAAGCCGCCACGCCCACCAGCGAGGCTTCGCCCACGCCAGAGGCGACTTCTGCGGCTGTGTCGCCTGCCGAAAGCAGCGAACAGGGGCAGGTGCGGCTGGTGTATGATGAGCAGACGCTGGTACTGGTCAACATCTCTGACGAAGAAGTGGACGTGAACAACCTCGACTTTGTGCAGCAGACAGCCGATGGCCGCACGCTGCGCTTCCAGTCCAGCCGTCTGGCAGGGGGCAGCCGCTCCCCGGCGGAACTGCCGCCCGGCGACTGCTTCCAGTTATGGACGTTTGACGATGGGCTGGTGGCACAACCCGATTACTGCGGGGTGCGTCATGCGTGGCGGCAGGTCGGCTTCACGCGCGAGTTCTGGATCAGTGATCTGCCCGAAGCCACCTTCGAGGTATGGCGTGGCGAGGACGTGTTGGCGGAATGCCGCATCAGCGCGGGCGAGTGTCTGGTTGATGTGCTGCGCGACGAGAGTCCCTGATGTCAGTGCAGGGACATGCCCACAGCATGTCCCCACACGCCGCTGTTAAGGGCTGCTGACCAGTGTTGCGGTAGGCGCGGGGGGCAGGTCGCCTGTCGGCGCTGATGAACTACTCAGGATAGCGGCCAGCAGCAGCGCCAGCACGATCACCACTGCGGCGGTGATCACCAGTGTGCGCTGCGAAAAGGCCAGTGATGGACTCTCCGCCTCTGATTTGCGTGTGTGCAGCCGCGCGTGTTCCATCAGCCAGCGGTACAGCAGGCCGATGGTGAACGTGATATGCCCCTGCGGTTGTACAGCAATCACCTCACGGTATTCCAGACGGCGCAGCGCGGCGTTCACCGCCGTGCTGTCCAGCGGGTACTCGGTTTCGATCAGCCAGTTGGTGATCGCCTCACGGTCAATACTCGTCAGCGGGTCGTTGTAAAACAGGCGGCTCATCGCTGTCAGGATCAACTGCTCATGCGCGGTGGACTGTTCCCACAGCGCGGCCAGTTCGCGCTCGCTTTCCGCATAAACCAGCGGCAGCACGGCCTTTACGTCCTCTGGCGAGAGGGTCGCCTGTGCCGGGTCGCGCAGCCAGTGGTCGAACAGGTGGCGGCCAAAGCGCTGCATCAGCCGGGGCTGGCCGCCCGCCGCGCGGTAGATGTCGTCTATGCTGGGGCCGGGCAGGGTATAGAAGCGCTTGACTGGCTCGCGCAGCAGCCACGCGCTCTCGTCGGCGCTCAGGCGATAAAAACGCAGCGTGTGCGCCGGTGTAACCAGCGGCGTAAGGGCCGCAAGCTCGGTTTCGCGCTCCGCCGCCAGCGTCATGACGATACGCAGTTGCGCGTGGCGCGTCAGCAGCGCCTGTAGATAAGCCGGGCAGTCCGCAGGCAGTT
The DNA here is from genome assembly GCA_964548765.1 of uncultured Anaerolineaceae bacterium. Lineage (GTDB taxonomy): Bacteria > Chloroflexota > Anaerolineae > Aggregatilineales > Phototrophicaceae > JAIOHN01. Next base: position 10,331 of record CAZJSU010000055.1, read on the forward strand.
GGCCGCCGCCAATCGCGTCAATCAGACATTGGGCGTTATCCAGCAGCAGCACGAGCTGGCGGTGTGGGCGGATCACGCGCCATAATTCCGGCAGCCAGTCGTCGGCCAGCCAGTCGCGCAGGCCGCTGGTCTGCTCTGGCAGCGGTGGTAGATGCGACAGCGTAATGTCCCAGCGGGCAAGCAGGCTGAAGGTATGACGGACGATGGCGTGAATAAGCGCGTCCTCGCTGGTAAGCTGCGCCTGCTCCAGCGGGATGAAGACCGCGACAAGTGTTTCGTCTGCGTTCCAGCTAAAGCGCCGCAGGAAAGCGGTTTTCCCGTAATGCGCGTGGGCGACAAACGTTAACGCGCCGCTGCTCTCTGGCGCTTTGAGGTGCTGGTGCAGCCGGGTAAACGCCGCCTGCCGCCCGGCAAAGGGCGCAAGCGCCGGGTCATCGTCCGCGCCAGTGGAATAGGGATTGGTCAGGTCTTCCATAAGTCTAGGCTGAGTGTTAAGTGCTGAGTGCTGAGCGACTTAAAACCTGTTCAAATGCACGCGAGGGTTGCGAACCCTCGCCTACGAAAAAAACGATTTTGAAATGACTTCTCACGCCTGCCCGGCACTCATCGCTGATCTGCGGGTAAGTGTAAAACAATCCTGCCCGTGCTGCCAAATGACAGGCGCATGTTAGGCAGGGCTGTTGTATAATCCGCGCGGTCAAAGGTTCACTTGTTTTAAAGGACAAAAGATGACCGAAACCCCTCGCGCGCTGGCGCTGGTCGGAATGCCCGGCGCGGGTAAAACGCTGTGCGCCCAACATCTGGA
>CAZJSU010000055.1:11235-27991 GCA_964548765.1 uncultured Anaerolineaceae bacterium
GATTACACGCTGGTCAACGACAAAAACACCGAGGATTTGCTTCAGGCGTTAGACGCGCTGACCGATAAACTTCAGTTTCACCCGTAATACAGGGGCGTATCCGACCGCCCCTGCTGCGATTGACCTTAAATCATCCGCATTTCATTCAGGCGGCGCTGTAGATAGGCACGTTCCATGTTGTTATGGCACAGCGCCAGCGCGCGCTCGTAGGCATCCGCCGCTGCTTCGCGCTGGTTGCTGCGCCGCAGGAGGTCGGCAACTGCGACGTGATAGGGATAGTAGCCAGCCAGCGCGTCACACATGGGGTAGAGCAGGCGCAGCCCGGCCTGCGCGCCCTCGGCCATTGCCACCGCCACCGCCCTGTTGACGCGGATCACGGGAGAGGGAGACATACGGCTGAGGGCGTGGTAAAGCGCTGCGATCTGCGGCCAGTCGGTATCCTCCGCGCGGGCAGCCTGCGCGTGCAGCGCGCTGATCGCCGCCTGCACCTGATATGGCCCCGACTGGCGCATGTGCAGCGTTTCTTCCAGCAGCGCCACCCCTTCGCGGATTTGCGTCTGATCCCACAAAGCGCGATCCTGCGCTTCCAGCAGCACCAGTTCGCCTGCCGGGCTGACCCGCGCTTCACGGCGCGAGTCGTGCAGCAGCATCAGCGCCAGCAGACCGCGGGCTTCGGCGCTGGTCGCGTCTGCGGGCAGTAGCTCTACCAGCACCCGGCATAGACGGATCGCCTCCGCGCACAGGTCATGCCGCACCAGCCTGTCGCCGCTGCTGGCGACATAGCCTTCGTTAAAAATCAGGTAAATCACCGCCAGCAGCGCATCGAGACGTTCTGGCAGCAGGTCGGCAGGTGGCACGCGGTAGGGGATGCCTGCGTCGCGGATTTTGCTTTTGGCGCGGGTCAGGCGCTGTGCCATCGTCGCCAGCGGCACCAGAAAGGCGCGCGCGATCTCGGCGGTGGAAAGGCCGCCCAGGGTGCGCAGCGTCAGCGCGACCTGTGCCTCCAGCGCCAGCGATGGGTGGCAGCAGGTGAACATTAACTTCAGGCGTTCATCGGGAATCGGCTTCATCTCGTCAATGACTTCTTCCTCTGGTGAGTCATTTTCCAGCGTCACCAGTGTTTGCAGCACGGCCTGCTTGCGGGTGAATGTCGAAGCGCGGCGCAGGCGGTCAATCGCCCGCCGTTTGGCGGTCGTCGTCAGCCACGCGCCGGGATTGCGCGGGATGCCCTCCGCAGGCCAGCGCTCCAGCGCAGCGACCAGTGCGTCCTGCAGCGCGTCTTCGGCCAGCGTAAAGTCCCCAAGTTGGCTGATGAGCGCTGCCATCACCCGGCCATGCTCCTGCCGGAAGGTTGTTTCAATCCGCTCGCGCACCGCTTTGCTCATCTGCCCGCCCTGTATACGCCTATTGGGCGACCTGTCAGGCCGCCCCGGCCCCATCACCTTAATCGAACACCACCACCGGACGCACTTCAATGCAGCCATAACGCGCGCCGGGGATTTTGGCCGCTGTTGCAATCGCCTCATCGAGGTCCTTGCAATCCAGCAGGTAAAATCCGCCAAGCTGCTCTTTTGTCTCGGCAAATGGGCCATCGGTGGTCAGCGTCCGGCCATCACGCACGCGGACGGTGGTGGCGGTTGAAGTGGGGTGCAACGCCTCGCCCGCCGCATACATCCCGCGCTCCCGCACCTCATTGGTGAATGCGTAGTATTCGCCCATGACCTGTTCCTGTTCGGCCTCGCTTGCCTGAGACTCTGCGGTTTCGTTGGTATAAATCAAAAGCATGTACTTCATGAAATTGTCTCCCTATTGAAGGCTGACACGAGCGAGATATTTCGCTCTTTCTACACATACGTCGAACGAAAATAACCCAAAACGACAGTCTGTGCGCCTTCTCATGAAACACTCATTTTTGCGGCAGGTGATAGGGCTTTGCTTGCTCCCTCACGCTTAAGCGTATTTCAGGCTCTCCAACTGGCTGTCAATGAGCTGTGCAAAGCCTGCGGCGGTCATGTCGCTCAGGTCGGAGATGCGCTGGTCGGCGGGCAGGGCGGCCACAGCCTGCCGCGCGTTTTCCCACTCGCGCACCGCGCGTGCGGTATCGCCATCACGCGCGTAGAACGTGCCTAGCATGAACGCCGACAGCACATGATTGCGCTGGCAGTACAGCGCGGAGCGCAGCGCCTGCCGCGCCAGCCCTTCCTGCTCCTCCTCTAAAAAGAGGATCGCCCGCAGGTAGTGCGCGTCGGCCAGCAGGGGGTTGGCTTGCAGCGCTGTGTCGAGGTGCTGGTGGGCTTCGTTCAGGGCGTGGCGGTTCGCCAGCACAGCGGCCAGCAGGATGTTGGCGGGGGCGTGGGCTGGCTCCTGTGCAAGCACGGCTCGCAGCAGGCGTTCCGCTTCGCCTGCGTTATCGGTGTGCAGGGCATCAACGGCGGCGGGATAAAGTTCAGGGTTCATGACAGGAGTCTCCTTAACGCGGGAAAGACGGCGCGGCGCAGGCTGGCTGCTGGGCTGCCCCGGCGCGGGCTTCTGGTAAAGCGTAAGGTGGCCGGCGGTCGCGGCCTGCCACAGGGCGCGTGAATGACGGATGATCTCTGACTGCCCCAGCACCAGCCAGCCGCCGGGTTTTAGCGCATCATACAACACCTGCTCCAACTGCTGCGCCTGTGTGCCGCCGAAGTACAGCAGCACGTTGCGACAAAACACAATATCAAAGCGTGATTTCGTATTGTAATAGAGGAGGTTGCCTTCCTCAAAAGTGACCATCTGCCGGATGAACGGCGCGATCTGCCAGCCGCCCGGCACGGCGCTGAAATAGCGCTGCTGAAAACCCGCCGGGGTATGGCGAAACGCCCAGTCGCGGTAAATCCCCCGGCGCGCGTGTTCCAGCGCGCGGCTGTTCATGTCGGTCGCGTGCAGGTGGATGTTCCAGCGCGGGAAGTCTGGCAGCGTTTCGTACAGCGTAATCGCCAGCGAGTAGGCTTCCTCGCCAGTGGCACAGCCCGCGCTCCATAGATGCAGCTTGTACTGCCCGCGCTGGCGGTGCGCCGCCGCCAGACCGGGCAGCAGATGAGCGCGCAGGCGCTGGAAATAGGCCGCGTCGCGCAGGAAGTACGTTTCGCCGATGGTCAGCGCCTGCAGCAGTGCCTGCCACGCTGGCGCGCTTTCAGACGTGCGCCGCAGGTCTACCAGCAGCGCGGGCAGGTCGCCCTCGGCGATGTCATACAGAATTGTCGCCAGTTCGCTGCCGAACTGCGCGCGGATATTCACGCCAATGCGTTGTTCGACAAGCGTGCTGACCTGGGTAATGATGGTGTCGTGAGCAGGATTGGTCATTCTATGATATAACGATCGTTACAGGGACGCGCGCTATTATAAACGCGAAACGGTAGCCTATACCATTAGCGTTAGGGTACAATGGGAAACGTGTAATATTCTGCGCCTGTTCGCATCAGGAGTAAATTTTTGTGCGACGCTTCCTGGCGATAATGTGCGCCTTGCTGCTGGCAGCGGGGGTTTCTGCACAAAACGACACCTCACCCCAACGCGGCGACCCGCCCGTTGCGGCCCTCATCAGTGTTTCCCCCGCCGATGCAAGCGGGGTTGTGACGATTAGCGGCGCTGCCGGGGCGGTTTTCCCCACCGCGCAGGTGGCGATCCGCAATCTGTACACGCAGCAGGTGGTTTATACACAGGCCGGGGTGACAGGTTCTTTCCAGACGCAGATTTACGGCCCCGGCAATACGCCTTTCTGGATAAGCCCCGCCACTGCCATCCCCGGTAACGTGCGTGACCTGCCCGGTTCGCTGCCGGGTGGCCCCGGCACCATCATTTACGGCCTTTTCCCCGAAACGCTGCAAGAGACGCTGCCCGTAACACAGCTTGTGATTGATGGCAGCCTCGATGACTGGGAAGCCTACCCACAGGCCGCGCTGGCTTTGAACCCGCGCGAGGTGATTTACGCGCTGCGTAATAACGAATCGCTTTATATCGGCCTCAGCGCCCGCCTCGCCCCACCAGACCAGCAGCGGCTGCGGGTGCTGTTTACGCTCGACGGCTCGCTTTACGCGCTGACAGTAGACCCGCGCCTTGAGGAGCAGACCGCCACATGGCGCAGGCTGGAACCCAACCCCGCCGACCTCGGCACGCTGGCAGTGGCGACCACGCAGGCCGACGCGCTGGAACTGCGGATTCCGCTGCTGGGCCTGCGCCCGCTGATCGGCGTGGTGGACGTGGCGACAGTCGAGCAGGTGCAGTTTATCACGGTGGACGAGGTAGAGCAGGCGGCGTATGTCGTCGGGCAGGACGTGCAGCCCGTGAACGAGGTGGACGGCGTGGTTTACCTAAACCATAGCCTCGGCAGAGAATACACCCGCTTCACCATCGCCGGCACCGTCGCGCGTGGCTCACAGACGTGGAGCGCGCGCGGGCGCATCCAGTCGCTTAATCTGGTGCCGGGCGAGCGCCTCAGTATGCAGCTTGATGTGACGATGAACGCGCCCGACCTCGCCGCCAGTTTGGTTGGGCTGAAGATGATCGGCCAGCTTTATTTACAGCCTGTCACCGGGGCGGACGGCCTGCCTGTTTCCGGCGGCCTGTACAGCAACAACGGCTGGTCGGCGGTGCTGACCCCCAGCGGCCTGCCAGTGGATAACCTGCGCAGCGACTTTTTGCTCGGCGAGACGATTACCCCCGCGCCACAGGTCTTGCGGCGCGACGGTCGCCTGATTTTTGGGCTGGCGTTCGACCTGCAACTGCCGGAAGATTTGCCGCCGGGCCTGTACGTTCCCGTTTTTCGTGGCCTGACGCAGATTGCCGATGGCGAACGGGTCGCATGGGAGGAAAACGGGCTGCTGGGGCAGGGGACAGGCGCGGCGTGGACAGCCGCCAACCGCCTGCCGCTGACGCTGGTTGTCGGCGATGTGCCGCAAAACCGCCTGATCTGGACGTTATTTCAGGATCACCCCAGTAACGGCAGTCGCGGCGTGCTGGCGCGGGAGGACAGCGCCCATGCCGCGCTTTCAAACCGTGTGCGCTTCAACAGCCCCACCTACATCCTGCCGCCGCTGGTCAGCGGCACCGAAAACCCCGCGGCCTACCCGTTAGAGCCTTACCTGCTCTCGCAGATGCCCAATACTTACGAATCAACCACCGCGCCGCTGCTGCCGTTTCTGTTTCCCGGCGGGCGCTTGAATGTCAGGGTCACGCGGCCAAATGGCACGGTGGATAACCTCGGCACCTCGCCTGTGGTGCAAAGCCGCCTTTCGACAGCGGCAGACGATGAACGGGCGCTGTTCGGCGCGCAGACACAGGTGGACATTTACCGCCTGACCACCGCCAACCCGGCGCTGCTGAACTACCGCTTCGACCAGTACGGCCTGTATGAGATCGAGCTGACTGGCGATGTGGAGGATGTCTGGGGCAGGCGTTACACAGGCGGCGGCACTTACGAGGTGCTGATCGCCGAGCAGTTCGACCTCACCCCGGCGATGCTGCCCGGCACGCCGTTTGAGGTGGGCGACACCTTCCACGCCGGGTTGACGCTTGCGCCCGGCGCGCCTGCCGAGGTGACGATTACCGCGCGGCTGTATCCGCTGGATGGCGGGGACGTGGTGGAGCAGGTCATCAGCGGTACGGCCAACGACTTTGGCTATTTTCACGACAGCGCGGCCAGCTTCACCTTCGAGACTCCCGGCGAATACGTGATTGATTACGAAGCGCGTTACACCGATGCGGCGGGGCGGTTGTGGGCGGGCAGCCTGCGGGCGGCGGGCGTGGTCGCCAGCCCGGACAGCGCCTTTATCGCGCACGGGCAGCGTGGGCTGGCAAATTACGCCCCCGGCTGGCAGCCTGCGTGGTTCAACACAGTCCAGTATGCCCCGCCGCAGGCCGCGCCGCAAATGCAGTATCCCTATCACAGCGGCGACGTGCTGTGGTATGACGATGACCGCAGCAGCGTCGTCCGGCCAGCGCTGACGGTGCAGGACACTACCGGCGATTATCGCGGCTGGCTGACGGGCGCGCTGGATAAAGCCCGGCTGACCGAGGCCGCCCGCCGCGCGCAGTTACCCGCGTTTACGATGGGCGATCCCGAAACTGTTTACCCGCCCGCGCTGCTGCCAGAGGAAACCGTCAACCACGCTTATGCCTATATCAGCGTGCTGCGCCCCGGCCTGGCCGTGCGGCAGTACATCGTCGGGCGCACGGATGGCGGCTTGACGCTCGGCTGGGATGCCGACGACCCGCTCAACGGGCAGATCGGCGCGGGGCTGCTGGGCGAAGTCCCCGGCGATTATGCATTCTTATTCGGCGGCGTGATCGTGCGTAACGAGCAGGCCGGGGTGAACGAAGCGGCCATTTACGGCGCGGCGGGCATCACCATTAATGCCGATAATGACCCACGCGGCGCACGGGTGTACCCGCCGTATAACGGCGAGGCGGGCGGCCCCAACGGCGGCGCGCTGCTCTTTGAGGGGGGACAGCCGCTGTCCATGTTCTTCCACCCCACAGGCATACGTCCCGGTCAGGTGTTGAGCGTGGGCGATACCGTCGGCGTGTCCGGCCATGTCGTTCCCCCGCTGGCCTCAATCGTCAGCGTCCGCGTTACCAACCCGACAGGCGAAACGCAGGTCTTTGAAGGCACCGCCAACGCGGTAGGCTACTTCTACGACGCGGCCAGCGATTTTGTGGTGGACGAGGCCGGCCTGTGGACGGTAGAGATTCAGACACGCCACGAGGGGCTGACCTCTGCCGGAATCGTCCAGCCGCCCTATCCGCAGGGGGGGATACTCGGCGCGCCCAGTGATGTGTTCCATCTGTACGTGCTGCCGAAGGATGGCGACCTGCTGACATGGAACGATACCCGCCCGGACATCCTGATTCCGCCCGGCCTGCCTTATAACTTTAACTTCACCCTGCCGGAAAGCTGGACAGGCATCGAGGTTTATCATACTGTAACCATACCCGGTTATATCGTCAGTTCCGGGTCGCTCAATCTGAGCGGACGCAGCTTTAGCTACCAGTACAACCCCTCCAACCTGAACCGCGACTTCCCGGTGATCGAGCTGGACTCGCGTTCGACAGGCGCGGCGATTTCTGACCCTCTGACGCTCTCGTTCATGGCAACCGGGCTGGACGCAGAGGGGCGCTTGCAGTTTCGCAGCCGTACCTACACGATTTTCCATAACCGCGTGTTGACCTTGCATTAGCACGGCAATGGCTTTAAAGGATGTGGCTGAGTGGATCAAATTGCGCGCAGGATAAAATCCAGAAACCAACTCGCCTTGTGGCTGTTCCTGCTGGCAAGCGCCAGTTTGTGGCTGGCCTTCGGCGTGTGGATTGCTCCGGCGGTTGTGGCACAGCCCGCCGAACCAACGCCGCTGCCGCTCTATGCGCTGCCCGATGCGCGCTTTAACCGCGCTTATACCAGCGGCACGATGACGCTCTACAACGAGGGGTCACGCCTGATCGCGGCCAATATGCTCAGCGGCTCGATCACCATCATTAACGTGATCGCGCCCCATGCGCCGCAGGTCGAGGCCGAGATCGCGGTCGGTGGCGATCCTCGCTCGGTCGCGGTGACGGCGGATAACAGCCGCGCGCTGGTGACGAACCGCCGCGATGGGACGGTGAGCGTGGTCGGGCTGGCGGAGGCGGCGGAACTGGCCGTGATTCCGCTGGGCGGGGCGCTGCCTTATGCCATCGTCACCGATAACAACGAAACGGCTTATGTCTCACTCATGGGCAGCGATGAGGTTGTCCTCGTCAACCTCATCACGGGCGATGTGCAGCAGCGCATCCCCGTGGCCGCGCGTCCGGCAGGGCTGGCGCTGTGGGGCGATTTCCTGTACGTCACGCATTTCTGGAACGGCGCGGTCAGCCTCATATACCTGCCGCAGGGGCGGGTGATTGACATGGTGCAGACCGGCATTGATACCACCGCTTCGCAGGCCATTGAACTGGACATCACGCGCGGGGTGGCCTACCTGCCGCAGACGCGCAGCAACACACAGAATCGCCACCTGACATTTGATACCACTGTGTTCCCCATTGTGAACGTGCTGGAAATGCGCGACCTGCGCCTGCTGCCGCGCAGCCGGGTCACGCTGGATACCGCAGACCGTCCGGTGAATATGCCGTTCGCTATCGCGCTGGATCGTTTTCGTAACTGGCTGTATGTCGCCAATTCCGGCAGCAACAACGTCTCGGTGATTGACCTGGCGACAGGGCTGGCGCGCGCCAATATCGAGGTCGGGGCAAACCCGCGCGGCATCCTGCTTAACCGCGATAACAATTATCTGTTCGTCCATAATGTGCTGGACAACACCGTGAGCGTGATTGAAACCAGCGACCTGCAAACGGTGGATGTGCTACCCATCAGCAACCTCAATATCCCGGTAGACCTGCTCTTCGGGGCGCAGATGTTCCACAGCGCCGTCGACCCGCGCCTGAGCATAGACCGCTGGATAAGCTGTGCCAACTGCCACTTTGACGGCTTGCCCGACGGCCAGACATGGCAGGGCTTCCCCGGTGGCCCGCGCAACACGCCGCCGCTGTACCGCCTGTTTGAAACCTCGCCGTACAACTGGTCGGCCACGTGGGACGAACTGCACGATGTCGAGTGGAAGATACGCGGGCTTCAGGGCGGCACCGGGCTGATCGAGGATGATTTACTGTCGCCGCCGCTGGACAGCCCCAATGCCGGGCTGTCGCCAGATATGGACACGCTGGCGATCTACCTCATCTCGTTAACCGAGCCGCCCAACCCCAACCAGCCCCCGCCCGAACAGGTGGAGCGCGGCGCGGTGGTCTTTGACGAACAGGGCTGTGCTGGCTGTCATGTCGGCCCTGCCGGGACGAACCTGCAAACGGCGGATGTCGGCACGGGCGACCCCGATTCAGAGCGCGACGGCGGCATGTTTGATACGCCGAGCCTGCGTTATCTGTGGCTGAGCGCGCCCTATTTCCACGATGGCAGCGCCCCAACCTTACACGACGTATTTACCATGCCCGGCGACCATCAGTTGATCCAGCAGGTGCAGCCTGCCGATATTGATGCGCTGGTGGCGTACCTCTTAAACTGGCGTTAGAAAATGTGTACTATACGGTAAATTATAATTTGCCTCTTGAAAATTTAAGGGTTAATCGGGTATTATTTATAGTATCTATCATTAAAATTATCTGCTGTTCGAGGCCGTTACCCAAATGAGCATCAGTCCAGCGATGCAGGAATATCTGGCCGAGGCCTATCGCCTGGCTTATTACGATAAGGATAACCCGTATGTGTCCACTTCGGCGCTGGCAGAAGTGATGCATGTCTCTGCCCCGGCGGTAACGCGCATGGTGCAGCGCCTGAAGGACGCGGGCTACCTGGAACATGAGCCGTATCGCGGCATCTATCTCACGCCTGCCGGGGAACGCGAAGCGCTGATGAACATTCGCCGTCACCGCCTTGTCGAGCGCTTTCTGGTGGATGTGATGAAGTTTGGCTGGCACGAAGTCCACGAGGCCGCTGACGAACTGGGGCCTGTGGTCAGCGATACGCTGGTCAACCGTATGGAGCATATGGCGGGCTATCCGCGCCGCTGCCCGCACGGCGAGCCGATCCCCTCTGCCGAGGGCGTGATGCCGCGTGTGGAGGACGAGCCGCTTAGCACCGTGCAGCCGGGGAGCGATCTGGTCATCAGCCGGGTCAACTCGCACGATGCCGAAGTGCTGCGCTATCTGGACGAGCTTGGGCTGAAGCCGGGGACGCGCTTCCGGCTGGTATCACGCGCGCCGTTTAACGGCCCGCTTCAGTTGCAGGTGGGCGATGCTGTCGCCGTCATCGGTCATGAACTGGCGGCGGTGCTGCGTGTCTGCACCGAAGAAGCCTTCGCGCTGGTTTAAAGCCGCGCTGGTACATTGAACGTTTCTGTAGTGGCGCAGCACGCTGCGCCCTCACTGTGTCCTCATGAACACGCCCACACACAGCCACCCCGCGATGAACGCCGCGCCGCCCAGCGGGGCAACCGCGCCCATAAAGCCTATGTTAAAAATCGCCAGTACGTAAAGGCTGCCGCTGAACAGCACTACGCCCGCCATGAACAGCCATCCCGCCCGGCGCAGCCAGCGGTTTTCATGCCCGCGCATGACCCACGCCACCAGCAGCAGCGCCAGCGCGTGAATCAACAGGTACTGCGTCGCGGTATCGAACGTGTCGGCGCGTCCGTTTGCTTCCAGCACCGCCGCTAACCCGTGCGCGCCGAACGCCCCCAGCGCCACGCCAAGCCCGCCCAGCACCGCCGCGATAAGCCCAAAAGTACGATCAGCCATACCTAAAAAGTCCCATTGTTTCTTTTAAAATTTCGTCTACAATGCGCGCTTTGATGTTAGTGCCAGTCTTTCTGAAGTTTACTTATTGTAATGGCATTGGTTTAACGGAAAACAGGGTCAATGGCGCTTTTTGATGACCAATTGAGCGCTCGCCGTCTGGTGGCGCTGGATGTAGTGCGCGGCTGTGCCATGCTGCTGATGCTGGTCAGCCATACAAGCTGGTGGATTAACGAACTGGAGTACCGCGTCGCCTTCGGCTGGGATAACCTCATCGTGCCAGCGTTGGGGTCGCCGGAAAGCTGGCTCGGTTACGTGCTGCAACTGGCCTCGCCCGCCTTCTTCCTGCTGGCGGGCTTCAGCATCGCGCTGTTTGCCGAATCACGGCGCAGGCGCAACTGGAGCGAATGGCAGATCACGCGCTTTTTTGTGGTGCGCGGCCTTGTCCTCATCACGCTCGACCTCACCGCCATGAACATCGCCTTTAGCGAGCCGTATTATCACACGCGCCTCTCGGTGCTGACCGGGATCGGCCTGTGCCTGTGCGCGATGGCGCTGCTGCGGCGGCTGCCGCTGCGCTGGCTGGTGGTCGTGATGGTCGCGGTGCTGCTCGGCACGCAGACCTACTACTTCCTCAATGACTGGCCGCGCGAGGCTTCGCTGCTGCGTGGGGCGCTGCTCGCCCCCAGCCTTGAGGACTCGTGGTTCGTCCAGTTTCCGGCGCTGCCCTGGCTGCCTGTCGTTATCCTGGGCTTCATCTCTGGCGTGAAGGTTGTGCGCGGCGAGCTTCATCTGGGGCGGTATGCCTTCCGTATGGGGACGCTGCTGTTCGCGCTGGGCGTGATCGTGGTCGCGTTTAACAGCTTCGGCAATCTCTATACCGACCATCCGCTGATCTTCGGCAAACACCCGCCCGATATGGCCTATCTGTTCCTGTATGTGGGCATCACCTTCTGCCTGATCGCGCTGCTCACCCGTTTCGAGGCGCTCAACCACAATCCCGCCGGGCAGGTTCTGGCCGCGCTGGGGCAGTCCGCGCTGTTCTTCTACGTCATCCATGTGCGCGTGATCGAACTGCTCACTCCGATGCTGGCCGACCCGGAACTGCCGCCGCTGGCGCAGTCTTTCCTTATCACGGCGGTGGTGCTGCCCGTCATGCTGCTGCTGTGCCTGGGCTACCGTGCCTACAAGCGCCAGCGCCCCGGCGGCGTGTTGCAATATTTGTAGAACCACCTGCGTAGGGGAGGGTTTCAAACTCTCGCTGCAAAGCCCTCCGTTAGCCCGAATTCTTACCGCCCGAAAATCTCGCGCAGGGGCAGGGTGAAGCCGGGCAGAATGTCGCTGCCCTCCAGCACACCATCCACCGTGATGATCTGCGCGGGCCTGCCGGGGGCGTGAACAACAACCTGCTGTTCATCAGGGTAAACCACCCAAACAGTTGTGCCTGCCGCCAGGTAATTACTCAGCTTGATGGCAAAGTCTCGCATACTGTCTGTTGGGGAAATCACTTCAATTGCCAAATCAGGCGGGTTCGGGTTGGGGCCGCGCCGGGCGAGTTCTGGCTGGCGCGCCTTGCTGATGTACCCCACGTCTGGGGCGTAACGCTCTCCAAACACCCGGTACAGCCCGGCCTCGCCTGTTGTATGGCCGATGGGGTTCTTCAGCAGAAACAGATTAATAAAAGTCAAAAACCAGCCGCCGATGCTTGAAGAATACGGATTGCTCGGCACTTCAACAATCTCCCCTCCGACAAATTCAAACAGGCGGTCGCTATTTTCCGGCAGCTCAATAAACTGCTCGAATTCTTCAGGGCTATAAATTTTCTTCTGAACGGCCATGTGCTGTGTCCATTGGGCAATTGTGTTCATTTTAACATAAGTTGGCAGGCTATAGTCATTCGTCATCAGTTCGGGCTATAATCCTGCATAGAAGTCATCCTCGAAAGGTCAAACTAACCCATGCTCATCGGTGTGGATATTGGCGGCACGTTTACCGACCTTGTGCTGAGCGTGGACGGGCGCTTGCAGATTCACAAGCTGCTGAGTACGCCGCATAACCCCGCCGAGGCCATGCTGGCCGGGCTGCAAGCCATCGGCGCAGCGCCAGACGCGCGCATCTCGCATGGCTCCACCGTCGCCACCAACGCCATTTTAGAGCGCAAAGGCGCGAAAACCGCGCTCATCACCACGCAGGGCTTTCGTGATCTGCTGTTCATCGGGCGGCAGAACCGCCCACAGCTTTACGCGCTGCATCCCCAGCTTCCGCCGCCGTTGATTCCGCGCCAGTGGTGCTGTGAAGTCCCGGAACGCCTCGATTACACCGGCGCGGTGCTGACTCCGCTGGATATGAACGCGCTGGATCGTGTGCTGGATGTGTTGAAAGCACAGGGCATTGAGTCCATCGCCGTGTGCTTCCTGTACAGCTTCGTCAATCCGGCGCATGAACTGGCCGTGCGTCAGCGCATTTTAGAGCGCGGCCTGTGGGCAGAGTGGCAGGTGTCGCTGTCGTGCGAGGTGCTGCCAGAGTTCCGCGAGTACGAACGCGCCAGCACGGTCGCGCTGGATGCTTACGTGCGCCCGGTGATGAGCCGCTACCTGCAAGCGCTGGAGGACGCACTCCCCAAAGAGTCGCGCCTGCTGGTGATGAAGTCCGACGGCGGCGTGATGCGCGCGCAGGCCGCCCGCCAGCAGGCTGTACAGACCGCGCTCAGCGGTCCGGCGGCAGGGGTGATCGGCGCGTTTCATCTGGCGCAGTTGGCCGGTTACGATCACATCATCACGCTGGATATGGGCGGCACTTCGACCGATGTGGCGTTATGTCCCGGTGTGCCTGCCCGCCGTGCCGAAGCCGAGATTGACGGCCTGCCGCTGCGGATTCGCCTGCTCGATATTGAGACGATTGGCGCGGGCGGCGGCTCTATCGCGCGGGTGGACGCAGGCGGCGCGCTGCGTGTGGGGCCAGAGAGCGCGGGCGCAGACCCCGGCCCGATCGTCTACGGGCGCGGCGGCACACAGCTTACCGTCAGCGATGCCAACGCGCTGCTGGGGCGGCTGGATGCCGAATACTTCCTCGGCGGCAGCATGGGGCTGGACCTAAAGAGCGCGTTGAAGGTGCTGCGGCGGCTGGCAAAGGAGATGCGCCTCAGCCTTGAGGAAGCCGCGCTAGGGGTGCTGGAAGTCGCCAACGTCAATATTGACCGGGCGCTGCGCCGTGTGTCGGTCGCGCGGGGTTATGACCCGCGTGATTTCACGCTGGTGGCCTTCGGCGGCGCGGGGCCGCTTCATGCCTGCGAGGTGGCGGAACGGTTAGAGATGCCGCGCGTGCTGATCCCGCGTTACCCCGGTGTGCTGTGCGCGTTTGGCCTGCTGGTGGCCGATGTCCAGCGCGAGGCCAGCCGCACGGTGTTAAAGCCAGCGGACGCGGCGCTCAACCTTCAACCGCTGTTAGACGACATGCTGCGGCAGGCACAGGCCGAACTGCGCGCCGAAGGCATCCCCGACGAGGCGATGGCCTTTCATCCGCTGCTGGATATGCGCTACACCGGGCAGTCCTTCGAGTTGACCGTGCCGTATGGCGGCGATATGCTGGCCGCCTTCCACGCCGCCCATGAACGCGCCTACGGCCACGCCCTGCGCCAGCGCCCGGTAGAGGTGGTCAACCTGCGGGTGCAGGCGGTAGGCCGGGTAGCGAAGCCCGCGCTGCCAGCCGAGCCGCTGCAAGCCGCAGACGCGATCCCCTTAGAGACGAAGCACGACTTCCGCTATTATGACCGCGAGACGCTGCTGCCCGGCATGACGCTCGACGGGCCGGCGCTGGTCTTTCAACTGGACAGCACGGTCTATGTCGCGCCGGGGTGGTCGGCGGTGGTGGATGGCTATCGCAATCTGGTGCTGGAACGCTTATCGCGTTGAGCAGAGGTTCAAAATCTTCCCACACTTCCCCGTCAACAAATTCGCCGCCGCAGCATTTATAAGCGTTAGTGATCGCCTGATATTGACTCTGGCCTGAGACAAATTAAGCTAGTGGCTTCTTTTCTAACAGCTAAAGGCTGATCCATGACACGACTAGCGATTCTCGCTGATATTCACGGTAATCTGCCCGCGCTTCAGGCCGTCATGGCTGATATGGCGCAGTTCCGGCCTGACCATGTGGTGGTGGTCGGCGACGTGGTGAACTGGGGGCCGCTCTCGGCGGAGGTGATGGAAATCGTCACGCGCGAAGGATGGGCGGTGATTCGCGGCAACAACGAGCTTTATCTGTTGGAATATAACACACCGCGCCAGCCCGCCCACTGGAAAACCTACAGCCTGCTGCCCTGGCTGCATGAGCAGTTGCAAGGCCGCTGGCGCAGCCTCATCGCCATGTGGCCGGACGAACTGAGCCTGCGCTTTCCCGACGCGCCCGCCGTGCGCGTGTTTCATGGCGCGCCGGGCAACCCCTGGCAGAGCCTGCACCCATTAATGACCGATGCCGAAGTGGGCGGCCTGCTGGCTGATGTAACCGAAGGGGTCATCCTCGCCGGGCATTCGCACCTCGCCATGAGCCGCCGCGTTGGCTCGTGGCATATCATTAATCCGGGGTCGGTTGGCGTGCCGCTGGACGGTCAATTTTACGCGCGGTATGCGCTGCTGGACGGTGATGAAAACGGCTGGCAGCCCACCTTCCGGCAGGTGGCTCTTGATAACGCCGCCGTCTTGGAGGCGTTTGAACGCCAGCGTTTTGTCGAGCGTTACGGGGCTATCGCGCGGCTGGTCGTGAAGGAGTTCGAGACCGCGCGCCTGCAGGTGCATCCGTTCAACCTCTGGAAGCGTGCCTGTTACGACAGCCAGCCCATCTCGTGGGCGCTGCTGGCCGAGTTTGAACAGACAGACCCCTGGCCGTACATCCCGCCCGAATATCATCTCAACCGTGATTAACCATGTTCGCCGTCGCGCTCAAGAGGGTGGGGCTGCTGCTGTTGGTCAATGGCGGGCTGGTGCTGGCCGCGCTTAGCCTGGGGCTGCTTGCGCCCAGTTCCCAACTGGCTTTCGCCAGTGAGCGCGACGGTCATTACGAAATCTACGTGCTAGACCTGCAGCGCTGGCTGTACCTGAACACCAGCCGCCACCCCGCGCCAGACCGTGACCCGGCGTGGTCGCCAGACGGGGCGAAGCTGGCGTTTACCTCGCTGCGTGATGGCAATAAAGAGGTTTATGTGCTGGATGTTGGAGCAGGCCGCCTGACCAATATCAGCCAGCACCCGGCCAATGATGACAGCCCGGCGTGGTCGCGCGATGGCCGTTCTCTGGCGTTTGTCAGCGAGCGCGACAATAACCGCGAGGTCTATGTGATGCGGCTGGCTGGTGGCGCACTGGTCAATATCAGCCAGCACAGCCGCCCGGACTTCGCCCCGGCGTGGTCGCCAGACAGCACGCTGCTGGCCTTCGAGTCATGGCGTGATGGCAACAGCGAGATTTACACCTATCATGTCGAAAGCCAGCATCTGACGAACCTCAGCCGCAGCCCGACATGGGAAGCGACGGTTTCGTGGGCAGGGGTGGGCAGCCAGTTCGCCTTTGAGTTCGCCTACGAGATGCACCAGTGGGACGGCAACCGCGAGATTTACCTGATGGACGTAAACCGCGCGGGCGACACAGACGTTAACCTGACCCAGCATTACGCTTACGACACCAGCCCGGCGCTGTCGCCGGATGGCCGCTGGCTGGCGTTTACGTCGAACCGCGACGGCAATCTGGACGTGTACGTGCAGGCGGTCGGCAGCGGCGAGGCGCGGAACATCAGCCGTCACCCGGCGGAAGATCATCACCCGGTCTGGTCGCCAGACGGTGTGAAGCTGGCCTTCATCTCCAACCGGGACGACAACCGCGAGATTTACGTTTACGACTTAGCGTCGGGGGCGTTAACCAACGTCAGCCGTCATCGTTCCAGCGATCTTTCTCCGGTGTGGCGGCCATGACGCGCCGCGCGTGGTTGAAGCCCTGCGGGAAAGGGACAGCCTGTCCCCCTCCCACGATAGACGCTGTGTGCCTATGCCGTCGCCTTGGTGCGGTTGATCGGGATAAAGCGGCGGAATATTTCCTCCCCCGGCTGCCATAGCGAATGCGCGCCCGTGCCAAGCAGCAGCACGCCCACCGCGCAGATGAGTACCGCCGTGTTATTCGGGACTACGCGGAAGTAAGACATGGCGAACAGCATCTCGATAATGACCGCGATGGCGACCCAGCGCCCGGCGATCCCCAGCAGGAAGCTGATGATAGCTGCCAGTTCAAACAGGCCGACCAGCAGCACAGTGGTTTCTGGCGAGCTAAAACCTAGCTGCGTGAACATGCCAACCTGTGTGGCATTGTTGAAGAACAGCTTGTCCGTCGCAGGGCCGAAGTAGATGCCTGCCGCAAAAATGGAGAAGATATACGGCAGGCGTTGTATCAGTGTGTTCATATTCATA
>CAZJSU010000056.1:0-3454 GCA_964548765.1 uncultured Anaerolineaceae bacterium
ACGCCGCGATACTGCTTGAAGTCGCGCAGCACCTCCGGCAGCGCCGACAGCACCAGCGCCCCGACAATCGGCCCCACCCAGGTCGAGATGCCGCCCAGCACCGCGAACGCCAGAATGTTCACCGCCAGATCAAAGCCGTAATCGCCGGGGCTGATGGTGCGCGTCAGGTGCGCCTTCAACGCGCCCGCCAGCGCCGCCAGCACCGCGCTCATGATGAACACCGCGTTCTTGGTGTACACCACGTTGATGCCCATATTGGCGGCGGCCTGCTCATCCTGCCGGATAGCGGCCATCGCCCGCCCGAAGCGCGAACGGTGCAGCCGGATCATAAAATAGGCGATGATCGCCAGCGCTAGCAGCAGGTGCCATGTCTCGGTGATTTTCGGGATGCCGGTAATGCCCAGCGCGCCGCGCGTCAGCCGCACGCTCTGCCCGGTCAGCGACCCGGCCAGCGTGTCGAAGTTCAGAATCAGAATCCGCACCACCTCGCCAAAGCCGATGGTGGCAATCGCCAGATAAATATCGCGCAGGCGCAGCACGGGCAGGCCGATCGGCACCGCGATCACCCCCGCCAGCAGCATCCCGCCGATCACGCCCACCAGCAGCGGCATGTCGAAGTTCTGCGTCAGCACCACCCCGGCATACGCGCCAATCGCCATAAAGCCAGCGTTCGCCAGCGAGAACATGCCTGTGTACAGCGTCAGGTAAATGCTGAGGGCGAGGATCGCGTCTATCAGCATGAACTGGAGGACGATTTCGGTAATGCCAATACTTCGTAAAAGTTCCATTTTAGCTTTCAGGTGTCAGCAATCAGGTATCAGCTTTTAGTTTCTGGATAAAAGCATAGAGCATTCGCTTGATCTCTACGACATTATGATTAAGTTGAGCATAATTTTCAGCCTCGATAAGCCCCAGGTCATGCCCCAGCAGCAAGTGATATTCGAGTTCGCAGGCACACCCTCCTGCGATTTGCAGGAAGCGTGCCAGCTCTGGGTTACTGTCACGCCCACAACCTTCGACAATATTGGCAGGCATAGACGCACACGCCCGTCTGATCTGACTTGTCAGGCCATACATTTCGTCTTTCGGAAAAGAAGTCGTCGTTTTATAGATTTTCAGCGTAAGTTGATGGGCTTTCTCCCACACCAACAACGGCCTAAAATCTCTCATGCCTTTTACCTTTAAGCTGAAACCTGACACCTGATAGCTAACCCCTACGCCCGGTTGACCGATGCCTGCCCCAGCAAGCCCTGTGGCCGGAACAGCAGAATCAAAAACAGCAGCGTAAAGACAAAGGCATCACGGTAATTGCTGCCCCCGGCGGCGATGCTGAACACCTCCAGCGCCGCGACCAGAAAACCGCCGACCACCGCGCCCGTGATATTCCCCAGCCCGCCGAGGACGATCACCGTCAGCCCCTTGAGCGCCACCGGGTCGCCCATAAACGGGGTCATCGAGTTATACGCCAGCCCGAACAGCACCCCCGCCGCGCCCGCCAACGCCCCGGCCAGAAAGAACGTCAGCCGGAAGATGCGCGTCACGTCAATGCCCAGCAGCCCGGCGACGCGGCTGTTAAAGGCCACCGCCCGCATCGCCTGACCAATGCGCGTGTTCATGACCAGATAGCGCAGCAGCGCCATCAACACCAGCGAAATGACCAGAATAATGACTTGAATAGGCGTGACGCGGAAGGGCAGCCCTTCAATCGTGTCGCTGGGAATGGTCCCCGGCGGGAAGCGCTGGACAGTGGTGCCGAACCGTAACTGCGCGAGGTTCACCAGCAGGATGGCCGCGCCGATACTGCTAATCAACTGTGAGATGCGTGGGGCATTACGGCGGCGCAGCGGCGCGAAGGCCACAATATCCAGCAGCACGCCGATGATGCCCGCGCCGAGCATGGCGACCGGAATCGAAAGCCAGATCGAAAGGCCGAACTGTGTCACCGCCACCAGCCCGATGAACGCGCCCCACATAAAAACCGCGCTGTGCGCGAGGTTCAACACCCCAAGCACGCTAAAGACCAGCGCGTACCCAAGCGCGAACAGGCTGTAGACCCCGCCCAGCCAGATAGCATTAACGACTTGCTGTGTAATATTCATTAATAAGGCGATTCACGTGCAGGGGCGCAGCACGCTGCGCCCCTGTGAGCAGGTAAAATTATTCTTCTTCCGCCATCACCATTGCCAGCGGCTGGAACGCGCCATCCACCACAATCTGCGCGATCGGGTCATGGAGCGCGTCACGGTTTTCGTCGAAGCTGAACACGCCAAGCGGGCTGTTGAAGTCGGTGATCGTCGCCAGCGCGTCGCGCACCATCGCGCGGTCAACCGAGTCGCCGCAGCGTACCGCTGTCGCCAGCAGCCACGCGCCCGTGTACGCCTGCGCGGCGAACTGGTCTGGCGAGGCCTCGAAGCGTTCTTCGTAAGCCTCAACAAACGCCACGCTGCTCTCGCTGGGGTTCGGGTTGCCGTAATTCCACGCGCCGCCCACGATCAACCCTTCAGAGTCTTCGCCGCTGTCGTTCAGCACTGCGGGCGAGTTAAAGCCGTTGCCGCCGATGATCGGCCCATCGTAACCGAGCGCGCGCGCCTGCACGATGATCTGCGTCGCTTCCGCCGCCAGCGCCGAAACCACCAGCGCGTCCGGCTCCTGCCCGATCAGGTTGGTAAGCTGCGCGTTGAAGTCCACATCGCCCTTGGCGAAGGTCTCCTCACCCAGAATCTCGATGCCCTGTTCGGTCAGCGCCTCGCGGAAGACTTCGTAACCGCTCACGGTGAAGTCGTCGTCGTTGCCATACAGCAGGCCGACCTGCTCCAGACCGAGCGCTTCCGCCGCCTGCTGCACCGTGCCGGGGATGACCGCCGCCTCGCCCAGACTGTCGCGGAACACGTAATCGCCCATATCATTAATGCCGTTGGCGGTGTTGCTCACGCCCAGCACGACGGTGCCGTTCTCCTGCGCCACCGGGTCAGCGGCGAAGGCTTCAAACGACAGCGTTGGCCCCAGCACCGCGATGACCTGATCTTCCTCGACCAGCTTGGTCATGGCGGTGATCGCCTGGTCACGATCCCCCGCCGAGTCCTCGAAGATGACTTCCAGCGTCGTGCCTTCGCCCAGATAGCCCGAAGCGTTGATCTCCTCAACCGCCAGCTCGACCGCCTGCTGCTGCACCGTGCCATAGACCGAGACCGCCTCGCTGAGGCCGAAGATCGCGCCCAGCGTCACGGTTTCCGGCAGGTTCTCCGGCGCGGGGCATTCGTCCCAGAAGCCGATCAGCGGCTGTTCTACCTCGTCCTGCGCCAACACTGCCGCGCCGGGCAACAGCAGGGTGAGAACCAGCAGGATACGCATAAAAGTGCTGTATTTTTTGACCATCATCATCACTCTTTCACGCAAAAATGGACAATGCTTTGCAGCCGCATTTTAACGCACAAGCCAGTGGCTGGCAAAAGCG
>CAZJSU010000056.1:3554-27951 GCA_964548765.1 uncultured Anaerolineaceae bacterium
TGGACAATGCTTTGCAGCCGCATTTTAACGCACAAGCCAGTGGCTGGCAAAAGCGCGAAAATCCCTGTTATGATTACGGCTGAGGTACAACTGTTCACTGTAGACCAAAGACGAAGACACATGACTTCCCAACCGATTCTTAATCCTTACGACAACAGCGTGATAGACACCGTGCCGGTGTACGATGAAACGCAGGTGCGCGAAGCCATCCGCCGCGCGGCGGAGAGCGCCGGGGAAATGGCCGCGCTGCCCGCCTACGAGCGCGGCGCGATCCTGAACCGCGCCGCCAGCCTGATCGAAGCGCAGGCCGAAGACCTCTCACGGCTGATGGCGCGCGAAAGTGGCAAGCCGCTGAAGTACGCGCGGGGCGAGGCATCACGCGCGGTGGAGACGTTCAGCTTCGCCGCCGACGAAGCCCGCCGCCTGCACGGCGAAACCGTCCCGCTGGATGCCGCGCGCGGCGGGGTGGGGCGCTTCGGTTATTACCTGCGCGTGCCTGTCGGCGTGGTCGCCGCCATTACGCCGTTCAACTTCCCGCTCAATCTGGTGGCGCACAAGGTCGCCCCGGCGGTCGCTGCGGGCTGTCCCATCGTCCTCAAGCCCGCCCCGGCCACGCCGCTGACCGCGCTGCGGCTGGCGGAAATCATGCAGGAGGCCGGGCTGCCCGCAGGCGCGTTTGAAGTGGTGACGGGCGATGCCGACGTGGGCGCGTGGCTCATTGAAGACCCGCGCGTCGCCATGATTACCTTCACGGGCAGCCCCGCCGTCGCCCGCCACATCAGCAAAGCCGCCGGGCTGCGCCGCGTCACGCTGGAACTGGGCGGCAACGCGGCCACCGTGATTGACCACGACGCGAACCTCGACCACGCCATCACGCGCACACTGATGGGCAGCTTCGCCTACAGCGGCCAGACCTGCATCAGCATCCAGCGCCTGTACATCCACCGCGAGCGCTACGACGAATTCGCCGCGCGTTTTGTCGAGGCGGTCAATAAGCTGGTCGTGGGCGACCCACTGGACGAAGCGACCGACATCGGCCCGGTCATCAACGAGGCCGCCGCCGAGCGCATCGCCGGGTGGGTGGACGAGGCCGTCACGCAGGGGGCGCGCCCGCTGGCACACGCGCCGCGCCAGCGCAACCTGCTGTCGCCTGTCGTGCTGGAAAACGTCACCGAGTCCATGCAGGTGATGTGTTCGGAGGTGTTCGGCCCGGTCGTCAGCCTTGTTCCGTTTGACGACTTCGACACGGCGCTGGCGGCTGTCAATGACTCGCCGTTCGGCCTGCAGGCGGGCGTGTATACCCACGACCTGAACAAGGCCATGCGCGCGGTCAACACGCTGCACGTGGGCGGGGTCATCATCAATGACGTGCCAGCTTTCCGCGTGGATCAGATGCCTTACGGCGGCGTGAAGGACTCCGGCGTGGGGCGCGAGGGGCCGCGCTTCGCCATTGAGGAAATGACCACGCTCAAGATGGTCGTCATCAATACGAGCCTTTAATGCGCCCGGCTGGCCTGTCGCTGCTGCTTTGCGCCTGCCTTTTCATCGCCGTTCTCGCTGTCCCGCGCCTGTTCGCCAGCACGGGACAGCTTGCCTACCAGGCCAACCAGCACGGCAACTGGGATTTATTCCTGCTCGATGTGCGTACCGGGCTGACACGCCCGCTGACGCTGCACACGGCGGAAGATCACACACCGTCATGGTCGCCAGATGGCAGGCAGGTGGCGTTTTACTCGCTGCGCGAGGCAGACGGTGGCGCGGATGTTTACGTGCTGGATGCTGACACCGGGCAGTCGCGGCGGCTGACGCATCTGGGGCGCAACTGGCGGCCATCATGGTCGCCCGATGGTACGCGCATGGCGCTGATGGGCGGCTTCGATACCATCTACCTCATGAACGCTGATGGCAGCAGCGCCGCCGAACTCGCCACCGGTTTCAGCCCGTCGTGGTCGCCAGACGGCCAGCGCATCGTCTATTACAACAACCAGCGTGACAGCCTCAACTCCGACATTTACACGATCCATGCCGACGGCAGCGGCCTCTCCAACCTCAGCCAGCACCCGGCCAATGATTGGGACCCGGTATGGTCGCCCGATGGCACGCGGATCGCCTTTACGTCAGCACGCACGGGCAGCGCCGAAATCTACACGATGCGCGTGTGCGCGGCGGGGGAGGTCGCCTGTACGCCAGATGTGCAGCAGCTTACTTTCCACCCGGCGACGGACAGAACGCCGGCGTGGTCGTCGGATGGCCGTTATATCGCTTATGAGTCGGAGCGGGACAAGTTCGCGCAGATATACATCGTGGAGGCGGCCTGCGGCGGCACACCGCAGACCTGCATCCCGCGCCGCCTGACGTGGGGGCGTTATCATCACCGCTTCCCGGCGTGGCGGCCATGAAGTTGACACCGCAGGGTAATGTTGCGTAGGGGCGGGTTTCAAACCCGCCCCTGCATCTGCATTCGCTAACAGGAACGTCAATCCCCCGCCGCGCGCAGCGTATTGGTGGCGACAGGCCTGGCCTCTTCGTACAGATAGCAGCGCACCCAGCGCGAGTCGGAGAGGGGGGTCACGGGCGGCATGGCCGCGCGGCACTTGTCCATCACGTGCGGGCAGCGCGCGGCAAACGGACACCCCGGCCCCAGCGCGCCGAAGGTTGGGTTCTCGCCGCGCGCGTCAATTTCTTCGCTGGTCTTTAAGCCGCGCGCCGGGTCTGGCACTGCCGCCAGCAGAAGCTGCGTATAGGGGTGCTTCGCGTCCTGCACAAGGTCTTCGCTCTCGGCCTTCTCGACGATGTACCCGGCGTACATCACCAGCGTGTCATCGGCGAAATAACGCGCGCTGGCGAGGTCGTGCGTCACATACAGGAAGGCGATGTTGTTCTCGTCGCGCAGCTTCGCCATCAGGTTCAGGATGCCCATACGGATGGACACGTCGAGCATGGACACCGGCTCGTCGGCCAGAATCACCTCCGGCTCCACCGCCAGCGCCCGCGCCACCGCGACACGCTGCCGCTGCCCGCCGCTCAACTGGTGCGGGTACTTGGGCGCGAATTCCTCTGTCGGCACCAGCGAGACGCGCTGGAGCAGTTCCTCCACCTTTGCGTTCAGGTCGGCCTTGCCGCGCGCCTTCTTGTGGATTTGCAGCGGGCGCTCCAGATGGTGGCGCACCTTATGCACCGGGTTCAACGAACTGAACGGGTCCTGAAAGATCATCTGCACTTCGCTGCGATACTTCAGCAGCCCCTGACGGCTTTTCACCGGGGCGACATCCTTGCCCTTAAACCAGATTTCGCCAGAGGTCGGGTCGTACAGCCGCGCCAGCATTCGGATGATCGTGCTTTTGCCGCTGCCGCTTTCGCCCACCAGCGCGGTCACGCGCCCCCGGTAAAGCTGGACATTGGCCTCCTGCACGGCTTTGATCTGCACCCGTGAAATAGCGTTGCCCACATAAAACGATTTGCTCAGGTTACGGGTTTCCAGTATCGGCTGTTCTTTATGCTTGTCGTCCATCAACGTCTCTTTTCGTCTATCAGATGACAGGCCGCTTCGTGCTGCGGCCCCACCACTTGCAGCAGCGGCACCACTTCCTGACAGCGCCCCGCGATCATCAGTTCGCAGCGCGGGTGAAAGCGGCAGCCTGTCGGCGGGTCTACCAGGTCGGGCGGCGAACCGGGGATGCCGGTAAGCTCCTGTCGTGGCCCGGTAATGCTGGGGAAGGAGTGCATCAGTTTATAAGTGTAAGGATGCTGCGGGTTCTCGAAAATCTGGCGCGAAGGCCCGGTTTCCACAATCTGCCCGGCGTACATGATGCCGATGCGGTCAGAAAACTCCACCAGCAGCGACAGGTCATGCGTGATAAACAGCACCGAGAAGCCGAATTCGCGCCGTAAATGCGCGATCTCCTGCATGATCTGCTTCTGCATCACCACGTCCAGCGCGGTTGTCGGCTCGTCCATGATAATCAGTTCCGGGTTCAGCGCCAGCGCGATAGCGATCACCGCCCGCTGGCGCATCCCGCCGCTTAGCTGGTGCGGGTAGCTGTCTACGTGCTTCGGGTCAATGCCCACCTTGCCCAGCAGTTCCTTCGCCCGTGCGCGGGCTTCTTCCTTGCTGGTCGGCCTATGCGCCTGTATCGCGTCTATGATCTGCACACCGATGGTCAGCACCGGGTTCAGCGCGTTCATCGCGCTCTGGAACACGATGGAGGCGTGCTGCCAGCGAAACGCCCGCAGCTCGTCCTCGCTCATCCGCAGCACGTCGCGCCCCTGAAACAGGACTTCGCCGCCGGTGATGTAGGCCGGGGGTTTATGCAGGCGCGTCACGGCGTACACAATCGTGGACTTGCCACAGCCAGACTCGCCCGCCAGCCCGTACACCTCGTTAGGCGCGATCTCAAACGTCACATGGTCAACGGCCTTCACCTTGCCGCGCTTGGTACGATACTCCACCTGCAGGTCGTTCACCGCCAGCAGGGGTCGGTCGGTCTGCGCTCTGGCAGCCGGGGTGGTTCGGGGTTGAGGAATAGCCACCACTCACTGTCTCCTTTAACTGTTATCCTGCAGGCGCGGGTTGGTAATTTCGTCAATGCCGTAGTTCAGCATCGTCAGGCTTAGCCCGACGAGGGCGATGCACAGCCCGGGCGGCACAAAGGTCCACCACGCGCCTGTCAGCAGCGCCTGATTATTCTGCGCCCAGTAAAGCGTCGTCCCCCACGTGATCGCGTTCGGGTCGCCCAGCCCGATGAACTCCAGCCCGGCTTCGGCCAGGATGGCGTACAGCACCGCGCCGATCCAGCCCGAAACCACCAGCGACACCATGTTGGGCAGGATTTCCTGAAGGATGATGCGCGGTGTCGACTCGCCAGAGACGCGGGCGGCGGCGACAAACTCGCTGTTCCGCAGCGCCAGCGCCTGCGAGCGCAGCACGCGCGCGCCATACGCCCAGCTTGTCACGCTGAGTACCAGCACGATCGTCAGCGGCCCGGGCCTGTCCAGCCAGCCCGCCACCACGATAATCAGCGGTAAGCCGGGCAGGATGAGGAACACATTCATAAACAGCGACAGCACCTCGTCCACCCAGCCGCCCAGAAAACCGGCGGTCAGGCCGACGATAATGCCGATGATCGTAATGACCGTCCCGGTTACAAAGCCGATCACCATCGTGGTGCGCGCGCCGTGAACGATCTGCGAGAACATATCCTGCCCCTGCCGCGTCGTGCCGAAGATATGGTCGGCAGAGGGGGCTTGGTGTGGCCGCCCGACCATTCTGTCCGGCCTTGTCGGTGCAAGCTGGTCGGCAAAGATCGCCGTAAACGAGAAGATCAGCAGGATGGTCAGGCCGACAGTCGCCTTGCGATTACGCAGGATGCTGCGCAGAAAGTCGGGCAGTTGCAGACGGAAGCGGGAGGACGACCCCGCGCGCCGGACGGGAAGGGCGGTTGAGCCTACAGGGTTGGTTTGTGCCATAATCTATTTACTCCACAGGAACTAATTTGCCGCCCTAGCGCGCGCGCGGGTCAAGCAGAACGTAGGCCACGTCAGCCATGAAATTAGCGATCAGCACCGCCAGCGTAATCATCAGGAAGCAGGCCTGCATCAGCGGATAATCGCGGGCGTTCACCGCTGTCAGCAGGGTATAGCCCATGCCCGGATACGAGAACACCACTTCGGTCAGCAGCGCCCCGCCGATGATGAACCCCAGCGACATGGCAAACCCGGTCAGGCTGGGCAGGATGGCGTTACGCGCGGCATAAGTCAGCATCACCCGCCGCTCAGACAGGCCCTTCGCCTGCGCCATGACGATGTAATCCTGCGCCAGCACGCCGATCATGTTGTTACGCATCCCCAGCATCCACCCGCCCAGCGAGGTGATGAGGATGGTAATGGTGGGCAGGGCGGCGTGTCGTACCACGCTGCTGACATAGTTCCAGTCGCCCCAGTCCTGCCGCAGCGACACGTCGTAAGAGTGACCCATCGGGAACCAGCCCAACTGGAAGCTGAACACATACAGCGCCAGCATCGCCACCCAGAAATAAGGGAACGCGCCGAAGATGCTCAGCACGGGCAGCACCGCCGTGTCTATCGCGCCGCTGCGCCGCCACGCCGCTATGATGCCGAGCAGCGTGCCAACCCCGAACGACAGCACCGTTGCCAGCCCGATCAGCCGCAGCGTCCAGCCCAGACTGACGCTGATGACATTCGCCACTGGTGTTGGGAACTGTGAAATGGAAAGCCCCAGATCACCGCGCAGCAGGTTGGTGATATAGGTGAAATACTGCTCAATGAGCGGCCCCTCTACAAAGCCGAAGGTCTCCTTCAGCGAATCAATCGCGCGCGGGTCCATGCGCCCCTGAAAACGCGCGAAGATCATCTGTACCGGGTCGCCCGTCATCAGGCGGGGGATAAGAAAGTTAAGCGTGATGGCGATAAACGCCGCTACCAGATAGAACATCAATCTTCTTGTGAGAAAACGCATAAGCCTTATTCCTTATTTTAGCTGTTAGCTGTTAGCGATCAGTAACTGGACTATCGCTTTGGCTAATCGCTAACAGCTAACCACTAACAGCAGTTTCAAAATTGGGGCTGGTGAGTAAAGCACCCGCCAGCCCCGCAATTTACAAACTTAACTTACTGCCCGCAGCTTGTGTCGTCCTTGCAATGCAGGCGAGTCAGCACGATCAGACGTGAATTGCCGTCCCACGGGCTGCCCTGTGCATAGTAGTCTTCCTGCGTCGGGAAGCCGGTGAAGCGATGCGTCGTGTATTCATACCATGTCGGCCCAGGGAAGAGCGGGATGGCAGGTACGTTCTCGACGAAGATGCTCTGAACCTGGTTGATGATGTCGAGCTGTTCGGCCTCGTCTGCCGTCGCCACGAAGGCGCTCAGCAGTTCGTCGGTCTCTTCGCTCGTCCAGCGGCTCCACAGTTCGGCATTCGCCAGCCCGTCAGCGCCGATCAGCGTGCTGTCCAGTTGGTTACGGTAGAAGTTCCACGGGGTATTGCCCGCCGTACTCCAGCCGATGGAGGCATCGTAGGTGCCGGTCTGCAGGTTGTTCAGCCACACGCCGTAGTCCGGTGTTTCGATGGAGGCGTTCAGGCCGATGTCCTGGAAGTTCTGGCTGATGATCTGAACACTGGTCACCCAGTCCGTCCAGCCGTTCACCACCTGCACTTTGAAGGCCAGCGGCGAGCCGTCTTTCAGGTCGCGGAAGCCGTCGCCGTCCGCGTCCACATAACCAGCCTCGTCCAGCGCTGCGGCGGCGGCATCGGCGTTGTAGGTGCCTTGCCCGGTGGCTTCGGCGGCGGCCACTGCGTCGGGGTTCACCCATGTTTCATGGCGCGGCCCCAGCCCGGTCGGGTTCGCAGGCACGGTGTAGCCGTACATGCCGATGCCAACCACGTTGTCATAGTCAATCGCCATGCTCAGCGCGCGGCGGAATTCCACATCATCGAACGGCGCTTTGGTGGTGTTCATGTAAAGCTGAACCGTGCCGCCGCCCGGCCAGAAGTAGTAGAAGTGGTTGTCCGGGTCTGCCGCGACAAAGGTGGTGTCAATATCGGGGATGAAGTTGCCCACCCAGTCCAGTTCGCCGTTGGCGGCGGCCAGGTTGGCCGGGTCGTTGCCCAGGTACAGCGGCTGCTGGATGCAGTCAATGTACGGGAGCTGCTCGCCGTTGGGGCCTTTCTGCCACCAGTTCGGGTTCGCGCACAGCTCCAGAAGCTGCTCGCTGAAGTTGCCGATTTCGGTCAGCGGGCCGGTGCCGACGGGCGTTTCGTTGGTGAAGGTGATCGGGTCTTCCACGCTTGACCACTGGTGTTCGGGGACGATCATCGTGCCGCCGATCACCGCGTGCGCCTGCGTGTAGACTTCGCTCAGGTTGAACTGAACGCTGAAGTCGCCGGTCTTCTCGACGCTCTCGGTGAACTGGAACACGCCGCCGCGATCGAGCGCCGGGAATTCCTGAATCAGTTCAAAGGTGAAGATCACATCATCCGCGTCGAACGCCTCGCCGTCGCTCCACTGTACGCCTTCGCGCAGCGTGTAGTTGACAGCCAGCAGGTCATCGGAATAGGCGTAATCGGTCGCCAGCCACGGGGTGGCCGCGCCGCCTTCTACCGGGTTAAAGACCAGCAGCGGCTCGAAGATGCCGAAGGTCGTCCAGCGGGTGGGGTCTGGCGAGAAGGGGTTAAACACGCGCTGGAAAGCCGCCGCCTGCCCTTCGCTGACCTTGACCGTGCCACCGCGCGCGGCTTCGTCCTGCGCCGAGACAAGGCTTAGGCCAACCATCAGCAGAATGCTGAGTACGAGTAACAGAGATAAATTTTTACGCATCACTTCTTTTGCTCCATTGGTATGGTCGTACACTTACAGATATTAGATGCTGCATCAAAATCCGTCGTCAGGTACGCTTCGCTTCTATTCTTCCTTGCTGCTATCCATCACCCCCTTTCGGGCATACTCACACAGGTTTCACGGACGATCAATTCCACAGGAAACACGTTTTCAAAGGGTTGTTCCAACTGGCCTTCCAGCAGATCAATCAACGCCTGCGAGGCCATCGTCCCCAGTTGGGCGGCGGGCTGGCGCACGGTGGTCAGCGGTGGGGTAGTCACCGCTGCCAGCGGGATGTCATCAAAACCGACAATGCTGATGTCGTCCGGGATACGCAGGCCGCGCTCGTTAATCGCCCGCATCGCGCCAATCGCCATCACGTCGCTGCCCGCGAACACCGCGTCAAGGTCCTGCTCCAGCAGCACCTTCATGCAGGTATAACCGGACATCTCGGTATAATTGCTGCTCTCGATCACCCACGAGTCGCAGTATTCCAGCCCGGCCTCGGCCATCGCCTGACGGTAGCCGTTCAGGCGGTGATACGCCGCCATCATCTTCAGCGGCCCGGTAATCATGCCGATGCGCCGCCGCCCCTGCTGGATCAGGTGGCGCATCGCCGCCAGCGCGCCGCCCATGTTGTCAATATCAATGTAATCCAGCCCTGCCTGCGAGGGCGGGCCGATGATAATGAAAGGAAAGCCCACTTCCAGCATTTGCGGGATGAGCGGGTCGTCGGCCACCGCCGACACCACAATCGCGCCGTCCGACAGGCGGTTGCCCACGATGCGCTCAAAATACTGGCCGGCGGTTTCGTTGGTATCGCCGATCCACAGCATGACCGCGTAGCCGCACTCCCGCGCGCGCTGCATCACGTGGTCGGTCACGATGGTAATGAATGGGTCGCTGAAGGTGAACGTCACTGATTCGGGGATAACGAGGCTAATCACGCGCGTCCGGCGGGTAACGAGCGCGCGGGCGATGTGGTTGGGGCGATACTGCTGCTCCTGAATGACGGTCAACACCCGTTCGCGCGTGGCCGCGCTCACGTTGGGGTTGTTGTTAATCACTCTGGAAACGGTAGACCGCGAAACCCCGGCCAACCGTGCAATATCCTCTAAATTCTTGTTCATAAAACCTGCTAAAAACCACTTTTTATATTTTTGGGAGCGCTCCCAAAACATTTTCTATAGTATATACACCGCCCTCGGCTTTTGTCAAAGGAACCAGTGCAAACTGCATAAAATTCAGGTCTTAGGCCACTGGTAAACGGGGAGAGGCGGTGTCCCTCGCGTGGGTGCATAAGCAGCGGGCAGGCGCGAAACCTGCCCCTGCGATACCACGAGTGACTCAATCCGCCGCCGCGATGCGGTTCTGCACCGCGCCGACCGCGCGCGGGTCATCGGTGAAGCGCGTCTGGACTTTCTTCAGCGCGTTCACCACATCATCCACGCCCTGCCGCCCCGCGCGGAACAGGCTCTCGCCCAGCCATACCGCCTCCTGCCCGGAAGCCCGCTCGACACACGGCAGGCGCATCTGGTCGAACTGGAAGCGCTCTGGGAAGGCGCGCGGCACCGGCAGGCTGGAAAGCTGTGGCTGGAACAGGTCGTAACGGTACATCGGGTCGTACCCCTTCCACGCCGGAATCCCTTCAGCGCTCAACGCCGCGCACACCAGCGTATTGTTGGCCCCGCCGAATGCCTGCGGCTCGATGGCGAACATATAGCGGTAGAACGTGCGCGCCGTGTGGCGTGGGTCGCGCTTCAGCAGGCGCACCCCCGGCATTTCGCTCAGCGCCTCGTCCAGATAATCGGCCATCTCCGCCCGTTCGCGCGCCTGTGCCGGAAAGCGCTCAATCGCCACGTTCAGCAGCGCGGCTTGCAGTTCCGGCATCCGGTAGTTGCCGCCGAAGGTGTACATCTCGCCCGCCGGGTCATGCGGGCGGCCACAGTCAATCAGGCTGGTGACGCGCTGCGCCAGTGCCTCCGTCCGGCAGATGAGCAGGCCGCCCTCGCCCCCGGTCATGATCTTGGACGACTGCATACTGAACGAGCCGAAATGCCCCCACGTCCCCGCGCCGCGCCCGCGCCAGCTTGCGCCGTGTGCGTGGGCGCAGTCCTCGACCACGATCAGGTTATGGCGCTCGGCGATGTCCATAATCGCGTCCATGTCGGCCATCTCATGCCCCAGATGCACCGGGATGATCGCCCGTGTGCGCTCGGTGATGGCTGCCTCAATCGCCTGGGGGTCAATGCAATACGTCTCCGGGTCAATATCCACAATCACCGGAATCGCCCCGGCATAAATCGCCGCTGAGGCGGTCGCCTGAAAGGTGTATGCCGGGACGATGACCTCATCCCCCCAGCCAACATCCGCCGCCTGCAGCGCCACTTGCAGCGTGATGGTGCCGTTCATCACCGTCACTGCGTATTCGCCGCCTTGCAGCGCCAGAAAGCGCCGGATGAACTCGGCGGTCTGTGGGCCGGGGTAGGGGAAGCCGCCCCACTGCCCGCTGCGGACAGCTTCCGCCACCGCCTCGGCCTCGCGCTCGTCGTAAACCGGCCACGCCGGGTATGGCTCGTGGCGGGTTTTCTCCCCGCCCAGTATTGCCAGTTCTGTCATCATCGTGTCCTTTGTTGCCCTCAGGCGCTTGTGCTGCATCCCCAAATTATATCCCCGCCAGCGTCATCCCACCCAGATCACACCTTCATCTACAGCCCATTTCAGAAATGGACTACAATAGACAGCATGAAATCATTAATGTCCATCATCCTCCAGTTTGTGAATGACCGCCCCACGCGGCTGAACGTTATCGCGCTGCTCCGCTTCCTGCTGGGCATCGCCGCGCTGGTGATGGTCTACAGCCTCATCTTCCATTACATCATGCAGCGCGAAGGCCGTTCTGAAAGCTGGGTGACGGGCGTTTACTGGACGCTGACCGTCATGACCACGCTCGGCTTTGGCGACATCACCTTCCAGTCCGACCTCGGCAAGATTTTCTCCAGCATCGTCCTGCTCAGCGGCATCATCTTTTTTCTGATCCTGCTGCCGTTTACCTTTATCGAATTCTTCTACGCGCCCTGGATGCGCGCGCAGCAAACCGCCCGCACACCCACGCAACTGCCCGAAAAGACCAAAGGCCACGCCATCCTGACGCAGTTCGACGCAGTGACCCGTTCGCTGATCGAGAAGTTCGGGCATTATCACTACACCTACGTGCTGCTGGTGGCGGACATCAAAGAGGCGCTGCGGCTGCACGAACTGGGTTACAGGGTGATGGTCGGCGATCTGGACGACCCGCAGACCTACCGTCTGGCACGGGTGGACAAAGCGCTGTTCGTCGCCTCCACCGCCAGCGATCAGGTGAACGCCAACGTCGCCTTCACCGTCCGCGAAATCACCCCGACCGTGCCAGTCATCACCACCGCCAGTTACCGGCCTTCGGTGGACATCCTCGAACTGGCGGGCAGCACCCATGTGCTTCAGCTTGGCGAGATCATGGGGCAGGCGCTGGCGCGGCAGGTCATGCTCGGTGTGACGACGGCGCACGACATCGGCCAGTTTGGCGGGCTGATGATCGCCGAGGCCGGGGTGCGCGGCACGTCGCTGGTGGGCAAGACGCTTCAGCAAACCGACCTGCGCCAGCAGACAGGCATTAACGTGCTGGGCGTATGGGTGCGCGGCAAATTCCAGACCGCCACGCCAGACACCCTCATCACCCCTAACACCATTCTGATGGTGGCCGGGACCGAGGCACAGATTGGCCGTTATAACGAGCTGTATGGCAGCGCGGCCAGCAGCACCGAGCCGGTCGTCGTTCTGGGCGGCGGGCGGGTTGGCCGGGCCGTCGGGCGCGCCCTGATCGCCAGAGGCATAGATTACCGCATCGTGGAAAAAGCGCCGGAAAGGGTGCAGGATCGCAGCAAGTACGTGATCGGGGACGCGGCAGAGCTGGAAGTGCTGGAAGAAGCCGGGATTCGCAAGGCCGCCGCTATCATCATCACCACGCACGACGACGACATGAACGTCTACCTGACCATCTACTGTCGCCGCCTGCGCCCGGACGCGCAGATCATCTGCCGCTCAAATGTCGAGCAGAACATCGAGACGCTGCACCGCGCCGGGGCGGACTTCGTCATGTCCTACGCCTCCACTGGCGCGAATGCCATCATCAACCTGATCGGGCGCGACAATATCCTGATGGTCGCTGAAGGACTGAGCATCTTTGAAGTCCAGACACCGCCTGCGCTGGTGGGCAAGACGCTCGCCGAGACGCATATCCGCCGCAAAACCGGCTGCACGGTGGTCGCGCTGCGCGTGGACGATCACCCGGAAGTGATGCCCGACCCACACCTGCCGCTCCCCGCCGATTCGCGCCTCATCCTCATCGGCACGCCCGAAGCCGAAGAGCGCTTCCTGAAGTTGTATAAGGAGTGAGCTGCTTGTGCCTCCCTAAGATTTGCCCGTCGTTACCCGTATGGTTTTTAAGGCGCACAAGGGATCAACCCTCCGATGTATCGCGTGCGTCTGCCTTCCGCATTCAGGTGTAGGGGCGGGTTGCAAACCCGCCCGTGTCCTGGCGGTTCAAAAGCGGAATCAAACAGGGACGCGGCAGCCCCGCGCCCCTGTTCATCCCGAACGCCGAACGCCTACTTCACATCATGCCACGCGGTATGCACGTCGCGCTCCCCGCGCTTCAGCGCCAGCAGCAGCGCGTCCTGATCCACCGGGATCGAGAAGATACGCACGCCAGTCGCATTGGTGATCGCGTTGCAGATCGCCGGGGTGGTATTGATCGAGGGGATTTCGCCTACGCCCTTCGCGCCATACGGCCCGTCAGCCGAGCGATGCTCGACCAGATGCGAGATAATCTCCGGCGCGTGTTTGATGCTCGGCATCTTGTAGCGCGCCAGCAGGTGCGACCATGGCACGCCATTTTCGAGGATGAAGCTCTCGGTCAGGCAGTTGCCGAGCGCCATCACGATCCCGCCTTCGATCTGTCCTTGCAGCATCAGCGGGTTAATCGCCCGGCCAATATCGGTGGCGGAAAGCACCTTCAACACCTTGACCTCGCCCGTCTCCAGATCAACCTGCACCAGCGCGGCCTGTGTCGCGTAGCTGAAGGCGAAGTGCATATCGCCCCCGGTGCCGAGCGGCTGAGTCTGCGGCGCGTAATACTCGTACTTGGTCAGCGGCGAAAGCCCGGTGCTTTTCATCCACTTCACCACGTCGCCCATCGGGACGGCGTGGCCGTTGGAGCGCAGCAGCCCTTCCTCATAGTAAATCTGCTCCGGCGGCACGTCCATCAGTTCAGCGGCAGAGCGTGTGAGCGCCTCGCGCAGCGCTGCCGATGCCAGCCGCGCGGCGTTCCCGGTCACGTAAGTCTGGCGGCTGGCGGTGGTCGGCCCGCCGTTGGGCGTGCGGTCAGTGTCGCACAGCAGCACCTTCACCCGGTCATAGGGCAGGCGCAGTTCCTCGGCGGCGCACTGCGCCACGACATGCGCGATGCCCTGTCCCATATCGGCGGCGGCGGTACGTACCTCAACCGTGCCATCTTCAAACGCCTCGACCTCGGCCTCGCTCTTATCCGGCGCGCCGCCGCCCAGCCCGGTGTTCTTGTAGGCACAGGCGATGCCCCAGCCGTAAGCCTTGCTGCCATCGCGCCAGCCCCATTGGAACTCGGTGTTCGGATGGTGGCGGCGCATATCGGCCCTGACCAGATTAATCGTCTCGATCAACCCGACCGACTCGCGCAGAAGCTGGCCTGTCGCGGTCGTCACGCCGACTTTCTGCGCGTTCTTCAGCCGCAGTTCCACCGGGTCCATATCCAGCGCGTCGGCGATCAGGTCCATGTTCTGCTCCACAGCGAACGCCGACTGCGTAACCCCGAAGCCCCGAAACGCGCCCGACGGCGTGTTGTTGGTGTACATCGCGTAACAGTCAATCTTCGAATGTGGCACGTTGTACGGGCCGGTCGCGTGGGTGGTCGCCCGCGTCATCACCTTGTCGGACAGCGAGGCATACGCGCCGCCATCGCCGTACAGTTCCGCCTGTACCGCGACCAGCGTGCCGTCGCGCCTCGCCCCGGTCCTGATGCGGATAATCGTGGCGTGGCGCTTGGGGTGGAAGATCAGCGACTCCTGCCGCGTGTAGAGCATCTTCACCGGCTTTCCGGTCACGTTTGCCAGCAGCGCGACGTGAATCTGCCCGGCGATGTCCTCTTTGCCGCCGAAGCCCCCGCCGATCAGCGTGCCGATGATCCGCACCTCGTTTTCCGGCAGCCCCAGCGCCAGCGCGGCCTGATTGCGATCCTGATACGGAATCTGCGAGCCGACGTAGACCGTCAGCTTGTCGTGGCCTTCGTAGCCCTTCGGCACGCCGATAGCGCATTCCGGCTCAAGGAAGGCGTGTTCGGTGGTCGGCGTGCGGTATTCGCGCTCGACAATCACATCCGCCTCGGCAAAGCCCTGCTCAATATCGCCGTGCCGCACCTTGATGTGCTTCAGCAGGTTGCCTGTCGGGTGTTCCGGGTGCAGGTTGGGCGCTTCTGGCGAGTGCGCGTAAACCGGGTCGCTGACCACAGGCAGCGGTTCATAATCCACCTCGATCAGCCGCAGCGCCTCGGCGGCGGTTTCCTCGTCCACAGCGGCCACGATCGCCACCGCGTCCCCGGTAAAGCGCACCACGTCGCCACACAGCACCGGCCAGTCACGATAGACCAGCCCGTGCAGGTTTTCGCCCGGCACATCCTCATGCGTCAGCACCGCCTTCACGCCCGGCAGCGCCTTTGCCTTCTCGGTGTGGATGCCCAGCACCCGCGCGTGGGGGTAGGGTGAGCGCAGCGTCCGCGCGAAGAGCATCCCCGGAAACACGTAGTCATCGGTGAACTTCGCCTTGCCGGTCACTTTCTCGCGCACTTCCTGCGGCGGCACCGAGCGACTGATGACATTCATCGGCTCATCTACGGGCGGGTCATTGACCGCCAGCGGCGGCTCCCCGCGCAGTTCACACGCGGCAGATTTGATCGCCTGCATCACGCTGGTGTAGCCGGTACAGCGGCAGTAGGTGTCCTTCAGCGCTACTTTAATCGCGTGTTCATCGGGGTCGGCGTTTTCGTCCAGCAGCGCCTTGCTGGTCAGCATCAGGCCGGGGGTGCAGAAGCCACACTGCACCGCGCCATGCCGGATAAAGTTCTCCTGTATCGGGTGCAGGCTGCCATTGTGCGCCAGCCCCTCGACCGTCGTCACGCTGCGCCCCTGCGCCTTAAAGACCGGGTACACGCACGAATCAACGGGTGTGCCATCCACCAGCACGGTGCAGATACCGCACTCCGCCTCCTCACAGCCGATCTTCGTCCCGGTCAGGCCGAGGTCGAGCCGTAGAAACTGCGCCAGCGTCCGCGATTCGGGAATGTCCATCGCGTAGGGCGTGCCGTTTACTGTAATCTCTATGTTCCGCATGGGTTTGTCTACCTTTAAAACTCGCTTTACAGGGGGTGAGGGTTCTAAATGCCTATATCCTCCGGCACGGCTTCGCCTGTCCGCGCGCGTTCGACGGCCAGCGGCAGCGTGCGCCGCAGCAGCACCTCGACCATTTCGCGGCGGTAATCGGCTGTCGCGCGGTACTTGCTGGTGCGTGGGTGCAGCACGTCGCGGGCGACGTTCACGGCGGCTTGCAGCGTGTCGTCATCGGCACGCCTGCCCGCCAGCGCCTGCTCCACTTCCGTCACGCGCACCGGACGCGGTGCCACCGGAGCAAGGCACACACGGGCGCTTTCGTAATGCGTGCGCGACTCATCCAGCCGCACCCATACGGCGCAGCCCAGCACCGGCAGCGCGACCCCCTGCGGGCGCATGATGCGCTTGAAGGCGGTCGCCTCGCGCGCGCCACACAACCGGAAGCGGAAGCGCAGCAGCATGTCGCGCGTCGGGTTCAGCAGCGACTCGCCAGGGCCGAGGAACAGTTCCAGCAGAGGCCGCCATTGCCGCTCCCCCCGGTAGATCACCTCGGCCTCGGCATCCAGCACCACCAGCGAGGTCGTGCCATCGGCAGCGGGCAGGGCATGAGCCACGTTTCCGCCCAGCGTGGCGACATTCCGCACCTGCGGCCCGCCGACCACGCCGCAGCTTTCGACCAGGCACGTCGCCCGCCCGGCCAGCAGCGCCGACTTCACGATCTGCGTATGCGTCACGCCCGCGCCGATGCTGGCCGCGCCGTCCTGTTCATCTATGCTGCATAAATCGGGGATGCTGGTAATATCCACCAGCGCTTCATGGGGGGTCGGGTCGGGTTCGACCTTCATATCAATCAGCAGGTCTGTCCCGCCCGCGATCACGCGCGCCTGCCCGGCATGAGAGGTTAATAACTGCAGCGCTTCGTCAATCGTCGTGGGGGTGTAATACCTGTTCCATAGTTTCATAGTCTAACCTCGATGTAAACGAACAAAGGTGAGACTCAGGCGCTTTTCGATGGAACATTTTCCAACGCCGTTAGCACGCTAACGACCTGTAGCCAAATTTTTGAGGGTGCTTTCTGTAGGGGCGACCTGGCGGGTCGCCCCTACAACATATTTTATTATATCACTCAATCGCTTCCAGCATCGCGCCCGCCATCATCGCGCCCAACTGCTCGACGCTGGTGGCCGCGTTCTCGACCACGCCGACGATGCGCCCTTCATACATCACCGCGATGCGGTCACTCAGCGCGCGGATTTCGTCGAGGTCTTCCGAAATGAGCAGCACCGCTGTGCCTTTGGCACGTTCATCCAGCAGACGGCGGTGAATATACTCCGACGCGCCGATGTCCACGCCGCGCGTCGGCTGCGCCGCCACCAGCACGCGCGGGCTGCGTGAAAGCTCCCGCGCCAGCACCAGCTTCTGAATGTTCCCGCCGGAGAGGTTCTTGATCGGCACATCCGTCCCCGGCGTTTTAATCTCATACGCGCGGATGACCTCGCGGCAGCGCTCGGCAATCACCCCGAAGCGCATAAACATACGCCCGCGCACAAACGGCGCGCGCCCGTGATCGTGCAGCACATAATTTTCCGCGACGGTGAAATCCTTAATCACGCCGTCAATCATGCGCTCTTCGGGGATGTACGCCAGCCCGCACCGGTTGACCCTGACAGGCGGCTGCCCGGTAATGTCCTGTCCTTCCAGCAGCACCCGCCCGCCCGTGAGCGGACGCAGCCCGGCGATCACCTGCGCCAGTTCGTGCTGCCCGTTACCAGACACCCCGGCCACGCCGACGACCTCGCCGCCGTGTACTTCCAGCGATACTTCGCTCAGGCCAGCGTCGCCCCGGTCGCTGCGCGCGCTCACGCCTTCCAGCCGCAGCCGCGCCGTGTTCACCTGCGCCGGGGCGCGCTCGTATTGCAGCACGACAGGCCGCCCGACCATCATCTCGGCCAGCGAACGGCGGGTCGCGCCTTCGGTGGCGATGGTCGCCACGCGATGCCCATCACGCAGCACCGTCACGCGCTGGCTGATGGCGAGGACTTCGTGCAGCTTGTGCGAGATGAAGATGAGCGCGTGACCGTCGGCGGCCATCTGGCGCAGGATGCGGAACAGGTCATCCACTTCCTGCGGGGTCAGCACGGCGGTCGGCTCGTCCAGCACGAGCAGCGCCGCGCCCTTGTAAATCGCCCGCAGGATTTCCACCCGCTGCTGCTCGCCCACCGCAAGCTGCCACACGGGCGCGTCGGGGTTCACCTTCAGGTGGTACTGTTCAGACAGGTCACGCAGCCGGGCGGCGATGACATCGGTATCCAGCCGCGCCCCGCGTGAGGATTTCATGCCGAGCGCGACGTTTTCGGCCACCGTCAGCGACGGCACCAGCATAAAGTGCTGGTGAATCATGCCAATTCCCTGCTGAATGGCGGCCTGTGGCGAGTGGATGGCGGTGGGCTGCCCGTTCAGCGAAATCGTGCCGCTGTCCGGTTGATACAGGCCGTACAGGATTTTCATCAACGTGCTTTTACCCGCGCCGTTCTCGCCCAGCAGCGCGTGAATCTCGCCCGCCCGCACGTCAAAATCCACGTGATCTACCGCCAGCACGCCGGGAAAACGCTTGACGATACCGCGCATCTGAAGCTGGTCAACGCGGCGGTGTCCGGTGCTTAGTGTCTCGGTCATAAAATGCTATTCCTCTCCCCCAACCCCTCCCCATGACATGGGGAGGGGCAAAGGGGTGAGGTAAACTAACCTTCTTCTGTTGCTTCTGGGGTTTCTTCTGGCGCGGCCATGTCTGGCAGCACCACGATGTCGCCCGCGATAATGCTCGCGCTCAGTTCATCCACCATCGCCTGAATTTCGGCGCGTTCTTCGCTGTCCTCCGGGTAACGGAACTCGCTGATCTCGATTTCCAGCCCGCCGTTCTCAAGGTCAATCACATACGCCTCGCCGCCCAGCGTGCCGTTTTGCACCGACTCGATAATGTCGCGCAGCACCACGTCCCAGCGGTAAATCTGGAAGGTCACGCCGTTTTCGCCCGCCAGTTCCGCCTGGCTCGACTGGGTGCCGAACCAGGGAATATCCGCCTCGGCATCCTGCGCCACAGCGATCGGGCCAACCACCATCTGCGCCGTCCCGGTCAGAACGTCCGCGCCGTTGGCAAGGAAAGCCTGCGCCGCTTCGGTGGCAAGCTGCACGTCGCTAAACGACTGGATGTAATTGACATTGACCTGCGCCGCCTCGTTGGTCGCCAGCGCGCCCGCCACGAAGCCATCCACATACAGCTTGGCATCGCCCACTTCGATCGGGCCGACCACGCCGATATTGCCCGCTGTGGAGAGGGTCGCCGCGATCACACCGTTGATGTAGCCGCCTTCTTCGGCAGCGGCGGTATAGGCGAAGACGTTCTCCAGCCCGAAGGTGTTTACGTCCGTCCCCCACGCGAAAGAGACTTCGGGGAATTCTGGCGCGAGTTCTTCCAGAATCGCGCCGTACTGCGACCCGTGCGCGACCACCAGATCATACTCGCCAGAAGCCGCCCACTCGCGCAGCGCGACCGCCGCGTCATCTACGACGAACGTGCCATCCTGAAAGTCGAACTGGAAGGCATCTTCGCCCATTTCTTCCTGAATCAGCAGCAGCGCGTCGTACATGCTCTGGCTGAAGGCCAGATCGTTGATCGCGCTGGGGGCGACAGCGGCCACGCGGAACACGTCATCCTGCGCGTTGACCAGCGGCACAAGCCCCAGCGCCAGCAGCAGAACAACCAGCATCAAGCGAAACGCATTTTTAGCCATACTTCCTCCTGTTTATGTGAATGTGTTTTGCGGGGACATCCGGTATGGTGTCCCTGCGTAGAACCTTTGCCAGCGGGCGGGTTTGAAACCCGCCCCTACACATGGATACATTCAGTTTTTAAGCCTGACCTGACCCGGTGAATGATGGTGCTGGCGAATTCATTTTCGTAGGGGCGCAGCGTGCCGCGCCCAGGGCAAGTCACCGGCTTGCCCCTACGGATATGATCGTTTCACGAGTGAACCAACAGCATCATCAATGCCCTAACCTTCGCGCTCAAACGCTTTTGTGAGCGCGGTGGGCTTCTCCACCCGCTTCGACGCGAAAACCAGCGCGATAATGGTGATGACATACGGGGCCATCACCGCGAACTCCGACGGAATATCAATGCCGACCGCGTTAATCTGCAATTGCAGCGCGTTCACAAAGCTGAACAGCAGCGCCCCGGCCAGCACGCCGTAAGGCCGCCAGCCGCCAAAGTACACCAGCGCCACCGCGATAAAGCCTAAGCCAGCGGTGAGGTTCTGCTGGAACACCTTCAGCAGCGCGGTCGAAAGCGACGCGCCCGCGATGCCCGCCAGCACCCCGCCAATGATGACCGTGATGTAACGCACCCGCGCCACGTTCACGCCCATCGCGTCCGCCGCCTCCGGGTTTTGCCCCACAGCGCGGATCATCAGGCCGAAGGGCGTGCGGTTAAACACGAAGGCCGCCAGCGGCACCAGCGCGAACGCCACGTAAACCAGTATATTCTGCTGAAAAAATACTTCGCCAATACTGAGGAACTTGATCTCTGACAGCACCGGGATGAACACGCGCGGGAAGCCCTCTACCGAGCGCGGCGTGCCGATCAACTGCTGGTAAAGCAGCTCGCTCATGCCCAGCCCGAACAGGTACAGGCCGATGCCGCTGATGCCCTGCTGCGCCTTCAGCGTCACGCTGATAAAGGCCATCGCCAGCCCCATCAGCCCGCCGACGATGATCGCGGCCAGCAGCGCTAAAATCAGGCTGTTGGTCGTATAAACCGCGTAGAACGAAGCGAACGCCCCCATGAGCATGATGCCATCCACGCCGAGGTTCAGCACGCCGCTGCGCTGGCCGAAGGTCTCGCCAATCGAGGCGAAGATGTATGGGGTTGCCAGCCGGATGGTCGAGGCCAGGACGCTGGCGGTAAAAATCTGCTCGATCATGTAACGGGCTGCCTCACTTCTTCCGGCTGTGGCTCGTCCAGCACCTGCGCCGCCCCGCTTAAGCGCTGGCGCGCCCGGCGGCGCACAAATAACTGGCTGCTGACGACGAAGATCACAATAATACCGTTGATGGCGGTAATCAGCGACGCGGACACGCCCGTCTCGCGCTGCATCTTCTGCGCGCCCACCAGCAGCCCGCCGAAGAACACCGAAGCCGGAATCGCCCCCAGCGGGTTCAGCCCGCCGAACAGCGCCGCCACGATGCCGTTAAAGCCCGCGCTGCCCGTAAAGCCGGTAGGGGAGCCGTCGGTTTGCAGACGGTATTGCAGCCCCAACACCTGCACAATGCCCGCCAGCCCGGCAAACCCGCCAGAGAGGAACAGCGCCAGTACCGTGTAACGGCGCACGTTGATGCCAGCATAACGTGCCGCCCGCTCATTCTGGCCGACCGCGCGAATGCGATAGCCGATGGAGGTGCGCCACAGCAGCACATACGTCAGCACCGCCAGCGCCACCGCGATCACCAGCCCGAAGTGCAGCCGTGTCCGCGCGAAAAGTTCCGCGTTCTCCATGCTGAACATCTGCGCCACGAACGGCGGCAGCGTCAGCGACAGGCGCGGCAGTTCGGCGGCCTCGACGATGCGCGCGGTTTTCGGCACGTTGTTCAGCCCGGCCTCGGCGGGGTCGAGCAATACGCCGTTGAGCAGGTAGTTCATCATCTGCGCGGCGATCTGGTTGAGCATGATCGTGCTGAGGATTTCGTTTACGCCGAAGTAGGCTTTCAAAAAGCCCGCCAGCCCGCCATAGAGCGCCCCGGCCAGAAAGCCCGCGCCAATCGCCAGCGGGATCACCAGCCCGCCCGCGCTGTCACCAACCGCCAGCGCGACCGTCACGCCTGCCAGCGCCCCGGCGATCATCTGCCCCTCGCCGCCGATGTTGACCACGCCGCCGCGAAAGGCCACGCAGATGCCGATGGCGACGAACATGATCGGGACAGCCTTCACCAGCGTCTCGGCAAAGGCGTTCTCGGTGCCGACCGCGCCTTCCAGCAGCGCACTGTAAGCCGTTACCGGGCTGACTTGCAGCGCGATGAGCAGCACCGAGGCGACGACCAGCGCCAGCAGCAGCGCCACGCCTACCGGCAGCGCGTCGAACACGCGCCCTGCGCGTAAACGGAATTGAGAAAATGTCATCAACTTACTCTATAAACTCAATAAACGGGTACTTTACTTCAAAATCGTCTTTCGGGGATTAGCAACTTTTCTGAGGTCTGGCCGCTAAAACCCGTGCAATATAAACAATGTTTAATTATGCGCGGTTTATGCCCTGTATTCAAAATTTTGCTCTCTCCTGCAACCATGCCCCACGTTCTCCGTAAAGTCAGCAGACAGAGAAGGCAAAGGATTTTGACGATGAAACGCAAACATTTCGCCCGGCGTGTGCCCATGCTTCAACTGCATACACTGGTATTCGTTGTCTGTACGATTGCGCTGCTCTACAGCATCATCGCCACAATCACTTATCCCGGTAACGCCGGGGTATCTTTTGGGGTACTTAAGCCGTTCATCATCGGCCACATCAGTCTGATTATCGCGTGGGCGGCGCTGCTGTTGGCGCACTTCGGCCTGCACCATCTCAGAATATACTTACAGCTCCGCGCGATGTACCCCGATCTCAACGCGCACGATGCCTATGCCCCAGAGCGCCTGCGCGACATTGATGATCCCGACGTGGAATTTTTAGCAGAGGACGGCCACGAGAAGCGCAAACGCAGGCTTGAATAAGCGCTTGCTAAACAAACGCTTTCCTAACCTCCCCCTGTTTCTCGCCTGTTTTACAAGCCATACGCTGCTTGACATTCCCGCGTCCCGGTGCTACGCTCATGGCACAATAAACTCACTAAAGTAAAGGTGCGCCCAACGCCCGGATGCGCGGCGCGCAATGGGGGAAGCCCGGTGAAAGTCCGGCACTGTCCCGCAACGGTAATCCAGCCCCCGGCTGGAAAGTCCGAGTACCCGCCTGCGCTTTAGCTCGTATCAAACCTTCGTGGAGAAAGGGAGCGAGCGTTGGAACTGGTATTGTTCAGACCATCCCGCCGCCCGGCGGGATTTTTTATTCCGCTGGCGCGGCCTGCGATCTTCCCTTTCTGCGCGAACTATCACCCAAGGGGGAAGATGATGAAACTCCGTTTATTTTTGTTGCTCCTGGTCGCTGTGCTGGCTTTCTCCGGCGGGCTTCTCCACGCGCAGGAAGCCAACCCCGCCGCCTGTGTCGAGGCTTACGACGCAGAGGCCGACTACTTCCCGGAGAAGGTCACCCCGGAACATTCGACCGCGTGGTCGGTGGAATACTTCGGCAGTTACAAGGTCGTCAGCGTGTTAACCCCGTGGCCGGGGTCAGCGCCAGAGGATGTTTTCCAGTACGTGCTGGTGCAGTGTGGCACCCCCGCGCCCGAAGGTTATGACGACGCGCTGGTGATCGAAATTCCGGCGGGCGACACCATCGCCATGTCCACCAGTTACCTGCCGCATCTGGCCGATCTGGGGCAGGTGGAGCATCTGGTCGGGCTGGACAGCCTGCTCTATCTCAACACGCCGGAAGTGGCGGAAAAAGCGGCGGCGGGCGAACTGATCGAAGTGGGCAACGGCGCGTCCGTCAATGTCGAACTGGTGCTTGATGCCGAGCCGGACGTGGTGCTGACCTATGGCAGCGGCAGCCCGGACTCTGACGCGCACCCCGTCCTGCTGGAAGCGGGCGTTCCGGTGGTGGTCGCCGCCGACTTTATGGAAGAAACACCGTTGGGACAGGCG
This sequence comes from uncultured Anaerolineaceae bacterium, assembly GCA_964548765.1. Lineage (GTDB taxonomy): Bacteria > Chloroflexota > Anaerolineae > Aggregatilineales > Phototrophicaceae > JAIOHN01. Next base: position 27,129 of record CAZJSU010000056.1, read on the forward strand.
GAATGGCTGAAGTTCATCGCGCTGTTTTACAACAAAGAAGCCGAAGCCAACGCCCTCTTTGATGACCGCGTGGCGCAGTACGAGGCGCTGACCGAACTCGCCGCCGACATCCCCGACGAGGACAGGCCGCTGGTGTTGTGGAACAGCTATGCCAGCTTTGGCGAGGCGTGGTTCATCCCCGGTGAACTCAGTCACGCGGCGCAGTTAATAGACGACGCGGGCGGCCAACTGGTGCTGGGCGACGACCCGCAGTTAGCGGGCATCACTGGCGCGCTGCCTTATGATTTTGAGGTGGTGTACGAGGCCGGGCTGGATGCCGACGTGTGGGTTCCGCACCTTTTCGGCGTGAACACGCTCGATGACCTGCTGGCGCAGGATTCGCGCTATGCCGATTTCGCGCCTGTCACAAACGGGACGGTGTATAACAGCAGCGCCCGTGTCAACGCCAACGGCGGCAACGACTATTACGAAAGCGGCCTTGCCAACCCGCATCGCATCCTGGCCGACCTGATTTACATCCTGCATCCCGACCTGCTGCCAGAGCATGAGTTGTACTATTTCGTGAATTTGGAGTAGGAGAGGGTCTGTGACCCTCCCGCAGAAGGGCGGGTTTGAAACCCGCCCCTACGCATAAATCATGATGGCAGATGGACGCGCTGTTGCGCGTCCCTACAAAACATGCCTGGTGTAGGGACGGCATACATGCCGTCCGTCAGAAAATGTCACCAAACACAGAATGTCAACACAACCTGGCTAAAAACGCATCGCCCATCCTTTTGAACTGAAATCTGATGACACAGACCACCCTCAAACCCATCCCCAA